>JAFGIN010000148.1 GCA_016929595.1 Chitinispirillaceae bacterium
TTGTCTTGAATGTAACACATAAACTTCCTGTTAAAGTGCCTGACCCGCAGTACTCATTTTTTCAAACTTTAACCGGACACTAGTGATCGGGTATAACAAATTTAATTTTACCCTTTTCCTCAGGATGTGGAATTAAAAAATAGGCTAAAGCCGCTACAGGCGGCACTATCCACATCCACAATTTACTCCCGCCCTTTTTAAGTACATTTCGTTTGAAACCTTGTCCGAGCGGGCCTGCCAGTGCAACCTTGTTTCCCGCCTTGTCCGCAGCTGCAAAATAATAATACAATTCTGGTGCCTTCAAGCGTTCTTGAGGAATCTCATATTCATATACATTGGCTGAAACATACCGCATATCTGCTTTCAACCATTGTGCGGACTCTGATCGATAAGCAAGACGTACAATGTCTACACCTGACTGACTATCCGTAACCTCTACGCTGATAATGAAGGGCTCTTTTTCTCTCGGGTCTCCTGTGGTAATATCACTAATAATCGGCTTTTCATTATCGATAATCGTTGAAGGTTGTGATACAGCTACTTCTTTCTTTGGGGGTAAAGGGGCATCATTTTTTTGTTTTAAAGGCTCAGATGGTTTCGATAAAAAAAATACAAAATCGCCTTTATCTAGATTAGGATCTTTTATCTTACCATATTGAGGATGCTGAGTTCCGTTTGAGTACAAGACTACTTTTTCCTGAAGAAACTGGCCTAGTTCAGTTCCAGATAAATAACCATCTTTAATGATATCACCTTCACCATCTAAAGCTTTCACCAATTGATCAGTAAACACACTCACATCAGGGACCTCTTCATCAGCCCTACCAGCTGTTATAAACTGGCGCACTGGATTTGCTATTTTTTCAGTAATAGCAGCTGGCATAGCTCTGCTCATGGAAAAAATGGCGCCTGAAAAACAACTGTCAAAAATATAAAGCACATGATTGGCATCGATCTGTTTGGCCTGAGTCCCGAAAAATTCCATGCTGATTGCTTTTTGAATAAAACCACCTCTGTCTATATTTGGTAAAGGTGCATCTATTGGGACGATATAACCCATTCGCACACCAGTAGCCATCGATAAAGAGTGACCATGACCTGCAAAATAAAAAACAAGACGATTATCTTTGAATATCCCATAATTCATTACAAATGTCTCTAAAGCCTGTCTTAATGTCTCTTTTGTCGGATTTTCAACAATAGTAACATTGAAACCATGTTTTTCCAGGCTCTGTTTAACTTTCATCGCATCCTGAACAGCACCAGCAATATTAGACCATCCATTCACATAATTGCTCGCACCAACAACTAGAGCATAACTGTTTCTGTAGGATGTAACTGTCTTTCCAGTTAGATCCTTTATTCGAATGCCTCGGCCAACCTGAGAAAAAGCAGGATGCGCTGTAAAAAACATATGTAAAACTAGCAACAAAATTGATACAAAGAACTTCATTTCTCCTCCAAATCAAGAGATCCATTCATTTTGAACGGACAGTGATGTCACACTCAGTCTGAAAAAACTCTTCCCCTTGAAATTGCTCACTCTTTTTTTCTTCAACAATTTTAATTCCACGAGTCAGTTTTGAAACGGTTGTGACGTCTTCTTTAATCTTGAAGAAATCGCTTCCATATTCGTCAAGATCAACATCTCCTAAATCAGCTGTTGATGCATATAATATTATTTTTTCCTTGCCATATGGCGGTCCTATGGCTTCTAAAACAAATGTGTCGGTATCATCCGGTATATTTACTTTCTGGCCACCCTTTATCAGAGCATCCTGCCGATGCTGATTTGGGAACAGTTGTAATAGCTCACCAACAGCTGTTTCATATACAATCCTGGCATAAAAATCTTTATTTCCAACAATTGAAATCTGTATCTGATCTCTATCGCAATATTCTTTCTTGTCTGTTTTCAAAATAACATGCAGGGGCAAATAAGAATGATTAATGATATTAGATTTATCCCGGTCACTTGCACTTCTTAAAATAAAAGTAACTTCCGCTTTAATCCATACATGGTATCTCTGGTCAGCAGTTACGCCATGGTCTTTTTGTTCTAAGATTTGAACTTTACCCTCAGCCTCACTTACGACAATATCATACTCCAATTGAAAATTCTCTACCTTGGTATAACTTCGTACATGAGTCTCTCCCATTTCCAATGCACTTCTCTTGGCGTTTTGGAGTGCCTCCTCCCGCAATTCATTGATTGTCTTGTCTCCAGAAAGAAACGCATAGCCATCTGCTTCAACAATAGTAGAATTTCTATCCCCAACTTCTTCAGCCTGAGCAAAAATACTTCTGGTCATAAAAACAACAATAATCATAAATATTGGTATTATCAGTTTCCTCATATTATCCTCAGATATAATTGAATGAATTAAGGGATTGGACTAAAATATATACGCAACCCCCATACCACAAAAAAAACCTCGAACCCATCCAGATTCGAGGCAAACACACACGTCACTTTCTTATAACTGTCGCTATTTCCCGACACACCCGCTATTTATGTGTCCCTACTACCCGACACTTCTTCAATACCAAGCTGCTTCATTTTATCGTACAAGGATGACCGGTGAACATCCAGCACACGAGCAGCACGGGATACATTCCAGTCGTTCATCTCCAGTGTTTTTGTGATGAAGCTCTTATCAAAAGCCTGCCGTGCCTGAGCGAGTGTACGCCCACCATCTGCCATGCCGTCTTTCTGCGGAATCTCCATCACCGCCGCTACCTGCTGTGCCGTCACATCCGCACTCTCGACCAGAATCGCGATTTTCTCAGCCACATTCCTCAATTCGCGTACGTTCCCGGGCCAGTCATGGGCCATTAACACCGCCTCAGCCGCAGGTTCCAGCGTTTTGAGCTGTATATTGTTTTCCTCGCAGTACTGTTCCAGATAATGCTGCGCCAAAGGGACGATATCATCCATCCGCTCTTTCAGTGAAGGAATATGAATCTCAACAACATTGATCCGATGAAACAGATCCTCCCTGAATGCCCCCGCTGCAATGAGTTTCCTGAGGTCTTTATTTGTGGCAGTGATGAGCCGTACATTGACTTTATGGAGGCCGGCATCGCCTACCCGCTCCACCTCACCGCTCTCGATCGCCCGCAGTATCTTGGCCTGCGCCGATTGAGACAGATCTCCGATCTCATCAAGAAAAAGCGTGCCTCCGTCCGCCGCCTGGAACTTTCCCTGTTTATCTGTATGCGCTCCGGTGAACGCGCCTCTTGTATGCCCGAACAGTTCGCTCTCGATAAGCGTTTCCGGCACTGCTGCGCAATTAACCCGGACAAACGGCCCGGCCGCTCTGGAGCTGTTGAGATGAATAGCGCCGGCAACGAGTTCCTTGCCTGTTCCGCTTTCACCCGTAATCAAAACCGATGTATTTTGACCGGCTACTTTGTCGATAAGATTGAATACCTGCTGCATCGGCTTACTGACACTTACCATGCGGTACTGTTCTTTAATTTCAGAGAGAAATCGCTCCTTATCCTGTACCAGCCGGCATTTATCCAGACCATTGCGTACCGCAAGAAAAAGCCGTTCTTTTTCCAGAGGTTTTTCCAGCCAGTCGTAGGCGCCTGAGTGCGTTGCCTTTACCGCATTCTCTATAGTACCGTGACCCGACATCATAATCACTACTGCTGCCGGATCAATTTGAAGCACTCGCTGCAATACCTGGATCCCGTCTGTATCGGGCAGCAGGAGATCTAGCAGCACCATACAGAAATGCTGTTTCTGCATCGAATTCACCGCATCACCGCCGTTGCCCACCCAGGTAGTTTTGTATCCTTTTGTTGACAAAAGGTCCTGGATAGTCTCACCAAGTTCCCTGTCATCATCAACAATGAGAATGTTCTGCTCACAATTCATAGCGACCCGTATTTCAGGCAGGGATAGTGACGGTCACCCGCGTTCCTATTCCCTGCTCACTTTCTACCGAAATGAGCCCTTTATGGTCATCGATGATCTTTTTCGTGATTACGAGGCCAAGACCTGTCCCCCCCGGAGCACGGGAGAAAAAGGGCATGAAAAGCTTCTCCAGCTCTTCCGGGGACATGCCTTTTCCGGTATCGGATATCTCAACCTGCACACCGCTCGCAGGCCTATCGCTGCTTTCTCTATGCAATGATTGTACCAGCCTCGTGGCGATGGTCAGCACTCCCTTGCCGTCCATGGCTTTGAGACTGTTCTCGATAAGATTCTGAATCACGATATTCAGCTGCTGCAGATCACCGGAGACAGCAGGAAGGTCGTCACTGAGCTGCAGCTCAACATGTACTGCTGATCCGAGCTTGAAAGTGTTCTCTTTCAGCCAGTCCTGCAGTAATTTGTTTATATCCAGCGGCTCACAGCGAGGGGCTTCGATACGGGAAAACTTAAGGAATGAATCTGTCAGTTTCTGCAGACGAGCCACCTGCGTATAGATCCGCTGTATGTATTTGTTCAGCCTTGAGTGCGTGTCCACGTTCTCTTCACACTCCATCTGCAAATGCTGGGTTGAGAGCATTACCGTGGAAAGAGGCGTCTTTATCTCATGGGCCAGTTTCTGGGCCATCGATGCCCAGGCAACGACCCGCTTTGACTGGGCCAGATCGGTGACATCGAACAACAGAATCAGCCGACCTGTATGTTTATTCGCTGAACGCAGGGGATTGACCGATAGAATAATATCGGACTGTCTCCCTCCAATGACCACCGACAGCTCATCAGTAACCGGCGCATCCGTTCCCGCGAAAGAACTATCAATAACCTCTGCTATCCTGCGCCAGCTTTCATTATTGAGAATGCTTCACTAGTGTCCGGTTAAAGGTATAAAAAATAAAAAATATGGCCCAACTTACCTCAAAAATTGTTATATTCTAGTGCACCTAAAA
>JAFGIN010000149.1 GCA_016929595.1 Chitinispirillaceae bacterium
TAAGGCTGCATAGTCGATTTTTGTGCACTATAATAATGTAAGAAAAATTCTAAGAAGATATGATGCAAGTGTGGGAGATAACATTTAGTACCCTGGTCTTCCGGGTTGGTATACTGGACAACTGCTTTTTTTCCATTGTTGTTAACAGCTCTAACCTGCATATTCTTGGTTCTGATCTGGTTTCCAATCTGGATTTTCATTGTTCCTGAGTATATAAGCGACTGGTAAACGCGGTTAAAATCCATTTTCTTCAGAATCTCTTCACCGGTAATTTGTGCCTCTACGGGGTATAGAGCCATTATACAGATAAAAAACAGGGTGTACAGTAATGATATATTCATATTTAATCCTTTCATGCGCTTTTAATCAGATCTATTGCGTTCATTCTGGATGCTTTCCATGAAGGGAAAAAAGCGATCAGAGCTGAAAGAGAAGTACCAAGCAGGATGGCCAGGAGGATCCCGTATGGCTTAACCGAAAAATGAATAACATTGTCAATTGGAAAACCAAAGGAGGCTGTCATGGAGGTGAAATCAACACCGTAAATGAGGAGGAAAATATTAACAATTGTGCCCGTAAGAGCACCTGTAACGCTCCCAATGAACCCAAGAATCAAACCCTCCAGTATAAATAGTGTGAGAGTTTCTTTTTGAGTAAATCCCATCGATTTTAAGATTCCGGTTTCCTTTCGTCGTTCAAGAACAACCATCATCATTATATTACCAATGATAAACGCACCCAGAAGAGCAATAATTATATACAAAACGTTATAGGTGTTAGATGCCATTTTCATCATCATATAGTAATCTCCTATTTTTGTCCAGGGCTTTACAACAAGTGATGTGTCATTAATATGTTTTGTTATCAGATTGCCCATTTCATCAGCTTTTGTATAATTTTTAAGCATAATTATGATTTGCTGAGTAGCATTTGTAATATTCAACAGCTCTTTTGCATCATCAGAGGATATCTGAAACATACCCTCATCCAGAGTCAGAAGGCCGGTCCGGAACAAGCCGGAAATTATGAACTTTTTTAAATGTAATGCATAATCAGCACCGCTGGTCATAACTTTAACGGTATCACCAATGCCGTAATCGAGCTCAGCTGCCAGTTTCTCTCCCATAATCAATTCATTTCGGGATGAGAGATAGGTACCGGAAACAATGGATTTCTGAAGCAGAAGGAGTTTTTTTTCAATCTTGGGATCTCCGGCAATTCCAAACGCTGTCCTGTTTTTATTATGATTATTTAAAAGTACACTAAAAACAATCCGTTCTGTAATTATGTCAATTTCAGGTGAAATCGATGAATTTCTATTGATATTTTCAATAACAGTACCTGCATCGATTATATTATCTGTAACCGGGTTGAAACGACTCCTTTGATCAAATGCTTTTGTTGTAATGCGGATATGGCCGGTCTCATTTTTTGTGTAATTTTTTACCATGGATTCAAGTATGCCGCCGATCATTCCGTCCATAACAACGACTGCTGTTATTGAGAGTAAAACTGAAATAATCGCAAGCATTGAACGTCTGCGGTTACGGCCTGTATTTCGAATAGCAAGTTTTATTAAATAATTCATACATGCTCCGTTATTTTCAATTATACAAATCGTAAAGTTTCGATTATATTCATTTTTGATGCTTTATATGCCGGGATAAGTCCGGCCAGAGTTGCTGTTACAACGCCAAAAATAAAAGCGAAAAACATGACATCCGGATTCCATTCACCATAGATCGTACCCCATACAGGCATACCTGTCGTATTTACATTACCAGCAAAGGCTTCAAGTGGAAAACCTTTGTATATTAGAAATGAGTTTGCAACAGATCCAATGATAAGGCCAAGTGTACTACCCAGAAGCCCTGTAATGAATCCTTCAGTACAGAACATGATCATGACATCAAAACCTCTCATTCCGTGTGAACGAAGAATACCTATTTCTCTTATGCGTTCATAAACACTCATTAGTACCGTGTTGAATATGCCAACTGAAGCAATCAGAAGTATGAGAAGCATGAATATCATTCCGAAACTTTGTTTCTGTTTTGCCATTTCAAAAAATGCGGCACCGAGTTCTTTGAATGTAGCTGTTTTAAGATTACTAAAATGATTTTCGATAGATGTTCCGACTTGTTCCATTTCTTGAGTCATTATATTGAGATTCTGATTTCTGAAAACCTGAAGATCGATTTCTGTGATTAAGTTGTCAAGATCAAGAAAAATATTGGCATCCTGATACGTTATAAATAAAGTATTTTTATTAAGATTTGGATCGGAGGAATTGATTAAACCTGTTATTATAAATTCATCAGCATTGTGGCTTTCGTAGCGGGTGAGAGCCTGCAAAGTTACGAAATCTCCAACAGATACATTTAATTCACGTGCAAGTGATCTACCTATAATTATTTCTTTCTCTGATTTCCCGGGAAAAAATTCTCCTTCGAGATATTTATGGAGATTGAATACCGTAGTATCGGACGATGGATCAACAACTGTTCCGACAACCGGTAATGCATCTGTATAATTTGAAAGTTGTCCTAAAAATTCCGTTCTCCTGGTAAATGATTTCACTTTCTGGTTTGATGCGAGGTACGCGGTGAGTGAATCGTAGGTATCTATACCATAGTCAAGGGGTAGTGATTTTTTCTCTTTAATGTAAGATTGTGTATGGATTTTAACTGATGATGTAGTAAGGTTGATCATATTGTCTATCGCAGCATAGTCCATTCCTTTATACATGGAATTCATGAATATAAACATCGTAAGCCCGGCGGCAATAGTTACTGCTGAACTCAGAGTACGTCGTGAATGACGATGGATATTACGGATCGATATCTTAAGTAATGCTCCCATCATTACTTCCTTTCATCGGAACAGATTAATCCGTCTTTGAGAACAGCAATCCGCTGAGCATATTTCTGTACAAGAGGATCATGTGTTGAAAAAAGGAAAGTTGTATTCATTGTTTTATTGATACCCTTCATCAGAGAAATAATCTCTTCTGCTGTAACAGAATCGAGATTGGCAGTGGGTTCATCAGCCAGAACTAAAAGCGGATCTTTAACAAGTGCACGCGCAATCGCTACACGCTGTTCCTGCCCTCCTGAAAGCTCCCGCGGAAAACGATCCTGAAGACCACTCAGGCCAACAGCTTCAATCATAAGCATGACTTTCTGTGAGATCTCTTTTTTTGTGCGTACTTTATCGATAACAAGCGGGAGTTCGATATTTTCTCTTACTGTAAGGACGGGAATTAAATTGTATGACTGAAAAATAAAAGCAATGTGTTTTTTACGATATGAAGAGAGCTCATTTTCGCTCATTTTTCCCAGTTCTGCACCATCATACAGAACATTTCCTTCCGTCGGTGTATCGAGACATCCAAGAATATTGAGCAGTGTTGATTTACCACTTCCTGAAGGGCCGACAATTGCCATAAATTCACCTTTATTTATTTCAGCTGTAACACCATTGAGCGCGTTAAATATCTGGTCTCCTTTACGGTATGCTTTTTTAATGTTTTCTAATACTAACATACAACTCCTGTTCGACTGGTTAATGAGTGTAGTTTTGTTTTATTCTGGATAAGTTTTTTTTGAAAGCGACTGAATTATTGAGTTCATTTCTTCAACATATTTACGTAATGCTTCAGACCCGTTAATTGTCAACTCAACTGATGTCAAGGGCTTTTTGTTCTTGAATTCTTTGACGACAGACAAGTAACCGACTTCTTCAAGTTTTCTTATCTGAACAGAAAGATTGCCCGATGTCATCTCTATTGCCGATTGAAGTTCGTTAAACGATATCCGGTTTTTGTCACTGCTTGCAATATAGGTAAGGATAAGCAGTCGCGCTCGTTCATGAATGATTTTATCCGGATTGATAGTATAGGATTTTTTCTCAGACACACCTGGCCGCCTTTTTTCTGCTACTGATATGTGCTGCGATGGAAAAAAGTATAAAACCCAGACCAATGGTGTAGCTTAATGATATACAGGAAGAGATATGGTTAAATACAAGTGAAATTACACCTGATAAAAGTAACCAGTAGCCCATAACAAACATTTCTGAGATTCTGAAGCCGATAGCTGCACCATTTGTGATCAATCCAAGTCCGATTGCAATTGTAGGTATTAGTAAATATACGTGGCCAGACTGTAAAAAGTAAATTGAAAGTGAAAGCGTGATAATTGCCGGAGGAAGATAGGCATGAATAACATTTCTGTTGTATATATTCGCAATCATAGATGTATATGTATACGTTGGATTTGAAGTTTTTACGGTAGAAAATATTGTGTGTTGTTTGTAAAACCCTATCACTACCAGAAAAATTCCCAGTACAACAAACAGCGGCAATCTGATCTCTGATGGAATCAATGAGAATGTTCCATATTTTATAATGAGCCACTGAAAAACTCCCGAGAAAAGAATTGTCAGTATCCCTGTAGCCAAAGTAACAATCTGCATTCCTTTGGAAATTCCGGCTTCGTACAGGAATGGATTGTTCTTTGTAATCATCGCTTTTATATAACTGACATCCTCAATAAGGGTATTGATATCGTTTTTTTGATTCATTTGATCCATAATTTGAGCTCCTCTATAAACAACTTTATAGTATAAAGTGGCTTTTATAATAAACTACATCATATTCATCAATTTTTCAACATTTTTTTAAAAAAACTATAATGGCATGCTGTTTTTCGTTCTCTAAAGAGAATAGAAAATTGACCCGCTTGTATTTTTTTAAACTCACGATGGCTTTTTATAGGTACTTTGTAATTTATAGCGCTAAAACTTAGAGGGTAATTAGAAATGGCTAATATTTTTGAGTATCAGGATTATCGGCTCTACCTTAAAGATTTTTATGCGGAGCAGAAAGCATCGAAAAAAAACTTCTCCTATCGCTCATTCTCTGAAAAAGCGAATATCAATGCACCATCATTTCTTTTCTATGTAATAACCGGTAAAAGAAATCTTACACAATCCACCATACTTAAGATTTCACACGCGATTGGGCACTCAAGAGAAGAGGCTGATTATTTTGAGCTGCTTGTTTTATTCAATCAGGCAAACACAATTACTGAAAAAACACACTATTACAGCAAGCTCATTGAAATCCGTAAGCCACTGGATATCTCTATTGTTGATAAGGATCGTTATGAATATTATTATAGCTGGTACAATGTAGTAATAAGGGAAGTGGTGACTTTTTTTGATTTTGAAGGTGATTTCAATAGATTAGGTGCTTTTCTGGTTCCTGCGATCAGTGCAAAGCAGGCAAAGGAGTCTATTCGCCTGCTTGAACGCCTTGGATTTATCGAAAGAGACAGTAACGGTTTGTATCATCAGACTCAGAACATTCTACAAACCAGGGTTAGTGCTGTTGATGCATTTATTATTGAGAAGTTTCAAATTGATATGATGCAGGTAGCGATACATGCTTATAAAAATATTCCTGTGAGCAGGCGAATGACCACATCAACGACGATTTCAATCTCACGGGAAACATTTGAACTGTTTAAATTAAGAATCAGAGAGCTGCAGAATCAACTGATGGAGATGGCACGGATTGACAGCAAACCAGAATCGGTATACCAGTTGACAATGAATGTATTTCCCATCAGTAAGAGTACAGGGGAGGATTCCAGTGATAAAGACCGTTAATTTTCCTGTACAATTGCTCACATTGATTGCGTTTTTGTCCATAACATGCAGTCAGGATTCCGGCGATCTGCTTGCGGGTGGGGCCACTGGTACAGAGGTCAGTGTTGTTACTGGGACTGTTCTTAACGATGATGATTCGCCTGCTTCATATGCATCAGTCAGGTTGCGTCCGGTAGATTACATTGCAGATTCTTCAGCATCCTGTGGTTATCGCAGTCATCATTCTATTAAAGATGCCAGAACAGATTCATCCGGGCATTACAGGATTGATAGTGTTGTGCCGGGTAGTTATCGCATTGAAGCTGTCAGTTCAAATGATACTCTGGGAGTGATAATAGAAGTCGATGTAGTAACAGAAAAATCTCTTGTAAATGTACAACAATCAAGACTTTTGCCAATGGCCGAAATTAGGGGTGAAATAAAGATAAATTATACCTCTGAGAACAAAGGTAAGGTTCAGATTTACGGAATCGAAAGAAATGTGATGACTGATAGCAATGGTATGTTCAGGGTTCGTGTTCCAGTTGGTGCACACAATCTACATATAAGAACATTTGCCGATTCTCACTCGGGGCAGGCACAAAACATAGAGAGCATGGATTTCCGCCTGCGGGTAGATCCGGGTGAGGTACACGATATCGGCAGAGTGCAAATCTATTCTTCACAGGCAAAACCGTGTCAGGATGGGAGATGCGATACCACGGTATTGTATGAGGTTCTGGATTCACTTAACCAGGCTCGAACCATGTTTGATTCTGTAAGCGTGTGGCATGGGGGGAGAATTGTTGCTCTGAATTTCCGGAATGTTAAAATACAAAGTGTTCCCAGAAAGATAATCAGGCTTTCAAAAGTTATGTCAATAAACTTTGGAAATACCGGTTTGACAAATCTATTCCGCGAAATTGGATATATGCGCAATCTCAATGAGTTATATCTTGATAGTAACATGCTTAAAGAGTTGCCATATGAAATAGGAGAACTTAATAATTGCAAGATACTGGATATATCGGGTAATATCATAAAAACGTTGCCCCGTTCAATTACACGACTCTATACATCCGAACTTCTCAATCTTGCAGGGAATAGACTGTGTACACTTGATTCATCACTGGCAACCTGGGCTGAAGAATTTGATCCCGACTGGAAAGAAAGCCAGATATGTGATTACTGAATGAAAAACCAGATTGTAATATTGAAGATCACCCATACTGTTTTTAATGATCCATGATTAGTATGAGTGATCTTTTTAGTTATATATTAAGTGAGAGTCCAAGATTTAATGAGAAGTAGCGAAGGGTGCTACCAGATTCAATAAAAATCAGATTAAATGCCGGGAATACATCTAAAGAAAGGGAATTCATGTCACCTAGAGTAAATCCGGCACCTGCCAATACCCCAAATCGGCCCCGTGTTCCGGACCCGAAAGTTTCCTCTACGGTTGCATCAAAATCGGTCGCTTCCACAGTGATCTCATTATTAATCACATAAAGACCTCCACCACCCTGGAGAAAGAAATTTATGCCACCATTATATCTGGTTGTCAGTCGCAAGAGAGGCAATATCTCTATACTGAAGGCATCACCTTCGACATTTGTGTTGAAAATTGAAGAGATGTTTTCTGTAAATGAACCTTCATCAGGGGTCCATCTGTTGTAAACAACATGAGCTCCCAGAAGAATGTTTCTATTAAGATAAAAAAACAGCTCACCACCAACGGCAAACCCCCAGTTAAAATCGTCAAATTCCGGTCCAGCCTTTTTTGATGCTCCACCAACGACGTTAAGCTTAAGTTGCTGTGCACCGATGAGCGATGGGAACAGCAATAGTAGAAAGATCAGGGTTGCTGGAATCGTTTTTTTTTCATAACTACTCCTTTTTCAGCGAAGAGTTACTTAAACAAAAAACCAAATGGCAGACGATGATGAAACAGTTGAAACTCTTTCTTTTTTGGGAAAAGACAGATTGACGGGAAACGTAAATTTTTGAATATTCTATATTTTTTCTCAGGAAAAGGGTGCCTGAACATTTTTTTCCAACGCATGAATGGTACTTTTACAACCAATGCAAGAACTGCTGATGTTGTGGCAATAAAAGTCAGAATCTTGAATAATAATTTCATTATGAACCTCTTTTCCTGATGTTTGGATTGTTATGTATATATAAATGGTAGATGCGTGTTTTAAAACACAACTTCCATGTGATGTCAAAAAAAATTTTCAGGAATTTCAGTTCTTTCCAGATCAATTAAACCCGCGGTGGTTTTCTGATAATTCCTATTAAAAGTATTAGAAATGAAAGTGCCAGTGATGAATAAAAAGAGATCATAGAGATTGTTGGGGGAACGATTGTGCTTCCGCTGAATCTAAGTATTGCAGCTGCAACAGCAACGATAAAGAACAAGAGAGCCCAGAAAAACATTTAAAACTCCTGATGTTAGTAAGTATTTTATTAAAATGGTCGACTTTGGCAGCAATCATCTTACCCCCGGTTTCTAAATGCTCCTGAAATAATGTATCCGCAATTATCATTCCGGTTCTTTTTGAAGATTATGCCGTTTTCAGTTTAAATTAAAATATGCCACCATCGAAATGCTGTAGTTCTGGTTGATACCTGCCGTGGAGATTCTTATTTTTAAAAAAAATGTACCATAAATCTGAGGAGGATACATTGCTGACCGTTTTTAGATTTTTTCTTCCGTTATTGATTTTTTTCACGACAACAGTTTTTTCTCAGGCGGTAGACTCTTCCAATACTGTAAGGACCGAACGATTAGAATCGACGCTGGTTTTGTTGAAGGATAGTGTCAGGTTGCAGACTCTGATTAACGAAGTTGAAGGAATCCTTGAGGCAGAAAAACAGGCCGCATCTAAAAGTCATATCAAAGATATTTCCGTTGCCGGGACAATTGTAAAGGCTGATTCGTTGTTGTTATTCAATTCTATCACTGCTTTTTCAAAGAGATTGAGAAATGTTTACAGAGAATTGATTAACTCACTGGATGTTATAGTAAAGCCGCGCAATTTGATAATTTTTAATAACCGTCGTGATGGCATGTTGTTTTTGTTATTTATAGTCATCGCACTCATCTCAGGTAGTGTAGTCTGGTGGCTTGTAAGACGAATGAGTTTAAAATTCAAGGCTGGTTCACAGAACAATTCTCCGAGCCGATTTTCAGGGTACATGTTTCTGTTTTTCAGCCGTTTTGCTTCAGGCGGAGGTATTTCGACGGTACTTTTGCTGGTATACTTTTCAATAGGAAAAAACAGCGTTGGAATGCAATTGTATCAACTTGCTTTTGCAGTAGCAGTTTATGCATCTCTCAGTTCCGTAGTGCAGGTATTCTTTTCAAAAAAGTATCCTCAATTCAGGGTAGTACCTTTATTATCAGCCCAAACCGATTTAATCCTGAAATTGCTATCATCAATTCTTGTCATTGGATTTCTGTTCTGGTTTTTATACAGCGTTACTCTGTCTTTGAACTGGGTTTCAACACCGGTAATGATTGCCGCAGTGTATAAGGTGATTTTAACATTTCAGCTTACTTTTCTCGCATACCAGCTACAGAAGGCTGTTAAAAAGGGTGATACAAATACTGGAGCTGGTACTATTCAGAAGTTGATTCTGGCGATTGCTGGCTTTACGGGCAGAAAAATGTATCTGATTCTTTTTGTTGCATGTACAGTATTGACTGTTTCATCGCTGGTTGATGACCAGACAATGTATCGTTATTTGTTTACGTCGATGTTGTATACCGTGTTGCTCGGTTTCTGTCTGACGCTGTTATACTGGATGCTGATAAAACTGCTGAAACATGTCGGCAATCTAAATAATGACAGTCAGAAAGCCAGTACTTACTTTGACCAGTTTCTTGCAGCAAACGTAAATAGTATCGGGTGGGGTGGTTTTATTTTTATCAGTGTTGCCGGTTTAATTATTCTTGTCAGGATATGGGGACTCAACATCTTCCGCATTTCACAAACAGATATACCGTTAGTTGCCGCAATCGTACATATTATAGCTATAATTGTAGCTGCGCTGATTATTTTGCAGCTCACACAACTTTTAATAAAAGGGTTGCAGGCAAATGCCGCGAAAAACATGGTGCGAAGTGGGACAAGTGAAATCGAAATAAAGAAACGTCTTGACACTCTGGGTGGTATTTTTCAGAAGATCAGTGGCACTACTATCAGTGTAATAGCTGTAGTTATGATCGTCGATGAACTTGGATTTGATATTAAAGCGATGCTTGCCGGTCTTGGAATTGTCGGGCTGGCGGTTGGCTTTGGTGCACAGAATCTTGTTCGTGACATAATCAGCGGCTTGTTTGTTATATTTGAAAACAGGATCCGTGTTGGTGATGTAGCGATTATTAACGGAACCGGCGGTCTTGTAGAACAGGTTAATCTAAGGACTGTCGTTTTACGTAGTCAAGATGGAACGATTCACGTTTTTTCCAATGGCACAATCAATAGTCTCTCAAACATGACACATGAATATTCTTATTATGTTTTTGATATTGGTGTTGCTTACAATGAAAATGTTGATCACGTCATTAAAGTCCTCAAAAGTGCGGGTGAATCCATTCTTGAAGATGAGCGGTACAGACAATCGATACTTGAACCGCTGGAAATTTTGGGGCTCGACAAGTTCGGCAGTTCAGAAATAATAATTAAGGCTCGCATAAAGACTGTGCCGATTAAACAGTGGGAGATTGGCAGAGAGATGAACCGAAGAATAAAAATTGCGTTCGACAAAGAAGGTATTGAAATTCCATATCCACATCGGAGTTTTTATTTCGGAGAACACAGTAAGCCTGTAAGTGTGAAAATTGAAGGATTTCCGCAGGTGTTTTCTGGTAATGAGAATTTAGAGAGCAGGATTTAAAAAATATGGATTTGTAAACCTTGAACTGAATTTTTTCAACCTCGAAACTTTTTCTGTTTGATATAAAGTGAAAAATTTAAATTTAGAGAATAATATACTCTTCTAAGAGATATTTTGTCGTAAAATTATATACTTAGTTCGCCACTGAAACGTAATTTACCTTAACATCATAAAATGTTGATTATTTAACAGAAATATTATGCAAAAAATTCATGATGCACCCTGTTTTCAGGTAAAAGAGGAGATACTGTCACAGATTTTGAGCAAGGCATCTGTAATGTCCGGGTATACTCCAAGACAGAAAATTGAAGCGATAGCTCAACTTTTTTCTACAATACCTTACGAAAATCTAACCAAAATTATAAAATCTGATGTGCTGGTGAATACGCGTTCAGCACTTCGCTACCCAGATGAACTGCTTGATGAATGGATACGCTGGGGGACTGGTGGTACATGTTTTTCTTTAACATCAGCTATGATTGCGGTATATAATTGCATGGGTATCGAGGCGCATCCGCTGCTGGCTGATCGTCATTATGGTATCGATACACACTGTGGTCTTGTTACAGTTATTCCCGATGGAGTATTTCTGCTCGATCCCGGATTTCTTTTATATCATCCGGTTGTACTTCCACAGCACACACCGGTTTCTGTAAATACCGGATACAATGTAATCGAACTGGTTCCAAAAGATAATGGAAACAGGGTTGAGATGTACACTGTTGTCAAGGGAAGCAGAAAGATGAGGCTTGTTTACAAAACAGCTTTTGTTGATGCTGTACGGTTCGAACATGCCTGGGAAAGTTCGTTTGCATGGGAGATGATGACATATCCTGTACTGACAAGGGTTTCGGCAAGTCAACATATCTATCTTCAGGGCAATGCTCTTTCGGTGAGATCAGCAGAAAAAACAAATCGTCAAAAAATGTCTATAGATGAACAGTATACATTTATTTCCGCTACTATGGGGATCAATCCCGGGATTACCAGAAAAGCATTGGAGATTATCAATAATGGCTGAACCGTTACCACCATTTCCTGTAAAGTTTTTCATTGCTGCACTCTACTGCGATTCTGATGCGCTTGAAAGAGCAAAAACACTTTTGATTGCGGAATGGGGGAGAATCGATTATTTTGGTCAGGACAGGGTATTTGACGTTACCGGATATTACGATGAAGAGATGGGGTCTCCCCAGATCCGGCAAATCATGACATTCGAAACGCTGCAGGAACCAACGCTGCTGGTTCCAATGAAAATACGGTGTAATGAGCTTGAAAAAAAGTGCATTTCTGAAGGTAAGCGGGTTGTCAACCTTGATGCCGGGTATCTGGACCATAATAAAGTTATTCTGGCATCGGCTAAAGAAGCCGGCCAGAAAGTCTATCTTGACAATGGGATATATGCAGATCTGGCAGGACGATATAAAAGTGGAAAATATCAACCATTTGAATGGTCTTTTCCGGATTTTAAAGATGGAAGATATGATCAGGAACTATGCCAGATCCGTTCGATTTATTTAAGGCAGCTTAAGGAATGGAGGAAAACATCAGATATGTTTTGATTTCAAATGCATCGGAGAAAAACAACTATGAACGAAATTAACGAAAACAAAACGATGCGTAGTATTGCAGAAGCTCATCTGTATATAGCGGTCGCAAAGGCTGATGAAAAAATCTCCGGAAGAGAGCTCACGGAAGCGTCAAATCTGGCCAAAAATAGCCAGAGGAGCTTAAATATTCTGAATATGAATCAGAATGTCAAAGATACAATCAGTAAACATATAAACAGTATTATACGTGACAGCGAGTATTCTTCATGGGACTGGAATGCTCATCTGGAAAAAGCACTATCCATTTTTAGACAGCTGCTGGATGATGGTGAATGGAGTGTGAAATTGACAGCTGATAAAATTGAAGACGGTCTCAGAAAACTTTCGTGGGTTGATGGGTATGACCTCAATGAGTCGCGGGTGGTGGAGAAAATTTTATCAAAATTACGCGAACTGAACTGAAGGAGACGAGTGGACGGGGAGATGGTCTGAAGTGTACGGGAATAACTCCATACAACGACATCACTGGCATCAAAGTGCGGGAACACATAATGAAGTTTGAAGTGAGAAATGTGAAGTGTGAAATAGGAAAAAATTCACTACCATCCCACAGGAAATGCCAATGATTTTGTATGTTTTTACAGTATTTGTTGACAATTCCACTTTGCTAATAAGCTGTTTTTCTGAGAAAATGGCACTTTCAGCATGTTTTCACCACTTTTCTATGGGATAGTAGTGGAAAAAATTCATCATTCATCATTCATAATTCATAATTCTCAGTAAGCCTGATTAAAATCTGGATTCAATACAAATAGCTTCAGCTGAATCCATTGTCTGACGGATCAGTGTTGCGATAGTCATCGGGCCGACTCCTCCGGGAACGGGAGTGTATGCGCTGCAATGTGTGACATCGTCCTTCAGGTTAACATCACCAATATTTCCAGGATGGTACCCTGCGTCAATAATTACCGCGCCTTCTTTAATCCAGGAACCCTGAACAAATTCTGGTTTGCCAACCGCAGCAATTACAATGTCGGCCTGCTTTACAAGTTCCGGCAATCCTCTGGTACGTGAGTGGCAGATTGTTACGGTTGCATTTTTATTTAGAAGCATCATGGCGACCGGCTTGCCAAGAATCGGGCTTCTTCCGATAACCACTGCGTGTTTTCCCTCAAGTTCGATGTTATAGTGCCCGATTATCGCCATAATACCCGCAGGTGTAGCGCTACCGTGCGCCGTTTCGCCCATTGACATACGCCCAAAACCCAGACAGGTAACCCCATCAACATCTTTTTTAAGGTCGATTGCATCAAAGGCGGCACGCTCATCAATCTGTGATGGAACCGGGTGCTGCAGAAGAATGCCGTTTACTGATGCATCAATGTTGAGTTCATGTATCTTTGAAAGCAACTCTTTTGTCGTTGTTGATTGAGGCATTTCGATTTTTAACGATTGCATTCCGACCCGTGCGCAGGCATTTCCCTTCATTTTGACGTAGGTTGCAGATGCCGGATCACTACCAACCAGAATAGTCGCCAGTGTCGGTACATTACCATTATGAGTATCTTTAAACTTCTGAACACGGATTTTAAGTGATTCTTCGACTTGTTTTGCAAGACTTTTTCCATCAAGAATGAGTGGTGTGGTCATTGGAATACCTTTCTATGGCGGCTATTTGCCCAAACGTTTAACACATTTCATGAATATTTCGAATAGAAAATAAATAGTGTACAGCGAGAATCAATTACTAAAATATTTCACTTTTACTGGTAAAATCAGCTCTGTAAAAATGGATGGTAATCGTAGCTGTGCCATCGCAGAGTAAAAACGGCGTGGCGACATCGATTGCTACAGTTTTTTTATCAGTTTGATGCTGCAAATAATCTTTCGAGACAAGGAGATGTATAAGTTCAATTAAAAACCATAAGCCAAATGTCGTTCTCATCTTGTCTTGAGCAGAGCGAGGTTTTCTTCTCGACAAAATTTTAGGATTTCATTTCTGTTAAACCCTATCGAAAAAAAATTTTTTCATGCTTAAAATAATCATTGCAAAAAGTAATTTTTTAATTATCTTAATTTACGGAGAATTCTACTTGCAGGACCGTGCTGAACTGACTTTTGATTCTATGGCTTACGCACCATCAGTACAAATATACTCAAGAGATCAAAATGAACTGCGAATCGGCGTAGATGTAAAAACTGTCGGTATCATTACTGCACCATTTGCAAGTGTCAATGTGCATTCCGGGGCACAATGTGATGGTGCAATTTATGCGGAAAATATCAATATCGAACCTGGTGTAATTTTCAATAGCGCAATGGTTAACCCGAATCGTGACAGCGATAGTGATTTTGTCCCTGATGGGATTGAAATTCTTCCTCTTCGATGGATTGTGTTCCTGTCGGTATGTATTTTAGAATTAAATGCAATGCGATCAACTATGGAAAGCGAATATTTGTGGGAATTACAACTCCGGGTAACTCTTCAACCGGAAATTTTGATATGGCAGTACATAATCCGGAAGATCTCAGCTGGTCAACTTTCCAGCATCCATATCGTTTTCTGACTACTCTTTCAATTGATGAACGAAATCACCTCATTAGCAATAGCGATGTTATTGGTGTCGTTGAACACACAAATTCTGGTACCGATGATGCAGGAACGCTCGTAGCTACCTGGAAAAATTCCAATTCAGCTGTAGCCTATTACGATGACGGGATTATTTTTGCAACGAATACTGGTTCTCAAATCGAAGTGGATGTGCAGGTATCCGGTTTAACCGATCCGGATACGATTATTCCGTGTAAAATTATTGTACGATATACAGATCTTGCCAATCCGGGAGTACCAATTCCGCCAAAAGAGCTTTCATTTAATATGGATGGTAATACAGCCGTCTGTTTATCAGCAATAGCTGCGACAGACAATGGGATACGGTTAGATACGATAAAAATAATTTCTAAAAAAGCAGACGGCAGTTTTGATACGATTTTGCACAGAAACCCGGCATTGGAAGCAGAGCGTTCAGAATCCTTTTACATCCATGCATCATGTAATATTGCTGATATAAATAAAGATCATAATTTTACCATTAGCAAAATCGCATCTGCGCAATTTGAATCTTCACCATTTTCGGCTGATGGCATTATAGTTAAAAATGGGGAAAATTATAACTATAACTATTTTCTTAAAGACCATCTGGGATCGACTCGTATGGTGTTGGCTCAGGATGGATCCATAAAAAATGCCCTTATGTACCAGCCATTTGGTACAGTGAGCAATATTGACAGCATTTCAACCGGTTCAACCGATCCATTGCGGCAGAAGTTTACAACCAAAGAGCTTGATGAGGATGGCGCGTCGGATTATGCAATTATTGGTATTTCAACAAAAGTTACAGGAATTATGCTTGATGATACCAGCAGTAATGTTATCATTTTATATCATGGTGATGGCACAGTTACTGTTTTTCCGCTTATGAACGATTCTCTTAACAACACCGCTTACTTTGAAAAAATTCTGAAGTTCAGTACAGAGAAAAGTATTGATAGTATCAAGATTTGCACGCCGGGTGCAACTCCTGAGGTTAATTATGTAAGCGCAGTAAACTACACCGTAGATGTGGGAAAATATGGGCTTATCAGTCTTGACACAAGTGCAAATATTCTGAACACATACAGTAGTGTAGACCATTTTAACAAGAGCCCAACGGAGATTACCAGTAATATTGGACAATTCTATTTCGGAGCACGGTCCTATGATCCCGGTTTGGGTATATGGTTTACGAAAGATCCTGCAGAGGTGTTTTTTAATTCATACGCTTATACCGGGAATGGCTCAAATCCTGTTAATTTTGTGGATCCTTATGGACAGGAACTCGTTTCAATCACTATAGGACTTTTTGCTTTAGCAATAACTTTATACTGGGCCGGACATTCCCTCGAGAATTATGAGGCCGGAATGCCTCCTTCTAATGCGTTCAACCCATTCAAAAAATATGATGGTAAATTAGTATGGTTTAGTGGAACTGAAGAGGATTTGAACCAATTAAGTAATTCCGGTGCCGGGGTTAATATCGATGGCGAAAACAGCGGGTTTTATTATGATGTTGCAGGGCAACGAAATTATGCAGGTGGTAATGGTAATAATTCTGCTGAAGCAAATGCAGATGCAATTCGAAATGCTTATTCGAAAATTAATGTTCCAGCTCCACAGGTTAACTACTCATGGTTAATATCTCAGGGTGCTTTACTAAACAGTGGTAAAGGACCTAAAGAATTAGTATTTGGATATCTTGAAACCAGAGTAGGGGAAACTTATGAAGACTTTTTCAAGAATAATTTACCTATAATTTCACAAAATGCTGGTGGATATTGTTTACCATATGCAATGTATAGAGCTTTTGGAGAGATCAGAACTCATGAGGGATGGGAACCATTTTTTCAAAACTTTCAAAATTGCTTATATGATCCAGAATATGCTAACATTGTAGACGGACAGAAGTACGTAGCAATTTGGTGGCGTTTAAAACCAGATGGAAAGCCAACAAGGTATGGTCATCACTCAGTTTACACCGATGGTTATATTGCATACCATACTGTTGATGGTAAAAAATATTATCAAAACCAATTATTAGATTTAGATGAGATTTATAGTATTCCCATGCATACAAATGGTATGCCGAAGTTTTTTGGACCGATGTTTTTTTGGAATGAAGAATGAACGAAAAAAATAATTTCTTTTTGATTTTCTACATAATTCTTTGCACATATCAGATTTGTTTGTGCCAAGACTCAATTAAGAATAGAACTGAGGCTAAATATAAAATTTCTGCATTTTGTAATGTTCCATTTGGAAATGAGGAAAACTGCTTACCTATTCCGGTGCTCTCAAAATTTCACCAGATGTATCCAAGGATTTTTCATTTAAACATTGCAGATAGCACACTTTACTTTGGTGCAGAAGGTTTAAATGAAAATTTTATATATAAATTAGATATAAAAATGAACCGTTTGGTAGAAAAAAAAATGTTCCATAATTTATATGACTTTACAATATTTAATGATACTGTTGTTGTACTCGGTTTGGATCGCCTTACATATTTTACAATGCAACTTGATTCTATTGGAGTTGAAATGTTTCCACATATCTATAAGTTACAAGGCATTGTAAATAATAATTATTTTCTAATGGATTACTTATTTACAAGACGTTTTGAACCTGGTAAGCCGCTCAGTTACGAATATGTTTACTCTCTTAGAAAGAAAAAATTTACTAATATTATTAATGAAGAAAATGATTTTTTTCCTGTAACTAATTGTAGTTTATGCAATAATGAAATTTTAAAGAACATCTTCTTGAACAAATATAGCACTATACATGGGCAATCGAATAGGTATATCATTTATAAAATTAGAAATAATTTTATAAGGCATGGAAAAAATAAAATTAACCGTTATGGTTTATATGATAAAAGTAATAATGTAGAGACTATTTTGAATGATTTAGAGAACCAAAATGTTTTTTCACTTGCCATTAGACCATTTGTGGCAATTAATGATTCACAGTTTATTTGTGTGAGTATAGATCAGAGTGTTTTTAATGGAGTGACTTTTAAACTTATGACCATTCAGAATTCTACTAAATAGTTAAAAGAAATAATAGCATTTTTGGATGGTCTAATTAACAGATTGGTAATGGCTTGCATGATAACAAATGTAAATTTACCAGTTCGGATTTGTTGTGAAGCAGGACCGTTAATAATGGGGTTAAGTGCTCTTCATACAAGTTTAATACGAGGAGGAAAAATTATTGAACACCAGATTGCTGATATTATATTTCCAGTTTTCTGTATTCAAATATGGACAAACAGTTATAGATACAAAATGTATTCGCTAAGAACTACAAATCATAATTTAATGTGGACAATTAATTTAGACGGGAAGGATTTGACCCCTTTTATAAAATCAAGAAAATATTGAAATTAGTATCCAATTCAAATGAGTTAACAATTTCTGATTTGGAGAAAGCTATAATTAATAAAAAATTGAAACTAAACCCTAAAAATTTCTAATGCGTTTAAGCTGTAAAAAATTAGTAAGGAGCAAAATTTGTATAGAAAGTGTATATCTGTTTTTTTCTTTTTGCTTTTGTGCGCACTTCAAAATGTTTACAGCAAAAACAGTTCAGATGTTAAATCTGCCTTTATAAATTCAGCATATAGACAGCAATGTAAACTTTTTACAACATACTTGGTGAGTGAAAAACATACATTTAAATTGTTCAAACCGGATTCTACAGGCATTGAATTACTAAATGAGTCCCCCGATTCAAAAATATTGTTACGCAGGATAAAAAATGTAACGGCACTAGTTTCGGCTTTAGCACTTGCCGGCAGTTTGTGTGAACTTTATGCACCGTCAATGGAAATAAAGAATAAACACAGGCCTGTTCCACGTATGCTTTTTGCAGGTGGTCTCGTTATGCTGGGTGCTGTGGTTCCACTACAGATAAGAGTAAACAACCTGTCAAATAAATTCGTATGGACATTTAACAGAGACATCTTTTTGAACAGGAGTACTGTAAATACAAGTCATTTTGAATGATTATATGCATTAATGCTATTTAAAATATAAAAAAGATAATAAGTATGATAAAAAAGATTGTTGTTTTTTTGGTAATTTTGATTATGTTTGCAGGAGTTTTTTATAAAACTTATAGTGATGATAAAACACCTGGTAAAATGGTTTATGTCAATTCAACTTACAGACTTCAGAATAAACTGTTTAAATCATATATGATAAGTGAATACCATAAATTCAAATTGTCCAGTCCCGATTCTTTAGGTAATCTGCTTTTTGACAATTCACCGGAATCAAAAAAACTACTAATGAGGGCAAGAGTAGCCAATGCAATTGGTTTAACATCTGTATTGGTCGGTGGCTTATCTGCGATATATTCACCAACAGTAGCAATGCATTATGAAGGTCGCATTCCATTACCAGGTATTCTACTTACTGGGGGTGCGGCAATGCTGGTTATCGCAATTCCCATCGAATGCAGAGCGGCAAACCTTAAAAGTAAATTCTTATGGATATTCAATAGAGATGCCATTTCAACTCTTTCGGGATTGACTACAAATTCAGAGGAATCCAGATAATGAAGCGTTATACTTTCACAGGCCAATGGTATTTGTGTGCCGTACTATTTCTCTCTTTTTATTCACTGATATTTGCAAAACGTATGAGTGATCACAGTGAAGGCAGTGGTAACGGAAAAGAGATTGGCCCATATAGTAGTGTTGCTTTTTCCGGAGGAGGTTATGTAAACCAGATAACAGGATTACCGGTGTATTCTACCAAGATAGCCCAAATAACTTCAAACAGTGGATACAGTCATAGTCTTAATCTTGCTTATGGATTTGGGACGATGAATACCGTAACACAATATAACCGCTATGAACCAACTGAATGGGTTGGCTTGGGCTGGCACCTTGGTATAAGCTATTTTTATTGTATTCCAACCGACACAAATTTTAACATGCGCTATTATTATGTTAATAGTACTGGATCTGTTTCTGAAGTTGTAAGGACTAATGATGGAAGATGGCGGATAAAAAGTGATCCATATTGGTATGTGGAAGAAAAAGAGAGACTGAATAACGCAATTACAAAGTGGAAAATAACAAAACCTGATGGAACTATTTTTAATTATAACGCAACCCGATTTACAACCAGATTATACTATGATACCGCTGGCTGTGCTAAAAGTAATGGACAATACCCCTACCGGATTGATCTATCGTCAACACGAGATGTAAATGGGAGCGGTTTCGATTACCAGTATAGTGTTACTAATGCCAACTTCAACAGATGGTGTGGAACAATTAATCCAGCGTATACACAGGAGGCATATCTTAGAGAAATTATTGCTAGCGACAATGGAGATAAACTGGTGTTTTTAGTTGAAGACAAAGATCCTAATGAATACTTTATAGATCCGGATACAACAAAAGTAAAAATTTATGAAAAAAAGTTTCTGAGGAGCATTAAATATGTTGATAGGTACAACAGGTTAATAGATTCTATTGCGTGATGAATTGTATGTAATCTCACCAAATGGTGATGAAGAATTAGTAGCTAAATCAAAATATGCTATTACCTGGAACCAGGGAAGCGGAGCTCTGGTAAATGACAGTGTGACAATACGATTTTATAATGGCACAGTATGGAGCACTATCGCACGGATACAAGGGCAGAATTCATACCTGTGGACAGTTCCTGATAGTGTTTATTTAAATTGTAAAATTTCTGTTATTTCAGCAAATAACTCAAATTACTCTGACACTTCTGATAATGAATTCTCTATTATAAAAAACAGATGTCCGGCGCACCCCAGAATCGTTTCTCCATACTTCAGACAAGATATAAGTGATGATACTATACGATTAAGGTGGAACCAGGTTATTGATTCTGACAGTGATGCAGTATCTTACCGTATTGAAATCCGACATGCATTAGATAATTCTTTGTGGGTTCTAGCTAATAACTATACAGACACCCAATATTGTTTTTTACCAGCTGACTGGGAATACGGCCGCTATATATGGAGAGTGCAAGCTTCTGATGGGAGCTGCGCCAGTTCAAAGGAAAATGAATTTTACCTTGTTCCTGGTAGTTTTTTTGCAATTCGCGATATTAAAGAAAGAATTGTTTTCAGATTACCAGATGCATTATACAACAGCATATACAATTCTCTTACTCCTGAAAAGAAAGCTCTTATTGAGAATACTTATAATGATACAACAGAAGAAAGTGGTTACCATTATATGAATTCAAGTTTCAGAGGTTATTTTGTAACAGATGATACTCTTGAAAACTGTTTTTATTATTCTGTTTATCATTCAAAAGGGAAAGACAGACGTTTTGATGCGTTTGAAGGGAAAGGTGCCGGCCATACAGGTCTACGGGGTGGAGGCGGATGTGGAAGACTTGATGGAAAAATGCAGCTGATAAAAATATGTCCATATCAAATAGCTGCTGTACCGGATTTAAAATTAGAGTATAACTGGGCATGTCCGAATAAAGGTGTTAAAACTATAACCTGGAATCAGGTAAAGCCGACAAAAAATGTTGATAATGCTATTATGCAGATTAAGATGAGTATTCAGAAAACTCATATTGGAAGTCCCACAAATTTGCATGTCTGGTACAAAGCCTGGCATAGAGGGGGTGGTGATTCTGGTTGGAAAACTGATTGGCAACCAACAGGACCTGGTAATCGAAAAGTAGACAAAGTCTGGATAAATATCTTTAAGTATGACAGCGGAAATGAAACACACTGAGATTGCGGTTTGAATAACTGTCGCTTTTAGAAAAGTTTTCTATCTTAGCATGCTTTTAATCTCCATTGGCTGTCTATGGAAAGTCAGTGACCCCTTACTATTAGAATAAAGGTGTCATCAAAAGCAAGGTCAGTTCGAAAACTATTTCACCAAAACCGTCGCAATCCAGCTTGTTACCGCTACGATAAGCCAGCCAATAACAGCAGCACCAAATGAGGATATTGAGAAACCGGGAAGTATCCATGCTACCATGGTAAAAACGAGTGCGTTAACAATTAAAAGAAACAATCCCAGCGTAACAATCGTAATCGGCAATGTAAGAATAACCAGGACCGGTCGGATAACAGCGTTAAGAATACCAAAGAGAAATGCGGCAATCAGCAGTGTCATAAATCCGTCAACATGGATTCCTGGAACTATGTATGATGCAACTCCTATACTGAGTGCGCTGATTAAAAGTTTACCGATAAATTTCATACGTTCTCCTTTTTGCAATAAAGTTACTGCATCCTTTTTTTAAGTCCCAGAGACTGGATCATGATATCATCGTTGTCTACACCAGCACCTCCGGTAGTCAGATAGCCGCCCGAGATATATCCGTTGGCACCAGCATAGAACAGAAGCGGCTGAAGTGGTCCCAGATGTACTTCTCTGCCACCACAGATTCTAACAGGTCGATCGGGCATGACAATGCGGAAAAGAGAAACGACTTTCAGGAAATCCAGCGGAGAATCATCAGGGGCATTCACTCTTGTTCCCGGAATCGCATTGAGAAAGTTCAAGGGTATGCTGTCAACTTGCAGATCTCGTATCTGGATACAGAACTCCTTTCTTTGCTCCCAGGTCTCTCCAAGCCCCAGTATTCCGCCACAGCAGACACGTAAACCAACCTTTTTGGCGCGTCTAACTGTTTCAACCCGGTCTTCCCATGTATGAGTCGTCACAATTTTCGGATAATGGGATCGGCTGGTTTCAATATTGTGATGATAGCAGACAACACCAGCTTCAACAAGTATCCGGAGCTCATCTTCATCAAGAATGCCCAGTGATGCATGTTTTTCGCCAGGACATTGTTTGAGAGCATCAACTACAATCTGCAGATTCTTTCTGGAAAGTTTCCTGCCGCTTGATACAACCGAGAAAATAAGATTGTTTTCAAATGATTTTATTGCCTGGGAAATTATCTCTTCCGGTGAAGCCAGTTCCCTGATTTCAACAGATGCTTTGTTATGTGATGATTGTGAACAGTAGGCACAGTCCTCACTGCAGCCCCCCGATTTAATGTTCATTATTGAACAGGGGTCAACAGTTGAACCGAAATAGTTTCTGCGAAGTTGATCGGCGCATGCAAACAGCACCGACATCTGATCATGAGGCCAGTTGATGATCAAATCCATATCATCGTTATCAATGACTCCGGCGACAGATTTATTAAAAAGCTGTTGAGCTTTTTCGAAAATGGTCATGAGAGCTACCTTTTGTTGTATGTTCATAAATATATTTTGCGATGAGCAGTTCTTTTTCATGAAAAACAGCGTGACTACCCGTGAAAATATGTAAAGTACTCCCGCATCGTTCCGCAACCATTTCGGCCGCTTTAAGCGGAATGATAGTGTCGTCTGATCCATGAAACAGAAGTGCATTAGTAAATGAAGGTGTGGTCTTTGTACAATCAGCCTGCTCCAGAAAGTGCAGACCGCAGGTGAGTTGTTCTATAGTGTAAGGTGTACTGGAGTATATGGTGCTTTTAAAGCCACAGGATGTATGAAATTTACTGAGTACATCATCAGGATCACTACGCAGATGTTCTCTCATTGTGCGTAAAACTTTCGGATGTGCTCCTGTCCGGTAGCCATCCTTCCTGCAGAAAGATAACGTTGGTGATATAAGTGTAAGGGAGATAACAGGAAGAATCGAGGCAAGCGAAAATGCCACTATTGCACCAGTTGACCATCCGGCCAGATGGTAGCGTTCATTCGAAGACAGTGAGAGTTGATTTTTCACTATCTCTGGCCAGCTTTTATAAAGATTATACTGTTTATCAAAAAGTTCCGGAACTATCAGATTACAATCGATATAGGTAAACTCTATACCGAAACACTTATAAAGAAGTGTTGGCGGAAGAGACCAGCCACCGATAAAAAGATGTCTCTCATGCATCAAAGCCGTTCCATTCATTAAGAATATTCAAAATATGTTCAATATCCGATCTGCTCAATCCGCTGTGAAGAGACAGACGAACCCGGGAGGTGCCGGCGGGGACAGTCGGAGGACGTATTGCGGGAGCGTGCACACGGTTTTTGCAGAGATATGTTTTTAATGCTAATGCGCGTTTTTCATCACCGGTAATTACTGGAATGATCTGTGTTGTCGAGTTGCCCGTAGTAAAGTAATCAGATCTGCATGAAGTGCGAAATGTATCTGCAACGGCAAGAAGATTGCTGCCCATCTGTGGATGTGACCGTATATAACGAATGGCAGCAAGATTATGTGCAAGTGTAGCGTGGGGGAGTGCTGTAGAATAGATAAGACTGCGGCAGGTATTAACAAAATAATCCCGTAGTATATGTGATACTGCAACATAACCGCCGCAACCTGCCAGTGCTTTACTCATTGTGCCCATAATGATATCGATTTCATCGCCGACTCCAGTCTCATCGGCAAGACCGCCAATGTGTTCACCAAGAATTCCAGCCGCATGAGCTTCATCGATCATGATTATGCAGTGGTTTTTTTTTGCAATTGTTACAATGTCAGAAAGTGGCGCGCGATCTCCATCCATGCTGAACACAGAATCGGTTATAATGACTTTTTCTTTTGATGCCGATGATGAACACTTTGTTTCAAGATCTTTCATATCAATATGCTTGTAACGGGTAAGTTTGCAGCCGGACAGCCTGATCCCGTCATAGATCGATGCGTGATTGAGCCGGTCTGAAAAAACTTCTGTGTCCCTGGTGCATAATCCCTGTATAATACCGCAATTTGTCGCATACCCGGAATTGAATACAAGTGCGGTTTCGGTGTTTTTCCATGATGCGATTTCAGATTCAATTTCGTCAAACAGAGGTGAATATTGGGCGACAATGCGTGATGCCAGATTGCCTGATTGTTTACCCTCAGAAAGCCGCTGTGCTTCATCACGAACGTCGCTGCTGTCATGTAAATTGAGATAGCTGTTCGTTGACAAGTCAATTATGTCGTTAGAGCAGCCGAAACAGGGAATCTGTCGAAAAAGACTACTGTTTTTTCTCGATGCGATTTCACGTTCGATGCGGTCATAAAGGGGTGAGGCATTCATTGATGGTCTCCTGAAGTACTTCTGATGTGGTGTCTATCATAAAGTCAATATCTTTTTCAGTGATAATAAAAGGAGGCATAAAGTAGATCGTATCTCCAAGCGGACGCAGCAGAAGACCGCGTGCTACTGCTTTATTTGAGAGTATATAAGAAAATCTGGACTCCACCGGAAGAGGTCTTTTTGATGCCTTGTCGGCAACGAGTTCCAATGCGGCACACATACCCAATGCACGGATGTCACCAACAATGTCAAACTTTTTGAAAACAGAGAGCTTTTCATGAAAATAGTGTATTTTTGTTTCAATTGATTGCGGGATGTGCATGGATGTGATCAGCTCAATAGTGGCACACGCTGCGGAAGCGGCAAGTGGATTTCCTGTAAATGTGTGGCCATGATTGAGAATACGGTTACTTTTATAATCCCCTTTGAATTCATCAAATATGAACTCTTTGACAACTGTTGCAGAGAGGGGGAGATACCCTCCCGTAAGTCCTTTGGCAATACACATGATATCAGGCACTTCCCCGGCATGTTCGCAGGCAAATAACTTACCGGTGCGACCAAAACCCATTGCAACTTCATCGGCAATGGTGAGGACATTGTACTGTTTGCACAATGAGAATATACGTTTAAGTACCTTTGAAGGATATACCCGCATTCCGACCGCGCCCTGAACCATCGGTTCGAAAATACATGCTGCGATGTTTTTGTTGTGTTCCTGAAGAATTCTTTCAAGAGAGTCCATACATTCACAATGACAATTCTCCGGTGTACAGTTGACCGGACATCGATAGCAATAGGGAGAATGTGCGAAGAGCTGTTTTTTGAACTGCTGATGAAACAGCGCATGGTATTGGGGGATCATTCCAACGGACATTGCACCAAGGGTGTCACCGTGATACCCGCCTTCAAAGGAGACAAATACCGGACGTGTTTCACTGCGGAGTGCGTGGTATTGCATTGCAATTTTCAATGCGATTTCAACAGCGGTTGAACCATCATCAGAATAAAAAATTCTTGTGAGTTCAGAAGGAAGTATGTTTTTTATCATTTCAGACAGGCGCAGTGATGGTTCAGAAATAAATCCGGCCATAATTACATGCTCTATTTTGTCGAGTTGCCGTCGGACCGCATTGGTGATATAGGGATGATTATGACCGAGAATACTTACCCACCAGGAACCGACCGCATCGAGATATCGTTTGCCCTGATTGTCAATTATCCATACCCCCTCTCCTTTTTCAATTACTATTGGAGGGTTTTCAAGAGTATCCCGGTAATAGCTGAATGGCATCCATAAATTGTCAAAATTATAACTTGATTTTTCTGCAGAAGGCATGTAAATCCTGTTCTTTCATACTGTTGAATCCGACCTCCAGAAGGGGACGCGGATAGATCTGTTTTTTTATAAAGTCCACATTGTCATGGTAAATATAATCAGTGTTGATATTGCGTGCATTATTCATAACAACACCCGCAAGCACGATAGAGCGGCTTTTGAGTATTTCAACTGACATGAGAGTGTGATTGATGGTTCCAAGATGAGGTGATGATACAAGAATGACAGGTAAGTTCAGCGCATTTATCAAATCCAGCATGTATTGTTTACTGTTCAAAGGTACCATGATCCCTCCCGCACCTTCAACGATAATATTCATATCGTATGTTTTCAGTCGTGAATATGCAGCTGCAATAATCTCTATCGAGATGGGGTCAGATTTCTCTATTGATACCGCCAGATGTGGTGAACAGGCGTTTTTAAAACGGTAGGGAAGGTGGTTTGATATGTCAAGGCATGGAGTTGCTTTTCCACTCATGACAAAATCATAATCCGGAGAGTGAAGGTTTCCCTTGTGATCTTCGCTGCATCCAGTCTGTACTGGTTTCATGTAGGTGGTCGGATGAGATTGGCTTAATGCATCAACAAGAAGACGTGATATCCAGGTTTTTCCAATATCGGTATCCGTACCGGTTACAAAATAACATTCAAGGGAACTCATTATGAATCTGCCTCCAGTTTTGCACGACCGATAACTGATTGATAGGTTAATGGAACTCCTCTTCCGGTAGCGCAGGTTGATTCCAGTACCTTACAGAAGGTGTGAAGTTGATTTCTGGTCATTGACTTTTCTGCTATTGCGGTACTTCCTATAGCGCTGAGACTCCTGAGGAGTTCGCGTGCAGATGGAAAATATACGATTTCTTTATCTGTGGTTAGTGAAAATTCTTTGAATGAATATTTTTCAAGAAGTTTTGAGATCTGTTCCGGATCGGGAAGGGAAATCGGGTCTGACATCCCGGCGCTTTTTCGTGCCTTTGAAAGCTCCTGGAATGAACCGGTTGTAAAAATTGAAAAGAAAAACATTCCGTTTCTCTTTAAAATCCTCCCAAGATCAGAAAAAAAAGAATCAAGATTATATACCCATTGAAGAACGCTGGTGGTGATGATTCCATCAAAAGAACTGTTTTTAAACGGCAGCCTCTCTATATCTGCGTTAATCAGTTTAATCGAACAGTTGTTCTTTTGCTGTAGAATCAAAGATTGAAAAGCGATATCGATTCCTGCAAAGGTAGTTGATGTAAATGATTGCCGGAGATCACTAAGTAAGCGACCTGTGCCACAACCGAGGTCACCCCAGAGGCCTTGAGGTTTTTCTTTGAAAATCTGCTCCCTGAGAACCTCCTGATATCTCCTCTGGACCTCTGCGTATTGATCATATCTGGACGCTTTCATACCGAATGATTGAGAGATACGCTTTTTTGAAGGAATTTTTACAGAACGGTGCATTAGAACTACAAACCTTTTTTTAAAAAACCGATACTAAAAATAAATCGCAACGACTATCAATGTATTGTTTTCCTGCTTTCGATTAAGTATTATATAAAATTCGCGCAGAATGCCGGTTTAGAGGTAAATTTCCGGCACTTTGGTTATAAGGGAGAAGAGACCGGTAACAGTTTGTATAAAAAAATATTGAAGTCTGATGAGTAGTATCAAAAAATCTATAGTGATGAAATGATTTGAACCAGATTCAGGTTAAGCGTTTTAGTATATTTCAGGTACCTGATACCGGGTAAAGCAATTGTACCAAGTATTGAAAGGAATGATCCGTTTGCACGTAGTACAAAAAAGATGCTTGAGTACATTTTACTGTAATAAATTCTCAGATCGATTTTCGGGTATATATAAAATGGGTTTGCAGTTTGGGTTATTGCTGCTGGTGTTTAATAATTTATTACTGGCTGGTAATTACCTGGGTAATCATAAAATTTCATCAGTGTGCGATACAGCACAAAAGCTTCTTGTCAGGCAGAAATATAAACAGGCAAGTCGCCTGCTTCAGGATCATCTTAAATGTAAGCCAGACGATATCGATGCTCTTTACCTTTCTTTTGCTGTTGAACAGACACGCATACTGGATTTTGAGTCCTATTTAGTAGATGGAAAAAAGTATCAGGCACGTGCTGAGAGTCTCAGGGCTGTTTTCGAAAAACGTCTTCCAGCGCTTCACGGGGAAGATTCTCTGGTTTGTCTTTTTTATCTTGCAAATGTCTACGGGGGATTGAGTATTGTTCAGGCAAAGACGGGAAACTGGTTTGATGCAGTCAAGAATGCCGTGCCATCAGTTGCGCTTCTCAAAGAGGTTCGCCAATTACAATCAGACTTTTATGCTGCATATCTAGGGCTAGGTGTGTTTAATTACTACCTTAAAAACAGTTTTAAATGGCTGCCATTCATCGATGAAAAAGAGGATGATCTCAAGACGCTTCAATCCGCTCTGAAAGCATCATTTCCATATGATTACGCTGCAAAAAATACCCTATGCTGGATTCTGATCGAGAAGGATCAGTACAAACGATCCGATTCTCTTGCTTTGTCGGTACTGAAAGAGATTCCTGATAATACTATATTTTATCGTATACGATTGATGATCGCATTGTGGACACAGCAGTATCAGACTGCACTTATAATGGCTGATAAATTTATAAAATTAACACTGGAACGTGAGAACAGAAACTGGTCAGATCTTGTTGCCGGATATTCGGTGTTAATTGATGCATACGAGGCAACCGGGAATTTCGCTTCAATGAACAGTTCAATAAACAGATTGCTTCAGATCGATATACCTCAGGAATATGTTTCAATACCTCAAGTGAAGAAAAGCCTGAAAAAAATAAATGATAAAAAGCAGAAATATAAAAATGCGAAATAATAAGTATTTAAGATTAATTAAAATCGTTATTGTTGCTCTGACTGTTAATACTTATGGAGCTTATGATCCGAACCTTAGACACAACGATGCTGTAACAGGCTTTTTGCGGCGGATGGATGCACTTCAGACACCTTTTTCTGAACTGACGTTACTGCCATTACGATATCAGACTGTTTTCCACTATTGCACCAGTGGTGTTGACACTATGAAGTTGACTCTACAGGAGATTCAAATTCGAAAGTTGCTTTTAAGTTATATTGACCCGACAATAGGGATGATAACATGGAATAATGAACAGAAAGATATCAATTTCAGGGTACATCTTTCTTTAACAGGTGATATAAACGCTCATGTCGGAGATGGTGCAGGTGCTACAGTAAAAGGGATCATTAGCCCATCAATGACGGGGAATCTTGGCAGAATCTCATTTTATTCCGGAATTGATGTCTGGACAGAGTATAATTCTGATGTAAAATACCGACAAAGCTCCTATCAACCCTATGATGGAATTCCATATAATCTTTATGGAAGAAAAACCGATTCTGCATCAGTACGCTCTTCAGATCTTCCCCGTGGTGGTATCAATTACGATGCGGGTGCTGTGAAAATCCAGGCAGCAATCGATTATCTGAGAACCGGTCCGACAGTTTACTATCCGTTAACACTCTCCGGCGTTGCACCACCCATTACTTATCTGAAAACGGATCTTGATCTGAGTATTATACAGTACAGTCATCTTGCTGGTATGCTACGTTCACAGAAGGATAAACCAAAGTACATCTATTTCCATCGACTCAGTTCGTTTTTATTCAAGAAGAAACTACTTCTGGGTATCAATGAGGTAATAATTAACGGAAGCACGACCGATCAATACCTGGGAGACTATAACATGTTAGATCCAGGAAATTATCAGAACCGATCATGGGAACTGGTTTATCTGATTCCTTTTGTACCTTTTAAATTTGTCGAACATTATGCCGGTGACAGAGACAATGCGGCGCTTTCAATGGATATGACATTGTGGTGGCCGGAGAGGTTTCGCTGGTATGGAGAGTTGTTTTTTGATGATATTCTCGCTCCATGGAAAATCTTTTCTAATGATTGGGGAAACAAGTGGGCGCTTACCTGTGGTATGCAGTATTTCGGGTCGATAAAAGGGATGAATTTTGAGAGTACACTGGAATATTCGCATGTGGAACCATGGGTATACACACACTTCTATGGCGGAAGTCATCAATACACCCATTTTGACAAATGTCTTGGATCGCCGCTAGGCCCCAATTCACAGGGTTTTACAGCACATTTTCAGTTAACGGTTTCTCCAAAACATATCGCAGGGTTTGGTCTCTGGTATCAGGCTTCTAATTCGACAGTTCGTGGAGGATCAATAAACGATATTTTTCAGTATTCCGACAAATCTGACAGTACAGCATTTCACGATTCTGAAACGAAACATTTTTTAGGGAAAGGGACAACGTCATATTTTGGTCCCATTGTAACCTATTCTTTTAATCCATTTGGCAGATTTCAGATTCAATTGAGATATGAACTGGATCTCATTGAAGACCCGGGGGACTCCCGCTTTTTCTGTAATGGTGGTTTTGTGTTTTAGCTTTTTGTTGATCCATCGCAGGGGCACGATGCAAAGGCCCCTGCGGGGTTATCTGGCTTGAGCACCTGCAGCATCCAGGGCGGGTTTATTTTTAGGGTTACCGGAATTTTTCATAATCCAGGTATACTCTTTATAGCCACCAGGGAGACCGGAAAGAACGCAAAGTTTATTTTGTGCTTTCGAAAAATCCTCCTGGTAGCGAAGTCTGAGTGTCGGGTCTTTGGTTTTGAATGAATCAGCATATTTAAATGTCAGAGAATCCAGGAGGGGATTACATTTCATCCAGGCTTTCATCTGAATTTCTGAAATTAATGAATCAACCGGAGGAATAAACTTCTTCTCTTCAATTAGAGCTGACGCAGACTGAGGAGAGGGTTCTGATGATTTTGAACTGTTTGAGGGGCTTTTTTTCTGGCACAGGCATAGAGAAAACAGTACCGCCAATATTACATTTAACAAGAGATACTTTTTAATCAAACTTTTTCTCCTTTTTTTAACATTATTATAGTATATACTACAAATCTACAATAGGAACATAAAAATGACCAGACTGTACTGGAAAAGAATATATCAGGAGTACTATGCGACCTAAAAAATCGTATGGTCAGCATTTTTTAACCGCCCCATCATTTGCGAAAAGAATCGCAGATGCCGTTCCGGCATTACCGCAGGACAATGTGCTTGAGATCGGGCCTGGCCAGGGCGCATTAAGCATTTTTCTTGAGCAGCGGTTTCCAGGGTTTCATTGTGTTGAACTCGATACTGACGTTCTTGATATTTTGAAATCAAAGTTAAAAAGTGACAGGTATACCATACATACTAGTGATGTTCTTGCGTTTGATTTTTTTAAAGCCGGTTGTCCGCTGCATGTAACAGGCAATCTGCCCTATTCGATAGGCGCGATGATTATAAAAAAGACATTATTATATGGAAATGATATTTTATCCTGTACTTTTATGGTGCAGCGTGAAGTGGCAGAGAGAATTGTCAGCGGACCCAATTCGAAAACAAATGGTTTTCTGTCTATTTTCTGTTCGTTTTTTGGCAAACCAAAACTTTTATTTCATGTTCCTCCAGGGGCGTTTTTTCCACGCCCAAAGGTGGATTCTTCAGTTTTTCAGATAATTATCGATAAGGAGCTCGAAACAAAACTTCCCAGAGACCGGTGGAAACCTTTTTTTGCGTTTGTAACTAAAGGATTTACTTTCAGGCGAAAACAACTGATAAATGCCTTTTCAAGGAAGACTGAAGAGAAGGAGATGGTCGCATCCGTCCTTAAACAGTGTGGTATAGAACCTTCAGCACGTCCGGAAAACCTTGGTATTGAAGAATGGCTGAGATTTTACAAAAAATTTTCCGAGTAAATCGATACATCGGGTTCTGCGTTTCTGTCATATTTTTTCTGGCAGGGAGAAACATTGTTGCGCAAAGCAATGTTTGGCCGGACTATTTGAATGTGCCGGAGAATACAGATGAAGAGCAGCAGGGCGATTCAAGCTGGCTTAGATTTGATAACAGGCTTTCATGGTATGAAAAAGTGAACGAAACTAATACAATTGACTGGCGATTTGAGAATAAAAAGAACAGTTTTTCTCAGCAGAGTCACTATTTTTTAAAAATGGATAATCGCGAATCCAGGGAACATTCGTATTCGCTACCTGGAAATTTTATGAGAAAAAACGTACTTGGCCCATCTGGCAAAATTGGTTTTGAATGGATACCTAAATTGAACTATAAAGTCAGAGATGACAGCAGCACATTTCATTCAACGGTTGATATTGGCCCTGTTGCTGAAGCGAAACTGTTTTCTGTGCCGATAAATGTACGTACAGGTGTATCTACAGATGTATGGGAAGAGGCTATGGAGGGTAATAACATATTTTCTGTATTTGAAAATCAATCCTGGGATGCTGGTTACTATCTTGAGAGTGAATTTGGAGATTATAGTAAACCAGTTTTCAATATGCCGTTTTATTTCACATTAAGAGCTTCAGGACGTTCGATTCGCAATGCCGGCCTGGGACTTGTCATGGGTAATGCACTTTATACCAAAGAAATAGGTTTGGGAGATTCGATTGTCATTCATATCAGTGATTCACTTTCAAATGGAAAGGAATCATATTTAAATCAGGGAACAATGTTTACTACCTCACCCTGGCGAATTCTTCACAACTTTTCCATCACCGGAGGTATTAAGAGTGCGGAGCGTCTTGGATTTCGACTTTTGGGATATTACAGATATAATTATCGAACAATAACATATCCTTCAGGAACTGATCTTTACAATGATATGAAAGGAAAGAACAATAAAGCAACTTTACTGCTTTCAACTCAGAACAGGTATTTTTTCAATTACAATGGCGGTATCGAACTCGGGTGGAATGATCAGGACTGGATGTATAAAAATAAGAATATCAAAACGCGGATTATTAAATCTGATGGAAACAATAATTCTCTGGTTGCCGCTGAAAATAGAGAAAAAATGCTTGCGACAGCTAATAATAAGGACAATCTGACATTTGCTGCAAACATGGAACACAATGTAATTGTACCGTTGTTTTACAAGTTTTCTCTTTATTACAATTTTCGAATTTTCAGAGAATCAAAAAAATATAGTAACTATTATCTGTTGATTGATTATGGAAAAGCAGATACAATACGGAATCAGCTGGAAAGTGATGGCGTCGATAATTTTCATCACATCGAGCTTTCCCGCAGAGATAGCAACAGTATGTTACAGGGCGGCATCTATTGTGATTATGGAAAAGTTGTAATGCATAATCTCCGTAAATCCCTGAGCGGGATCAGCAATATTCGAAAAAATATGAAGATCGGTGGATTTGTATCACTTTCTTTAAATAAACTCTATCTGAGTGAGGAGCTGTTTTTTCAAGGTCAGAAATTCGATTATATCTTTAAAAAATTACATACAGAGCCATCTGCAAGACCTCAGCAACAAAGGGATTTTTACTCCCTGCTTTCAAGCTCCTGGACTTTCAATGATAATGTTAAACTCGTTTGCAGCTGGAATGAACGATATGGTGATGATGGAAGGTGGTATGGGAAAGAATACGTTATTGACGAGGACGAAAGAAGTGATTACTATGCTATTCAGACAAAAAAGAACGACTACGCGATAACAATGCATATCGAAACGGCATTTACACATTTCAAAATTCTGGCTGGAGGAACATTCAGAGATACCTATAACAAAAGTTTTGATGCTGATGATTCTATTTACGTACCTGTGCTGGAGGGATATCGGTACATACCATTTATTGAATGTGAAACAATGTTGTCGGGGTTTTATTTCAAATTTAAAATAAAAAGAGATTTTAACACTGTTGATCCGGAACTGTGGAACAAATACAAAAACTGGGATTTTACTTTTTTAATGCAGAAGGAGTGGTGATGTGAACAGGGGAATTGTTCTGTTAAGAGCATGTTTTATCGTTTTAGTATTCCTGAAATGTTCGCTGTTCACACCGCGTGATACGTTTGAAGAGCCTGATGATCAAAGCCTGGTGGATATGCAGTGGATTGGAAAAATTATGGAATGTCCTCAGAATACTCTAAATAGAGGAATAAAATTTGATGATTATTTAATAACAGAGATATTTGCAGAGACGTTTGAATATTTGGATGTAAATGTACCAGGCGGCGCAGTTTACGGCAAAACAAGCTTTGTTAATCATCTTACTATTTTAGGAACTCCAAAGTCTGTAGAATGGCAGGATGCAGGGACATGCACCTATAGAGGCAGTGATACGATCATGGTAAGAGACACGAAATACGAGATAGAATATGATACTATCAAATTCAATGGTCGATCAGATTTTGATATTGTCAAACAGGATAAATACCGGATAATCAGGTGGATCAATTATCCCATGGGCAGTGGTGAGTCATATTTTACACCATTGGAGGATTAGAAACGTGTTTCGTTATTGTAACTATATTTCAATACTTTTTTTAATACTGATCAGTTGCAGTGAACTTTTTTTCCCGGAAACAGGTGTTCCGTTTGATTCTTCATCGCGCAGAAGTACGCCTGAAGATGTTAAAAATCAATTGATAGAAGGATATGAGATGCGACGCATCGAATTGATCGAGGAGTTACTCGCAGATTCTTTTCAGTTTTATGTTGCACCTTCTGCAAGCAGTTATCTCGATTACAACTCGGAACCGCCGGATACTTCAATGGAATATATTGATAAAAATAAGACTTCTTACAGTTATTGGAATCGAAAAGACGAACTGTATAGAACAAAAAGGATGTTCGAACATACAGTTTCTTCCCAGTTTTCGCCACGACCGTATATATCCAGTGTGAGGTATATTATTCAAACAGGTGGTGACACTACTGCGGTTGAGTTTATTTTATCAAACGGAATTCTTGCTCTGGAAACTGATAAGTATGGTATGAGGTATGCCGATATTGATAAACAGGTGTTTCTTCTGAGTAAAGACGAGGATGCCCTCTGGGTTATCAGAAAGTGGTATGACTTGAGCAATTCTGAAAGTATGTGAATAATGTCAAGACGCAAAACGTTTCTTAAGATGACATATTTTAAGCAGCAATGATGAAAATAGCTTCAGGTTATGTGGTGTAAAGGCACTTATGTGTTCAATAAGCATAATATCTTCATCCTCAAATGATGTGATAAGAAACATGATACCGGTAAAAACTATAAATCCTGCGAAAATTGCTATTATAAGACCTGGTATTTCGTGATTGATCCTAATGATTATCTCCATGCATATTCCCATGAGAAGTGATGCTACAAACGTTTTAAACACTGAAAGAAAAGGATATCTGATCTTCATCAGTTTGCATGTGTATATAAGACCGCCAGCAGATCCAAGTATTGATGTGATTCCGTAACAAACAGCTGCTCCAACTGCGCCATACGGTTTTATCAGCAAAAGGTCGATTATAATATTGAAAATTGCAAGAAAGAAACCATATTTATATATAAACGCCTGCTTTTCAAAGCCGTAAAGGACCGCTGATGCCGGATTTGAAAGGTTTGTAAAAATAGATGCAGCGAAAATAATCTGCAGTACCCGTTGTGCACCTATGAATTCGTGACCGTAAAGATAATGAATCAGGTGGTAGGCCAGAACAATGCCACCGACACCAACCGGGAATGAGAAAAAGGCTATATACCGGGTTGAAATGTAAAATAGACGTTTCATTTTATCGGTATCGTTTGTACCATGCAAACCAGACATTGCGGGAAACAGTACTTTCCAGAATGTCATTGGAAGAATTGATGCGAAGCGCTGAACTATGTTAAAGCCAAGATTGTAGAATGCAATTTGACTCGCATTACAGAATCTGCCAATAAAAAAATTCTCACTTTTATCCCATATTATTTTATCACAAACAGATATTGCTATCACACTTTTGTTATAGTCAAGAACACGTTTTTTAATATCTGATGGTAAATGTCCTCTGGGTAGATGCAAAACGCCTTCCTTGTATAATACATATAGATAAAAGAATGTATTAACAAATGAAAATACAAGCATAACTATCATCAAACCAGCCAGACCATAACCAGCCTTGAGTACTATGATTTTCGAAAAAAATGACAGGGGAGTAAGTATAATATTTGACAATGTAAAATATTTGAATCTCTGAAGTCCTTCAATGACACCGGAAAATACTGCGGTAGCTATTCCTGGTAAAATCCCGATTGCAGCTAGAAAAAAGTAGTATGACTGTGATTCTGAAAAGAAAAAATCTGCTAACGTTGTACGAAAAATTATTAAAAGGACAGTTGCTGCAAGAGATGCAATAAATTCAATTTTCGCAATAAAAAATATTAACTGAGAAATCTGATCGTTTTCAGCCTTTTGACGTAATTCAGCGGTAAATTTGGTTGCTGCATGTATAAATCCCATTCCGACGGCCCAGGTGACTGTTCCGATCAGCCACAGCGTCATATTGAATATGCCATAATCATGCGGTCCAAGCAGACGGGCGATAATTATCGATACTATCCATGACGAGAGAATCATGAATATTGAATTGAAAAGGAGAAATGCTGAATTCTTTACAAGTTCCCTGCCGTTACCGTTATCCATTGAGGCGTCCTGTAACTTTTTCTAAAAAATAGTGCTCGTTTTTTATACAAATGGTTTCAAGGTTGTAGTTTTTTAAGAGGTGAGCTGAAGCGGCATCGCCTAGTTTTACAGTTATTTCAGGTGTATTCAGGAATGAAATCATCACATCTGACCATTTACGGACATTGCCAGGTTCGATAAGAATTCCATTAACACCGTTAGAGATCATTTCTTTAAATCCCCCGCAATCAGATGCAACAACAGCACATCCGGCAGCCATTGCTTCAAGGCATGCATACGAAAAATTTTCCCATAGTGACGGATAAAATGCTGCAACAGATTGCTGCAGATATTTTTGAACTTCATTTTGAGCGACACCCTTGATCCAGATTACTTTTTTTGAAAAAGAGGACGATTGAATCTTATGATAAGTTTTTGACTCATAAGAGATTCCGTCTTTGTCGGTTCCAAATGGAGCACCAAGAATAATAAGTTCCGGAGGATTATAAGTGCGGCAAACATTAAAGTACGCATCAAGAAGTATATGCACCCCTTTTCTACGTTCGACTCTCCCTGTAAAGATCCAGTTTTTACCACTGTGCAAGGTTCCCCGAGATGTGTCAACAGGGTTTGGAACAATAAATGGCTTTGATTTATCTGGTGATTTTAAAACAAGGGAAGCAACTGCAGCTGAAGGTGCAGTTATCAGATCAGCCCTTTTTATAGCATGGATTTCAAGCATCTTAAAAAGGAGATGATCTCCCGGTTGCTCATTAATGGTATTCAACGATCTGACCACATACCATGGAGTATGAAGCCTTACGACCGTGAGTGTTCCGGATATTTTTTTGATAAAAAAACCTTCTGCACCACATTCGGGATATTCAACTATGTCAAATTTTTTATGAATGGTATTTAAAAAGTTAAGCTCGCGGGCTGCTGCTGATGCCCATGATAATCTCACTAACGTATGAAAAAACATCCATCTCAACAGTATACGCAGATAATAGAAGCTGCGTCCTTGTGGAAGCATAAATGGTACAGATGGCACCCGGTGAATCGTTACACCATTGACCTTTTCCTCAAAACGTTCTCCACTTCTGGATTGAGAAATGACATGCACCTCATGTCCTCTTCTGCACATTCCTTCAGCAATACATTTTGTATAAGTACCAATACCCCCATTACCTGTCAATGGAGGATATTCGCTTGATATGTAAACTATTCTCATTTTTGGCTGATAATTGACTCGTAAAATGAAAGGGCTTTTTGTGCGATGATTTCTGGAGAATAGTTGTTTCTTATCCGGTTATATGCATTCTCTGCCAGTTGTGCACCGAACTCCCTCTGTGTGTACAACTTTCGAATACACTCTACCATTGAATCTTTATTTTCATTTTCAAATAATAAGCCGCTGGTATTGTGTGTAATTATTTCGGGAATTCCACCGCTCGATGAAGCAACGACTGGAAGACCCGCAGACATCGCTTCAAGAATAGAGTAGGGGGCATTTTCGAATAGTGATGGTGCTAAGAGAATAGAAGAACGGCAATAAAGTATAAAAAGCTTACTCCTGTCAACCGAGCCAAGAAACCATATCCTTTGCCGTTGTTGCTGACTGAGTACGCGCTCTATTGCGTTACGATATATGTCCGTACCATCAAATTCGGTTTCACCGGCAATTGTAATGTGTATGTTATCATCGATTCTGAGAATCTCTTTAATTCCTTTAAGAAGGACCTCTGCACCTTTACGCCTTTCAAACCGGCCGATAAATAAAATATGAAAACGTACATCTCCTGTATGAAGCTTTTCAATAACATCGAAAGGTCTGCACGAAACCGGGTTTGGTATAAGTGTGGTTTTTTCCTGATCAACACCGTATCTTTTTACTACATCCGTATGAATCGCCTCACTTGGGCAACGATATCCACATGCGTTTTTAACTGTTTTTTCTTCAAATAAGTACTGAATCAGACGTTTTTTGTCTGGCTTGACACCATTGATTTCATCAACCAGTGCTGATGACATGTGAAAATTTACAACAATGGGAAATGGCAGCGGACTGGTGCATGATGCGCCAGCTCCACCAAATTCAGGAATCTCAACGATATCTATTTTATCCTGTGCATGAAGTTTCAGTAATTTGCTTCGAAGACCACGTGCATGACCCTCTTCCCAATGCATTGGATCGTTTTGAAAACGATATTGGATACGTTTAATAAAACCCGCTGGCGGTTCGTATGCATAAAACACGGGTATGCAATTCCCAGGAATCTGATCCTCACTGGCCCCCTGACGCAGTAAAATATGGACAGTGTGCCCTTGCGATTTCAGTGCATCTGCCATTGTATATGTATAGGTAGCAATACCTCCCTGACCCTGACCGCTCAGTGATGGGTATTCAGAATTGACTAAAACGATATGCATCGTGAGAGATCCATCCGGAAAAAAGACTCAGCTTGATGAATTAGTAATTCTATAAACTGTTAGAATAGTTGTAACTCTATCCAGAACAATAACTAATTACATCAATTGTATTGTTTTTTACTGGCAATTACTACATATTTTTCGTTTAAAGAGATAGGATACCAATACATTTCATCCATTCAAAAAAATAAAAAAAATGCAGTTTTGTGATGACTGTCACATCGCTGTTTAAATTTTTACAGTATTTTTTCATGAAAGCAGTTAAAAATTCTTTGCTATATAAAGAACTTGTTGCCGAAAGAAGAAATATGGATACCGTAGTCTGTAAGGATATGGACGCCCGAGGCGATTTAGTGTGGGTTGGCGAGTTTAGTGGTACGTCGTAATAGCAGTGATCCCACACTTTGAAGCTTTTGATGTCGCCGGAAGGTGACGATATATATTATTGTATATTAAACTTTGTATATTTCATATTTTGTCCCTCTGGGACATGGATTTTCAGGTGCAGCTATAAGCAAGGTCTGAATGCAGGTTAAAATCAGGGCATTTAATGATAAACTCTCCCGGTGTGTAGCCCTGAGAATTTTTTAAAGTCACGGATAAAAGTGATTGATCGAAAAAACAATTGTTATGACCATGTTCTGTGAGGCTGATGTTTTATTGCGAAGTGGACGCCTGTAAGTGTGGGTTCACCATTCTTTCGGCGTCGTAATGTCCTTTCAAACCCACACTCCTCTGCTTTGCAGTCCATATGTTTTTTAATTCATATTAGAATATAAAAGCACCAGAAAAAAGATTTGCAAACCGCAGAAATTAAGGAAAAGGGAAACTTTCATGATCACAACCTGAGAAAATGTGTTCTCTGGCATATCAATGTCCAGATAGAGAGCATCAACAAAATCTCCTGTAATTGCACCACTGTCTGAATTCACTTCTGTAGTTTGGACAAAACACGGAAATGCTCCCTTAGTATGATTACTTGCAATGTTGTTGAGTTACTATGAAGATCAAATCATCAAATGACCCTCATTTCCACTGTATACTCAAAATCCGACTTGTAGTTGTAATCAAAATACCTGTTGCATTGGGGTATTTCTAATAAATTCAGTTACAACTTCAGATATCCGGAAGTCAGGAGACAGAATACAGGTATATGTGTCACGGCGGGTGATTATATTAGGTGTGAGCATTGTTTTATTTTAAAAAAAATTACATTCTACGTCACGAACCTAGGGATGAGTGATAGTAAACCTTCAGGATAAAAGGAGAATTACATGGCATCAGATAAAAGTTTTGTTGATTTCATACTCGATCAGATCGAAGATGCCGGAGTTATTACTTGTAGAAAAATGTTTGGAGAGTATGCTGTTTATTCGAATGGAAAAGTAGTAGCTTTAATATGCGATAATCAGCTTTTCATAAAACAAACGAATGGTGGCAGGGCATTCATTGGAGAGGTAAAGGAAGCGCCTGCGTATCCGGGAGCAAAAATGAATTTTCTTATCGGTGATAAAATCGAAGATCGTGAATGGCTCAGTGAACTGATACGTATAACAGAACGGGAGCTACCTGAGGTGAAGAAAAAGGTTAGAAAATTATGAATTATAAATTATAAATTATAAATTATAAATTATGAATGGTGAATTATGAATGAAAAACCATGCTTCCGGTTAGCGAGTGTTGCTGGAATAGATCTTTGAAATTATGGTTGTTTAAAGAAGGTTGTAGCTTCAATCGATTGGTGGTTTCCAATTTTTGGCACCATGAATTATTCCTGTAGGCGAATTTCATGATAAAATCAGAAGTGAAATTCTTATGTCTTTCCAGCAATTCGGGGAGTTGATTACAGATCAAAAAAGAAAACAAAACCGGAATAAGATCCCAGGGAACAAATAATTTCCTGTCCCCGAGAATACTAACTTGAAAGTGTTTGAGATGTTTAAGACAGGATCTTCAATTATGGCATTTCACTTTGGAAAAAACCTGTTTGTCTCCACTGCGAAAAGTGACTTCCACTGTTACTACCCCA
>JAFGIN010000150.1 GCA_016929595.1 Chitinispirillaceae bacterium
CACCCAATCACCCAATCACCCAATCACCCAATCACCCAATCACCCAATCACCCAATCACCCAATCACCCAATCACCCAATCACCCAGTCACCCAATCACCCAATCACCCAGTCACCCAGTCACTCAGTCACCCAGTCACTCAGTCAAACCGTAATTTCAGATATCATCGAAGAATCAACATTCCCGAAACCAAGGTCGCCTGCAACTTTCATGTGCTTTATCTGTCGGCCTTCAAAAGTCTTACCATACCATGATGCAAGCGTAACCGAGTAACTATCAACAGCGACCGGATCTATCCCGCCAACAAAAGTCTTCAGTTCTACCACTTTTCCGGGACCTGATGGTCCATTATCAAGAAGCGCACGTGTCGCATCGACAATACAGAGGTTTGGTTTGATATAATAGAGCAGATCTGCGGCTGCTTTGTGGAGATCCATTTTCCAGTGAAAGGCACCCCGGTCTTTGACAAGACCCATAAAGCCCTTGATATTAAGTGAGACTCCACCAGCACTGTGTGATTTTGCTGCAGGGAGGGAAATTAAACAGTTGCAGAGTCCAACTTCTTTTACTATGTCTACACTCTTAAGCTCCAGAGCCTTACTGTTAGTCTTTGTCTCGAATAGATTATCCTGTTTTGGTGTAAAAACAACCACGCCCTTGAGCTCTTTAACCGCTGCAGCGATACCGGTTTTTTCTTTGCAAAGTTCCGGTTCTTTCAGTGTATTATCGCAGATGATAACACGCTTTGCTCCAGCATCAAGACACATTTTTGCCACCGTGAAAACAGCTTCAGGAGTAGTTCCGGTCCCCCACTCCGGTGGATTGGCGAAACTCATATTTGGCTTTATCAAGACCCGCGCGCCAGGTTTTACAAAATGGGACATTCCGCCCATTTTTCCCACTATTTTCGGAATAATATCCGCTGCGCTGCCTTTACCAACATAGACTTCACTCTTTGATACGGGCTTAGTGGCATCCTGCGCCTGTGCTGTTGCCGCAACAACCGCTGCTCCGGCAGCAGCCTGAACAAATTCTCTGCGTGTAATTGACATTTTATCCCCCTGGACTTGAAATTTGTTTCTTATATTTTAATCTGCTCTCCCCTGGACAAGTTCAGGAAGAACATGCTTCAGTTGTTCGCACTCTTTTACACGCCTCATCCTGAGCTTCTCGAAGGATGTTTACTGTCTTACTCAGTTTAGCGCATTTCTTTTTTTCAGTACGCTCCCCCTTGATCCCGAGTACAGGATCAGAATGAGTAGGTTACTGTCAGTTCGCATTTTACCAAAACCCAACTTGAGTTCTCTCACCCAAAGCTAAATTACTCCAGAAATGCATCTGGCAATTTCTGCTCTCCCCCACCCTGCTGCTGTTGCCCCAGTCCGTAGGGATCAGAACTGACCGGAATCACTGCATCATCCTCATCGATAAAGGGGGATGACCCAAAGTGCTCACTGTCGGATTTATGACGTAATTTGTCGATGTCCGCCATCTCCGTCTCTGTCATGTAAGGACCTTTGAGACGTCTGTTTTCTCCAAAACGATAGACGACAATTGCAGCCGTATCAAAAACCGGACAATGCTGCTCGCACATGCCGCAACCAACACAGAGATCTTCATTTACAACAGGGGCCCTGATAACTCCATCAACCGTTTTAACCTCACGCCCTTCGATAGCATTATAGGGACACACTTCATCACATACGAGGCAGTGCCTGTTCTGCTCCCAGGCTATACAGCGATGCCTGTCAATGATTGCAGTACCAATACGAACGAACTTCTTCTCCTTGATACCAAGTTTATTAATCGCTCCGGTCGGGCAGACATATCCGCATAGTGTACATTTCTCCTCACACCCGGCGATTCGCGGCACAACTTTTGGAGTATAGATCCGGTTAAAACCATCAAAAAATGTTGATGGCTGCAGGGCATTCGTTGGACAGGCTTTGATACATGTTCCACATCCTATGCATTTTCCCAGAAATTGTGATTCGGGAACAGCACCAGGGGGGCGAATCATCCGGCCCGTTTCATCCCGCTTTGAAACCCCTGTAGTCCGGAACATAGGTATCAATGCAAGACCACCCAGCGCTCCGTTTACCAGATGCCTGCGCTTGAGATCGGGACCGGAAACGAGTACATCTGCCTTTGGTACAAACCTGAAACTGGTACAGGACTCTTTGAGATCAGTACACTCACCACACTCAATACATTCTGATACATTGGTAAGCTTTGAGTTTTTTTCTGAAATTGCATGAACCGGACATGATTTTACACAACGCATACAACTGTTGCACTTGTTCTCATTGACAACCCTTTTAAACAGAGTAAACCTGCTCAGCAAGCCGAAAAAAGCACCGCTGGGACAAATGTACTGACAGAAAAAGCGCCTGTCCCAGAATCCCCCTGCAAAGATAAGAAACGCACTTACAAATGTTGCAGCAATTCCATAGTATAGAGGTAATCTCTTTGGCAAAAATCCGTACAACGTTGTCTCAGCTGTCGGCATCAGTGTACCGGAAAATCTTAAAATGTCAGTACCGATAACAGTAATGATCGGATCGAAAATATAGGTAAAAAGACGTGTCGTAAAGGAAAGCGGATCAAAGTACAATGTAAATATTCCGCCAAAAACAGCAAAAATTATCAATGCACCCATAAACATGTATTTAAACCTTTGTACATACTGCGGGGGCCGTCGGTGCCGGGATCGCATTTTTGAAAAAACATAACGATCAAAAAAGTCGATCATAGCGCCAAGCGGGCAGAAGTAGCCACAGAAAACACGTCCCAGAACGACGGTAAGGCCAATAACAAGTACACCGATTATCACATTTTCTATCTGAACTGAATGCGACGCCAGAAAAGTCAATAGCGTGGCAAACGGGTTGAACTTCATCAGAAAATCACTGTCGAAGGTCAAAGCCGACGGGAGCTTATGAGCAAAAAAGAATAATGCAGAGAATAGCAGGAAAAAAACGACTTGGACAAAAATCCGAATTTTCTTCATCACACATCCTTCCAGAGAGCTGCAATATTAAAAATTTAAATTATTTCGCCATCATCACCAATAGTATAATGTTTTGAGAACAAACCTACTTAAAAATTTTAACAATCTCATAGCGTTACAGAAATAATTCGCCCGAAAAACCCTTTTTTCGACCGATTTGAAAAGAATACCGCTCAAAATCATTACTGGTATCGTAACAATGATACATTACAAAGTTCACCAGATAAATCCAGATTAGACAATAAGACCGTTACTGAGCGCTGGCAACAGGAACTTCCAAAAAGCATATTTAACAATATTTATATTTGCTATTCAGTATTCATAAGCCAGAAATTCAGCTCATTACCTTATGCTTTTTTCTCTGGATTCTGGATCTTGAATTCTGTATTCTGACTCCCTGTGAGTAATTAATCGATATAAATCAATACAAAAAAACCTGGAGAAATTACATGACTGAGTTTTCAAACAGTGCCAAACAGATGCGCTCATCTGAAATCAGAAGATTAATGAAACTGGCAGCGGACCCATCAATTATCTCGTTTTCCGGTGGAATGCCCGCCAATTCACTCTTCCCGGTAGATGTTGTTGATGAATTGTACAATAGTCTTTCAACCGAGCTTAAACAGGTCGCTCTTCAGTACGGACCAACCCCGGGTTATCCACCACTACTTGAATCACTGAAAAAATATCTGAACTCCCGTGGAATCCCGACTGAAAATCAGCAGATCATTATAACAACCGGTGCCCAGCAGGCATTGAACCTTGTTGCAAAAATATTCCTCAATCCGGGTGATCATGTCATCACTGAATATCCATCATTCATAGGTGCACTTGCAGCGTTCAAATCATATGAAGCAACTCTTACCGGCATTGCACTTGATAATGATGGTATTGACCTCAAGCAGCTTGAAAAAACACTTGATGAAAAGGTATCGCAAACCAAACTTCTCTATATAAGTCCTTACTTCCATAACCCCGCAGGAATTATCTACAGTAAAAAACGTAAAGAAGACCTGCTGAAACTGCTCGAAAACAGAGATCTCTGCCTCATTGAAGATGATCCCTATGGGGAACTCTATTTCCGTAACGAAGATAAAGAGCTTACCATTCCAATGAAAGCAATGGGTAAAGAACCGGTTCCGATCTGTTATATTGGCACGTTTGCAAAGATTTTCGGCCCGGGACTGCGCCTGGGTTATCTTCTTGGACCAACTGAAATTGTTGAAAAATGCGAACTAGCCAAACAATCCATGGATGCCTGCACTTCAACGATAACACAGGTGCTTGCGGATCAATACCTTCGCAAAGGCAAACTTAATCCGTACCTTGACAAACTTCGTCCGGTTTATGCACGACGGGCACAGATAATGCTCTCTGCACTGAAAAAGTATATGCCTTCACAAATAACCTGGACAACCCCACAGGGTGGCTTCTATGTCTGGGTCACCATGCCCGATACAATGGATTCCTCCGCTGTCTTTGCGGAAACAATCAAACACGGGGCTGCATTTGTCATTGGAAGCGCATTCGATCCCAATGGAACAAAAAACAACTCCTTCCGACTTGCATTCTCACATACCCCGGAAGAACGCATCGAAGAAGGGATCAAAATTATCGCGGAAGCTATACGTAAAGTCTATTTTTAGTAAAAGTGAAACGTTACTGCTCAGGAGTCAGAATCCAGAATTCAGTACTTAGGATAGGAACCTGACATTCCATTTGAACAATGAATTCCAGCTGAAAAATTGTCCCGCTTGCCGAAGACGTATTTTTTCTCATTCTTCACGAGCCAGAAATATCTACTGAATTCTGAATACCCGTAGCAGTAGCAAAAAAGCATCTGCTATACATTTACATATAAAAAAAGTAAAGAGCACCTGCGCCCTTTACTATCAGAAGAATACCAAAGTCAAGCTGGTTTTCCGGTTCCGTTTCCTGGTGCTGCACTATTTTCAATATCCTCGTGATACAGGTTCCAGGCATTCTGGACAGTCTCAGCAACTTTCACCCTGTTGAAAGGCTTGAATAAGCAGGGGTACCTTATAGTTTTATAAATTTTCACCAGCGTATGTTTAGGATTGTACCCAAACCCTGTCATTAACGCCATCTGTGAAGGAATTTTTTTATCTTTTATCATACTGATAAATTCATATCCATCCATGTCAGGCATCGCGATATCGGTAATAACGAGGAAGTAGGGCCTTTCCTCCATAACCTTAAATGCTTCGGTGGTTGAAGAAACAGTTGTAACTTCCCATCCCAGAGATTCCAGATAAATCTTTAGAAACTCCAGGACATCTTCCTCATCATCCACGGCCAGGATTCTGTTATTTTTTTCCTTTATTGCAGAGCTCATATGTTTTATCAATAAGTTCCTGTTTTCCAAACGGTTTCGTTATATAAGCATCGGCATTCATAACATGAAGACCGACCATTTGATCAAACTGTTGCGATTTTGCAGTGAGAATTGCGATGGGTACACCACTGAACGATGCATCACTTCTGATTATCTTAAAAACAGCCCAGCCATCCATTTTCGGCATCGAAAGATCCAGTAAAATAGCATCAGGACGATACTCTTTTGCTTTTTCGTATGCTGATTCCGGATCAAGAACTGTCATAACAGTAAAATCCTGTGTCGTTTCCAACACTAATTTTACAAGATCTGCAATATCGTTGTCATCCTCAATCACAAGAATTTTTTTCGACATACATTAGATCCCTTAAGCCTTAAAAGCGGAAAAGAGCCATTTCCAATAAACCATGCAAACCACAAAAGCTGCCAGACCAGCTATAAATCTTATAGCCAGCGTCAAGAGAGGAAATAGTTGATTATTAAAATATACAGAAATGAAATCGATACCCGATGCACATAAAATCAGTATTGATGTTATATAAAAGATGGTAAAAAAGGGCCTGATTTTCATGGCTACACCCAGACGTTGACTTAAATAGGCAAGCACAACCATAAGCAGTATCGACGAAATATCCAGTAATACAAGTGCTTGAAGATTCATGATATCACTTCTGAATTTTACTCATGGTAATAAATAATGCAATAATGCTTATAATTGAAGCCACACCGCTTCCCAAAAGCACTATGACCGAAATTATACCGACAAGTGAGCCTGAGCCGGAAGTATAAAAGTTCAAAGGAATAAAAAACAGAGCAAGTGCAATTGCAACAATGAAACCTGCTTTCGGCGATGATCTTTGAAGGCTTTTCTTATAGAAAGAAGAGATAAGGAACGCAAAAAAATTGAGCGAACAACAGAACAGGATGTAGCTGATTAGAAGTCCCGATTCTAATGTCTTCAAAACCATCATCAGTTTTTATTTTTTTCCGAAAACGTTAACAAATGCATCCTGTGGTGTTAAATGAGCATTACCGCTCATGATACCTTCACGACCACTGAATTTGGCCTCGACCTCAATCCCTTTTGAGCCGATCCTGAAACACCTGATATCCTTCTGATGATCACTTCCGCGCATCTTCAGGATACAAAGGGCTTTCTCGATCGCACTGTCAATTTCCACATACCTCAGCAGGGTATATGAATCAACTATAAAGGGTATTTTGCTGGAAACCTGAGAAACCTGGCCGAAGAGATTATCATTTTCTCTGAGGAGAATACTGGACACCCCCTCACGTTTAAGAGCATTGATCATTCTGCGCTCAATATCCCGCAGATCAAACTGATCGATACCCAGCGACTCAAAATGGGTCATACTGTCGATAACAACCCTTTTAACACCAAGATCCTCTATTATTTTGACAAACTGACCATCAACTTTATCAATTTCATCAAGAGTTGTCTGCGGGTCAGAGAAAATAAGCTTCAACTTTCCTTCATTTTCAAGTTTTTTTAAATCCCAGCCAAACTGCATCGCATCATGATAATACTGCTGAGGAAACTCCTCGAAAGTAATTATCAGCCCCGGTTCCTTAAACTGCACAATGCCATTATAAACAAACTGTATGGCTAAGGTTGTCTTTCCAGTACCCGGAGCACCTTCAAGAAGATTTGCTGACCCGGGAAGTAACCCCCCTGATAACATCTTATCAAGAGCCTTGATTCCAAACTGAACACGTTCCTCACTCATCTAAGTAAACCTCGTTAAGAAAACAGATGTACGATGACAGATTTTTGAACATGAAGCCTGTTTTCAGCTTCATCAAAAGCGATTGAATTTTTTGAATCCAGCACATCACTGGTGATCTCTTCTTCTCTATGGGCAGGCAGACAATGTGAAACAAAAACATCCGATGGAGCCATTGACATCACCTGCATATTGACCTGAAAGGGAGAAAAGTCCTTTTTACGGGATTCCTGTTCCTTCTCCTGCCCCATACTGGCCCAAACGTCTGTATAGATAAACTGCGCATGGTTTACTGCACTTTTAAGATCCTGAGTAAAATCAAACTTTGAACCGGTACAATTTCCTATATCGACGCAACTATTAATAAAAGATTCCGGGGGCAGGTACTTTGAAGGGGACACTAATGTAAAGTCATATCCCAGTTTTGCACATAAAATCATTATTGATTTGCATACATTGTTACCATCTCCTATAAAAACGACCCTGCATTTCTTAAATTCACCAAGTCGTTCATGGATGGTTAAACCAAAGGCAAGTGCCTGACAGGGATGAAATTCATCGGTGAGCGCATTGATCACCGGTACGGAACTATATTTTGCCAGCTCTTCGACCGTGCGGTGACTGAAAGTTCTTGCAATAATCAGATGAACGACCCTCTCAAGAGTCCTTGCAATATCCTGTACACTCTCCCGGCTACCCATACCAATCATGTCTGATACCAGGTTAATTGGATTTCCACCTAGTTCGTTTATGGCCGTTTCGAAAGTAATTCTAGTACGAAGTGACGGTTTCTCAAAAACCATTACACCGGTCCGACCTTTCAAAACCTGCGGGTCAGCTATTAATCGATTTCTTTTCAGATCTTGAGCTCTTGTGATAATTGCCTTTATCTCTTCCGAAGAGAGCTCCATCAGAGACAAAAGATTTTTTTTGGAACTATTCATTCAAAAACTTCCGTTCGGAGATAAATTCATTAGATATTTCATTAATATAAATGTTAGGCACCATGTAACAGCAAGTATTTGAATTTAAAATTGCTTATACTCCGAAGTTTCAACAAAAAATTAACTGTTCTTGTTATTTTTGAGGTTCATTGACATTAATTTTGAAAGAGGTACTATCATACCAATCAGTGCGGCAAGGCATACGAGTAAACAGGCAACAACGAACCAGTCGCCCCATTGAAGGTACCTGGTATCAACTGACTGCATATTTACCTGAGAATTCAGGATCTGACGAACATAAATGGGAGTCTTTTTAACTACCCTTCCATAGCTATCAACAACCATACTGATACCGGTATTAGCACACCTCACCATCGGCCGCCCATTCTCCACCGCCCTTATCTGAGCCATGGCTGCGTGTTGATACGGCCCGCTTGTTTTACCAAACCACCCATCATTGGTGATGGTTACAATCAGCTCCGCCCCGGTTTTAACTATTTCACGTACAAACGCCGGGTAGATAATTTCATAACAGATAAATGGAGAGACTCTCAACGAATCACTGATTTTCAGGACCATCTGCACCTTCCCTCTTTTAAAATCAGCTTCGCCCAGGTTTGTCCTTGACAATATAGGGAACACACCCTCAAACGGTAATGCTTCACTAAACGGAACCAGTTTCATTTTATTGTATATTACAGGATAAAGGGTGTCCGGCTTGAACAGAAAAGCTGAATTGTACACGAGATAGTCATCCGCTACCCCTTCAGGAGCTTTGTCCCAGTGCAGCCCCCCAAGAATCAGGGGCGTACGAATTGAATTAACTAGCGAAACAACTTTATTACGGTACTCCGAACGTCTGGAGAGAAAACAAAGCAAAGCACTCTCCGGACCGATAATCAGATCCGGTTTCTGCTGTGATGCCAAAGTGACCATAGAATCTGTAATCGAGAAAGCTGTATCGAGCGAGTTTACTCCCCATTGCAGTTGATTAAGATTACTCTGAATCAATGCTACATTTATTTTTCTGCTCTCTTTGCTGCTACCAGAAATACGGTGTGCACCCCAGATCGAAATACCACAGAAAAACAGTGCCAAAACACCCAGATGTATCCACCGCGGTACAATATCACTGTTAATGGAATAACTTTTCAGCAGATCCCAGAAGAGACAATTTGTTAAAACAATCAAAAACGTCAAACCCCAGATACCGGTAACCGATGTAATCTGAATAACTGGTGTAAAGGGAGTAAATGAATATCCAAGAAAAGACCAAGGGAACGATATCTCCCCCAGAGTCCTTAGAAAGTCGATACAAACCCAGAGTGCCGGAAAAAACAGGAGGTACAACCTTGGAAATTTTTGTGTGAGCACCCTGAAAGACATCGCAGCACAGAAATAAAAAAAACCAAAAAAGAGTGCGATCAATACAACACCGATCAGAATAAGATGCCATAACCCTTCAGCAGTAACAAACCCGATCCAGAAATATTGAGATATTGATGCAAAAAAACCAAACAGCGACGAATGGATCATCGTTTTTTTCAAAGAAGGTTCTGTTGCAAAGGCCATAAGAGGGATTAAAACCACAAACGACAGAAACGGAAAGAGAACAAATACCGGGTTAAATGTGTGGTTAAATGGAGGTTGAGACAATGAGAAAAGAAGGCCGGTGATTACTGGAATCCACCACCGGTTTTTATCGCGTATATACCTTCCGGTTTTTTCTATAATTATTTGCAGCATCTGAAACCGACATAAAAATACTTCTTGCCCCGTTCAAGTTGTACCTTTGAATTACACAAACTTCTTTCCGGCCCATTTTGCCATGACCCGCCATAAACCTGCGGATCAGGGCCATCTGAATAAACCCACTCCGCCGCATTTCCACTCATATCATAAACCCCTGCAGATCCGACACAATCATTAAAATACCCCGATACGGCAGGTTTGTTTTTACTGAATGCGTTCCCAAGATTGTTGCATTTATCCACTGTATACTTTTTTCCATAGGGATATCTCCACTTTTTTTCATCACTGCGACAGGCGATCTCCCACTCCTGAGCAGTACAGAGTCTTTTTCCCGCATCTTTACACAACTGCACAGCCTCCTCATACGAGAGATCCAGACTCGGCAACGAGTTCTTTTTATTGGGCCATTCGTAAGTATCTATGCAAAAGTGACCATTTTCTATCGTTTCCATCTCATCAGGACAGATAACTATCTTTACCGAATCCAGAGAGCTGGCACTATCATCATCTGTCACTTTCAATACCGCAACAGAATACTCCATAAATTCATGCTCCACAAACCCAGTGTCTGATGATTTCCAGTCGAATGTTCCATCTGCATTAAAATCCCAGGCATATTCACCTATATTTTTCTCAGCATCAACAGCTTTACCCTTCAGTTTTACCTTCTTTCCGGATTTTGAAATAATATCCGCTCCCGCATCTGCAACAGGTGCAGTGTTGGTAACCTCCACAACGGCATCATCTGAAAAAGAATCTCCCTCCTCCGTGTATACCGTCAGGCAGATTTTCTTTGAACCGCTTTTTCTGAAAACCCATGTGGCTGAAGGCAGATGTACAGATTCTGTGTCAGCCTTTCCATCCGCATCAAAATCCCATGAATACTTTACAATACGGCTATCCTTATCCGCCGCACTTCCATTAACTGTCAGTGGAGAGTTCACGGCAGTTGTATAGGGCCCTCCAGCATTAACATTAGCAATACTGTTTACTATGATTAAAGGCTTCGATATGCTTGCACGCTGTTTCTTTTCGTCAACGATACTGCAGGTAACGGTATAGGCTCCCCCGGTACCCAGAGAAATATTTACCCGATTCTTTTTCTCATCAGGTGCAATCTGCTCAGGTCCCTGTACAGACCACTGATAATCGGTTACCGGAAATTCCGGTTTATCGGGTATGCAGGTCAACGATATCGTATCGCCAACGTGTGCAGTATCAACACAATCGATTTTCCTTATCCCCAGCCCCTTGACAACATAAACTTCAGATGCAACAACACTGCAGGCACCCAGCCTGTCACATACCTGAACAATAATTTTTTTCTTTCCGGGTATATCGAACCTATACACAAGAGATTGTTCGTTTGTGAACTTTGAATCTGATGGAACATCCCACACGCCGTCACCATTGAGATCAAAACGCATTTTCAGTTCATCAGAATGTTCACCAGGATCCACACTCCCTGATGCATCAATGGTTATATTTTCATTTATTCTGATAAACTCCGGAGTAATTTTTACCGCAGCAGAAGGAGGGGTGTTTACCACAATTTTCTTTGAAGCCTTGATGATGACATCAGTGCCTATCCGTGCCTCTGCTCTGATAAGATTAATTCCATCCCTGGAAAATATGATCTTTGATGCACTTGCCGTCGTGCCGAATTTACCTCCGGCAGGGACATCAAAGGTACCATCACCGTTTATATCGAATCGGTAGCCAACCTTCTCTTTCGATGATTTTGACCTCCTCAACCTCGCGATAATATTTACCGGCTCACCAGGCTTTACAGAAGACGGAACCGAGAGCTGCAAAGACGGCTTTACATTTATTACCAGAGTAAACTCATGAAAAACGATATTTGAATCACGGTCAACAATGTGAATCTTTACCTTTTCTTCATTTTCACGAAGTGGTTTATATCTGATTTTACCACGCAAAGAATCGATCACCATGCCCTCTGGCCCCGAAGCAAGATAGTAACGAATGGGAAAGCCTTCCGGATCCTGTGCAGATATAACCTCAGAGTACAGTTCTCCAGGATGCGCGGCTTCACCAGGGGTAGAGAGAATCTGCGGGGGCATCGATACCGACGATAATGCCTGAAGAGTACAACCGGTTTTTGCAAGAGTTTTTTCTATGATTGAACTGCCGGCCCAGACCTTCAACACCTCAAGTTCACTTGCAGAAGGCGCCTGCAGCTCCATCCGTTCATTTCCCACTCTGGAGATTCTGCTGCAGGCTGGTACCTCTGTTATTGTCCCTTTATCAGCAATGATAACATCACCCATTAACACTGTCGAGATAATCTCATCAGTTTCTTTATTGTAATACAATGAAAAAATAGCGTTAATCGCCGTAAGTTTCAATAAATTTACAGAAATTATGATCGAATCTTTGCCGGGCCCATCCTCAGCGCAGTTGTAAAAACACTCTCCACTTACAAGAGATATCGTTTTTTTTGAAGATGAAGAGGTTCCCGCAACGATCTCTGTGCCAACATGACATCTTAATTTTGCACCGGTGATAAAACGTATCTCAGCACTTGACTGACCATCCCCAACCCTGATCCGGTCTCCGGATTTGAGTTTCAATTCTTTTGACAATGCAACTTTAGCATTGTTTCTTTCCAGTAACACATCCCCGCTGCTTGCACTTATTACAGGAGCAATTGAATCCGGAACCTCACACTTCATTGTGATCAGAAAAAGGGCAATAAGTCCGGCAGCATAAACCGGTCCCGAATGATTCATACAGTATTCTCCTTAAAGAGCTATTTACAATAATCCACAAAGTGCCCCAGGCACAATATGGTTAATTTTATTTATCAGATATTATATTGTACGTTCAAAGCAGCAACAGTGTCAACGTCGAAAAGTAATGCATTCCCATGTCATCGTTTAAAAAGTACCATAAAACTGAAAACCATCTCTTTTTTCACCCGATTTTATCAAAATGGTAAGCTGTTTTTTTTAAATGCCGCACACCATCGCAGGCAGAATGAATCTAGTATAGAAGGGGCTGCAGAAAGCGTTTTAACCAACACTCATTTTTGACATGTAAGAATATGGTAGAGGATAAAAGCGATTAAAAACGAAAAACTGAATAATTCTCGTTTTAAACAGTCTGGTCAAGTGCGGAAGCAAATCCATGGCTCAGGTCATCAAGAACAGCATCTGAATCATAAAATCCTGATTTTATTTTTGATTTTATTGACAACAGCAAAGCTCTGCGTTCTTCGAAAAACTGCTCCGAAGGCGGCAGGGATGAATTATTATCTCCCCCCCCCTTTTTCGGTGAAACAGCACTCTGGTTCTTAAAACCAGACTCCGTTTTTTTCTTTACCTCTATCGGTAAGGAATTTCGAAGGTTATGTATAATCATCTCTATAACCTCTAAAGTTTCATTAAAATTCTTCCGATACATTATATGTAAGGAATTGCCGTTTCTCCTACCTTACGATACGAGGGACAAAAGCTTAAAGCTTTTGTCCTTTTTTATTTTCTGCATCCAATCGCCGGGAGATACTTGATCTCCTTTAAAAGTATCGGCTTTTTTGATGGAAACTTTAGCTCAAATTCAAAAAGGAAATACTTCCGATCCCGACCATGCATGCGCAGCTTTAATCACCCGGCATCCCCGCTGAGTAGTTCTTTCTCTGGCTGTCTCTCAGTCTGGCAGTCAGGCCGTCGTTCGTCCCCTTTTCCCGCACTACGGCGTTTTCTCACCGCAACAACTACCAGTGCAACCGCAAGTATCATCATAAGCACATCAGTGGTAAAAAGTACATAGTTGCTGCTTTTGAGATATTTTTGAGCTAACAATATAAGTGAGAATATGGTAGTGACGATCATAAAAATCGCCGGAATCAGGACAAAAAAGTTCCTCTTTTTCCGGGTCGAAAGCCATGCTGCCAGAGTTATCAATGTCAATGCCGCCAGAAGCTGATTTGCAGTACCGAAAATCGGCCAGATTGCACTGAACGCATTCGTAAATGCAAGAACAAGCATCAGAACAACCGATAAAAGTGAATTGAACAGATAACTTTTCATCCATCCGGGTGTTTTCACAAAAAGAATAGACCATAACTCCTCGAATAAATAACGGTTGATCCGTACCGCAGTATCCAATGTTGTCGCAACGAACCCTTCAACAAGCAAAATCCCGAATATTGTACCCCACACCATCGGTATGTTCAGTCCTCTGTGAACAAGTCCGCTCATTGCAAGCGCAAATGCCAGAATGGGGTTTGAATTTCCATTCTCTGGAAAGATTATTCCAGAAAGATCGTCAAAACCGATACCACAGCTTAAAGCAATGACCACACCCACAGCAAGCAAGGACTCCAGCAGCATCCCACCGTACCCGATTGTTTTTGCCGCTTTTTCACTGGTGACCTGTTTTGAGACTGTCCCGCCGGTGACCAGGGCATGGAATCCGGAAATGGCTCCGCAGGCGACAGTAATAAAAAGAACCGGCCAGATAAGCCCCAGCTTCAGATTTCCCTCCTGCAAATTGAAAAGTGGCGCTTCAACGATCGCACCGGAAAAACCGGCACCGATAGCTCCCAGGACAAGGAGTATTATCCCTCCGTAAAGAATATACGCATTGATAAAATCGCGTGGCTGAAGTATAATCCAGACTGGAACACCAGCAGCAAACAGTGTATACACCGACAGGGTAATCATCCACACGGTTTTATCCAGACTTACGGGAAAATAGACACCGGCAAGCACTGCTATCACACTGATAATTATTGCGGCGATCGTTACAATTGCAACTGAAACGTTCTTTTTATAATTGAGGAAACCGATCAGAGGAGCAAAAATAGTAATTACTATTACCGATGTAGAAGCTATGCCCCCGATCTTTCCCATGGTGATCCCATCCACAATGACAGTTTTTAGAATGGTTTGATCTGCCTGCAGTCTCAGCGTCTCAAGAGAAATCATTGATGTCAGAGAAGTTGCTGATGCCACAAGAAATGCAGATGTCACAAGGACGATCATAAGGATCGTAAAAATGATCATCAGGGCGAATCCCGGTTTGCCGAGTGATGATCGGGCGATTTCGGCAATCGACCTCCCCTTTTCGCGAATTGAAACAAACAACGAAACATAATCATGCACCGCTCCGATAAATATACCACCGATGATAAGCCACATCCAGACTGGCAACACCCCGAATATTATTGCCATCGTCGGTCCGAGAATAGGACCCGCTCCAGCAATTGATGAAAAATGGTGTGCAAAAACGATCTGATTTTTTGTTGGACAGTAATCTTTACCATCATTGAATTCAACTGCCGGAGTTTTTGCGGAAGAATCAGTCCCGAGTATTTTTGATACAAAGCCTGCATAAAACCGATATCCCAGAAAAAGCGCTATTAAGGCAACCAGCATCAGAACAAGAATATTCATAGAGCCACTCCAGATGTAAGGATGGTATACTAATAATACCTGTAATGTGCACCAGACTCAGGGCATATCGGTTTTTAACCCTTCTCAGGTGTACAAGTCAGGTGGTAAAAAATCATTCTATAAAATACATTGAACTCAGCGCAGGCAAACAGCTATCTTTAATCACTATGAACGATCGAACTATAGGCTATCTCTGCATTTCAGCATCAGTTATCATAACTGCAATAGCTGTCTTTTTCCTGATTTCAAAATCCGCTGTACCATCAGAGATCCGCACCATTGAATTTCCAGATATTTCAGGGTTGAATTTTATCAAAACTGACGATCCGGTAACAATAAAGGGTATGGTGATTGGAAAAGTATTATCCACAGAGATCAGCAACGATCAAATTCTCGTAACTGTTTTCATGAACCGTCATTTTGACATTTGCAGTGATTATTTTATCAGCATTGGTGCCCAGGGGGTCATGGGAGGTCGATTTCTCAATATCGAACCTGGAATATATTCTCAATCAGTTATTCCCCCGCAACAACGCCTGAAAGGCTCTATTCTTCCCAGCCCGCCGGAAGCGATATCCGGAATGCAGAAACTGGTTACCGCCATACAGGAGTTCAACACTCTTTCAAATCAGTTGCTTTACGGTGACAGTACCGTTGAATCGTTTGTAGCACTCTTTGAAAAAGCGGTTAAAGCAACCGATTCTCTGAGCTGTGGACTAGTAAAGAAAAGCAGGCTTGCATCTGAAAACATTGCGAAGTTTACAGATACATTAAACAGTCTGGTCACACAATGTAATAATCTGAAAATAACTTTTTCAGGACTTGTCCCCCCAGCACTTGACAGTTTAGACCTATTCCTCACAGAAGGTATTCAGATGGTTGAGCAGGTTGACTCCGCAATAGTAAACTGTGGTGAACTTATCAATAAATACGGGAATCATGACTTTTCATCATTTGATGAAAATATCCGATCGATTCAGAATGGACTCTGTTCACTCAGTGTAAAAATGAAGAGCATCCAGGAGAATGGGCTCTATCTTCCTGTCAGGCTGAAACGATAATACTGTTTTCCTGTGACCAGGAATCAAGCTTCTGCATGACCAGACCATATGTATCCTCAATCAGGCTGGCAGTTTTTTCCGTAAGTTCACCCAGAATCTCTTTTGCCTGCTTAAATCCATCATCAATGGCATCTTTTATCTGATTAAGATACTCTTCACCGGAAGCTTCGACTGCGCCATAAAAAGAAACTGCAAATTCAACAATCCGGGTAGATGTATTTTCTGCGCTCCAGTACTCAGGGAGTTCCATCTGCTTTTGAGGCTGCACTTCTGAACCCGCAGGTTCTTTAACACCAAAGAGTGATTTCAGTAAGGAATTTTTAAGAGCTTTAAATTCATTCTTAATATATGATGCAAGCTCCTTAATCTTTTCAGGATCTGTTTCCATTTGGAGATTCATCACCGATTCACTGTATTCAAGGGCTTCATAACTCAGTGAGACCGTATCTCCGTCATCAGAGGTAAATTCCATTGCCATTGAAGTTTTTAAGTATGATCTGGTAGTTAAAGAAGCTGATAACCGATTATTTGGAGAATCAAAGAGATTTTCTCTGCCAACGAGCCTTCCGGATGTGGAATGGTTGTATGTGGAGTGGTTGTAAGAGGATGAAACTGATTGCATAAATGTTGCCTGATCCATTCCGACTGATGTCATACTTCCTCCTTGATTTTTGTTCTTCTTCCCCGCTGATGTATAGTTCGGTATTTCATTAAAAAAACTTTAGTACTACTTTCAGGTATATTTTCTTCTTTTTTCTAAAATCTGATACATTGGATCTGCATTTTTAATCCCTTTTTCGATGATTTTCAATTCCATTTTTTTTTATATATCATTGAAAAAATAAGTGCACCGAATTAACGACAGCGGGCATTATCTTTTGTAATATTTTTTTTTACAAAAATCTAATTTTTGCTTTGAGTTTTTTCTAAGGAATAGTATATTGAAATAACAATAATTCATGTAATGATTTGAATGTTGATAACTTAATGTGGATAAATGGTGGAAAGGTTGTGAATAAGTCATTAGTAACTTTTGAGCAAAAAAAAGTTTCTACAATGTTAATTTTCCCAGCCACTTATTTTTCAACTTATTAAGCGTATCAATTCAGTATGCTCCTTCATTTGTTAATTTGAAATTACTATCAGCAGTTTTTACATATGGTATATTTAAGGGTATGTTGATAACATGTTCGCAAACGACTATTCTCAAAATCTCACAGAAGCTTCGCCTTGGCAAATTTGTCTCAGTAAAATTATGGATAAAGTTGGGCCATCCAGTTTCGAAACGTGGTTTCGGACAACAGATCTTACACTCGGTTCCGACGGACATGCAAAAATCCAGGTACCAAATCAATTTTTCGCAGATTTTATTGAGGAGCATTTTGCCGAACTGATATCAGAAGTCCTTACTGAAACGCTTATTCCGTTTACAAAGCTCTCCTTTGTTCCAATTCAGAAGGACTGGAAGATCGTCCAACCTATTTGCGAAGAGATTGTTATAGCCCAGACTAGAACAATCCCAAAAAAAGTTGAACACAAAGAGCTTTTCCATCATAATTACACTTTTGATAAGTTTGTCGTTGGTGATGGAAACCGTATGGCCCATGCAGCATCACTGGCTGTAGCTGAGGCTCCGGGGAAAACATCGTTCAATCCATTGGTAATTTACGGTGGAACAGGTCTTGGTAAGACACACCTTCTTCAGGCGATAGGGCATTTTGCTCAGGGTGAAGGTACAGCTGAACATGTTGTTTATCTAACCAGTGAAGAATTCACGAATCAGTATATTAATTATGTAGTACATAAGAAGGATTCCACCTCATTCTACAAAAAATTTCATGATGTAGACCTTCTGCTCATTGATGATATTCAATTTTTCAGTGGAAAGGTTGGAACTCAAAAAGAATTCTTTAGAATTTTTAATAAACTTCTTCTGGAAAACAAGCAGATAGTGCTGTCATCAGACCGCCAGCCGGATCTTATTCCCGATATGATGGATCATATTATTAACCGGTTCATGGGAGGGTTGATCACCGATATTCAGCCGCCTAATCTTGAGACACGAATGGCGATTTTGCGTAAAAAAGCTGAAATTGACGGATTAGCACTTCCCTCTGAAGTTATTCAATATATTGCAGCACAAATTACTTCAAATGTGCGTGAGCTTGAGGGCACTCTCATTAAATTGATCGCCTCGTCATCATTCACCGGAAGAGATATTACACTAGAAGTTGCAAAAGAGCTCTGTGGTGATGTCATGTCGCGAAAAGAAGAGCGTATCTCAATAAAATTGATTCAGGAGAAAGTAGGTCAGGCGTTTGATATTGGTCCAAATCAGTTATCAGCACATACAAGAAAGCGCGAAGTTGTCCTTCCCCGTTCAGTTGCCATGTATCTGTGCAAGAAATGGACAAAGCAGTCACTACGTACTATAGGGCTTGATTTTGGCGGCAGAGATTATTCAACAGTGATCCATTCAGCCCGCAAAATTGAAGCTGAGCTGGAAAAGAGTGAAGAGCTGAGGCAAAAAATCGCATCAATCGAACTTGAACTTGAAGCGCTCAAATAAAACTCCCGCTACTCTTTTTTTATAGAGAAAGACGCTACAGCATCATCAACACTGTCATACAGTTCAACTTTCTTTACAAGATTTGTGATCTCCAACAGATTTTTTACCAGTTGATTAACTAAAGCTATTTTAATATCACCCTGTTTTGTTATAAGTTTTTTCTTGGCAGTTACAATTACGGCAAGACACAATGAGCTTATATAGCTTGTATCAACGAGGTTCAACACAATTTTTGTTTTTCCATTATCAATTAAATCAATCAACCGGTTTTTAAAAAGATTGACGTTTTCCTGCAAGACATTTCCCTCGATCGCTACCTCAACAACTTCACCGGTTTCCCGAATCCTGATCTTCATGTTAACCCTCTCCGGTCTATTAATAATTAACCTCATTTTTACAGATATTTTATACAGACACCTTTTTTCTGCGGGTTTTAGTTACACATTCAAAGACATTCACTGCAGCACTCACAACATCCGGAGCGAATTGAGTTCCACTCCCTTTCCGGATCTCCAGAAGAGCATCTTTCCAGCACAATTTTTTTCTATAAGTTCTTCCGGAAGTCATGGCATCTATCGCATCGGCAACAGCAATTATCCTTGCACCAACAGGAATCTCCCTTCCTTTGAGTCCATAGGGATATCCTTTTCCATCAAACCGTTCATGGTGGTGAAGTATTAACGGTATCTCTTTTTCCAGAAATTTCATATCGCGAAGTATGTTGACTCCCGCTTCAGGATGATGCTTCAGGACTTCAAGCTCTTTTTGTGTCAGAGTATCCTTTTTTGTCAAAATCCCCTCGCTTACACTGATCTTTCCGACGTCATGAAGAAGACCTGCATACCCGATTACTTCTATTTCATTTTCGGGCAGTTTCATTTTTTTTGCTATGTCAACCGAATATCGGGAAACGTTTTGAGAATGCTCTTTTGCGAACGGATCCTTTGCATCGACCGCCTTTACAAGAGCATTTGTGGATTGAATATAGATAGCACGCATCTGATTAGATAAATCAACGAACTTGCCTTTCATGTATTCATAGCTGTCCATATCCAGAAGCTGTTCATGCTGATACTCGATAGCTTTCCAGACACGTATAAGATTTCTCCCGTCATTTTTTGCTTTATAAAGAGCTGTGTCAGCCCGTTCCACCAGTTCCTGCTTGGACTGGATGTCAGTTTTACACTCCGCAATCCCGATGCTTACTGTAACATGAATTTTTGTACCGCCGCAGTCGAACTCCCATTTCTCTATTGCAGCCTGAAGTTTACTTGCAAATTTCAGTGTTTCCTCAGCATCCAGATTGGTAACCACCATAAATTCTTCACCACCATATCTCCCACAGATATCTACTTCACGAGAATTGGATTTTATTATCTTTGATAACTGACGTAACACCTGATCACCGAACTGATGTCCCCAGGTATCATTGATCATTTTAAAATGATCGATGTCTATCATCATACAGGAGATAATTCCGCCATAGCGTTTGATACGTTTATATTCAAAATCGAACCGTTCCTGAAGAAACCGGTGATTATATAATCCTGTCAATCCGTCCGTAATGGACAGTTCAATCAGTTCCTTATTTTTTTTATCTAACTCCTCCATGAGAATTTTTTCGGATGCAAGCGCAAACCGAAGGTCATCAAGGCTTTTTTTAAGCTGTTTTTCAGCTTTTTTACGGGCAGTTATATCTGATTGCAACCCGGTAATTCTTGTTGCTCTTCCGGAACGATCACGTGAACATTCGCCTTTAATCGATATCCATAACCAGTTGCCACAGATGTGTTTTATACGGTACTCAAACTCAAAGGTATCCAGTGTGCCCTCAATATGTTCTGTCAATTTTTTTCTAAAACGTTTCAAATCGAGCGGATGGATTTTTGCGAACCAGCTTTTCAGACTCCACTTGAATTCAACCCCGTGAATCCCCACCAGATCATTCCATCTGCTGTTGAAATGGCAGATATCAGTTTTAAGATCCCAATCCCACAAACCATCCTTTGAACCTCTTATTGCGAGTTCATATCGTTTTTCGCTCTCCCGCAGTGCCTCTTCAGCATATTTGCGCATCGAGATATCGCGAATAGAAAGCAACAATGCCGGCCGGCCGTTCCAGAATATCTCAGTACTTCTTATATCAAGTATCTTTCCTGCCCGGGTACGTATTTCCCTCGACAGTGTTTCTCCCAGATCAATCGGAAGGAGCTCAAATCTACTTACATCCGCAGAATTGTACAGCATCAGACATGCAGTGGCATTAGAAAAGATAATTCTCTTTTTTCTGTCACAGATTACTATTCCATCAGGAGAATCAAGAATACTGTTTAACAAGCAAAACTCATAGATCTGTAAATCACCATTCCATTCTGTTCTGCCGGCACCATTTTTTTTATCTCCAAGAGCTGCATGTACCGCATCAATAATTTCTTCTGGACGCACATCTGTCTTGCAGAGAATCCGTTTGCACTTTATTGAGGGCAGCCTTGATGATGACTGATTTTTCATTCCAATAATCGGGGGCACTTCAGCTGCGGCAAGAGTTGCAGTAATAAGTCTGCATCGTGGATCAGATACTTTTAAACCGAAAAATATGATATCAACAGCGCGAGAATCGATGCAATTTTGAATCTCCGAAATACTGCAGCTTCTGATGAAATGCCATGAAATTTCTTTATCCTGAAGCAGATATTTTTTGATTCTGGAGCATATCAGCTCATTGTCATCAATGAATAGTATGTTTTTTTTGACTTTCTGTTTTTTTTTTGAAATAACGCTCATTAGATACCCGGACTCTCTGATAATTTGATGTGAAAATCGGGCAGCACCTGTTTCAAGACTTTTGTATTGTATAATTCAAACGGTGAAAAGGCAAGAATTCTGAGTGCCGTTACGGAAACAGCTGGGAAAATCTGGTCTATGAGATAAGTCTTTAAGCTCAAATAAGATACTCTCATAGACAATCTATGATATTCAATTAAAATACGGCTATTTGCCACTAACAGTCCATCAGATCTTGAGGCAGGATTATTTGTGTCTGCCCTGATGCCTGAAATATTGTCGAGCAATCAAGTTTTTTTTACTTACCTATACTCTTATTTATTATATTACGGTAGGTGTCGATATGAAAAAAATGTTTCTTGTTCAATCGTCTCGTTCGTTTACAGGGTTTCTTTGGATATACATCTTCTTTTCCCTGCTTTTCTTTGGCAATAGATCATTAGGTGATGATACAAATTGTAACGTTGGGTTTCATCCACACGAACATGTCCTTACCATACTGGAATCACAATCAGCGCCTACCCCTTCCGATTATTGTTTTCAGTTATACCACTGCAACATTTCAATTGACAATGATGATTTACAATCTGGTAATTTCATCTTAAACCGCATTTCAGATCCATTTTCTACGAAAAACCCTACTCCATCCATTCATCAACGGAAGAAAAACTCTTCCATTACCATTCGAATGTTATCCTCAGTTCTTATCGTTTAAATGTTTCGGGTATATAACACCTGTAAGTAAAAAATTGCTGGTGTATGCAGCTTTGTAAGTTTGTATGCAAATTCCAGTGTAGATATGGTACAATATTGTACTGCCTGTTTAAAATGAAGTCTTAATTCTATGCAAATTCATACACTGTTTTTTATCAAAATTCTTTTAGCATTATCAATCTGTACATCTTTTGCAGAACAGAACCAGGAGCCTCTTGATCTTTCAGCTACGCTCCTGGAGCACATATCTGATGGTCACGAGTGGCATCCGCTTCCATTTCTGAAGCCAATCCACCTTTCACCACTTTCTACCGGATCAGTTCAAATACCCTTTACTCAACACATTTTAATGATGTTGATTATTGTGGTAATTCTATTCGGAGTTTTTATTCCGGCATTTTCTTCCAAAAAAATTCTTCCAGGTAAAACGGCAAACATTCTTGAACCAGTAATCTTTTTTGTTCGGGATTCACTTGTTTATCCTGCAATGGGAAAAGAATCGGGCGAAAAATGGCTGCCATTTTTTCTGACTCTTTTCTTTTTTATCCTCCTTTCAAATCTGTTGGGGTTAATACCTGCATTCAGCACTATAACCGGAAATTTCAGTATTACAGTTGCACTTGCGTGTATCGTATTTTCAGTCATTTTTTTTCATGGATTTTCCAAATGTGGCTTTATCGGTTTTTTCAAAAACATGATTCCCAAAGGAATGCCTTTACCAATAGCATTATTTGTATTTTTACTTGAGCTCTTTGGACTTTTGATCAAAAACAGTGTTCTTGCGGTGCGATTATTTGCAAATATGATGGCAGGTCATCTTGTGATTGGCTCTTTGCTGGTTCTCATTTTTATTATACATCCATTGGCTGTGTTTGTATCTGTCCCGATGGCAGTAGCGATCAGCCTGCTGGAAGTTCTTGTAGCGTTTATTCAGGCTATGGTATTTACAATGTTATCAGCAATTTTCATAGGTATGGCAAGCAGTCAACATTAAACAGAAAACGACAAATTTAAATATTTCAACTCTTTTTTGGAGGTAACAGATGGCAGATCTTACAGCATTAACCAACATGTCAAATTTTGCAGATTACGCTGCAGCTGCGATTTCAGTGAGCATAATCGTAATAGGTGCAAGCGCAGGTATCGGTTTTATTGGAAGCAAAGCACTAGATGCCCTTTCACGACAACCGGAATCCAAAAATGATATCATGTCTCTTATGGTTATCAGTGCTGCTCTTATTGAGGGTATTGCATTCTTTGCTGCAATTATCTGTTTATTGATAGTGTTTACAAAATAATGGAGACTGAATGAACACACTGGATACTGTTGCAGTTGTTGAACACGCTGCAAGTGGTGGTGGCCTTTTCGATATCGACCCGGGTCTCATGATCTGGGCGTGGGTAGTTTTCGGAATTCTCTTTTTTATTCTTAGTAAATTTGCATGGAAGCCAATGATGGAGTCTGTCAAGGCACGGGAAAAAATACTTTCTGATGCTGTTGAACATGCAAAAAAAACTAAAGAGGAGCTCGAAAATATCGCAGCTCGTCAGGAACAGATGCTTAAGGAAACCCAGGAACACTCAAATCAAATTATTGAACAGGGAAGAAAAAGTGCAGATACGGCAGCCAGAGACATTCTGGAGAAAGCGCAAAAAGAATCCTCTGTTCTCCTTGAAAGGGCCCGCCAGCAGATTGAAGCCGAAAAACAGCAGGCTATTCTTGAGATCCGTGAGCAAGCTGTCGATCTTGTCCTGAAAACCTCGGAAAAACTTATCTTTGATGTCATGGATAAGGATAAACACCGGAATCTGGTAAGGAAGCATCTGGAGGAGTTATGATCGAAGATGCCGTCAGTAAAAATTACGCAACGGCGCTGTTTGCATCCGCTTCAGAAGCTGGTCTTATCGATACGGTAAAAACAGACCTCAGCCATATTTCGAGTTGTGTACAGGAAGATCCGGCTGTGTTTCTTCATCTATCTTCACCATCGATAAGGGGAGATATCCGCTGCAGTATAATCGAAAAAGCGTTCAGTAGTACTTTACACGAAAAGACTATGAACTTTTTAAAAGTAGCAGCCCGTAACAACAGGTTAGACAAACTTGATTCAATAATCGAAGCATTTGCATTACTTGTAAATGTATCAGAAAAAATTACTGATGCATTTGTTGAAAGTGCCTCTATCCTTTACGATGAAGAAATGAGTCTTCTGAAAAGGACTCTGGAAAAAAAGTTCGACTATACATTCAATATGCATTATAAAGTTAAACCTGAACTTCTGGGCGGGTTTACCGTCCGTATCGATTCTCAACTTATTGATAAAAGTATTTTCGGCGCAATAAAAGAGATGCGCCTCCAATTGAAACAGTGTAACATCACCTCCACTGTTGGTGAGTGAATGGAAATCATATGGCAACGACAGTAAAATCAAATGAGATCATCTCTATTCTGAAAAAAGAGATCGAAGCATTCAGTCCTCAAGCCAGTCAATCTGAAATTGGTGAAGTATTACAGACTGGAGACGGCATCGTCCGGGTTTACGGACTTACATCAGTGATGTCAGGCGAACTTGTTGAGATTGAAATTCCAGGTAAAAGCCCTGTGACAGGCATTGCCCTTAACCTTGAAGAAAGTTATACAGGGGTAGTGCTTCTGGACGAAGCAGGAAGTGTAAAGGAGGGTTTTGCAGTAAAACGTACTGGCGCTATAGCATCAGTACCTGTTGGCGAAGAACTGCTTGGCAGGGTTGTTGACCCGTTAGGACGGCCTGTTGACGACGGACCTCCACTACACACAGTATTGAGGATGCCTATCGAGCGTAAAGCACCTGGTATTACAGCGCGCATGGATGTTTGTGAACCGATGTACACCGGAATAAAAGCGATTGATGCGCTGGTACCTATTGGAAGAGGTCAGCGCGAACTTATTATTGGAGATAGACGTACGGGAAAGACAGCTATTGCCATCGATGCTATTATCAATCAGAAAAACAGAGCACCTGAAGATAGAATGCACTGTTTCTATGTAGCGATCGGTCAGAAGCGATCCACTGTTGTCCGTGTTGTTGACAAACTTAAAGAGATGGGTGCCATGGAATACACAACGGTGGTATGTGCTACAGCCAGTGATCCGGCACCGCTTCAGTACATCGCGCCTTATGCAGGATGTACAATGGCAGAGTATTTCAGGGATAATGGAAAACATGCTCTTATTATTTACGACGATCTTACAAAACAGGCTCAGGCGTATCGCCAGCTCTCACTACTGCTGAGACGCCCCCCCGGTCGTGAAGCATATCCAGGAGATGTTTTTTACCTTCATTCTCGACTTCTTGAACGTGCTGCAAAGCTCAGTAAAAAACTGGGTGGCGGTTCGCTTACCGCATTGCCTATTGTAGAGACACAGGCAGGTGATATTTCTGCGTATATTCCTACAAATGTCGTTTCTATCACCGATGGACAGATCTTCCTCGAAAGCCATCTTTTCAATTCGGGACTGCGCCCGGCAATTAACGCCGGTATCTCGGTTTCCCGTGTAGGTGGGTCAGCACAAATAAAAGCGATGAAACAGACAGCGGGTACACTGCGGCTTGACCTCGCACAATTCAGGGAACTTGCATCGTTCAGTCAGTTCAGCGCCGATCTTGATGCAACCACCAAGGCACAGCTTGCCCGTGGAGAACGACTTACAGAACTTCTCAAGCAGAAGCAATACCAGCCTCTCAATGTAATGAATCAGGTAATGATTCTCTATGCCGGAACACGCGGCTTCCTTGATCGTTATGCTGTTAACAAACTGGGTGCCTACGAACGTCATCTGCACACGTTCCTTGAATTAAAATACAGTGATTTTATGAAGCGATTGCAGTCAGCAGGGCAACTTACCACAGATCTTGCCAAAGAAGCTGAAGAGGTACTTCACGATTTCGAAAAAATGTTCGATCCATCATTCTCTGCAGATAAAATCGATGAAGGGTTTACTGCTGCACTTGCGATAGCTCTTGGCAGTACCGGAGGAAAACATCGCCGGGAAATTCTCCACATTATCGAACGTGCAACTGCAAAAGAGCTCTCCTCGCCATCACTGCAGGGTGAAATTGAAGAGGCGCTCAATTCAGGGAATTCAGCAAAGGATGATAAATTCGACCTTATCGTTAAATCCTGCATCATTCTTGACATAGATACCCCCTGCAGTTTACAGGAACTTTTCAGAACAGCAGCAAACGAACTGTCAAAAACTTTACAGGTTGACGAGGAACTCATTTATACCAAACTTAAAGAACGTGAAGAAAACAGTTCCACAGCACTTACGCCTCTTTTTGCGGTTCCCCACTTTATAGTACCCGGCAATAAAAAATTCCAGCTTCTGGCGGTCAGGAGTAAACCTGGAATACATTTCAGTGTGAGTGCGCCGGAGGTTCATGCGATCTTTTTCCTTGCCGGTACCATAGATGAGCGTAATACGCATCTTCTATCACTTGCTACTGTTGCGCAGGTTGTCGATGATCATGATTTTGAATCCAAATGGACCAAAGCCCTCACTATAGAGGAGTTGCGTGCTCTCATTCATTCCGGAAAACGGTTATAAGGAATTGCCGATTGATAACTCAAAATACATGACAAAGATCAGGGATGCACGATATGCAAAGTATACGAGAATTTAATGATAAACTCAAAAGTCTGAAAAACACCCGGAAGATAACCGGTTCCATGAAACTGGTTTCCACCGTAAAGTTTCAGAAATTTTCACGTTTAAAACCGTCAGCGGTTCGCTTTTCTCAATCGGTCGACATCGCCGCTTCGAAAATTCTGTCTTTTGAAAGGTCGGTAAAATCCAAAAATAAAAAAAGTGAAACAAGAGGTAATAAAGCTTTGATCCTTTTTTTTACAGCCGATAGAGGATTATGTGGAAGATACAACACTAATGTGTTTCGTGAAACACTCAGGATCAGCGAACAATTAAAAAACGACAGCTTGGTACCAGTTTACTGTTGCAGCGGCCTGAAAGGCTATACTTACCTTTCCCGATACAATCTTGACTGTGATCACTTCTTCAACAGCGCCTCGGCAAATCCCGACGTCAGACATGCAGACGAGATTGCCCGCTACTGCCTTTCAAGGTACCTGTCCGGTGAGATCAATTCTGTTTACCTCGTTTATTCACTGCGTAGATCATCGCTTTCCGAAGAAGTAATCCATAAAAGGGTATTACCTTACGAACCAGAAGATGGAACAGCGTCTCAAGAAACTGACAGTCTGAAAGATAATCTGATCCTTGAGAATAAACCTGAAGTGGCGCTGAAACAGATGTATCAGATGAAAATGTTCTCCAGCGTTTATAAGACGCTGGTTGAAGCCGCCGAAAGTGAGCATAGTGCCCGGATGAATGCAATGGAAACTGCTACCACTAACTGTGACAGAATGATCCAGTATTATCAGCAGCTTCGAAACAGGGCACGTCAGACCGCAATTACAACGGAGCTCAGTGAAATTGTTACTGGTAAAGAAGCTCTGGAACAAAACTGAACTATAAACAACTCTGCACTGGCATCAAATTAATGGAGAATATATGACAATAAGCAAGGATCAGGAAAACGGTACCGGAACGGTAATACAGGTACTTGGACCGATAGTTGACGTACGGTTCGACGGTGAGCTTCCGGAGATACACATGGCACTTGAAGTTACGAATAAATCTATCAATGATGAGCCGTGGAACTGTGTACTTGAAGTAGCTCAGCACCTTGGTGAACGGGTAGTTCGTACTATCGCCATGGAAAGCACTGACGGTCTTTCACGCGGACTGGCCGTTAGAAATACCGCATCTATGATAACCGTACCAGTTGGAAGCAGTGTTCTGGGGCGCATTATCAATGTTATCGGTAATCCGGTCGATGATGGCCCCCAAATTATTTCTGAGAAACGTTACCCGATACACCGGCCGGCTCCGGAATATAAGTCGCAGAGCACAAAGAATGAAATTCTTGTCACCGGAATTAAAGTCATTGACCTTCTTGAGCCATATGTCAAGGGTGGGAAAATCGGTCTTTTCGGTGGTGCAGGTGTGGGTAAAACGGTGCTTATCATGGAACTGATCAACAATATCGCAACCGCGTATAAAGGATATTCTGTTTTTGCGGGCATCGGTGAACGCACCCGTGAAGGAACACAGCTCTTTGGTGAAATGAAAGAATCAGGGGTTCTGGACAGGACTGCGCTTGTATATGGTCAGATGAATGAATCACCCGGAGCCCGTGCCCGCGTTGGGCTCTCTGCATTAAGCATTGCGGAGTATTTCAGAGATGAAGAAAACCGTGATGTGCTGCTTTTCGTTGACAATATATTCCGATTTATTCAGGCCGGTTCCGAAGTATCCGCACTTCTGGGACGTATTCCATCAGCGGTAGGATACCAGCCGACATTGTCAACAGATCTTGGTGAATTACAGGAGCGGATCACTTCAACAAAAAATGGTTCTGTAACATCAGTACAGGCGATCTATGTACCTGCTGACGATTACACCGATCCGGCACCAGCAACAACATTTACCCATCTTGATGCGACCACCAACCTGAGCCGCTCGATACAGGAGATCGGCATCTATCCGGCAGTCGACCCTCTGGAATCGACATCAACGATTCTCTCCCCTGAAATTGTCGGGCAGGATCACTACAGAACTGCACGACGGGTCCAGGAGACATTACAGCTTTATAGAAGTTTGCAGGACATTATAGCGATTTTAGGTATGGATGAACTTTCTGAAGATGACCGCAAAACAGTGGAACGTGCCAGAAAGGTGCAAAAATTCCTGAGTCAGCCATTCACTGTTGCAGAACACTTCACTGGAATGAAAGGCAGGTTTGTTCCGCTTGAAGACACGATCCGCTCCTTTGCTGAAATTCTCGATGGGAAGCATGATGACCTGCCTGAACAGGCGTTTTATATGGTTGGTTCAATCGAGGATGCTCGCGAAAAAGGCGCGAAATTGAGAAGATAATGAAAACTTTTTTATGTAAATTAGTTACACCAGAAAAGGTTCAGTTTGAAGCTTCAGTCTGGCAGGTATCGATTCGAAACAACGAAAGCAGTTTCGCAATGCGGGCAAACCATGCAGACTTGTTTTTTACTGCAGAATCAGGGATTCTTGAGATCGCCGCAACCGAGACTTCACGCCAGAAATGGGAGCTCAGCGATTCGATTCTGGAATTTCGGAATAATGAGTGTTCGATAATCTCCCGAAGTGCCCAACTTATTGGTGGAGGAAATCAGCAGACCGAAAAACGGTAAAAACAGGAGTTATGAGCCAGCAGTTCTTTTTAAACACTCATCGCTGATCCTTTGATCGCAATATCAGCCCGGATTGTGCACAATTTTTTGACTATTCTCACCTGAATGTTATAAATTATCTTATACGTTTGGTTAAATAAATCTCTAACCTCTATTCGTACTCAAATGTGGCACAAATCAAAGCTCCCGTTTTAATTTGTGTGAGCAAACGTTTATAGTGGCCAACACTGATCATTTTTATTCTCAGAATAAGGTTATAACATGAACAGACATGTTTATATAGAAATTCTCCATGATACGATTCAACGGAACAGACAAAGGAATTGTCTGCATATCAAACGCGTCGGGAAATATACCGATTGGACCTACGGTGATTTTCACAGAGATCTTAATCGCCTCACATCCTATCTGAAAAAATGCGGCTTGAAAAAGGGCGATAATGCGATAGTAATAGGTGAAAACAGCCCTGAGTGGGTTATCGCACACCATTCGATTATCCTCACGGGGGCCTGTGCAGTACCGGTTGATCCAAACATTCCACCAGCGGAAATAGAATCGATCACCACCATTACTGAAGCAAAGATCATTTTTTGTACTTCAACATACCTTAAAATGTTCAAAGGTTTCAAGGTTCAGTATTCATTTATTGACAAAATAATCAACCTTGACCCGCAGTCTGACGAAAAAGAAAGCATTTCAAAAGCGCTCAGAGCAGGAAATGTTGATAGAGATGCATTTGATCTGGAGTGCGCACCTGATGACCCGATGGTCATAATATTTACATCTGGAACTACAGGTAACGCAAAAGGGGTCATACTCTGTCAGAAAAACTTTACCGCAGTTTGTCATTACGCAGTTCCGAGAATGAAACTGAAACCACAGGATGTTGCATGCGCAGTCCTCCCGTTGCACCATGTTTTCGGGTTTGCCGCCTGTATCGCCGGTCCGCTGTCTGCCGGAACAAGTATCGTTTTTGTTCCACATGTTAAAGGGCCACTCATCCTTGAAGCACTTCGGGATAAAGGGGTTACCTATCTTCCTGCAGTTCCGAAGATGCTGGCACTTTTTTACGACACGATACTTCATAACGTAAAGAAAAAAGGACCGGCTGTTGTAACCATGTTCTCCACAATGAATGCATTGAGCAGGACTGTCGGCAACAGACTGGGAGATTCATTCCAGCGCAGCCTTTTTGCAACAGTGCACAAGTCGTTTGGTGGAAAACTTCGCCTGATCATTTCCGGAGGAGCTGCCCTCAACAAAAAGCACTGGAACGGCTTTCGTCAGCTCGGATTTACGATTGTTGAAGGATACGGATTGACAGAAACTTTTGGTCCGATAACGGTCTCGCCCGGAGAAAATGCGAGACTGGGTTCAGTTGGTCCGGCTCTCAGCGAAAACGAAATCAGGATCGATTCACCCGATCATAATGGTATTGGTGAAGTATTACTGAGAGGAACCTGTGTTTTTAAAGGGTACTATAAAAATCCCGAACAGACAGATCTTGTATTTGACCAGGAAGGCTGGTTTCATACGGGAGACCTCGGCAAACTGGATAAAGATGGTTTTCTTTATCTGTCTGGCCGTAAGAAGGATATGATCGTTCTAGACAATGGAAAAAATGTATATCCGGATGAACTTGAGGATTTCTATGGAACTTCACCGTTAATCGAAGAGATAGGCGTTTTTGGTATTGTCAACGAGGGTTGCGAAATTGTGGCAGCCGCAATTGTCCCAACAAAGGAGATTTGCAGCTCCAAAACTGTCACAGATGCAGCCAACATACTCTTCGATGAACTTACACGAATCGGAAAAACGCTTCCTGTTTACAGACGTATCACCGATTTTGTAACACTTTACACACCACTCCCCCGTACGACAACCCGAAAAATAAAAAGACACGACCTCAAAAAAATATACAACTCCATTAAACGCAAGTCTGCCAATAAAACATCCGGCACAGAACAGCTTTCGGTTATGGAAATTGCCATGATGGAAACACTTGAATATGCTGGTACTATAAAAGCGATAATGGTTGCAGCACCGAAAACAGACGAAAGAATAATAAATCCGCGTTCCCACCTTGAAATAGATATAGGACTCGATTCTCTGGAAAAAATTGAGCTGCTCACCGTAATCGAAAAACAGTTCGCCGTTACGGTTGAAGACGCTGTTTTTGAAAAAATGGAAACGGTCGCAGATGTAGTATCGCTCCTTCTGGAAAACAGGCTTAATAAAGGGCCATCCACAGTATCAAGTATTCTGAATTTCAAAGCGCGGCTTTTGAACAATACACCTGATTACATCAAATTCCCTGAAAAATCCAAACTCTTTGATACGGTATTACCACAACTGAATAAACTAAACCCAGCCTTCTGTCATGCCAGTGAGGTTAAAGGGCTGGAGAAAATCAATAATATCATCTTGCCGATGATCTTCATTGCAAACCACAATAAACCAGAAGATTTTCTCATGCTGCTCGAATCTCTTCCTCATGTAATACGAAAGGAAACGGTTACATTCAATGATCCATTATTTAAAGGATCTCTTTCAAAATTGCACTTTTTCCAGGATCACATTCTTCCCCTTGAAAAACCGAATGATCCGCTTGAAATACTGAAAATGTCCATATCAGTCATAAAAAGCGGCAGGAATCTCATTCTGTTTCCTGAAGGAATTATCAGTAAACCAGGCATTCTCGGATCATTCAAAAGTGGTGCCTGCCTGCTTGCAAAAGAAACAGATGCAATGATCGTTCCGATAAAAATTACAGGGCCATATCATTTACAATCAAAATTCATCCATTCGAAGAAAACAGGACTTGTCATAGGAATGCCTCTGCAGTACAATGATCTTTTCGACGATAAAACGGATGCGATTCAGGCACCGGTGAGCGATGCCTCTGCGGCATTGCGCAAAATCATTGAAAGGTTATAATTTTGGGTCCATCCATAGGGTTCAACAATGAAACTATCCGACATAGTGAAAATGGGATCACACACATTATTTTTAAATTTGCGGGATTAAATTTCCAACACATTGATGTTGGAATATCGATGAGGAAATTAAATTATGCTGACAAATAGACAACATCAAAGATTAATCAGTGATTATTATGATGCCGAAGCTCCATTGTATGCTGAAAAATATCATAACGAACTGGACACTAAACCCTATGATCGATATATCCTGTCCCGATTTTCTAACTACATTCCCCCTGCAGGTATCATTTGCGAAATAGGATGTGGCCCGGGCCAGGTCAGCGGATACCTCAATAAGGGGAATAAAACAATCTTCGGACTGGATCTTTCTTTGTGCATGCTTAATGAGGCAAAAAAATCGCATCACTTCGACGATACTGTAAAAGGAGACTATTTCACAATGCCATTCAGAGATGAGTCGCTTGATGGAATTCTGGCCTTCTACTCTATTGTACATGATGAAACCACACAGATTGAACAGCTCCTGTATGAAATCAGAAGAGTGTTAAAAATGAACGGAAAGGTTCTTTTATCTTTCCATACAGGCAATGAGAGAATCTCTACAAGCAATAAAAAAGACAGTATTGAATACATCTTTCATGATACCGAACAAGTGTACGACTATATCATCGAGTCTGAATTTTTAATTCTTGAAGGTGTTGTTCGACTCCCCTACCCCGATGCAGAATTTCCAAGCAAGCGCACATACTTTCTGCTGGAAAAGGATTGAAGTGATATTAAATGTTATCTCCCACACTTGCATCATATCTTCTTAGAATTTTTCTTACATTATTATAGTGCACAAAAATCGACTATGCAGCCTTA
>JAFGIN010000151.1 GCA_016929595.1 Chitinispirillaceae bacterium
TGACGAATCCCGACACATCGGGATTTGATTAATAGATTTATAATTGTACCAATAGCTGCCTTATAAGTGCCTGAGTCCCGAATGAATCCCGATATTTTCATTCGGGATCGGGATTCTTAGGGGGAACGGGGCTGTAAAGCCCCTGACCTACCCGGTTAGGCAATATCACGCCAAAATAGAGGAAGATAAAATGAAGAATAGAGATAAAATAAAAAAGAGCTCTGTGGAGATAACTCAATGAACCAATCTGAAATCATTCTCTACAGAACCGAAGACGGTGCAGTTAAAATAGACACTATCTTCCAAAACGAAACCATCTGGCTGACACAGAGCTCTATGGCAGAGCTTTTCGGTGTAAATGTTCCAGCCATATCCAAGCACCTGAAAAATATTTTTGAAGAAGGGGAATTGCAAAAAGAAGCAACTCTTTCCAAAATGGAAACAGTTCAAAATGAAGGTGGACGGCAGATTACTCGCAACAAGGAATCTTACAACCTTGATGCCATTATTGCTGTAGGCTACCGGGTAAACTCCAAACGCGCTACTCAATTCCGCATCTGGGGGCGACCAATATCCTGAAAGAATATATCATCAAAGGCTTTGCCATGGATGATGACCGCTTAAAAAGTGTCGACAAATGGGACTATTTTGATGAGTGGCTTGAACGAATTAGGGATATTCGTGCCTCTGAGAAGCGTTTCTACCAAAAAATCAGAGATATTTACTCCACCGCTATTGATTACGATAAAACTTCCGAAGCGGCTCAGCTATTCTTTAAAAAAGTGCAGAATAAAATGCTCTGGGCTACTACAGGTAAAACCGCCGCAGAACTCATTGAATCCCGTAGTAACCCCGACAAGCCAAATATGGGACTTACCGCATGGCGTGGTTCCATTGTTCGCAAATACGATATTTCTATTGCCAAGAATTACCTGAAAGAAGAAGAGAAAAAAGATTTAAATGAGATTGTCACTATGTATCTCGATTATGCTGAAAGACAGGCTCGCAAAAGAAAAACCGTGTGACCATGGTAGAGTGGTCTGATAAACTTGACGCCTTTCTGAAGCAAAATGAAGAAAAGCTTCTCACGCATGCAGGTACCGTGAAGGCTGAAGTAGCTAAAAAGATTGCAGAAGAGCGCTATGAAGAATTTGATAAAAAAAGGAAAATAGCAGAAGCAGAAAGAGCGGATGAAGAAGATTTGAAGGAATTGGTAGAAATGGAAAAAAGGCTGCTCAATAATAAAGACGATAAGGGTAGATGATGTTAATGATTAGAAAAAGAAACCGCCTCCGCACATCCTGTGCTCCGGCGGTGGGGCGCGGGGATTTTAAGAAATTGGAACACGAAGAAGGCGCGGTACAGCCTATAACAGCGTCTATATGGTTCCGCTTCGCTTCACCCAAATTTTTGCTTTACTGCGTTCCGCAAAATCTTCATATACTCGCGGAACGTTATAGTCAATTGGATTTTAAACCAGGCATTTTTATCGCACATCGTGTGCGTTATATGATATATTTAAAATAGTTATACTCGCCATTGTATCTAACTAATTGAAATATAAGGTATTATGATTAGAAGTATTCAAGTTTTTAAATCATTTAAATCTCACGAACAAGATGAAAGAAATCGTCGCCGTTCTATGACTCCTGAAAATCGTCTCAATGAGGTCGAATTGCTTAGAATTGAAGGCGGAAAGTTTTTATATGAATACCCAACAAGACTTCGAAGAGTTATTAAAATTACTCGAAAATAATTCTGTACGATATATGATTGTCGGTGGTTATGCTGTTGCATTCCATGGTTTTCCTAGACTTACTAAAGATATCGATTTTTATTTTGATAGCTCAAATGATAATGTCAAGAACATTATTATTAGTTTAGTTGGATTTGGTTTTCCAGAAAAAGATCTGAACTTTGATATGTTTACTTCTGAAGGAAATATAATAACATTTGGGATCGAGCCAGTAAGAGTTGATTTTTTAAATCAAATATCTGGTGTTGATTTTGAGGATGCCTGGAATAATAAAGTTCGTGGAAAATACGGAAATGTTGAAGTAAATTTTATTGGGCGGACACAACTTATTAAAAATAAAACGTCAACAGATCGTCCTAAAGACAAAATAGATGCAGAAGAATTATTACAATAGGTAGCGCAAACGTCCTGTTTGCGGTTATTGTAATCGCCTGGTTTAATATCCTACAGCCTATCGAGTATTCCGAACTTTATCGGCTGGGCGCATCTGACTCCCATTTCATAGGCATTCTGTATTATTTCAAATTCTGTTCTTCTATTTCCTTCTTGCTTTTTACTGCTAATACGAAGCAGAAAGGGGCCTTCTTCCGAAGAAAGCTTGTACTTTTTATCCGACGAAAAGCCAGCTTTAATTTCATCATATCTACACGCATTTCAAGCTTTCAAAACCTAAGTGGAAAATCTGAAGAATCGGCGGGAAAAATCAAGAGAGAAATATGGTAGGTCGAGAATTTACATCTTACAACAAAAAAATTGTGCTCCGCTGACGCTCCGGGCTGCGTCACATTGCCACCTGGACTATGGGAAGAGGGTTTATAGGCGGCAACGTCACCATTTTTCGCCCATTGAACGTATCGGCAATGGATTTATACGACATAGCCAAATACACCCACATCGTGTGGGGAGAAAAGAATTACTTGTCTAAAGACAGCTTAATGTCAAGACGACAATTAACAGCTTCTGCATATTTTCTAAGTGTAAAAATTGATGGAGAATGATTACCCGTGATTAATGAACGTTTCATTATAATGCTTGCATTGGCAGATAGAACCATTTGATGAATTTTTTATGGTAAATAATAGCTGCCGTGCAAGTTGCAGAGTCCTGATTAAAATTGGGATTCTCAGGGGGAAAGAGGCTAAAAAGCCTTTGATCTACCCGGTCCCAGGTAAATATAAAAACAGAAAGGCAAAAATATGAAAACAAAAAACAAAACAACACTATTTTTAATTCTCACATTTGTAATCAGTTACTCCTTAGCAGGAATTTACAAATTATCCGGAGGGAACTATTCTGACAGAATCGGTTTTACAATAATTGGTGCAGCTTATATGTTTATACCGATGATTTCTGCAATCATTGTTAAAAAGTTTGTCTACAATGAAAAGATAGGCGAATTATTAATTTCATTTAAAATTAACAGATGGTTTTTTATAGCCTGGGGACTGATGCCTGTACTAGCTTTCAGTACATTTGGAATCAGCCTTTTGCTTCCGGATGTAATTTACAGTCCAGATATGTCCGGAATGTTTGATCGATTTGAATCTATGATGACACCAGAACAATTTGAACAAATGAAGAATTCAGTTAAAACACTTCCTTTTGACCCAATCTGGATTACGTTACTACAGGGATTATTTGCAGGGGTTACTATCAATGCTATTGCTGGATTTGGCGAAGAGCTTGGTTGGAGAGGATTTCTGTTAATAGAATTTAAAGAAATGAGTTTTTTCAAAGCGAGTATTATCATTGGTTTTATTTGGGGTATTTGGCATGCGCCACTGATATTAATGGGACATAATTACCCACAGCATCCACAGACAGGAGTAATAATGATGATTCTCTGGTGTATTTTATTAACCCCTTTATTTATTTATATTACACTCAAATCGAAATCGGTTATTGCAGCCGCAATTTTACATGGAACATTAAATGCGACAGCCGGATTAGCTATAATGAAAATTGAAGGGGGTAATGACTTAACTACTGGTGTGACCGGTTTGGCTGGATTTTTAACATTATTTATTTTCCTGACAGGTATATTTATTTTTGATTATTTTATAACTAAAGATAAAATATTTATTAACAAAATCAGTAACTATCTGTAACTCAACTAATCTGAATATCCATGTATACTCAATGAAAAACGACGCGCAGAGGATAACCGATCTTCCTGCTGAGCGTCATTCAGTTCGTAACCTGTCGTATCGTTGCGCAATCGTTGCAAAACCAAATCCTTTTCACCCATCCCGGCAGTTACATTACTCCACTGGACTCCAGAAATGCAACCGGAATGTTAGCGTGCCGTCACAACAAGCGAATTATGGCACACGCCAAAGGCACTTTCAAGTCTGCAGATGTACTGACCCGGTGAGAGGACCGATGCATCAAACCACCTGGTATGCTGACCAGCTTTAAGCGCGCCACTGAAAATTGTCCTGACCCGCCTGCCCTGCATATCGCATAGAGATACCACCACACGGGATTGATCCTGTGGCAGGGTAAAGCCGATACCGACCTGGTGGTTGGAAAAAATCTGTTGCAGGGCATAGCCCCTCGCGTTCTGTGAATTAGCCTTATGTGGTAGTGATGAAGTAACCAAACCACTGATCGGTGTGCTGATGGTTGTCCCGTGTTGACCAACCAACACCGCAATCTCATCACTGAGGGTCGCACTGTAAAACACTTCACCATCTGCGACTTTACTGAGATCCTCAACTTTCCACACGGTGCCATCCGTACTGGTATACAAATATCTGCATACCGCTGCCACATTATCACCAAAAGCGATGATATCCTGAATCGGGTCACTGTAAATATCTTTGATCATAGGTGTTGTACGCCGTGTCCAGGTGACTGCATCAGGAGAGGTGATTAAATAAGCATCCATCTCCCCACCGCCGGCATAGTAGAGGCCATCGACAAAAGCCACACAAAAGAGCGCTTGGGTGGCAGGAGTTGTCTGAACAGTCCAGTCGACGCCATCGGATGAAGTCATGACCACACCATTATTGCCAACGGCAACAAACCGTCCGTCACCCCAAACAACATCATAAAGTCTGTCTGATGAAGTGGTTACGGGACTGGTCTTTGCTGTCCAGCTTGTCGCATCGGACGAAGTGTAAATACGGTGCCCCCCTGAAGTGCCTCCCTCCCACCCTACCGCTACATAGCCGCCATCACCTGCAGCAACCGACTCGAAATAGATGTCCGTATTGCCTATGGATGAAGATCGGTCAGTCCATTCAGAACCATTGGACGAAGTGAAGATAATACCACTACTTCCCACCGCCACAAAGAGAGTGCTATCCCAGATGATTTCTTCGAATGAGGCGAACGAATTGGGGCTGATAGGACTTTCGGTCCATTGGATTCCATCAGTTGATCTGAAAGCCGCACCGAAATTACCCGCTGCGATAAACAGACCATTACCATAAACGACCGAATTGAGAGTCTCGGTCTCCCAGGCTGTTCCCTGCACCCGGACAGTCCACGCCAGTGCCATGATGTTGACTGAAAACAAAAAAACGAACACCCCAGCCAGAATTTTATTCATTCTGCCTCCTCAGATTTAAAATATTTTTTTTAGGTTTTTCTAAAAAGTATGCCAGAGATTCCGGTTTGAGTCAACCATAAAAATTGGAAACCCACATTTTTTTACGAAATGTTAAAACCCAATCAATGGGATATGAATCGTTCTTCTGGTAGAAAACAATCTTTAAAACGGAAGGACACCCCACCAAAAATGACTGGTAAGGACAACTATTCTGATGCGACTAGTAATGATGAGTGTAGTAATCACATCATTGACATAAGGTTATATTACATTCTTAGTATATAAACAGGCAAAGTCCGGACGGTTCGGTAAAAACTGCGACCTGTAATTTTTGCTGAATTACACAAAAACTATAGGTAAACGCAGCATTCAAATAGATTCAGGCACCTGATTTCTTTACAATCTTCGCCCATTCATCTTTCAGTGACACCGTCCTGTTGAACACGGTTTTCTCATCTGTAGATTCCTTATCCACACAGAAATAACCGATTCTTTCGAACTGGAATTTATCCTCAGGGGTAACATGTGCCAGAGATGGTTCCCCTTTGCAATTAAGTAAAACCTTCAAAGAATCGGTATTAAGATCTTTGAGGTAATCACCATCAGTTCCGGCCCCTGGCGCTTCACTATTGAACAGTTTATCATACTGTCGCACTTCGAGATCAAGAGCATGCTGTGCAGAAACCCAGTGAATCGTTGCTTTTGGTGACCGTCCATCAGGAGCGGCTCCTCCCTTTGTCTGCGGGTCGTAGGTACAACGTAATTCAACAACCTCACCAGCGTCATTTTTGACCACATCTGTACAAGTTATAAAATAGCCATACCGCAGCCGTACTTCACGTCCCGGGCTGAGTCTGAAAAATTTCTTTGGCGGCACTTCCATGAAGTCATTTTTTTCAATATAAAGTACTCCGGAGAATGGTACCTGACGAGTCCCCATCGAAGCATCTTCGGGATTATTGATAGCATCAATCATTTCAACCATCCCCTCGGGGTAGTTCTTGATAACCACTTTCAGAGGATTAATAACCGCCATCACCCGTTTTGCCTTTTTGTTGAGATCCTCGCGGAGACAATGTTCAAGAAGTGCATAATCTACCGTGCTGTCACGTTTTGCAACGCCGATACGTTCACAGAAGTTCCGTATCGACTCTGGTGTAAACCCTCTTCTCCGCAAACCAGAAAGTGTCGGCATTCTCGGATCATCCCATCCTGCGACATAATTTTTATCAACAAGTTCCTTGAGTTTCCGTTTACTCATCACAGTAAAGGTGAGGTTAAGACGTGCAAATTCGATCTGCTGCGGATGGTGGACAGAAAGCTGATCCAGGAACCAGTCATACAGCGGACGATGATCCTCAAACTCAAGTGAACAGAGCGAATGGGTAACCCCTTCGATTGAATCCTCAAGGCCATGTGCCCAGTCGTACATCGGATAGATTTTCCAGCGCCTTCCCTGGCGATGATGCTCTGCTTTAAGAATACGGTACATGACAGGATCACGAAGGTTGATATTTGGACTTGCCATATCGATTCTGGCCCGCAGCACCCGTGAACCATCCTCGAAATCACCATTTGCCATCTTCTCGAATAATGCAAGGTTTTCTTCAACGCTGCGGTTGCGACATGGACTATCCTTTCCTGGCTCAGTCAGAGTTCCGCGGTATTTACGGATCTCATCAGCGGTCAGATCATCGACGTATGCTTTCCCCTGTTTTATCAGCTCGATCGCCCACATATGTATCTTTTCGAAATAGTCAGATGCATAGTAACAATGTTTACCCCAGTCAAAGCCCAGCCAGCGTACATCGCGTTGAATCGAATCGATATATTCCTGATCCTCTTTTGCCGGATTTGTGTCATCATACCGTAAATGACACTCGCCGCCAAACTCCTGAGCACTACCAAAGTCGATACAAATAGCTTTCGCATGTCCTATGTGAAGATACCCGTTTGGTTCCGGTGGAAAACGGGTGACCACTTTCCCACCCCATCTTCCGCTTTTCATATCCTCTTTGATTATTTCCCGGATAAAATTTGCAACAGGTACAGTAGCTTCACCCTTGCTATTTTCATCAGTCCGATTTTCGTCTTTTCCCATATATAAACTCCAGTATATTTATTTTTTCAAATTTCGTAGTCGACAACATGCCGTTCTGCAACAAGTTTGCCTATTTGCGCAGCGACATCTTTGTGAATCGGATGATCACCATACTCTTTGAGATCATTTACAGAGTTAAATGTTGAATAGAGTACCACATCATATGCGGCTGCAGTGCGATTACTATCCAGGCCTGTTTCAAATTTGACAATCTGAGGAACTTTTCCCTGAAGAGTATCCAGCAGCTCCTTTATTTTTGCTGCGTTTGCATTCTGCTCAGCCAGATCATTTCCAATACATTTCCACATTACAATATGAACAATCATTTTGATTCCTTACTTCTGATGTGTGTGATTGCATTTTCAATTCTTCGTATCACAGAGTCTTTTCCAATCAGCTCCATTATTTCGTACAGACCGGGTCCTGCACTTACCCCGCTTATCGAAAGACGTGCCGGATGGATAAGTTTTCCAGTAGACACACCCCTGCTTTCGGCGAGAGTCTTAAAAAGTGTTTCAATTTCTGATGCTGTGAATGAGCCGGTACCGGCAAGTGCATCATTGATAACTCCAAGCACAAAAGCTGCATCAGAGGTAAACTGTTTCGCAGCAGCTTTTTCATCATAGGAGAGGGGATCTGCGAAAAAATAGAACGAGTTATCGACTATATCTGTCAACCGTCTCGAACGAACTTTCATCAAAGTTATGACACTGAGTAAATAATCATCAGAGAAGCCTGATACATCTATTTTTCTTTCAGCCCACAGATCTTTACAATCATCAAGAAGAGCATCGCTGTTTTTCCCGGCAAGATACACCCCATTCATCCACTCCAGCTTCTGTTCATCGAACACCGCTGATTTCGGGGACACTTTTTCCAGTGAGAATGCATCAATAAGTTCTTTCAGAGACATCTTTTCCCGCTCATCACCCGGAGACCACCCAAGCAATGCAAGGAAATTGAAAAGTGCTTCAGGTAAAAAGCCTCCGCGTTTGAAATCCATCACTGATGCGGCACCTTTTCTTTTTGATAATTTTCCCCCATCAGGAGAGAGAATAATCGGAAGATGAGCGAATTCCGGTGGTGTCCATCCGAATGCTTCGTAAAGAAGTACATGCCTGGGAGTTGATGCGATCCACTCATCACCCCGTAAAACATGAGTAATGTTCATCAGATGATCGTCAACAACATTTGCCATATGATACGTCGGATATCCATCACTTTTAATAAGCACAAGGTCATCGAGAACATCACTGCTGTACTCAATTGCTCCTCTTATCTTATCAGTAAAAACGACTTTTCGTCCGGATGGAATCTTGAGACGCACCACAAAGGGTGTACCGGATGCAAGATGAGCCGCGATCTCATCATCACTTAGATTTCTACACTTTTTGTCATATCCTGATGGTTGTTTTGCCTTTTCCTGTTCAGCTCTCAGTTGTGTAATTCTCTCCGGAGTGCAAAAACAACGATACGCATGCCCCGATCCGAGAAGTTTTTCAGAGTATTCCTTGTAAATATGAAGTCTCTGGGATTGTATATAGGGTCCGCAGCCACCATCAGCCTGGGGTCCTTCATCCCACTGCAAGCCAAGCCATTTAAGACTTTCGTATATCTCCTGAAGAGCACCTTCAACAAACCGGGTCTGGTCAGTATCTTCGATTCTCAGAATAAAAGTACCATTATGACGTCTGGCGAAAAGATAATTAAAAAGTGCGCTCCGGGCCCCTCCGACATGAAGATACCCTGTTGGAGATGGTGCAAATCGAACTCGAACAGATTCAGCCATAGTTATTATCCTTAATCATAAATCATATATAGTTATTGAAATTCACAGCCAGTTGATAAAATACATGCTACCCCAGCCACATAAGAAAAAAAATAGCGCAAACCAGTTATTCTGAAATTAAATTATATTTATGCTGGGTTAAAGAATTGCTAACTTTGGAAATGCTGAAAAATGGTAACTTTTGGTCCGTTCATCCACAAATATTATGCCTTACATTTTCAGACATACATAGTTTTTGCTACTAATAGAAATATTTCGTAATTTCGGATAACTATTTTGAATCGTCCATTGATCATAAAAAGGTACAATATATTTTATTGGGTATAGATAATCAGCTTAATAATCAATGTATTATATTTTTTTACTTGCAAAAATTCAGGGGAGCAGATACTATATAGATCAATCTTTTTTAACATTAGTTAAATCGCTTAAATTATTTTCATTCTGATTGATTTATTTAGAACACCGAAATTTAACAGATAAAGGTACTTTTCTCCCCAGAAATTTGTAAGAAATAAAATCACACACTGTGCCTTGAGTTTAAGTTCTTGATTATTATAACTCTACAGGTAACAATAACGGGATGGAAAAGCAATGGCTACAGCCGAAATAGAGACTTCAGGGTTAATGGATAACTCTGATAAGAGTCGAATGATTACTCTGCCAGATGGAAAAGAGCCGGTTCAACTTGGATCGGGCCTTGTTTCGGGAATTCTTGGTGAGGGTGGATCTTCAATACTGTACGAGATCCATAATGTTCCTCTGGGATTTCAACGTGCTGTAAAACTACTCAAGCCCAACCACACCAGAGAGAGTTTCGAGAGGTTTTTCAAAGAGTTCAGAATCGGCGCACAGCTTAATCATCCCAATATTATAGTCGTTCACCATGTAGGACAGTGGCATGGCCTTCCTTATATTGAGATGGAAAAGATTTCCGGTTTCTCACTTGCAGAAATTGCAGCACAGTTCGCACCGCTGCCATCAGGGTTGTGTACAGCTCTCGGGATAATCTTATGCAAAGTTCTTGAGTATCTTCAGGTTTGCACATTTGAACTCAAGAAGAAAAAGTATACAGGCCTGCTACATCTTGACCTTAAGCCATCAAACATTCTCCTGTCAGATTTAGGAGCGATAAAAGTGATGGATTTCGGTCTGGCGACTCCTTTACAGGAGCCTGTCGCAAATGGTAAATTTCTTTCCGGTATCGGTTCTCCCCAGTATAGTGCACCGGAAGTTCAGTTCGGTACAGACACTCCGGATATCAGAACGGATATTTTTTCACTTGGATGTATTCTGTATGAAATGATTTCGGGAACAAAGACATTTAGTGGTTCCACATCCGAATCTGTTATCGAATCCAGAAGAAGCGATGGCCTTATTCCATTGAGAAAGATCACAAAAAATACCCCCTCGGATCTTATTGAGTTAGTAGATGCCTGTCTTTCGTTCGAAAAGGAACAGCGTCCTTCCAGTCCTGAGGAGATCCGCCTGAAACTCGAAAAAATTCATCAAAGAATCACACTCCTGACTCCAGAAAATACGGTAACTCATTATATCGAACAGCGTAAAAGAAACGAACCGTTCTCAATACCTAAAGTCAAGACCAATTCGAACCGGACAATTATGCTTGTCAGCGCCTCGGTATTAGCATTCTGCGTTTTGATCATTTTGTTTTTTGCCTTATTCAAGCCTGCAGAATTTAATAATACACTGTATTCAATTACATCATTGCTTTCACCATCGAAACAGGAAGTTGCCGCTCCGGTACAGGATAAAAAGAAAGAATCAGATTCCTATTTTTATGCCCCATCCAATGATCCGGAAACAAACATGCTCGAGACTCTGCGGTCAGTATGGGGGCAGCGCAAATTTGATGAAATGCTTGCACTGATATCCACCTTTCCTCCCGAATTATTGAACAATAAAGAAGTGATCCTTTACAGACTCCGTGCATCGGGACGCGGTGGTGAAGACCTTGGCATTCTACTTAATGATTTTCCTACCAATGATGGAGAATATTACTTTCACAAAGCACGGTACGATTACAGCCTCAAACAATATAGCGCCGTTCTTGAAGATCTTGATCTGGCAGAATCCAACCCCAGTGAATTTCTTGACAAGAGAATCCTTGGCCAGGAGATACAGCTCTACCGTTCACGCAGCCTTACATCACTGTTTCGTGAGAATCCAACATCAGATAACCTCGATGCAGCCATGAATGCATGGGACAGGCTTCTTGTCATAGTGCAAGACAGGCCGGAAAGTATTCAGAGTAAGGAAGCATTACGCGAGAAGAAAAATCTTCTTTCCGAAGCAGAATGGCGTGGATTCAGTCATCAGTAGCCTATCTTACTTCTCGATAAATATCCGGAATATATTTTCGCAAAAGCAATGAGAATGATACAACGGTCACCGAACTCATTGCCATTGCCAGTCCCGCCAGTTCCGGCTTGAAAACAATACCGAACCAGGGTTTCAAAATACCTGCAGCAAGTGGTATCAATGCTGAATTATATGCAAATGCCCAGAAGATATTCATCCTTATCTGCCTGATAATTTTTCTGCCCAGTTGAATGGATGCCACAACATCTTTTAAATTATTTTTAACAAGAACAATTTCACCGGTTTCGATCGCAATATCGGTCCCGCTGCCTATTGCTATCCCGATATCAGCACGGGCCAGTGCTGGTGCATCATTTATTCCGTCCCCTACAAAGACCACTTTTTTTCCGGTTTCCTGAAGAGCCTGAATTTTATCGGCTTTCTGATGCGGCAAAACACCTGCGATGACCTCAGAAATGCCTATTTGTGAACCTGTATGAATGGCCGTCTCTTTTTTGTCACCTGTTAACATCATTACTTCAAGCCCCATATCTTTCAAGGCACCAACCGCAAATGCGGCATCATCACGCAATGTATCAGCAACAGAGAGTATACCTGCGATTCTCCTGTCAATTGATACGAAAACATGCGACATCTGTTCCTGTGATTGATCATACATCTCAGATTCATAAGTCAAGGCAATCCCCATCTCTGTCAGAAACTGGGCACTTCCAAGTACAATTTCCTTACCTTTTATATCCGCCTTAACACCCTTCCCTTCAAAAGTATGGAAAGAATCTACAGGAAGTAACTCACATCCAGCCTGTTTCGCGTACTCCACAACTGCCTCGGCCAGAGGGTGTATCGAGTTTTTTTCTACAGATGCAGCCAGTGTGAGAAATTCAAGGTGGTCTAACCCGGAGAAGGTATGCACATTTTTAACAGCCGGCTTCCCTGCTGTCAAAGTACCTGTTTTGTCAAATACGACCGTTGAAACCGCCTCTGATTTTTCAAGAACTTCACCATTTTTTATCAATATGCCAAGCTCTGCACCTCTTCCGATCCCCACTGTCACCGCAGTGGGTGAAGCAAGACCCAGTGCACATGGACAAGCGATAACAACAACTGAAATCATAACCGTAAGAGCAAATACCAGTGGTGACCCCATAACAAAAAACCAGATTAGAAAGGCCGTAACAGCCAGACCAAGAATTACCGGTATAAATACAGAGACAACCCTGTCGGCAAACAATTGTACAGGCGGGCGGGAGCTTTGAGCATCCCTCACAAGCTTTATTATTTTCGCCAGAACAGTATCTTTTCCGATTCTTTCAGATACAATATGAACAACACCAGACTTATTTAAAGTCCCAGCCGTTGCAGAATTTCCAGTGGTCTTGTATACCGGAAGAGGCTCACCACTTATCATCGATTCATCAATCGTACTTTCTCCCTTAATTACTTTCCCATCAACAGGAATCTGCTCCCCGGGCCTCACAATAACCTCTTCTCCAGCTTCAATATTTTCAACCAATATCGTCATCTCTTTTCCATCCCGGATCACAATCGCGCTTTTTGGCTGCAGGTTAATTAACTTTCGTATCGATTGAGATGTTTTTCCTTTCGCATTGCTTTCAAGAAACCGCCCGAGAATAAGAAACCCGGCTAACATTATTGCCGTTTCGTACAGCATAAACTCGCGTGAAGGCAGAAGACCAAATGTACCTGCAACGCTTGCACCGTAAGCGGTACTGATTCCCAATGCATACATTACATCCATTGTAAGCGCCTTATTTCTGAGATTAACTACTGCAATGGCGTAAATTGGATAGGTAACAAAAATGAATGCTGGCGTTACCAGCAAAAATAGCCAGAACGGTTTTAGCAGATGGTGCAGGGCCGGAATATACATGATGATCATTAGTGGAATACTGATACCAAATGATACTCCCATGCGGATAGTTCTCATCCGTTGTTCATGCCGGTATTTTTCACCAGGCCCATCAGCAGCGTCATCGCCAATGATACCATCATAGCTGTATCCATTTCTTTTTATGTTCTGTTTAATCTGTAAAAGAGGTATCGACTGTGTATATAACACAAGCGAAGCCGTCGCTGTAGATGGATTAACTACTACATCTGCAACACCGGGTATTCCGAGCAGCGCGTTTTTCACCGATACCGCACAGGATGCACAGTGCATCCCCCCTACCGCAATTTGAATTTTCTTAAACTGTACTGAGAACCCGTTTTTTTCAACGATCTCCCTGATTTGTTTGAAATTAATTGAATCGATGTCAAATTGGACGGTCGCGGTTTGTATGGAAAAGTTAACTTCAGCATTGATGATTCCACTTTGCGCAGACAAAGCTTTTTGCAGCCGCTGTGCACATGAAGCACAATGCATTCCGTCGATAATTATCTGATATTTCTCTGTTTCTTTCATTGAAATTCCTTAATTTCATCCCGGATTATGCCTGAATAGTTCATTTTTTCTTTTTTTCTTTATAAAGATATTCGCTCGCCGGCACATGTTTATGCTCAGGTTAATTATGTTCCAGGAAAATAATTTATCTATTGATGCAGTCTATTGAGCTTTCGAAATCTCCTTGAAAGCCCGTTACTCATACCTGATACTATAGCTATAAATTTCGCATATAAAATTAACCCAACCGCTGTAAAAGCAAGACTCCTGATTGCTATCGTTATCGTGGTCATTGCCGACATCAAAAAAGAATTAAGGGTAAACGATATCGATAGCGATAACGACATAAAGAAAATGAAGGAATTACTAATAAGGATTGTGCGATGCAGACAAAACCTGGAGGGAGACGTTCGCAGTAATGTTAGAGGTATATGTTAAGAAAACTGCGTAAAACGCGGGCTATATATTGATTCTTCACAGGGAATAGGAAATTTTTGGAGAGCATTTTTTTCTACAATAATAAAAGGCCTACAGATCGTTTTCGATAACCTGCAAACCACACAGAATTGGATATTACAGGATGTCTTCAGATGTCCAGTCCGGGATAAGTTAACAGTTTATGCTGCATGTTTTTGTTCTGGAGTAACATATCCAATAGCAGCATGCAATCTTTCATATTGTGGTCTCCTCAACCTCAACCCCAACCTCAACCTTCTTCTCTCAAGCACTTCTTTTCCTTATACCATAAAGATAATCTTTCATTTGAACTCTTTTTGTCAAAGGGACTGTAACATTCGCCAATATATCCATCTCTTTCCTTCCGACCAGGACCCCTGGCGGCACATATTTCGAGACGGTAGTACCTGCCTGTATAACCGATCCCTTTCCAATATGAGTATCAGGCAGAATGACACAGTGAGGTCCGATAAAAACATCGTTTTCAATAATAATTTTGCCCGGTTTTCCACTTCCCCTCTTCCCCCAGTATAGATGAGCGATAATGCTGCATCCTATTCCTATTGTGCAATAATCACCTATCGAAATTGCTTCCGGATGGATTTCATCAATGTATACATATTGACTGATCCATACATCTTTTCCTATAGTTACACCTCGTATGCTGTGCAGCCAAGGCCGTAGAGTTCCACCACCCGGCGCGAAATATGCAAATCTTCTCAGTAAACGTTGAACTATTATATTCATGATACAATCGATGTTCCTTAAAAATCTAATGTCAGTTTTACTCTCTTGTTGTATCCATCAACAGCAGCTATATATGATGAATCCTCATCCTTCCAGACATCGATTTGGTGCATACCATGCAATGCCCACCGTTCTTTTCCACGTTTTAGTACAGGGTTTTTCCTGTACGGAGTCTCAGCATAGTTTTTTTCGTCTATTTTTTCAATAATAAAGGCATTCACTTCCTTGCCATAAGTTTTTTTACAATTCTGTGAAAATCGGATAAGATTGTTATTATATATCAGCATTCTACCTCCCGGCCGTGCTTTGTCAGCGCGCTCTTTTATGACAGGACTTGAAGGATGCTCAGTCCAGGGCCCGTGAAGATTATTAGAATAAAACAGTTTCAGAGTAGAATGCCTGTGCGGTTCAGAACCTGCATAAAGCCACCACAAATTATTATATCTTATAAGTGAATGATCTCCGAATGTACCTTGAAGCAACGTATCTATCAACTCCCATTTTTCCGGAAAATCTTTTGCATAATACAGAGACAGAAATCCCGCTTCCGCACTCTCCGGAATTAAAAACATCGAATCGTTCCACTCAAAAACATATGGGTAAGAGATGTGATAATTACAATCAATAATGATCTTTTTGTATTCCCATTCTTTAAGATCTTTACTATAAGCATACCCGATATCACCTTTCATGTCCTTTTTGTTTAGAACTTCAAAAAAGAGATACCATCGAGAATCTTTTTTCCATATAAATGGATCCGCAACAAAAGCAGCCTCAACATCAGTAACCATGGATGCATCTACAACAGGATTTCTGATATCGCCATCCGGTCCTATATGCAATGGATCTTTTCCCTTGTATATTCCTATAGACCAGATACTTTCACTACTTACTGAAACTTTGTCTTTTAACATATAGAACAAAGTATAAGAAGCGCCTGAGACGATAATTACAATAAAGAGTAACAACTTCATTTCAGCCCCCGCTTTAGATTCAGCGTACTTTGAGGTTTCTTCCGGATAATTGGAATAACGTAAAGAGCTGATTACGTAAAAGTAATGTTTGTATCCGGTTTTTAAGCTTTGACCCGTGAAAATTCATCATTCCGATTGAAGCAAGAACAGAGAGTAATTTGTGATCTTCAGCCCCAGGTTTACCAACTGCCATACCCCTGAAAATACAATTTTCCCTACAATGCATGGCTGTTACTTCGTAGAGCAGAGCATTCCTGTTACTATTTGCAACACCAGTATAATCAGCAAAAGGTCCATCGGTTACCCGTACACCCGCTTTTAATCTGCCTTCGAGAATTATCTCCGAATCAATGGGATACTCGAGATCTATCGTCTCACACAATCCCAGAGACACCGGTTTTCGTAAAATAGAGCCGGCAATCTCAAGTTCATCTATTCCACAGAGTGTGGCAGTTGATGCAGCCAGGACAACATCCTCCTGAGTACCAATTGCAGTCACCATCTCAAGATCCAGTCCTTTTTTTTCGGCGACCAAAAACTGTTGTGCTAAATGACTATTGGCAGATACACTTATCGTAGTGTGATTATCATCGATAATCATCATTCTATAAATTCCGACATTCCTTATCTTACTCACTATATCTTTAGTGATATTAGCATGCCATGTTCCAATATACCTTCCACAATCGCGTTTGTCCCACCATGGTACCGGCAATTCAAATAGATTGACGGAAGTAGTGCTGCTAAAACCATTCCGGTTATACGTTTTATCAATAAGGCAGGGTGTCTCTTTCTTTCTCAACCTTTCACGGATACAATCACCTATCTGTTTGAGTGATTGCTCTTTATCCATTTCCAAAACAGTACGGATTGTTTTTACAGATGAAAATCCTCCGGTAAAAAGAGTACTGTCTTTGTAGTCTTTAATTTTAGTAAAAAGTATCGGTGTATCGATATTTTCTCTGCAAATTGTTCCAATTTCATACTTCCAGTCGACCTCATGATCAATCTCGACCAGGAGACCTTCATTGCGAAGTTTACTTATACATTCTCTTAGATTCATTCAGGATGTTTTTAGTAATTCGAATCTCAAACATTGAGAAGATCTCTGACCTTATCACCTGTTTTTTGACCATCAATAAAGGAGTCTTCCATTGAGAAGTATTCCCAGCCACCAAACCTGCCAGCGGTAAAAACGTCATTTTTCCGGAGATACTCCTTGATTTTTTTTACATCAGATAAAGTATCTTTTTCGTAAATTACATAGGCATATGGAATATCTATTGTTTGAATCTCTTTTATATTACTGTCATTATCTATCAATTTTAAGGAAACCATGTCATCAACACATTTGCCTATACATGCGTCTTTATTGATTTTTGAGTTTTTTTTGTAAGAAGTTTCAATATACACCGACCCGCATCCTCCGGGTGTAACATTCTTTGAAAAATTGTGAGGAAAGCCTATCCTGTAAAAACTGAACTCTTTTTCCGGGAAATAAATCCAGTGTTTATTGCAGTTCTTTTTACTCAAACCGAAATTTACATCAAAAATTGAGATCCAGTTCAACCTTTTACTGCAATTCCCGATCTCCGTAGGCTTACTTGTAATTGAATTCACAAGTTCCGGAAGCGGTTGTGTTGAAATGAGGTATCTGAATTTCAGGTCACGATTTTTACTAGTTTTAGCGATCCTTTTTTTCAGGTCAATCTCGATTACTTTTTCATCAGTATTAACCTTCATTTTACTTGTCAATCCATTGATAATAGTTTCTATACCTCCATAAGCAGGATAAAAAAAATTGGCATTATAACCCATCTGGTACTTTTTCTGATCAAACAATGCCCCCTGTAACATTCCTTCAAGATTAGCTTTCGGAACAAATCTGCCACCGGTTTCAGGAAGAAGTAATCGTGGATGCAATTTTAGCATTTTTTTTGTGTAGGGAATAAAAAAATGTTTACCAATTCCTTTACCAAAATTCTGAATAATCCAATCCTCATAGGTTTCAGGAAGAGGTTTATCGTAAGAATATATTGAATCACAATAATGAAGAAGACACTCGATAATGACATTTTCCGGTAACCCATATAAATTCATCTGGAAGGGATACCTGGTAAAAACAGTATTAGAAAAAATCCAGGCATTTCTCTCTCTGTGCTCAATATTTCCATCAAGTATTCGTAAAATTCTTTTTTTGAATTCAGCGTTTTTAAAATGGAGCAGATGTCCTGTATAATCGAATAAAAATCCACCCTTTGATTCGGTGCGACAAAGCCCTCCGGCTCTATTCTCTTTTTCGATAATGGTGTATGGTATCTTCAACTCTTCCATTCTCAGAGCCGCACCGATTCCGGTTATGCCTGCACCAATTATAAGAACATCATCCATATTCATCTATTTGTCACTTCGCTAAATTATGTTATAATTCTTAAGTAATTTTGTATATAGCTTTTCAAGTCTTTTTGTAAATTGACCCGGTTCAAATTTTGAAAAAGCATTTTTTTTGCCCATTTCTCCCATTGACTTCAGCCTGTCTGAACTTTTCAACAGGTCAATAATTTCCCGGGCAAGTACATGGTGATTGTCCGGAGGTATCAATCTTCCAGTCACTTTATCTTCGACAAGTTCTTTATTCCCTCCTACATTGGTTGCAATAACAGGCAAGCCAGAAGCCATTGCTTCCAGAATTACAATAGGACACCCCTCAGTTCTTGATGGTAAGACAAACAGGTCGAAAGCAGACAGCATTTCAAAGCTGTTATCTGTGTACCCGTTGAAATCGATGTATCGGGACACATTCAGTTCCCCAGCCAGTTTTTTCAATTTTGTTTCTTCCGGACCAGTTCCAACTATTATGCATTTTAAATTCCTGTTTTTTTCTGAAACAATCTGTATCGCTTTTATCAAATCGTCTACTTTCTTTTCTTCAGATAATCTTCCGACAAAACCTACGGTAAAAACACCTGTGATTTTGGGTACCCTGTTTTTCTCTTTCGCTTCAGTGTATTTCTCCATGCTGAATGGTGGATAGATTATTTCTGTTCTATCATGCATCCATACCGGGCTCCATTCCTTTTTGAGATACTCTGAAGTCACAACTAACTGATCGCATTTTTTAAAAGCATATTTCAGGGCGACCTGCAGTAATCGATCCCTCATCCTTCTCAAACCAGGTGGCGCAATGTTCTTCAATGTCATTTCAGTAGCAATGACAATTGGAACTTTTGCCGATCTGGCAGTTAACGTTGCTGTCAAATTTGCCCGCAATACATGTGTCTGAACAATGTGCGGCTGCAGTTTTTTTAAGCGGCTGTATAGTCCTGTTATTTTGTTGATTTCCGATCCATTTCCGACGACCTCTATCCTGCCTCCCTTTTTTATAAATCTCTCTCCAAAATCATTGCCGTTATATTCATTTACCATTGCAATTAATTCATATCGATCTTTATCCAGACTATCGGCAAGAATTGACAGTATTTCAATTAATCCATTATACACATTAAATGATTTATATACATGTACAACTTTTATTCTGTTCATGGTATCAATTTTTCAAGTTCCTGGCAATTTCTTTTGCATGATACGAGATAATCATATCTGCTCCAGCCCTTTTGAATGCGGTCATTAATTCAATTTTTAAATCCCATCGCAAATCTCTGGATATATTTTCAACCATCTCGAATTCCCCACTCACATTATACACAGCCAATGGAATATTGAATTCGGATTTTGCACGATATACAATATCAAGATACATCATTGCAGGTTTAACCATTATTATATCAGCTCCTTCTTCAATATCAAGAGCTATTTCCCGCAATGCTTCATTGCCATTAGCAAAGTCCATCTGATGGGTCTTTTTGTCTCCAAACTGTACTGAACTTCCAGTACCATATTTGAAAAAATTTGCATACAATGTTGAAGCATATTTTGCAGAATACGCCATTATTGGTATATCAGAGAATCCGCTTTCATCAAGTGATGAACGTATCGCTTTGATCTGTCCATCAAGCATAGCAGATGGAGCAACCATATCAGAACCTGCTTCCACGTGTGATAATGCAGTTTTTGAGATTAACTCAACTGATTCATCATTTACAAGGTAGTCATTTTTAATAATGCCACAGTGTCCGTGCTGAGTATATTCACAAAGGCAAACATCTGTGATAACCATAACATCATTAAAAGAGCCTTTAATTTTTCTTACAGCCTGCTGGACAATTCCATTTTCACTGTACGCTTCAGTTCCAAGAGAATCTTTCTTTTCGGGTACACCGAACAATAATATTTTATTAATTCCAGCCAGACGTAATTCCTCTATTTCCTTCTCTACTTTATCAAGTGATAAGTGATAATTATCATTCATATTCGGTATTTCATTTCGTATTCCGTTTCCATGAACGACAAAAACAGGGTAGATAAAATTTTCAATGTTAAAGCTATTTTCACGGACCATATTTCTGACAATCTGATTTTTTCTCAACCTTCTCATCCTAACTACCGGGTAAGCCATAGCATTCTCTCCATTTCCTCTTATTTAATTACAAAAAACGGTATAATTTTTCCACTTCTGGTTAAAACGGGTTCTTTCCTTTCAACTTTTATTATATTAACCTGTTCCCACATCACTGTTCCTGACTGAGTCCAGGACTCCGGGCTTGCTTTTGAATTCTTCAGATATTTAATGAATTCAGATTTTAAATGTTGTTCATCCACATCGGGGATTTTCGGACTTACCAGCAACTTTAACCTGTTAAGTCCTCCCTGCTCTTCATATTCAATGAGCTGATAATCTGTGCTTGAACCACCGAATTGTTCCGGAAGTTTCTTTTCCAGAATTTCGATAAAATCTGTATCGACAAAAGTAACACCTTCTCCAGTTAACTTTTCATAGCTCCGTATTCCTGAAAGGTGTGTTGAAAATCCTATTTTTCCAAAGTCACAGCATGTTTCTTTCTCCTCGATCAGACCATAATCACCCATTCCCACGTTCAGCAATATTTTGGGTGATTCAAACATCAGATTAGTAAAAAGAAAGGAATCAACGGACAAATCTCTTTGAGAATCGATATAGTTGTGTTTTATTACTGCAGTTGAATCTTTGTATAAATGGCAGTGGTCACTTTGATCTCCACACTCAGGGCTATTACACCCTGCAGCAACAACACCGGCTTCAGAAATACCATATACAGGAATTGCCTTTGCCCCGGCGTTTTCAATTTCAGCTTTCTTTTTTTCTGTCAGTGGTTCACCTGTAACCAGAAAATATGTTCCTGCTATGTTAATATTTCTTTCCTGAGCTGCCATGCAGATACGTACCGCTGACGCTGCAAAAGTATAGATAACACATTTTGAAAATTCAGAACACATTTCAGAAGCCCATGATGCTATAATATGTGCGCTGTTGAGATCAACATATTCAGGATCTGCAATAGGTACGCCATAAAGCCTTGCAATTGAAAAAATGAGCTTCGCACCAAAAACTTTTTCCCAGTTGACTTTAACCTGTCGAGCTTTAACTTGTGAAAACCACTTTTTAGGTGGATTTCCTATTTTGGAAAATCGTAACGATGAGTTAATTCCGGGAGCACCTGGAAACAGCGGAAACCAGTTTGCAATAGGTGCATTCATCAGGCCAAATATCGATAACAAATATGCATCATACAAAGCCCTTTTTGATAAATACTCGAAATCGATTCTTACTCGGGTTCCGGCACTTCTACTTGCACCGCTTCTGACTTCATAGGCTTCTTTGACAAAAGGATTATCGAAATCAGATTCACGACATTTAAATTTTAATCCGTTCCGGTTAACTTCCTTCTTTCCTTTGAATTCATCTACAGTAAAGTATATTCCCTCCAGTAGTAAACGTTTCAGCGTTTCTTCAATTCCCGAATTTTGTACCCACTTTTTTATATCCTGTGCCGTTATTCCAGCGGACTTCAACATTGATTTATAGGGACTATGATCATTCCCGCATATCCCTTTTTCAACGATAGAAATAAAATTTGAATCTCTTGCTTTCATTCTTTCTGTCAGCTGTACACGTGCAGTCTCAAGTGCCTCAACCGGAGACATTCTGTTTTTTAAATAGCTATTGAGACCTGAAATAAATTTAATGTACTTTTTCATCGGTCAATCCGTTTTTTTCTGAATTTTAGATTGTTCTTTTTTTATAGTTCAATCCGAATTTATTATTTCGTCTTCTCCCATCAACCGAGATCAGATCAGCTTCTATATCCTTGACCATTTTTGCTGTTAATACAGGGTTTTTTACAGGTTCATCAAAATCAAATTATATGGTTTATCACTAAACAGTATGCCAATTTAATACTCACCTTTAACTACTACAAAGGGTATTCCTCTTTTATTTCCAATAATGGCTCTTCTGAGAAATTTGGGGTAGTTAAATGGCTACTCTCTGATTTTATTATGTAAATCAGCTGATTTTTTTTCCTTATCCCGTAGGGATCAAATATTTATATTTATAGAAATAGTAATAATAGAAACGAAATTTTCGTCTCGGAGAGACGATATATTTATTGTATAACAAGCAAAATGTGTTTTGTTTGTTATTATGAATACCGGTAATATATTTGTACAATTCATCTTTCCATTCAGGCATTATAAGAGATATCCTGTTTTCAACTGCAAAAATGAATTGGAGATAGATATCTCTGTGAATCTGTTTGCCATACAATTAACCTTCTATGCATATTTTGGACAAAACCAATAATTTAAAACATGCATAACCTTTCCTCTGGAATGGTTGAAGCTCTCTGAACAACAACGCGAATGTCACTATCAGGTAATCGTATGGTCTTTGTCAATATGATACCCTAAAATATGTTTTATATCATACGCTTGGGAACCTTCCTTTACCGGAATCTACCCACAATTTTTTCTGACGAGGCCCAATAATAATTCCGGAAAGGATAGCTACTATAATAAGAATATGAATTTAGGAAATCTGTTTTTTTTCCATATCGGTTAATGAGTTCTATTAATTAGCAGATAGTTATTCAATGCCTTATACATTGTCGCCTGTCCCCAGTGAAGCATTGGTGTTTTGTCTTTAACCAGCGGCAATACCCTGTAATAGAAATAGCCCTCTTTATCAAACATATTATTAATTGTCCATTCAATTGTCTTATTTGCTACATTGAGTAATTTTTCATCATTTTCTGACAACAGGCTTAACGTATCAATAGCTTGAGAAGCACATTGTATTTCAATTGGATATGTTTTGTTGTTGTAATACTTTGGTGTTCCGTCGTTTTTGAAAAAATTTTTCACATAATATTCAGTGCCATTCTTCAGGTTTTTATTGAATTCAATATTTTTTGAATACTTTATATAGAGATGTAAACTATCAAGATTATATCCTGTATGAAAATTATCAACCCAAAGTGTACTCGGACCTTCACCATAAAACCATGAGCCATCATCTCTCTGTCGGGAGCAGCTATAGAGCATCGCATCTCCAGCGACTTTCATCATCTCTGCATCATTACAGATCGATGCTGTACGTGCCAGCATTGCAGCTCCCAGCATATTTGAATTATGAATTGAACTTTGCGTAAATTTTACATAACTTATACACGTTCCACACTCAGTTTTTTCTCTGGGAAGATTCATTATCCAGGTACATATATCTTTTGCAATATCTAAATATTTTTTCTCTTTTTTTGTATCATATACATCGAGTACTGCTTGTCCTATTAAACTTGTCCAAACAATAATAGGCTCATGTTTAGGTAACTTTCCGGCTCTGCTGGTGAAATCAAAATGATTTCCCCAGCAGGCATTTACATGGCCGGGAGATCTGTTTTTCAGCAACCATTCAAGGCAACGATCTGTTTTGTCCAGGTATAATTGTTCTTTTCTTCTTTTATAATTTAACAAATAGCCCCATGCCATATACCCTCGCCCCTTTGTTGATTCAAGAGGTTTAACCCCCAGTATTGGACGAAGGTTAATCGGTGATTGTCTTACGATCTGCTGTAAAATTCTTTCTGGGTATACTTTATTAAAAGTAAGCGGCCTTAAAAACGATGACAAACCGTCAAAGGGCTCGTAGCTTTTATACTCTTTTTTTTCAACCCATTTTTCTACAAGATCGACACACTCTTCGATTCTTTCATTCTTCATACTTTTTTCCCTGTATTCTAAATATTTTGGACAATCGATCAATCTGCTCCTTCTGGTGAAAATTTTGAAGCTCTTTTGATATCGGTTTTTTTACACCTGAAATTGCAGCATATATGTAACCCGATAACACCATCATACCGGAGATTATATATGGCCTGGCCAACATTTGATTAATAGTTCTAAATACCTGCCATAAGAACAGATTTCCCAGATAGTAATCTTTTATCCCGTGGTTGAATCTGGCTTTTAATAATCCGGCACTACCAGTTCCCATAGGTCTAAGGTGTGTAAATTCTTTTTCGGTATAGGTTACGGTTTTCCATCCTTTCATCCTGGCTGTTGTCACTGCAATCCAGTCAATTCCGCCATGCCTGACTGGCGTATATCCACCAATATCATTGTAACATTGCATTCTGAATATCTGACATGCTCCGGAAACATGATTTAAATCGACATATTTCCCATTGTATACTCTTTTTCCATTTTCAACAAAAGGTGTTCCTGCAACACCCAGTCGTGGGATCTCCATAAATTTTATCAGCAGGTACTCCATGAAATCCGGACCAAAAACAATATCAGCATCAATATTTCCAACAACATCAATTTTTTCATCTTTTATTTTTTTAATTCCCTCATTGAAGGAATTAACTTTGGCATCGAATCTTCTTCCTGATCTGACTGGTAAATCTATCAGTGTTATCCACCTGTAATCTGACAAATACTTCCTGACTATTTCTGATGTTGCATCCGTAGAGCCATCATTAACAATAACCCACTTCAGAGGTAAAACAGTCTGGTTTATTACCGAGCGGATGGTTTCTTCGATAAATTTTTCTTCATTGCGAGCAGGAGTAATCAAACCATAATCAAGAAACTTTTTGCTCATTAAAGTACCTTTTTATTTTGTTTACTTTTTATTAAAGCAATAATCCTTCCAAGATGGTGAAAAAAGCTTTCTATACATGCCATTTTTATTTTCTCATTACAGATAAGTATTGTTGGAAAAATCAATAATGTCAGAAACATTTTTAACAATGATTTTGTAATAATATATGCCTGGTATACTCCGGAACTGTTTTTCTCCAGAAATCGATGACTGTTTTGTCCTCTTTTTAAAGCTCTTTGTATATAAAATTTTCTTTTCAAGCGGCTTTCTTCAACCGGTTCATATACTATCGCCTCATTACACCAGAGGATTTTTGAATTTTTCAATTTTATGAGATTATGAAAGAAATCGACATCTTCCCCTCCTGATAAGCCGAAAACAGTATCAAACAAGCAATTACCTTTTACAATAGTTTCATGTAGCAAAAGACAGTTTCCGGTTCTTGCATTTTCGGTTTTAATTATTGTTCCGGTAGTAAATGATTTCCTTTGACATACATTTGATTCTCTTATCCATCGTGGGCTATGCCGTGGTAATTCGGCAATAACTGGTCCCAAAGTTCCATCAGCGTGATACAACTCACAAACAGTATAATGGTTAAGTAGCCAGAAATCGTCGGGATACTCATCGTCATCAATCAGAGCTAGGTATTTTCCAGATGCAGTTTCCAGTACTTTATTTCTTGCTTTAGCAATATTTTTTTCAATAACACTATAATAGTTTACTTCAAAGTTGCACTCTGTTATGTTTTTGACAGTATCTTCTGCACTTTTTTCCACATCGTTATCAACTACATTAACTGAATAGCTGAACCTGTTTTCAGTAGATTGAAAATTGAGTTTTTTCAACAACAATGCAAGCTTTTCAGGTCTTTTATACGTACAAATACCGATACAAATATGATCCATATGATCTCAAACGATTAATAGTTTCTGGTACAATTTCTGATGTCTTAACAACAAAATGTAATGTAAACCAAACAAATGATGTTTGTTTTAAAAAACGCTTTCAGTAAAATTGTAAATCAATATCGTGATAAAGAAAGCTAATCTTAATCTTGAGAATTCAGAACAAGCTTATTTTTTTTGAGTACCTGCATAGTTTTGATTATGTAATGAGTCTATTATATCAAGATATATATATTGTTTATTTTGCCAGTTATTCTCCTGTATATACTTTCTTGAATTTTTTACCATTTGCAGTCCGATATTGGAATTTTTGCACAGTATTTCGATACAATCTGCCAATTTATAGTAGTTATCAGATTCAAAAAACATTATTTCTTTATCGGTGAAATAAAATTTGTGAGCAAGTGTATCAGCTGCAATTACCGGAATATCCATAATCATATATTCAAATATTTTTGTGCTCAAAGCTTCATTTGCAAAAGTCCTGCTACTCTTTGGTTCAACACCAATATCGGCTTCTCTCAGGAGTTCAGGTAATTGATGAATTGGAACTATATCATTAAAAAATATCCTCTCACCCAAATTAAGATCCACAGTCAAACCTTTCAGATATCCCTCATCGGTTCCTTTACCATATATCTTCAAATCAATATTAACAGATCTTCTTTTTAAAATATCAACTGCCCTAATTGCTGTTTCAAGTCCTTGATGCCTGCTCAGGGTTCCAGGATACACAATCGTTGTTGTAGTGTTCTGTTTTTTTTTGTATAGAGATTTATTGAATATTTTTACATCTGGATAATTTAAAACGACCGTACATTTTTTTTGATCTACAGCTCTTTTTATTAATTTTTTATACCATATATGATTCGCAACAATTACATGATCTACAAATTGTGCAGAAATTTTTTCGATTATAATCAGCATTTTGAATAAAAAAGCATTTTGCCCTACGCGAAATTTACTTGCAAACAGCTCCGGAACAATGTCATGTATGTCCAGAATAATTTTGCTTCCCATCAGTTTTGGAAAAATCGTTGCGAATACCTCGAAGTCAGGAACAGAATGCACATGTATAATATCATATTTTTTTTTGATATTATTTATGGTCAGTAAATACATCGAATGCAACAAAAACTTCATAAGTCTGAATAAATAAGTGAGCTTTCCCTTTTCATTAGATATTCTGCTCTGGATCTTAAAAATCTTTACTCCGTTGAGTTCAGACATTTTTTCTGAACCCTTCTGTCTCAATACAATCGCGTCAACAGTATCGCCCCTGGCTGAGAATGTTTCTGCATACCTCCTGACTCTATTATCCCCCTCATAGAAGGTATAAGCCACCATACATACGTGCATCACTTAATCCTTTTTAAACTTTTACTAATTTATCTGATATTCTTTTTTGTTTATCAATATTGCGAGTTCTTTTGGCTGTATGTTCAAGAACTTACCATTATAGTTATTACAAATGTATTCTAATAATTCGATGTAATGTCTTACCGGATACTCTGTATAATTACATGTATTATTGAAACTCATATAATCAGGATGCGTATTCACAAGAATCATTCCGTTATTTTCAAAAATCCAGTCAACCTTTTCTTTCCATATCTTAATATCTCTTTCCTTCATCAATATGAACAGTAAAAAATCCTGCGGCAGAGTATAAGGCATTTCGACAAAAGTTCCACTTGTAAATTTCCTTTTAATCACAAATGGAAATATTGTGTTTACACCTTCTGGTTGCGGCTCAAATGGATCTGTATCAAAAGTTGAACAATCGTACGTAATATTAAGTTCACTTATCCAGTCTAAATTGTGATACATTGCTCCCGCTCTGAAACCGCATGCATTCCACTCTCTGAGATAGGTATTAATCTTTTTTGCTCTCTGCGTGAAAATACTGTAACTGCTGAATAGCCTCCCATCATGATTCAAATCATGTACCCCTATTTCAAAACCCATTTCGGTGAGTTTCCTTAAAATTTCCATTGAAACAGTGTACTTTTCGGGAACAAAATTATATGAAGAACACAGATCCATGTCCTTTTCTATATTTGCAAGTTGTATACACTTACCGGAACCATTATATGACTCGACATCATGAGTCAGAATTAAAACACATTTTTTTCCATCTGGCCATCCATTCCAGTCTTCAGGTTTATTCGCAGCAGATTTACTTATTGGCCATATACCACCAGCCTTTAATAATTTCCTCTTAACAATACCTCTTCGTATGTTTATCTGAATCGTACGCGGAATAAAAGGTTTTATAGAATAGAATAACAATTGAGAATTCATTGTATAATCCTGCTGATAACAAGTGATTAATTCCTGGTTGTATAGAACTTTCTGATTTCTTCTATTACTGCATTCTGTTCATTTTCCAATAACCATGGATGCATCGGAAGGGAAATAATTTCATTTGCGCAGCGTTCACTTACCGGAAAAGCCCCTTTGGAATACCCGTAGTTTTTATATGCTTTCTGTAAATGTAAAGGTACCGGATAATGCAGTGCAGTTTCTATGCCATTTTCCAGGAGATATTTTCTTAGCTCGTCCCGATTTTTAACTTTTATGACATATAAATGATATACCGGGTATGATCCATCAGGAACTTCAGGCGTCATCACATCATCAATTTTGGATAACTCAGCAGAATAAGTAAGGGCGAGTTTCCTGCGTGTGTTGTTCCATTCCTGCAGATACTTCAGTTTATTGAGTAGAATCGCTGCCTGCAGCGTATCAAGTCTTCCATTGAAACCTTCAATCTCATGATAATATTTCGTTCTCTGTCCATGGTCCCGGAGCATTTTTATCTTCTGCGCTATTTGTGAATCATTGGTTGTAACCGCACCGGCATCGCCACAAGCACCGAGATTCTTTCCAGGATAAAAGCTGAATGCAGCAGACGAGCCATTTTCACCTGCATTTTTTAATTTTTTATCTGCTTCCGAAAAATATTGTGCGCCATGTGCTTGACATGAGTCCTCGATTACTGCAATATTATATGTGCCTGCGATTCTGCTGATCTGATCGATTTTTGCCATTTGTCCATAGAGGTGAACTGGAATAACCGCTCTGACTGGTTTTCCTGAAATGGTATTTATTGTTTCTCCAGTTAACTCATCAAAAAAGCATTTCTCAGTAAGGTACTCTGTCAGTCGTTCGACAGACATACACATTGTACCTTCTTCGACATCAACAAATTCAGGTTGAGCACCTGCCTGGGTTATCGCTTCTGCAGTTGCTATGAACGTATTCGGAACTGTTATTACGATATCACCGTGCTTCACGCCGATAGATAATAAAGAAAACAATAAGGCCTCAGTTCCACTTCCAACCCCAATCGCAAACTGTGTTCCACAAAATTCTGCGAATTTTTTTTCGAACTCACCAACAGATTGTCCGTTTATAAATTGGGCAGACTGGAGTAAATTCCTGAAGATTTCGATATATTCAGTTTCTCTTTCCTTGTGATGTTTTTTCAGATCCATGAACGGTACTTTTACAGCTTCCATTATACCCCCCTGATGTATCTTGCAGGATTTCCTGCAACAATTGTTCCCGGTTCAACATTCTTAGTTACTACACTGCCAGCTCCTACAATCGCATTACGTCCAATTGTAATTCCACACATGATAACAGATCCGGAACCTATTGAAGCTCCCTCTTTTACAATCGTAGGCTCAAGACTCCACTCGCTTTCGTTTTTCATGAGCCCATCATCGTTGGTTGATCGTGGAAACCTATCGTTTATAAATGTTACACTGTGCCCGACAAAAACACGATCCTCGATAATAACACCTTCACATACAAATGTATGACTTGAAATCTTACAATTATTGCCGATCTTTGCGTTTTTCTGTATTTCAACAAAAGCTCCCACTTTTGTATTATATCCTATTTCACACCCGTACATATTTACAAATAATCCAATGTAAACATTTTCTCCCAGTTTTACATTTGTTGATATAAGATGATTGCTCATAATTCATCTCCCAACGGAATCGGTACTTTCGTGCCACTTTTTTTCAATTCAACCGGTCTGCCATCATTAATCAACGACTGGTCGCAGGCTTCAAGCATTTTAACCACTTTCAATCCACACTGCCCATCATTAATGGGCGCAAAATCATTTTCGATACACTCTATGAAATGAATGCATTCATGTTTCAAAGCCTCAACCTGATCCACTTTAGGAGCCCACATGTCCCCGGTCCGATAATTTATCAGTAAATCATATATTCCTTCTGTATTTTTAACCTCAACACCTTTATCATAAATTTTAATCTTCTCATCTGCATTTAAATCGTTCCAGACGAGCATTTTTTTCTCTCCACCGATCAGGGTCGTTCGGACTTTAACAGGGGAGAGCCAGTTTACACTTATGTGTGCGATAATGTTTGTACTGTAATGAACTGTTATATAAGCTATATCCTCCCGTATATTAACGTGAGAACTTCCCCATGCTGAAATTGCAACCGGATCATCCTTAATGATATATGACATAATAGAAAAGTCGTGAGGCGCCAGATCCCATATCACATTTACATCATGCTGAAACAGTCCCAGATTTACTCTCACAGAATCATAATAGTATATTGAACCGACCTCACCATACTCAATCAATTGTTTTATCTTTTTCACTGCTCCTGTAAATATAAACGTGTGATCAACCATTAACTTTAGTCTTTTAACATTTGCAAGTTCAATTAACTCTTCAGCCTGTGAAGATTTTAGAGTCAATGGCTTTTCAACAAATACATGCTTGCCATTTTCCAAAGCTAATTTTGACAATAAATAATGTGTTGAAACCGGTGTAACAATAGCAACAGCATCTATATCCGTTGACAGAATAACCTTTTCAGGATCTGTCTCGACTCTGATTCCATTCATCAATGATGCAATTCGCTTAAAAACTTCCGGATTTTTATCACAAACAGCAATTACATTTACCCCGTCAATCGATCTGAAATTTCTTAAAATATTCGGTCCCCAGTAACCCATCCCAATTACACCAACATTTACCATACCTTATCCCCTGTCTTAATAACCACCCTTCGTCGAAAATAAAACCAATATAGTTTTACATAGTATTTTGATATCCAGAAATAATGAATTGGATTCTTTATACCGCAGGTCCATTCTAACCATTTCATCAAACGTTGTTCGACTTCTTCCTTCCACCTGCCACAACCCTGTAATCCCAGGCTTGATTGAAAATATTCTTTCCCTATGCCATTTTTGGTACTGTTCAAATTCATATGGAAGCGCCGGACGCGGCCCTACCAATGACATCTCTCCTTTAAGAACGTTGACGAACTGTGGTATTTCATCGAAACTCAATTTTCTCAGAACATTTCCTGCTCTTGTAATTCTTGGATCATCAACGATTTTATATGTTGTATCCCTGCATTTCCCTTGTATCAACTGTGAAACATAGTTTCTGTGTATATCATCAGACAAATTACAATACATTGTTCTGAATTTATACATATAGAACTTCCTGCCATTCTCTCCTATCCGTATCTGTTTAAAAATGACAGGCCCTGGAGAAGTCAGTTTTATCACTATTGCAATGACTGCCGAAATCGGCAGGAATATGATAATCCCGGTTAGTCCACCAGCAATATCAAGACACTTTTTTACTACTGTCTTTAATACATTTTTTTTTTTAACAAATCGTTAAATAACAGTTCTCCAATGTTTTTATCCCGATTTGTATCATCAGAAAAATTTACTAAATTTAATGATAGCGATAACATACCTTCATTATAAAAACAATCAACAAGTTTCTTTTGAAGAACCATCTGGTCATCTGCTTTAATATCGGTAAAAAGTACTCCGATTTCTTCACTGTTCTTTATCCATCCAATCGAATCGCCATCCCTGATTTTGCCTCTCAAAGTTATTACAGATTTTCTTAAACTTTCCAGTACACATTTTCTTTTAACATTACTGTTATTATAACTATCTTTTAAATTTACTTTTGCTATCCCCACAGTTCTACTATTTCTTATCGCTCTTGATTTTTCTACCAAAAGAGTACCGGCAAATTTTTGCTCATCCAGCATCCAATCCATACAGTCCATTGATTTTTTAACAGAACTTACATTTCTATTCGATGCAGAATCATTTATATCCATGGTAGCTCCACATATCTCTATATTTTTTGAATAAAATGTTATAATCAGATTTATGTGAAATTCTCTGTTTTTACTTTTTTTATCAATTTTGAGTTTAGCAGTAGGACTATAATCTAATTTTGCAAAAGACAGGCCATCATTGATTTCACATTTTCAATGTAAAACCTGAAACGCTTAACTTATAATTTGAGTGCTGAGCTTATTTAAACATTTTGTTATACATTGATCAAAACAGATCCAAACTTACCATCATACCCGGGTGATATGGTTACATTTCCATTTCTCAACTGTTCGATCAAAGCAGCCAATTCAGGTGAACTTTTTTTAATATATTCCAGAGGCAAGGTCAATATTATTTCCATTTCAGACCCCAATGTTCTTACACATTTTTCGTATTCAACTGCGATTCTCTTACTCTTTGGAGAGATGCCCGACAATTGGGAAAGCAGATTCCTCAATGGTGTAATTCTCCAGAATTTTGATAAACGGTGGTTTCCTCTTCCTGATTCTTTACTAATAAGCTGTCTGGTACGATTAAGTACCCCCGGAGTCATTTTTTTACCACAAACCGGACATATTCTATTCTCCGTAAACATCGATGTATACATCTGACATTTTCTGTGACCATCCAGAAAATATTTGCCTTCTTCAGGAAAAAATTCGATTGTCCCAGAAAACCCGAATTCTTCGGTTCCGGTTTTAATTGCATTAATTATAGTATCGAGTGAAATACTGGTATCAAAGCAGGTTGCCTCTCTCCCAATCACATCTGGTGAGTGTGCATCAGAATTCGAAACCAATGTGTAATTGTCCAATAATGCAACGGCTCTGTTCATCGGAGGATCGGAAGATAGTCCAGTTTCTACAGCATAAATACTGCCAGTAAGATCTCTGAAACACTCTTCTATAGAATCAAAGCCCGACCATTCTCCCAGAACAGAATACCATGGAGTCCATATATGTGCTGGAATACAAAGACTACTGCTATCAATTGAAAGTACGATTTCGAGTAAATCTCTTGAATCGATTTTCAGGCAGGGACGCCCATTTGAAGAAACATTCCCAAAAAGTTCAAGACGCCTGCTAACTTTTCGAGCTGCATCCAGAGAACTTAACAATATCAATAGATGAATCCGCCGGACTTTTTTATCCCATTTGTATATGCAGCACACTTCTGTTGCCACAAAAAAATATACTTCCCGTCCAAAATATAATGCACAATCGTCATGCCTGAATTCATCCTTAAGCATATACAGGCCATTTTCACAAAGAAATAGCTTTTTTTCCAGTTCTCTGGCCCACTCCGGATGCAGAGCATCTGCCGTACCAAGCACAGAAATACCCTTTTTCCTTGCCCAGAGATCGAACAGTTCGGGACAGCAATATTTACTTGTCGCAATAGAAAATCTGGAATGAAGATGTAAATCGGCAAAAAACAGCATGATCTCAATGTTCAAGTGTACAAATTGACAATTGAACTCCCGTATAATATGATTTCAGGATCTCGTCAAACTTTTGACCAGCTCTGGCCCTTCCTATCGCCCCCATCTGGCACATGCCAACACCATGACCGTAACCATTCCCTGAGATTGCAACTTCTTTTTTCGTAAAAGAGACAATGTTGAAATTAGAACTTCGTAAAATTGGATGGTCTGAACTGCCTCTCCTTAAAACATACCTCGTTTTATCAGCAATAATTTTTCTCTTCCACCCCTTGCCTTCAACCAGAAGCGTTTTGACCCTTCCACATCCATTCTTGTCAACAATACGAAATTTAAAATCACCTGAAACCATTTGACTTTTGTCATACTCACAGTTATTACCGATATTTTTTAGAAGAATGTTCTTGAATTGATCTCCCGGCCACAACTCCCTCCAGGTATAGTATTTTGAAAGCGCGCAATAACTTTCGCCATCAGGATCGAGATCTGAAACGGATATCAAATATGGTTTTGGGGATTTCTGAGGCCACACATCCTCTATCGATGCAGTTCGTCCGCCACACGTCGAGTGATAATATGCATAAACAATTGAATCTCCGGATGTAAGAATTATGTCTTTTGTCATTTTTACCGCGATATCAGCCTCACGGTATTCAACATTCGCACCCCCATACACCTGATCTTTCACAGTACTGTAAAGATCAAACAAAAAAGATCTACGTTCTTCGATTCTTTTATATGCATATGTTCTGGCTGCAACAGCCTGAGCTTTCAAAGCTTCAAGATCTCCTTTACCCCTCTTTCCCAATTCGAGCGGAATCACACCACGCAGATACTCTTCAATGTCAAGTATGTTTACGAGTAAAAGAGCATTATTCGGACCGTTGTAAAAAGCAAATGTACCACGATAACTCTTTTCATCATAGTCGATATAGTTATATTTGTTAACAGAAATTAATGTACATGGAAGAAAGATATCTTTTTTTATTCCCTTATTTTCTATGCTGACAATTTGAGACGTTTTCTTCTGAATGCGAATACTTCCATGCAAAGGTGTAACTACCTTCCCCGGAGAATGAACTGCAACAGCACCTGCAGAGTAGATATTAAACTGACGTTTTTTTTCTGACAAAACGACACGAAGCGACTTTGTGCTTACCTTAAATGATGGATAGCGGAAACTTTTTGTTGAAGCTATGGTCTTTTTTTCATTGAGGGAATCTGAAGTGTTGAGCCTGGCAGAATCCAACCTGTTTGAATCTCTGATTTCAATATCTTCAGGGTCCGGAATTGCAGCACTGAAATCTATTTGACTAATACTGTCCTCAGATGATTCATCATCCACCCGCTCCGACGGGTCGGGAGAAACTTCATAAGCATCGGGTGCCGGCTTAATAAATGTATTGCCAATACACCCGATGAATAGAAAAAGCGGTATGCAATATATCAGGCTATGATATTTCAGATGTGTCCCGACCGGTTTTGTTCAGTTTTTTCAGCTTTGTACTCAGCATTTTTTTTTGCAAAGCAGAAATATGATCGACAATCATTATGCCATTAAGATGATCAGTTTCATGTTGGAGGGCACGTGCCAGCAAACCATCAGCATCTTTAATGAAAAACTCTTTTCCCTCTGAATCGAAGGCGCGAACAGAAACGGTTTTGGGCCTGGTGATATTTAAATGTATCCCCGGAACACTCAAACACCCCTCTTCAGCCTCCTCCAACTCCTCTGATTTCTCGATAAATTCGGGATTTATCAAAACCAGGGGTTCTTTTTCACCGCCAGTTACATCTATAACTGCAATCCTGACAGACTCCCCAACCTGAGGAGCAGCAAGACCTACACCATCTTTTTCAATCATGGTTTCGGTCATTTCTGTGAGAAAATTTTTTAGAGAGCTATCAAACACTGTAACAGGCTGAGCAGTTTTTCTCAGGACCGGATCACCATAAATTTTTATATCAAACACTTTACTTTCCTTCTTTTACTGTACTCTTGGACGTTTCATCAGTTATTACGTTGGTTATAGCACTTTTAGTGAATTCAACATTTGTGTTCTCTGCAATTCTAACCATAACAGTAGTCTCTTTAACATTTCCTACAACTCCAATAACACCTCCGGCAGTCAGGACCTTATCTCCCTTTTTTACGTTTTTTAACAACTCTGCCCGTTCTTTCTGCTTTTTCTGTTCCGGACGAATCATAAAAAAGTAAATGATCGCAAACATCAGAAGCATCATCGGCAGCATACCAATCAAACCACCAGTGCCAGGTTGAGGCGCAGGAGCATTTTCCTGGGCAAAAATTGTTAGCGGTACCATAAGGCTGAAAGCTGCAATAATCACTCTTTTAAAAGCGTTCATCAAAAATTCCTTTCAATACATGAATAAAATAATCTGGTTAAAAATACGTCTGATAAATTTTGAAGTCAACCAGCAGGTAGTTTAAAAATAATCTACACGAAGCTAAAAAGAAGAGTATTTGCCATTTTTCTGTGATGCTCTGACTTTTTTTCTGTGCGCTTCGAAGGCATCACCCAATTGTGCAGCGATATCTGGAATCACCTGGGTTAAGAATACATCCTCACTTCCACGATAGCGCTCGACAGCTTGTTTAACAACTTCTCCAGTCTCAACATCAACAATACTTGTTTTGATATTGAAGGACTTCCTGAAACGTGATATTTTTCCATATCCCATAAAATCAACACCCAACAAACGGCCTATATCTCTCGCGCTTTCTTTGTCGGAACAATTCAGATTGCCTCCTCTGGCACGCAACAGAAGCTCCATTTCGTCTATATACAACATCGCATGTGCCCCGGCAATCGAGAGGTACGATTGTAACTGGTAGCTGTAGCGTAAAACATCGTCTTCGCTCATATTTGCACCAATCATCAAGTACCCGAAAGCCATCTTCCCATCAGTAACAATTTTTGCGGTTGTGTCCTCAGAATAGGATAAATACCCTCTCATATCATTGAATGAAGATGAACGGGCCCTTGCTATCAAATCTTTCTCTCCTGATTCTGTCGAAGTAAAACGTTTGCGATTAGCAGTAAGAACAGATTTAACATCAGATGCAAGAAGTTCAACCACTTCGGGAAGAACTTTTTTAGTAAACTTTGATTTTTTTCCGCTGTAAAATTTTGAAACATCAGAAATCAGCCGTCCAGTCGATACATCCGCAATCTGAACCGATATGGCAATCGATCTTCCGATAGTTTGAACTCTGCCGAATATTACATAATCGACATTGAGATATTGCCCGTTCAATGTGGCACAATCCACTTTGGAACAGAGCCAGTCGCCTCCCTGTTTTTTGATTTCCTCCATGGTAGTCCGGAAATCCATAATCTGCCAGCCCAGCGTAGCCTCAAGCTCAGATTCGAGTATCAGACAATATCTATCAACATCCTCTGATTCGAATCCACTTGACACGAGTCTAAAAAAAGCCGCATTTTTAGGCTGAAAAGCATAGTTTTCTCTGCAAATTACTGCTTTTGAAAAAATTGATACCAATAAAAAAACCAGGGCGAGACAGATCCTTGTTTTTAAAAGATTAAAACTTGTAAGTCGATAAAAATACTTCACTGATCAGATCCTCAACGTCAAGCCCTCAGTGATTACACAATTCGGGCATCCAAAATAAACCGGAAAAACTCATAACACTCAGGTAACTACTTGGTCTGTAGCGTCGAGTAACTGGAAAGGGAAAATGCAATTGCTGGTATAATTCTCAACAGATTTATGGCTACAATCAAATTTCACTTCGACAATTAATTCGACGAAAAAAGACTGATTATAATATACTTGAAAATTGAGCAATTTCAGAATTTTTTTAATATGGATTTAATATAAATTGGTTCCGATGATAAACTGGCAAAAAACGTCCATCCCGCAGCAGGTAGGCCTCTGATCAAAACCGCTTAACTAATCGTTTTCTTCCCGGCTTATGCACCAATAACTTACGGCAGAAAGTCCCATGCACTCTTCGGAAAATATCCTTCGGAATTTTCCGTCATATCCAACTGCGGTTTCTGGTTAACCTTTATTCTGAAGAAAGGTCATAAAGCTCTCAGCACGATCAAACTCTATGTAAAAAGCTATCTTTTTGGATTCAATATCTGAGATTTCAAGTGAAATGCCGTTATTTTGAAAAATTTCCCACATTTTTTCTTCAAGAACCGGCAGTTCTACCCGTCCTGAATTCCCCATTCCTGAAATATGGCAGATATAATCAGCAAAACAGATCAAAGCCACCAGAACCTGGTCTTTGCCGGATTCCCAGGGATTATGATGATACAACAAGGATTCTGATATAATTTTGGGAAGATTCCATTTTTCTGCCAGCCAGGCACCTATTCTGGCGTGACTTGTACCCAGAACCTGTAATTCCGCATCATCAAGAGCTATTCCATTTGCAGCCAATTCCATAATTTCGTTAAATTCTTTATTGAAATACTGGTTTAAAACAACTTTGCCAATATCATGTAATAACCCGGCGACGAAAGCTTCCGCCGAATAGCGTCTGCAATACTCATCAGTAAGCATTCTGGATGCAACACCGCAGGCAATCGAGTGCTCCCAGAATCTGGAAATATCGAAATTTTTGGACTGTCCCATTTTTTTAAAAACATCAAAAACAGAGAGTGACAATCCCATATCTTTAACAGTATTAAAACCAAGAACTACAATAGCCATATTCACTGTCGATATTTCACCTGAAAAGCCATAATACGCTGAGTTTGCCAGTTTCAATATCCTGGCCGTAAGAGCCTGATCAGTAGATATTAACCGGGCAAGAGAAACCGCTGAAGTTTTGGGATTATCCACCAGCTGAATCATCTTTGAAACCACCGTCGGCAACGTTGGTAATCCAATAATGCTTTCTGTGATTCGCTTTATTCTGGCTACATCTGCTTTATGATCCATTATCATTCTATACCACCATTAATTTTTTCAGCATTCAACATCAATAAAGAATCCATTCTCTCCCGAAGCGTCCTGTTTTTTTTCTCTTTTTTTAGATTCCGGATTATTTTTCTTACGCCCCTTTTTTTTACTCACATTCTGTATCTTTTTTTTACTGTTCTCAACAAGATTTGAATTTTTGATCTCATTAGGCCGCTTTAAATTCATCATTGTTTCATTGAGATTTATCTGTTCTTTCTGAACCTGCTCTACTGCCGGAGCTTTAAGAGTTTCATTGTGGTAACGATCAAGCTGGGGAATGTTATTAATAGAAAAGTTAGCATTGACGGTACTCATTTTATACCTCCCAACACATCAGGCATTAATCTTCTGCAACAGTTTTGAACGCAGTTTTAAAATTGCCTTGGAATGAATCTGGCTGACACGTGACTCTGTTATATCAAGTACAACTCCAATTTCCTTCAAAGTAAGTTCCTCATAATGATAAAGAGCAACAACCAGTTTTTCTTTTTCTGGTAAAGCGGCGATTGCATCCTTAAGGATACTCTTAACTTCAGAAAACCCGAGTTCCTTAAGAGGATTATCACTTCCCGGATCTTCAATGGTATCAATAATTTTCAGTTCTTTTGCATCAGATTCCCTACCCGGCATAGCTTCTTCAAGAGAAATTATAGTTGTTGGTGTAACTTCTGCAAGCAGATTCTCATACTCCCTGATTGTGATTCCCAGTGCATCACAAACTTCATCATCGTAGGGAATTCTTCCCAGATCATTTTCCAGTTTTGCATAAGTCCTTTGCAGTTCTCTTGACTTTTGTCTCACGGATCGGGGTACCCAGTCCAGAGCCCGCAGTTCATCGAGGATGGCGCCTCTAATTTTATGACCTGCAAACGTCTCAAATTTGAATCCGCGATCCGGTTCAAATGTTTCAACAGCTTTGATTAACCCCATCACCCCGGAGCTTATCAGGTCGTTTCTGTCTACTGATGGAGGCAGATTTACAGCAAGTCTGGCGCTCACATACTTTACCAAATGAGCATATTCAACAAGAAGTTTGTCTTTTGCAATCTTTGAATTATTCGCTTTAAACTCATGCCACAGCTGCTCTATACCTGTCATTCCACCAGTTCTCCATCGCTATTGCACTAAATTATTTTTTTTTCTTTTCAGAATTTTTTTCATTTTTCACGGCAGTAACCAGAGGCATATCCTCCCCACCGGGTAAGCTTTTTTCTTTTTTAAGATGAATACGCTGGAGCATCCCCCCTTCAATAAGATTATTCCGTTCCAGAGGAACGTCCGTTAGAACACCTTTAAAAAAAATATCTCCTATAATAAACCCGGCAAACCAGAGAATCGAAGCGCCTAGTAATGATTTTATTATAGCAGGCAGTAGCAGATTAAGATTAAATGGATCTGATCCGGAAAAATGGATCGCCATTGAAGCAAAAAAGGTAATCAGTCCAATTATAAATGCAAGTTTCTTAATCCAGAAAACCATACGTCAGTCCAGTTAAAAGCCGCTATACCTTTTTCAGAAAGCGCGAAAAAAAACCACCTCTTCTGATGACAGAGATTCCTGCAGATGCCCTTGATATTCTTGAGACCCGTAAAAAAAACTCATCATTCCTGTTTTCCGTCACAAGCCTCTGCATCCGGATAAATCTCTGAAGTTCCCGGTTCATCGGCAGAACCCCTAAAAATTCAAGCGGTTTCTTAAGAAATTTTACCACAACAGCATTGATCCTGTCAAATGTTTCCATCCCTTCTTTCTCAGACATTACCATATTAACTATGGTTGCGATTTGTTTCTGACCTCGTTCGTACAATATCTTCACGACCGCGTATGCATCAGCTAATGAGGTTGGATCCGGTGTCATCATTAAAATTGCAAGATCTGTTTTCGCTGCTACATTAATTACAGATGAACCTATCCCGGCAGCGGTATCAACAAGAATAAAATCATAATGATTTTCCATTGTATTAAACTGATCAATAAGATAGTGCAGTTTATCCGGTGCGATATTGGCAAGGGTTTCCAGACCTGATGCACCCGGAATAATTGATACTCCCAGCGGTCCGTTTATTACGGTGTCCATTATTGTGCATTTACCTTCAAAAACATCCGCGACGGTCAGCTTTGGAGCGATTCCAAGCAATATGTGAATATTTGCAAGCCCCAGATCGGCATCAAGCAGCAACACTTTTTTTCCGCTCTTTGCAAGGGACATAGCGTAATAGAGTGCTATATTTGTCTTTCCAACCCCTCCCTTTCCACTCACAAAAGAGATGCTTTTACAAAGCTTCCTGCTGCCGGGTGCATTACTTTTATACTCGTTACCGATAGCTACTGATGCGACCAGTTCCCTTAATTTTTCAGCCTGATCTCTCACTGCACAACACCTTCCATAAAATTTTCAACTATTCTACTGCATTGTGCAGGTTCGATGTCATCGGGAACACTTTGACCAAATGTCAAATATGAAACAGGAATTTTAAAATCATTCACGACATTAAAAACGTTACCCAATTTCAATGTTTCATCAATTTTTGTGAACAACAATCTATCAACTTTAACAATAGAAAACTTTTCCACACTATTTTTCAAGTCAGAATATTTTGTTGTTGCACCCAGCACAAGATGTATCTCATCAGGATTAAGCTGAACCATTAATTTTTTAAGTTCATCAAGGTGTTCATTGTTTCGTTGACTTCTTCCCGCAGTATCAACAAAAATTACATCGCTGTCTTTACATGCATCAAGAGCAGCCGGCACCTCTTCAGGAGAAAAAATCACCTCACAGTGAACCTTTACTATGTCTGCAAAAATCCTTATCTGTTCTATTGCAGCTATCCGATACGTATCAGCTGCGATTATTGAGACTTTTTTGTTTTTTATAATCGCACAATGTGCTGCCAGCTTGGCAAGTGTAGTTGTTTTTCCTGAACCTGTAGGTCCAACAAATGCCACTATCAATGGTTCTGTTTTTTTCAGACGCATCGGGCCGGCAACGGGAAATTCACCGGTAACAATCTCATTGAGTCTTTTAAGCTGTATTTTACCATCAAGACATTCTGAAGTTCCGTTCATTCTCTTTACGATATGATCCACCAGATCACTTCTGACTTCCGAATCTATCAATTTTTTATAAAGAGCCTCTTTCCCGTATTGTACCAGCTGATTATTCGTTTTCTTTTCGTTTATTACCGATTTCACAAGAGATGTAAGTTCTTCGAGGTTTTCCTTAAGTTCCTCAATTTTAATTTCATCCTTTGTGTGATTTTCAGAATTTTTTTCCTGTACGTTTTTATTATACTCTGACGGTATCCACTTTTTGACCACCGGTGCATCAGGGTTGTCCATATCGACAATACATGATGTCCTTGGCCTTCCATAAACGACCTGTTTATGGTCTGTATTATGTATGACCTTTATTGGCTTCACACCTGGAGTTACTGTATTCTCAGCTGTATCATCAACTGCGGCAGTTACTTCAACTTCATTTTTTTCTCCAATTGCAAATACGTTTTTTGGTATTTTCCGTGTCTTCAGGATCACCGCTTCTTCACCAAGATCATCCTTAATCTGCGCAAGTGCATCCCGCATACTTTTAGCAACATATTTTTTAATCCGCATATATCCCCGTACATACTGAAATTCATTACTGTGTTGATATCATGCCTAATGAACGAATCTCTATACCTGAAACAATTTCATTATATGATAATACTATTAATTCACTGTAATTGTTCTCGGTAAGACGCTTGAATGCACTCCGGATTGTCGGAGAGCACAATAAAATCGGTATATCTCCGGTCGTTTTTACTTTTTCAATAACAGGACGTGTCATTTCGAGTATTTTCCCGATCTCAGTCGGTGATATTCCAAATCTGAACCCCGATTCATTCTCCTGTAAAGTTCCTTCAAGCTTCGCTTCAAGATTAGGATCGAGTGTAATAACCGGTATGATATCATTCTCACCCTTAAATGTTTCGCATATTTGCTTTGCCAATGCATTTCTGACATATTCCGTAAGGATTTCTGTATTTTTATTTCTTTGAGCCACATTGGCCAGTGTTTCCAGAATTAATTGCAGATCGCGAATTGAGACTCTTTCTCTGAGCAGATTCTGCAATACCTTATGAACATCCCCGACTGACAATACACCTGGAATCAGTTCGTCTACAAGTACCGTATTGGTTTCCTTAACTGTATCAAGCAATTGACGAACATCCTGCCGTGTTAATAATTCGAAAGCATGCTTTCGTACAATTTCTGTTAAATGTGTCGCCAGAACCGCTGGTAATTCAACGACTGTATACCCGGACATTTCGGCATCATCTTTCTGACTTTCAGTAATCCATAATGCAGGCAGTCCGAATGCAGGTTCAACGGTCTGGATCCCCCTGATTTTCTTTGTTGCAGTACCAGGATCCATTGCCAGGTATGCCCCATTCATCAGTTCACCTTTACCAACAAGTATTGTTCGTATTTTAATCCTGTATTCATTTGGTTTGAGCTGAATATTATCACGTATTCTTATTGGTGGAATAATGATGCCCAATTCTGTCGCAAGTTGTCTTCTGATCAAAGTGATCCGATCCAGAAGGTCCCCTCCCTGCTTGACATCAACAAGCGCGATCAGTCCATACCCGATCTCAAGTTCCATTGGATCGATATGAAGATAATCCTCCACGCGCTCTTCCTGTTCCGGTTGTTTGATTTCCTGTTTACTTTCTTCAGCAGTCTTTTTCTTTTCCTGGTTTTTTCCAACAAAAACAGCGGCAATACATGCAGCACCAAGAATTATGAACGGTACTTTAGGAAACCCTGGAATAACAGCAAACAGTAACATAAGGCCACCGGCAACACCGAGTATCTTTGGATTTGATAAAAGTTGTCCGGTAATTTCATTTCCAAGATCATTCTGTGATGCTGCGCGGCTTACAAGAATACCTGCACCTGTCGATATCATGAGCGCCGGAATCTGGGAAACAAGACCATCACCAATCGTCAGTTGTGTATACGTGGACAGGGCTTCTGTAACACCCATTCCTAACTGCGCCATACCAATTATAAACCCGCCGATAACATTTATGATGGTAATCAATATCCCCGCTACCGCATCACCTCGAACAAACTTTGAAGCTCCATCCATCGCGCCATAAAAATCGGCTTCTCTTGCAATTTGCACTCTTCTGTTTCTCGCCTGCTCTTCATTGATCGTTCCAGCGTTAAGATCAGCATCAATGGCCATCTGCTTTCCAGGCATCGCATCCAATGTGAACCTTGCCGCAACTTCAGCAATTCTTCCGGCGCCTTTTGTAATAACGACAAACTGAATGATTACAATTATCAGGAATATTATCGAACCAACAACCATATTCCCTTTTGTAACGAATGTTCCAAAAACCTCTATAACCTCCCCGGCATCAGCCTGACTCAGAATCAGACGTGTTGAAGCAACATTCAATGATAACCGAAACAGTGTGACAGTAAGCAGCAGAGATGGGAATACAGAAAATTCAAGGGCTTCACGAGCGTACATCGATACAAGCAGTATTATTATTGCAATTCCAAGATTCAAGGTTAAAAGTATATCCAGGAAAAAAGGCGGTACCGGGATAATCATCACAATGAGAATTCCAACTACACCCAGCACAATAATCAGATCACGCTGTTTAGTGATACTCTTCAAAAATGAATTTCCCATTATGCTTTGCATTGAAGAGGCCATGGTTCTGGAATTCAATTTCCGCTGCCTTTTACATTAAGATATACGTTTCTGATCGTATAGTTTTTTATATCGTTGACAGAAATGATAAGAGTATCGGTATACGTCGAATCTACAGTCATATAATTACTCATCGTTTTTGAAATCTTTGAAATTCTGTTTTTATATAAAGATTCGCATCCAATTGTCAAAGTATCCCCCTGAAGATCGCGTGCAAAGACCGACACCGTTAAGGTATCGGGATAGACTGCAGCATATACTATGTCTTTTTGAACATCTTTAAATACAGCGCTATCTATGATTATACTATCTATAACAGGTTCAGGCGAGTTAACATTCAAAAAGACTTTGAAAACATCAGTTAAAGCACCGTCAGTAATTGACAAAGATAGCGTATCAATACCTTTGGCGGAATGTGTCCGTAATATCAATCTATTCTCCACCTTTGATGTAACCCTGGATGAGTCTTTGATTTTCCATGAATATTTCACGGTATCTGCATTATCCAGATCCCGTATCCAGGTAGTCACAACGATCTGTTCATTATAAAAAGCCTGATACCATTCTGTACCACCTGGATTTTTATAATTTTTACCATTTATTTTCAGACTGTCAAATAGTGGAAAAATATCGTGTATATTGACAATAATCAGACTTTTCGCTGTAAGTTCATTATCAGAAACAGTAACCGTAATCGTATCTCTTGTTATAAGAAGTGGAGCAGAATAAACGACCGTACTTCCGGTATCGCTATTGAGTTTTCCTTTCTTTGCGTCCCATACGCAGGACAGTATAGTACTGTCGGGGTCATATAATTCGAGTGAGAGCTTTATTTTCTCAGACCCGATTCCATCTAAAAACGTAAGGGCAGTATTAGTATCATTAACTACTGAACTGTCTGCAATAACCTTTTCAATAACTGGAGGTTTATTCTGGATTCTCTTTCCAATAAAGATGTACCCAACAGTGCTGTCACCTTTGGAATCATGTAAAACGACAAGAAGCGTATCTATATTAAAGATATTTCTGGTTGCAACTACTTTGCAGTTTGAACTAGTACAAATCAGCGATACACTGGCATTATTACCCGTATCTGGTATTAAGAGATTTTTTTTCAGGCTCCACTTTATTGTTGAAACCGTATCATAATTATCATGATAATACAGTTTCAACCTCAATGTATCAATTTTTTCAAAGACAGCACTGGTCTTCCCACCTGAAAATTTGAACATTCCAGTGTTTATACGTACGCTATCGATTACCGGTGGTGTATTAGGATAAACACGTTCAAGATAGAGTTCTTTCACAGCCTGCCCCTGAGCACGATCATACAGGGTAAAAATAAGAGTATCTTTAAACTGTCCCGATGGACTGACATAACCAACACGAAATGGTTCTCCCGGGTATTTTTCCAATAGGTAATTACTCCCTGAAATGACCATATCAGGAGTTTTATTATCAAGATCCCTGGCATACACTCTTATATTGAGCTTACGTATGGAATCATGAACATTTAATTTCCAGATCATTTCAGACGGTTTGAATGTTCGCGTACTTGCTTTCAGGCTGTCTATCACTACCGGTAAATTACTTACTTTTACGATAACAGGATTACTTCTCTTTATGTTCCCTCCTGTTCCGATATAGATTGTGTCATAGTAAAAATTATCAACAGAATCTTTATATCGCGGGTAGCTTTTCCATGAAAGGTATGCATGAAATTTTCTTCTATTCTTCAGGTACGTTGTATCATCAGCACTATACAATCCACTCCCGGTTTTCCATGTCAATGATGAGAAAGATAGCGAATCGTTAGTTTCGATAATAGCGAGAATTGGCTCACCTGTAAATTCCGCAGCCACATTACCGGCATATTCAAGATTCAGCCGGATGGAATAGGTATGTTCGTTTTCAACAGGCATTGGTGAACAAAACAGGAAAACAACCACAAAAGATATGATTATTCTTTGAATAGTCACTTTCATGCAGCACTCCGGTTTTTTAATTTCAATACATAAGCCAGAATTTCAGCTATAGCAGTAAAAAATTCTATCGGTATCGGTGACCCTTCAGTAACTTTATCATACATTGCTCTTGCAAGAGGTTTATCTTCAACAATCGGAATATTATTATCTATAGCAGTCTTTTTAATCTTAGCCGCAACGAGTCGTTTTCCTTTTGCAACAACAACCGGCGTATCATTTTCTAATGGTTCATATCGGATTGCGATTGCTATATGTGTAGGGTTTGTGACAACAACAGTAGCTTTTGGCACCTGTTCCATCATTCTTCGTCTTGCCATTTCACGCTGAAGTGAACGAATTCTGGATTTTACAAGCGGATCACCATCCATCTGTTTTCGTTCCTCTTTTACCTCTTGTTTTGACATTTTCAACTGTTTTTCATGTTCATATCTCTGCCATGCATAGTCAAGAGCGGCTATTACGATTAAAATAACAGATATTCTTATAATTACATCAAAGCTTGTTGTTAAGATGAATCCCCATATTAACATAACCGACGAATCTGATAGTACTACCATCTCCTCAAAAGCTGCTTTGATAGTAACCCATGCAACTAAGGAAATAATTGATAATTTAAGAAGATTTTTAATTAATTCAACTACCGATCGCATTGAAAACAGTCTCTTGAAACCGCTAATTGGATTGATTTTTTCAAAATTTGGCATAATTGGTTTCAATGTAAACAAAAACCCAATCTGAACAACATTTGCGATTACTCCTATCAGAAGGATAACACCAGCCACCGGCGTTATACATTTAAAAAATATTAAAGAAGCTTCTTTGGATATATAAACCAGTTCATTCACACTCATTTCCAATCTGCTCGAATGAATTATAAATCTTTCCAGAAGAAATCCAAGTTGTCCCTGCATCCAGGAGCCGGTTATTTTCAACATGATAACAGCCGACAGCAGAACCAATACGGAATTCACTTCCGTACTTTTGGCAACAGTTCCTTTCTCTCTTGCATCCTGACGTTTCTTATCAGATGGCGTTTCGGTCCGTTCTTCTGAACTTTCATCAGCCACAATATCACTTGAATCCTTCTTAAGACATTATAGTAATCAATTTGTTAATATCAATGATTAACACCTCAAATGTTTTTCTAAACAGCGTTGAAAGCATAGGTAATACCAGAATAGCGGTCATTAAACCAGTAACGATTTTTAATGGCATACCGACAAAAAAGATGTTGATTTGAGGTACCGTTCTGGCCACGACTCCAAGAGCAACTTCAGTTATCAGTAATGTTACAAATATTGGTGCTGCAAATTTTATCGCACATACAAAAATACCGGCAAAAATTGAAACAACACCTCCTGCAATTGATACATTTTCCAATCTGAGAGCAGTAAGAGGAACCGTTTCAAAACTTTTTTGTATGGATAGGATAAAAAAGTAATGGCCGTTAAACAAAAGGAATAATATTGTAAAAAGTATTACCTGAAACTGTCCGAATACAGTAACAGGTTCATCATTAAATGGATCCATCAATTCAACAAATCCAAAACCGATTTCACTATCAATCAACCATCCGCCTATTTGTACTGCAGTAAAGAGCATCGAAGATACAAATCCGATGATCAAGCCAAACAGAATTTCTTTCAAAATGGATAAAATAAACCCCGGGACATTACCTGATTGAATCAAAACACTCTGCATTGATGGATTGGTTCTGAATATGATCATCGTCAATATCAGCCAGAAAGCAACTTTTGCCTGCATAGGAATTGATTGCGAGCCGAAAATCGGCATCAACGCCATTATTGTACTGATCCTTGTGAAGATCAGCAGGAATGTTTCTATTTCATTGACTCCTATAAGGTTATTCATCAATGGCCAATTTTCCCGATCAACTCAAAAAGTGAAATGGTATATTCAATTATTTTTAAAAGCATCCATGGCATTAGAATGAGGAATACGAGAACCATCGATAAAATTTTTGGAATAAATGTCAATGTCATTTCATGTATTTGTGTGACAGCCTGAAAAACACCAACAATTAAACCAACGACAAGCCCAACGATCATTATTGGCCCTGAAACAAGCAACGTTACCCATAATGCCTGCCTGCCAATATCTATCACCATTGATGGATCCATACAAATTCTCTTTCCAGATGTATCTAGTTGAAAGATACCAGTAACTGCTTAACTATCAAATGCCATCCATCAACCAGCACAAACAGAATAATTTTAAATGGCATGGAAATCATAACCGGAGGCAGCATCATCATACCCATGGATAATAAGATGCTCGCTACAACCATATCAATAACGAGAAACGGTATATACAGTATAAAACCGATTATAAACCCATTCTTTAATTCACCGGTGATAAATGCAGGTATAATGACTTCCAGAGGTAAATCATCTACATTTCTTGGAATTTTTGCATGTGCAATTCTTACAAATAATGCAACATCTTTTTCATTTACCTGACGCAGCATAAAACTGCGCACCGGTTTTACTGCAATATCGACGGCCTCTGAAAATTTTATTTTTTCTTTTAAAAACGGTTGAATAGCGTCATTATTTATTTCATTGTAAACCGGCATCATAACAAAAATGGTCAGAAACAGTGCCAATCCAGCCATTATTTGATCGGGCGGCATTGTTTGTGTCCCCAGAGCACGTCTTAAAAATGACAGTACAATAATTATGCGGACAAAAGATGTCATCATTATAAGTATTGATGGAGCTATGGCAAGAATTGTTATCAAAAAAACTATTTGTAAAGCTACAGCTACATCTCCCGGTTTGTCAGAATTGCCTACTGATAATGAAAGCTTTGGTAAAAGCTGAGCAAAGGTCTGAGAACATTGAAATAGTAACAGCAGAATTGAAGTAAATACCACTTTTGCATTAAATATTTTTTTGAGAGTGCCATGATTTTTATCTGTTTTTTTTCTAAAGCTCATTTAGCTGCCTGCCGATACCGATAATAGGGAGAGATGTGGTAATAAAAATTGTTATGAATTCTTTTTGAACTTATCCATAAAACTGTTGATCGCATCTTTAAACTGAGTTACAGCAGTACCACCCTTTGAAGTAGAGATCAGTTCAAGTGCCTTCTGCCCCTCGACTTTATCTATAAGAACCATAGCACCCTGACTCTGTCCAAGTATGTAAACTGCATCAAGTATTCTTACTATTGTAATTGTCCTGTTTTGTGAGATTGGAAGAACTTCAAGCAGATCCATCGATCCGGGGCCATTATTCTTGATTGTACCTGGTAGCCCGATTCTTTTAAAAAGCCAGGAAATGCCTGATATCAGCACTATTACAAGCAGTAGATATAGAAGTATTCTTATCAGTATTGCTATAGGATTTTCCTTCTCATTCTCCCGCACTACTCCGGAATCTTCTTCAACTATCGAACTATTCTGAAGTTCATTGTGCAAAATAGTCATATCAAAACCATCACCTGCGCCGGACAATCCTGCATCTTCACCGGAAGCATGCGAACCTGTTATGAAAACCATAACTGTAGCGACAAACAAAATCCCGTTAATTGTCTTTCTCATTTTACCCTTTTGATAAATTTCTTCAGATATGACAGGATGTTATCTCAAACTCTTAATTCGCTCTTGAGGAGACACCAGCGATACAATCCTGATACCAAAATTCTCATCTATTACAACTACTTCACCTTTTGCCACAATTTTATTATTAACCATAAGGTCAACAGGTTCACCAGCAAGACGATCCAGTTCAACAACTGAGCCTGGAGCCAGTTCCAGAACTCTTTTTATTGACATTATCGATCGTCCAAGTTCTATACTCACATCCAGTTCAATATCAAGCAGCATACTGATATTTTCCTGTGGTGCATTAAGAGGCTGTCCTGTAAGATTCGTTTCAGTGAAATGTCCGGATGATGAATCAAATGAGGTGACTCTGGAAAGATCATCAAGTTCAGACATATTCAGTCCAACACCACTTGAAGGGCTGCTCATTGAATTGGAATCGTTCCCGATTGCTTCAACGATCTGTTCGGTGAGTGCATTGGGAATTAACAATGCAATCCAGGAGTCTTCCACCCCGTCAAGTTTCAGTGATGTAATGATCATGTCTAGTGAGCCGGCATCCATCGGTGGGTTATCCATATCAAATTCATTTACTACCACACTCCCTGCGGAGATTTGAATACCCCGTTCACTTCCCAAACTGGTTGTAAATGCACCCATCACCTGATTGAACAGTTCACCAATTGCATCCTTATGATCCTCACTGTATTCCGCAGTGCCATCTCCCATCATCATTAAATCGGAAAGTATTGCAACATCATTTTTTTTCATTAACAAATAGAATTCACCCTCAAAGCCTGATTTGAAAGAGAGTGACATGGAAATAGCGACAGACGTAATTTTTTCCTGAATAGCTTCAAAAGAGGCGACCTGGGCCTCCTGGCCGGTAAATGTAGTTGACTTATTTAAAACAGTTGTTATCACCGTTGAGGCTTGTGTAAAGAAATTTTCATATACATCGTTAAGTACCGGATACTTATCGGTTTGCTGATCACTTCCTGAACCACCACCAAACAGTGATGAACTGTCACTGCTGTCAAGTCCTTCGGAATTCAACAGAGCATCTATCTGTTCCTGAGAAAGAATATCACTCATAACACCCCGGGACCTCCTTCTCAATTATTTTTGTAATACGAACAGCTTTCTTTCTTCCTATAAGGCCTGATTTCGCTGCCATTTTTGTTTTTCCTTCAACCTGGATAAGCAGATCACTCTCATATGGCTTATCAAGGCACAGAACATCACCACGCTGCAGTTGAAGCAGATCCTTTATGCTTAATTTCGTTGTTCCGATTACACTTGCAACTGTTAAATCAACATCCTGCATCTCTTCTTCAAGAACAGACCTGGTTTCCTGTGTGGATGTACTTTGTGAAGACATCCAGGATTCCCCTGACAAATTATTAATCACACTCTCCAGAAGCATATAGGGAAAACAGACGCTCATAAGTCCCGACGCGTTCTGCATCCGAACTTCAAGGGAAATAAGTATCACGGTCTCTCCGGGAGGCGCAATCTGTACAAATTGCGGATTTGTTTCGTAGGCTTCAATTTTCGGACTGAATACTCCAACATGCTCCCAGACATCTTTTAAATCGCTTAAACTTCTCTCGACAATACGATGTATCACATTCTGTTCAATCAGGGTAAGTTCTCTGTTTTGTTCTGATGGTCTCCCCTGACCACCAAACAACCTGTCAATAATAAAAAACACAAGTGAAGGATTGATTTCCAGTATGGCATTACCCTCAAGCGGCTCCATTTTAAAAACATAGATACAACTCGGGTTGGAAATCGACATTACAAACTCAGAATATGTCAACTGATCAACACTGACAAGCTCAATTTCGACAAATGTCCTCAGGAAATTTGTCAAAGTTGTTGAAAACTGGCGGGCATACCCTTCATGAAGGTTTTGAAGGGTTCGCATCTGATCCTTCGAGACACGATCCGGTCTTCTGAAATCGTACAGTGAGAGTGATTTTTCCATTTCAATGGAATCACCAGCACCAGGTGCGGAACCCATGAATGACGCAGGGGCATCATACGTTGTGGTTTCGGCAACTGGTTCAGCCAATCCTCCTGCAGACACAGCAGAAAGTAAGGCATCAACTTCTTCCTGAGACAGGATATCACTCACGGAAATTTCTCCTGAAAAAACAATCCATCACTGGATAATAAACGTTGTAAACATTACCTCGCGAACTTCCCCGAACTTTGAAGGCAATGAGTTATTGATCAATCGTAAAACATCCTTGCTGATCCGTTCCTTCGCATCCGGCTCTGTCAACTCTACAAGCGTCAACTTGGACAAATGGTTCATGAGAATGCTTTTAAATTTTGGTGCTCTACGAGTAAGTTCTGCACCCAATTCCCCATATTTCTGATCATCGTATTCGAAAATTATCGTTGCTTTTAAAAACCGCTCTCCATCAGTACCCGCGATATTCACAATAGCCTCGATTGGTTCTTTATCGGTTGTCGCCCCCATTTGCTTTGTGGTTTCCATTACCTGTTTCAAAGAGTCGACACGCATTTTTTCACGTTCTTTTTCAAAATCTTTCGGCCGGGTTGCCTGTATTAAAACAAATGCAATGAGGGTATTCAACAGAATAGCAGCCGCTATGATACCAAAAAAGAGAGCTTTGCTGTTCTTGCCTTCAGGTTTCTGCTCTTTTGCTTCAGACGTTTCTTTTTCAGCTGTTTCTGGATTGCTGTTCATTGTCTCATTCCTCTCATCAGCTCACTGTTTTTCTTCAACGGGAATCTGATTATAATCAACGTATATCTCGATACGCCTGTTGATCTGCCGATTTTCTTTTGTCGAATTTTGAACAAGCGGTCGAAACTCACCATAACCGACAGCGCTCAGCGTAGCCGGATCGATACCCCCTGTTTCGGCTAAAAATTTGACTACATTCAATGCTCTTGACGCACTTAACTCCCAGTTGGACGGATACTTTGTTGTGTGAATCGGTGTATTATCAGTATGACCTTCAACGCGAATTTTTGTTCCAGGTGTACGGCTAATAATTTTCGATATTCCGTGAAGTGTTGCAATAAGTTCTGGTTTTACATCTGCATCTCCGGGATCAAATCCGATTGGATCTGCAACTTTTATCGCAATTCCACTTTCGGTCACTTTTACTTTGATAGCATCATCGAGGTTCTCATCTTTAATCACTTTTTTAATTTTCATAGCAGCATCGATCGCCAGATGTTTATTCTGATCTTTTCCGCCCATTCGTGGAACCAGTATATCCTGAGTGATAACAACTGATGGATATGATTCCAGAACACCACTGAAAGCATTCATAAATGATGAGGCGGCAACATCAAATTTAGCTGGATCAGTTGTTGACATAGCCAGCAGCATTACAAAGAAACACAACAGGAGAGTACACATATCTCCCCATGTGCTCATATATGCCGGAGAGCCCCTGGGACAATCCTGTGATTTTTTTCTTCCTGCCATACTTCAGCCTACTTCCCACCCTGGCGTTCTTTCAACGCTGTAATTCTCAATCGAGGTTCAAGAAACGCTGTCAATTTTTGTTCTACGATCCTTGGATTATCACCAGACTGTAACGACATAATTCCTTCAAGCATCAATTCTTTGATCAATATTTCCTTATGAGAAAATGACTTTAATTTCTCAACAATGGGAAGACAGAATACATTTGCCAGTACGGAGCCATAAAAGGTAGTGATCAAAGCAACCGCCATATTCGGACCGATCGATGCAACATCACTCATGTTTCCAAGCATCAGTACCAGACCAACCAGAGTACCGATCATGCCAAAAGAGGGCCCCATCGCCCCCAGGAAGTCAAAAACTTTCGCACCCTCTTCATGACGTGATTCTGTAAAGGCAATTTCAGTTGACAATATATCCTTTATCAGATCCGGTTCCGTACCGTCAACCGCTAATTGTATACCTTTTTTCAAAAATTCATCCTTAATTTCTGCAGCATGCGCTTCCAGAGCAAGAATTCCCTCTCTGCGCGCCTGTTCAGCAAAATCAACGAGTTGACGGATTATTTCCACCGGGGTAGTACTTTTTGTGATAAAGGCATTTTTTACAACATTGATAGAATTTAAAATTCGATTCATGGGATAGGCGGCAATCGTTGAAGCTATTGCACCGCCAACGGTGATATATACAGATGGCATATCAATAAATGCAAGCAGATTTTCAGGCTTTATACCAAAAAGTATCAGTAGAAGAGCGCTACCTAAACCAATTATTACTGCAAGATCCATACAATTAACGGCCTTTTTTAAATTGCACTATGCCGTACCCATCTATCCCCGTTCTTTCGGCAGATCGGAATCGGTTTTTTGCATTACCTGAACATATTGATGACATAACTGTTTATATTTTATAGTTTTGCGCACAACATCTTCAAGACTGTTCTTCACTATAAGCTTCTTACCTGTTGTCAGAGCAATAATTGTATCCGGCGTGGATTCGACGGTCTCGATCAAATCAGCATTCAGCACAAACTCCTGACCATTAAGTCGCTTAAGTGCTATCATTGTCCATTCCTTTTATTGAAGAGCGTTATACTAACAGTGTGGTGCTGATTTGATGAAATACACTGATGGTTTTTAACGCCATAAAAACATCAATCAGATCTGACATAACAATAGTACAATTCATTGATATACAATGCAAGTGAGGAGAATATCCCCTCACTTATTTTTTACTACCTGATCAATTGAACCAGCTCCTGCAACATCGAATCGCTTGTAGTGATAACCCGCGCATTCGCCTGATAACCACGTTGAGTTGTAATCATGTTGGTAAACTCTGTGGCAAGCTCCACATTAGACATCTCCAGTGCGCCAGGCTTGATTTTTGTTGCAGAACCAATTCCCGGCTGCAACAATACACCCTCTCCGGAATTATTGGAAACGGCGTACATACTGTCACCCATCTTCATAAGCCCCGCAGGGTTATTAAATTCAGCTACATAAATAGTTGCAATTGATTTTGAAATGCCGTTTGTATAAACACCTGATATTTCCCCTCTTTCGTCAATAGATATTTCCTGCAGTTTTCCCATGGGGTACCCATCCTGCTCCCTGGCAACGGTAGTTGATGGTGAACGGAACTGAGTAATTCCCCGGTATGACCCGGGTGTACCGATATCGAGATTGAGGGAGACGATATTGGAGCCATTCATCGGATCAAATCGGAAATTTGTCGCATTATCATCAAATGTCCATGAAGATGGAGAACCATCCTGTCCGAAGGTCATTCTGCCCCGGTTTCCACTGAGAATCTCCTCTCCACCTTCAGTAGTAATTTCCCACAGCCATTCATTTGGCTGACCTGAATGGGTAAAGGTGGTAGTAATACTGTGTGCATCACCCGATTCATCATACACGACAATTGAAGTACTGTGAACACCAGTATTACGTGCAGTCTGAATCTCTGTAAATGTCATATTGGCATTGAATCGTGTTGGTGCTGGTAATGCATTATCTTCATTTGTTGCAGAAATGGAGACCGAAGTTATCGCAAATGGTTCTTCAGGCTGGCCGCGTAAGACAATTGATCCATCAGGTATCAGGTCATCATCTGTGTCAGCCATATTTATACTTACCGACGGATTATCATGATTTGTCCCATCAGTCTGAGGCAAACTGAAAGCCTGTTGTATTAAGTTAAGAAGATCGCCAATTGTTCTTACCGAAGTTGTATCAGTCGGGTCTGTATTATCAAATACAGCAGATGTCGTTGGTATTGTTCTTCCGCCAACACCACCATTGACGTTTACCACATCTCCTGCTGACAATCCTAACGTTTGACCCGTAGAATCAAAAACCTCACTGAGCAAATCTGTCTCATCAGCAGGAACTCTTAAACCAGAAATGGTATAGGTAGAATTACCTGGAATTGATGGCGGAAAATTCAAAGCGTTTGCTACATAAGAATTGGAACCGGGACGGGAACTTCTGATTTGCAACCCAGTTACCGATGTTCCCGGATCCAGAGTTGTATCAACTATTAAATCGCCACCTGTTGGCAAAACCCTTATAAATCCACTTCCCGTTACATCTCTGAGGTAGGTCTGAATACTGGTTGCAAGGTCTGTAATTGTCGAAGTTTCAGTTACGGTAAAACGAACCGGATCTTCACCACTTACAGAAATAATCATGTCATCGCCAATCTGAATTCCAAGGTCATTTCCATCCTGGTCGAATAACGACGTCAAGCGATCGATGTCATCAGCCTGCGTGATATATCGGTTCGAATAGGTAACTGTTCCCAGGCCGTCGGAATCTGAATCGAGGTTACATGAGAATTTGACCTCAGATGTAGCTCGTGCAGGAGCTTTTTCACCGTAAGGAATCTTGAGGTCGCCAATCGCAGTGCCTGCGGGGTAAGTGCCATCTACCGCTGCCATTTTCCCCTGAAGTGTAAATCCGTTTGTCGGTGAAACAAGGCGTCCATTCCCATCCAGTTGCAAAGCACCATTCCTGCTGTAATACCGCCCTTCCCCATTTGAATAGGCAAAGTAAGCGTTTCCCTCGAGTGCCAGATCGGTGATCTGTCCTGTTGTCTGCAGATTTCCCTGCATCAATATTGTATCGATAGAGCCTACTGACATACCAAGGCCAACCTGCAATGGATTCGTTCCGCCGCTTGCTCCTGCGGGACGTGATGCGCCCTGCAGAAGTTGAGCCATTGATTCCTCAAACGTCACCCTCCCCGACTTGAATCCTACAGTATTAACATTAGCGATGTTATTACCGGTAACATCCATCGATACCTGATGATTCCTCAGACCGCTGATTCCTGAATAGAGTGATCTAACCATAGCTGCCTCCCGATCAGCGTTGCACAAGCTTTACATTAATCGTTTCGATCAATCAACGATTCACCACTTCAAGAGTACCTATACCCTTGTCCAGTGATTCAGTCAGCAAGTACAGCACTGTCTATGTTTGTAAAAATGTTATTATTCAAACTTTTTCCATCCATGGCAGTAACCACCATCCTGTTGGGAATATTTACGATAAAAGCACAATTATTCATCAATATCAATGAATCTCTTGCACCTTTCTCAGCAGCTCCCGCGACTGCTTTTTCCAGTTTGCCAACAATTTCCTCATTCATTGGTATGTTACGACTTCTTATTCTGGTCGATGCATGAGCTGAAAACCTGATTCCATCAATTTTGGACTTAAGGACTTCTGAAAATGTCTTGACATCAGAAGTTCCATCTGTTTTCGATGATGGATTCTGCGTGCTCTGAATTCCATTTCCTGCCGCAGCACCATACCTGAATACCTCAAGACGCCTTTGAATATCATTTCCATGTGATATTGATTCTGCGTTCATCTCAACTCCATAATTATTGATGGATCATGCACTTATACCTATAATATCCGACACATTTACATAGACGCCATTCACTTTTAGTTTCATCCCGCTGCCAACATCAGTTATCCCATCGACCCTCCCTTCAATAAATGAGAATATATACGGATTATCTTCCTGTCCATCGATTCTGAGTGTGTATTTTCCTGCATCAGCATAGACGCCGGAGCGCGTCTCTCCATTCCATGATAAAGTCGCAATCCCCTTATCATCCGCATCACAATGTTCAGTCCATACGGTCTTTCCCATTGAATCTACAATGTCTACTTTTACATTAGTCATTCCACCTGTATCAATTTTCGTAGTTATGACCTCCCCATCAGATTGTCTGTAGGTGATCGAATCTGATTTCACTGTTATGTTTTTACCAATTAGAGATACGGCGCTTGAACTACCGTTGTAACCGGAATCAAAGGATGACGAGTCCCCTCCTCCTGCTACATCGAGGATCTGACTAACTGACAACTCCTGATTACCGACTTTCACCATCGCACCTTCAGCAGTGTACCTGATTCCACTGGCAGTATTTTGAACAAAGGCATAGAGAGATGAATCGTTTTCCTCATTTTCGAAATGAATATGATAGCTTCCAGTCTTTGCAACTTCACCTTTGTCATCTGTTCCATCCCAGGTAACTTTCACTTCGCTTGAACTGTTTCCCTTTTCAATATTGATTGCCTTTATTACATTTCCATCGTCATCTATGATTTGTAATAATGCGGTCTTGTTATTACCAAGATTGACATCCAATGTAACACTGTTTCCGGCAGATGCAACCCAGTCAATACTGGTCTGTTGCAGGCGAACCTGTTTGCCGATCAATGAGACCGCCGAAGTATTTGTGATCGATTGCGCAGCATAATTCTGTGCTTTTACCGTCCCCTGGAATGATTCACCAAGGTTGTTGATCGCAGTTTCTATATTGGAACTGCTTTCCATCGATCTGAACTGTGCAAGCTGAGAAACGAATTCAGTGTTTTCCATCGGGTTCAGAGGATCCTGGAACCTTAGTTGTGTTACCAGCAGTAACAGGAAATCATCTTTTCCCAGATCATTTTTTGATTTAAAAATATCGGTAGTCCGGTCTCCTGTAGGTGTACTTGTTGAAACATCTACCTGATCATCTTTCAGGGATGCCTTTACAGTATAGGGATCGGCATTTTTTACCAATGATGAAACATCTGTTGAAATACTCATTATAAGCCTCTCATGCGTAGTATTCTATACTGTTGTTACCATACCGTATTCCGGTATCATTTCCGGTAACTTTGCTAATGTTAACCGAAGCGTCATCCTGCACCCTTTCAGCCTGTCGTTCTCCATCACCGCCGGAATATTTTCTGTCATCATGGTTATGCTGCAGGTTCCATTCGAAATTACCCCCGCTGTTATCATCATTTCCAACACTTACATCAATCAATCCAGCAGAGAGATTCTGTCCGGCCAGAGAGTCCTTAAGTAGCTGTAAGTTACTTTCTACAATCTGCCTGACCTGTTGTGATTCAACCTGAATTTTGGCAAAAACAACATCCCCCTCCATTTTTATGCGAAGACTAACCTCTCCGAGCGATTCGGGACGTAACTGTATTCGCACTTCATTGCTGCCGGATCGTATTACAGATGTTAATTTTCCGGTAATCTGTTCCATTACCGGAGCTTCATCATCCATTCTGTGAAGTGCCGATGAAATTTTTTCCTGTGTAATAAAATGAGATGTAGAAACGTCCATTTTAATACTCTTTACATCAGAGGCCACAGCTAATTCCGGCATACTTGTATCCTCGATGCCATCCAGACTGACTGCAGCCTCTGTGTTGACAACTGTAATAAGGTCCTCATTTTTATGAAGCCGATCGATTGAACCTTTTTCTCCTGTTTCTTCGCCATTCGATTCAACAGCATCAACTTTCAGCAGGGTTCTATACGTCTGAGTATCAAATTTTTTAACTATGTCATTATCTTTTTCCAGAGAGTCGATGGTGATGGAGTCTGGAAAGTGATTTAACTTAACATCTGCATTTCCTGCTTTGGATGCATCCTTATTCATTGAGTCAAGCACCCTGCCAAATAGTTTTTTGATCTGCTCAAGAGGCATTGAGATCGATGATGGATCTATTGCCTGATTCATGCCTGCCATGGAAACCTTCTGAGCCAGTTCAGCGGCCTTATTCTGAACCTCCGCAGAAGCACCAAGCAATTGAATTCCCATTTTAAGTTTAAACAATTCAACACGTAAGATCGTAGAGATATCAGCCGACCCTGTATTCTGCAAAGTGGCTTCAGTACCCGTCCCCGTATCAGCGGTATTTTCCACGCTCAGTTGTGAAGAGGTAACATTATTACCTGGAATCTCAAGAGCTGCAATAATTTCAGTCAGCGTATACACAACTTCAGCAAGCTCCCCGACTGTTGAATCATTGACCTTTAGAATGCCTGATTTTTCAACACCACGATCAGGTAAACCAAGCACTTCTGTAACGGTATGAAGTGCGCTGCTGATCAGTTCTGATGCCACGGTTGAATTTTCGACGTAAGCAATATCTTCACTGACAGTAAGATCCTGCAAAGGAAGAAAACTAACGGGATCAACAACAGAGATCACCTCCGTGTTACTTTGATCATCTTGAGCCTTTTCCATTTCCAGTTCCTCATCATCATTGACCAGAGCATCTCTGTTACAATTTGATATTCTGGTATAGAGCTCTGCGAAATTACCCCCCTCCATAGCGCTACGAGAAAACCCCGCACAACTTCCGGTAGTGTCACCATTGTTAATGCAGTCCATCTTCCCGATGTTTTTTCCGGCATTTCCATCATAATTGCCGGGCAATGATGCATTGATCACAGAACACCTCCTTTATAGACATTCCTTATTTCAGATTCGCGATAAGTTTACTGATAGACGCCGCTTTATCTCTTGACATGAATGCAAGTATTTTTGCTTTCTGCCGATCATCATTAATCATTTTTAACACTTTCGCAACATTTCTGTCTGATAATGTACTTAAAATTTCAGCCGCTTCAGCCGGTTTCATCGCGCCATAAACTTTAGCAAGATCCCGCATCCGTTTCATATCAAGAGAGTCACTCTGAGAGACCAGCTGTTCAAGTTTTTTTCTTTCCTTAAGTAATGCCTCTCTTTGTGACTGAATCTCCTCCTGCATCATCTCGAGCCGTGTCCGTTGGTCATTCAGCCGTTCTTTCTCTTCAATAACTTCACCACGTTCTTTCTGCAGCGCCTGAAACACCTTCGAATTTGCTGCCGCAATTGAGTCCTTTCGGGCCGAAGTATTCATCCGCTCCGATTTCTTAAGTGTTTCAATCTGTTTTTCCTGTCCGACTTCAAACACAACTTTAGCCGAGCCGGTTGCAAAAAGCAGGATTGTATACATTAACGGAAATGAAGTCAGCATTACAACTGCGATTATTATGATGTCTTTGAGTTTTAGATTCATTTTACCTGCATCCATCCAATCCATACTTTGCGTGAGATAAGATATGCAATCCTCATGCCGGAGTCACATTACTTTTAAAACATTCTGTTTCCTTTTAAAATCAATGATTTAATTTATAGTGTACCGTCCTGAACCACCAGATGTCCAGCAACATGGCATAAAGAACCGGAAGCTATTTCCTTCAGCCGGGGAAAAAAATGCCAGAACATCAGGTAACAGATTGTTTAGTTCGGTCTACTATGATTTTGATATTTGAGACCCTGGCGGGTCAAAGTGGGCTCGCGCTATCTTGAATACTGGTTTGGAGAAGCCCTGCCATTCCTGGCACCTGCGTCCAGAAGCAGTTTCACTATTATATGCTGCCTGTATGCAAGAGCGTAATCCAGCGCAGTCCGTCCCTTATCATTTTCAATATTGACACTGGCGCCGGAGGCTACAAGGAACTCAACTGCATTTCTGTGTCCATTTGCAGCAGCATACATCAGAGCGGTACCGAGGATTTTGTTCTGCACATCTATATCTGCACCATACATCAGAAGTTCCTCGATGACATTAACATGACCTTTTGATGCTGCGATAATCAGAGCATTACTTCCATAACTGTTAACTTCATTAATATTTACAAATTTGGTCACGAGCAGTTCCCGGACTTTTTCAATTTCACCATTTCTTGAATATGTCATCAACCGGGAGTATCCATCAGGGGTTTTCGTCAGCAGTACCTTTTCTAACTTTGTAAACCTGTTTTTCATCGCAATCATTAGCGGGGTATCCTCATTGCGGTCTTTTACATTTACATCAGCACCAGATTCAAGCAGCATGGCTGCAACTGATATACGATTATACTTACAAGCAATAAGAAGCGGTGTATCACCTTTACTGTTAGAAAAGCTGCAGTCTGCACCACGATTGAGGAGCATGCGGACGAGAGCAGTATCGTTGCTGCCACATGCCAGATGAAGAGCTGATATCCCGGATTCATCACGGGCATTAACATCTGCACCAGCATCGAGAAGTATCTTTACAATACCAGGTTTTTTCTTTTTCAAAGCACTTAAAAGCGGTGGGTTCGAAATGGAGTAAACATCTGCTCCATATTGAAGCAGTAGCGATACGGAAGCAGAATCACCATTTGCAATTGCAACTGCAAGTGGAGAATTTCCAAGGGTATCGACAAGATTCACATTTGCGCCATGCAAAAGCAGAATATCAACCACCTGTGGGTATCTATTCTTTACAGCATAAAGAAGTGCTGTAGAGCCACCGTGATTCTGAATATCCGGATCCACTTTAAATCGCAGCAGCGACTCAACTACAACAAGACACCCTGAAGAGGCAGCCGACATAAGTACTGTTGTTCCGACACTATCCTGAATATCAGGATCAACACCACCGTGAAGAGCTTCATAGAGCAGATCTCTGTTGCACGTCCATATTGACTTTACCAGTTTTAAATATGAGAGGGAATCATTTGCTGAAACTGTCGTATCTGAATAGTCAGCCTCAGCCGGGAGTACCAGGCAGCATAGAATAAGAGATAAAAGAAAGCCATTCAGCATCATTGCATACTTCCGAAATGTTAAATTACAGGTGATTCATCAACAGCGGTAAACAAATGTCCCGCTATCTCATCAATATCAGATTTCGAACTAAGTATACATTTTGTTTTCTCGATTATTATAAAACCCTTTTGCTGCAATTTTTCGAGAATTTCTGCTATCTCAGTAAGTGGAATATTGAGTAGATCCATAATTTCATTCTCAAGGAATTTCAAATTGATCTCATATCCGATAGAGCACGGGTCACAGTGCTGAGTATATGAAACCAGAGAAATGATAGCAGCTACATGTGCCGTCCGGTCACCTTCAATTGAACGGTTAATTTTAGAATCAACGGCACGCAATCTCTGGACAAGAATTAAAGCAATTTTTTTCAGGTAATCCGGAACTGAAGCTAGTACCCTTTGAAATTCTGCTGCTGGAATAACGATTGCATCAGTGTCTTCAAGAGCATAACCGGAAGCGGTTCTCACGCCCCCATCAATTGAGGCTATCTCCCCGACAACCATGCCTTTGCCAACAGTATCAAGATCAATTTCAACATTTCCCTCAGTTTTAAAAATGCGAACAGACCCCTCCTGAATTATAAACAAATCCCTGGAGGTATCATTTTGTCTGAAAAGAAAACTACCTTTGTGGAATTGAACTACGTGACTTTGAACATCAGAACGGTTTGAATCGTTCATTGAAAAAGCTCAGTTTGAAGAAACGGACCGAGCAGTTACAATCCAGGCATCAGTATATCCATATTTTTTAACTCTTGACAAATACTTTTCAGTTTCTTCCCTGGATTTAAAATCCCCTACATATAGCTTAAAAAATGGCGCATCATAGGAAAGAAAAAAAGGAAGATCAACCTTTCGTTCCATCATACGCTTCTGCTCCCTAAGCGATTCAACACTGCTTGAAGCAAACATCTGTATCCGATATCGTACTTCAAGACCAGCTACAGACTGTTCGACCGTCTGTATCACTGTCGGATTGATTTCTCTGCCAAAATCCGCATTTGAAAGAGCAATTTCACCTGTACGATTTAATGTATCAAGGAATGTCTGACGTACACCTGCCATTGTCTCCGGGATAATTGGTACTGGTTTATCAGTATCTTTTTCTATCGGATTTTCAACATTTCTGTTTACAACGGCTGGTGTACAGCTCAACAGCAACGCGAACGTGCCAATTATTAAAACGTTTTTATCCATCAGATGTTCTCCTCAGAGATGAAAGGGGGTACACAACCAATAAATAAGATCATATACTGTAAGTAACGAAAATAATACTTTGAATTTCAAAGGAAGTCAACATTTATAAATATAAAAACCAGATTGAGAAAATCCAAGAGAGAAGCAGCTTCAGTTTCACACAAAGCCGCATTGGAAGAGGATATTATGTAAAATTACTACTCATTTTTTCAATCATTATCATCCTTACCTGGTTGAGCCGCCAGAATTTCTCCGATTTTCTGGAGAGCAGAAGGGAAATTACAGTATATATTAAAAATGATTTAACTCTTCTAGCCTATGATGGTTTTGATCGTACTACGACTAAACGAATATTCTCAACAGACGGGGTTATTTCATTCTGTCATCAGGACCTGAATCTGCCATCTTCCTGGGAACTTTTTTCAACATCGTTTGAAACAGACTTCAGTTGCGTAACAACACCACCTGAACACTGGTATATCTGCAATACTATGGATACGACTTACCTTAAACCAGCAAAAGCATGGCCAGAACCTGAAATTATGCATGCCGGCAACATCCTCAAATCAGAAAACTACGGAATTCTCCCTGTTGACACGACACAGAGTGCATATTTTTTAAATATTGATTCAGTCATAATAGTGGTTATCAGTGCCCCCCTTGTCCTTGAGAAGAACATCGCAGCATTACTGTTTGAGAAAACCGACATCGTTATCCTCAGGGTTTCATCTTTGACATATGCAGAGTCAATCCGCGAAACGCTCCGCCCCAGACTTTTAATATCGAGTTCCGGGAGGCCTGAAGGATCATCACCCTCGAATTGTGTATTCACCGAAGAACGACCTTGTGCGATAGATCTTCAGATCAGCCCTGGAAAAAAAATTACCGTATCAGATATCAGACAGAAATAAAACCTGACTTATACACCAGGTAAGGAGGAAGAGCATTTATTCCCTCTCTGGAGCAAAGGTATGACAGAGCTGAAAATACATGGTGAATTTTAATCCTGAATATTGCGATTGAATGAACTCTGCCAGCAAATGTATAATACATTATTAAATAACATGTTTAATTAATTTAAAAAGTACGCTACAAGATATGCCAAAAAAAATAGGTGAAATTTTAGTTGAACATAACATCATAACCAAAGAACAGCTTCTTGAGGGTCTGAAACATCAGACAAATGCAGGAGTAATGCTGGGTGAAGCTCTTATTGCAACTGGTGCGATCAGTGATGAAAATGTTATAACTCAATTTTTATCAAAACAATTGAACATGGGTAATCTCAACCTGAAAGATCTTGAATTTGATCCAGTAGTCGTTGATTTGATACCCTATGATATGGCTCAGAAATACAACATTATCGCCATTCAAAAAACAAACAGAATTTTGACTGTTGCAATAAGTGATCCTAAAAATATGTTCATGCTGGATGCCATCAAATTTTTGACCGGCTGTTCTATCAAACCGGTACTGGCACCATCAAAAGCAATCCAGGAAGCTATTAATCTCAATTATGAAACCTCTCATGAAGTGGACTCCATATTAAATGATATAAAAAGTGAAAATCTGGAGATCCTTTCTGATGATAAAGATAGTGAGCCAGAGGATATTGCATCAGAAATGTCTGATGCTCCGGTTGTAAAGCTTGTCAACCATTTGATATTGGAAGCAATCAGAAAAGGCGCAAGTGATATACATATTGAAATGTATCAAAGAATATTGCGGGTGCGTTATCGCATTGATGGAACGCTTGTGGAAATGACTCCGCTGCCTTACAAGCTACGCGCTTCGGTGATATCCCGGTTAAAAATCATGGCGGATCTGGACATCTCGGAAAGGAGACTTCCCCAGGATGGCCGGATAAAAATAAAAATGGGATTTAAAACTGTGGATATCCGGGTAAGCACCCTTCCAACGATATTTGGTGAGAAAGTGGTGATGAGAATTCTGGATTCCTCCAACCTTGTTCTGGATCTGCAGAAATTCGGTATTACCGACTCAGGCTTACAAAATATAAAGGAAGCGCTCAGAGCGCCCTATGGAATGATACTGGTTACCGGACCTACAGGAAGTGGAAAATCAACAACTCTGTACTCCGCTCTCAGCGCACTCAATCAACCTGATGTTAATATTATGACAGCAGAAGATCCGGTAGAATACAATATCGACGGCATTAACCAAGTAAATGTCAACAGTGAAATTGGTTTGACATTTGCAGCTGCATTACGATCATTTCTGCGCCAGGATCCTGATGTAATCATGCTGGGTGAGATACGTGATCTTGAAACGGCAGAGATAGCTGTAAAAGCAGCCCTTACAGGCCATCTCGTACTTAGTACTCTTCATACCAATGACAGTGCCAGCACCCTGACGCGCCTTACAGATATGGGTGTGGACCCTTATTTGAGTGCATCCGCAGTTCGACTGATTATTGCACAGCGATTGATTCGTACGATATGCCAGAATTGTAAAGTTGAAATAGATTCAAAGAATCATGATCTTCTACCATTTCTTCATCTAACGGCCGAAGAACAGAAACACATACGGTTATTTAAAGGTAAAGGGTGCTCAATCTGCAACAATACCGGTTACAAGGGACGTTGCGGATTATATGAAATCCTGCCCATCGACCAGTCTATTCAGGAATTAATAATATCCAAGGCGCCTCCATTTACAATTAAAAGTAAGGCTATTGCTGATGGGATGGCAACATTGCGCAGCAGCGGTCTGGAAAAAATGAATGCAGGGATAACAACTATAGAAGAAGTAATCGGTGCAACAACATGATAAAACCATTTTCAACACTATAACCGGAAAGTAATTTATAGCTATGCTTACAATGCACGAAATGTTAAAAAGGATGTCGGAACTGAACGCTTCAGACCTTCACCTCACAACCAACGCTCCTCCGTTATACCGTGTTGATGGCAGCCTCATTCCGACTGAAACAGAAAAACTTCAGCCGGAACAGATCCTGAAACTTGCATATAGTATAATGAATGAGGGGCAGAAAAAGATTTTTGAACAGAAGAAGGAAGTCGACTTTTCTTTTGGTGTACAGAATCTGTCACGATACCGGGCAAACGTCTTTCTTCAAAGAGGATGTTGCAGTGTTGCTATCCGTCAGATCCCGTTTTTAATTAAACCAATTGAAGAGCTCGGATTGCCACCCATCGTTGGAAAATTGACAGAACGTCCAAACGGACTGGTTCTGGTTACCGGTCCCACAGGAAGCGGCAAAAGCACTACTCTGGCATCAATGGTAGATAAAATCAATAATGAGCGTGAAGGGCACATACTCACGGTTGAAGATCCTATAGAATTTGTCCACAAGCATAAAAGGTGTATCATTAATCAAAGAGAAGTGCATCAGGATACTGATTCCTTTTCAAGTGCTCTTCGTGTAGCGTTACGTCAAGACCCCGATGTTGTACTGATCGGTGAAATGCGCGATCTTGAAACCATTCAGGCCGCATTGAGTATTGCAGAAACCGGGCATCTCACACTTGCTACACTGCACACAAATTCTGCAGCCCAGACGATCAACCGAATAATAGATGTATTCCCATCAGAACAGAAAGCAACAGTACGGGCGCAGTTATCACTCGTCCTTGAAGGGGTTGTCAGCCAGTCTCTTATTCCTAAAGTTGGTGGCGGACGCGTACTTGCATGCGAAATTCTTATTGCAACAATGGCGATACGGTCACTGATTCGCGATGACAAGATCCATCAATTGCAGGGGATGCTTGAAATCGGACTGAAATTCGGTATGCAGACAATGAACTCGGAATTACTGAGATTGTACAAACGAAGACTGATATCCAAAACAGATGCACTGGGGCGAAGTAATGATCCTGAGACACTCCAGAAAATGATGAGTGATGGTGGAATGATGCAATGAAGGTAATTTGTTAAAAAAAAAGATAACTATTCAGGTACGCCCCCTAAATCCCCCGCAGAGGGACTTAAAGACGTGCTGCATGGGATTTTTGTCCTCCAAGTCCCCCGCGGAGGGCGAAAAACCGGTAAAAGGTATACTACCTGAATAGTTACAAAAAAAGATCTATTTATGACCATACAACAGGAGTTTCCTGATGCCGAAATTTAGTTACGTCGGAGTTACTGCAAGTGGAAAACAGGTCAAGGGTGAAATCAATGCTTCAAGCAAAAATGAAGTTGTAAGCCTTTTAAGAAAAAAGAAACTGCGTCCTGTATCTATTAAAAGTGCCTCTCTATCAATTAATCTATCATTCCTTGACAAAGTAAAGCTTCAGGATATCAGCCGTTTTACTCGTCAGTTTTCAGCAATGACTGCAGCAGGCTTACCTCTTGTTCAATGTCTGGATATTCTTGGCGCACAAACAGAAAACAAGAAACTCGCAGCAACGATTAAGCAGATTTCCGGAGACATTCAGGGAGGAAGCACCCTTGCCGATGCACTGCAAAAGCATCCAACGATTTTCAATACTCTTTACTGCAATATGATCTCTGCTGGTGAAGCCTCCGGCAGTCTGGATACAGTTCTCAGCAGACTTGCTGATTATCAGGAAAAGGCGGAAGCACTTCGCAGAAAGATCAAAGGAGCAATGACCTACCCTGCGATCGTTACATTTGTTGCAATTTTTGCAACCGCAGCAATGCTTACATTCGTGGTTCCAACCTTTGCACAGATGTTTACTGACGTTGGCGGTGAACTGCCTGCACCAACAAGAATAGTTATGGATTTATCTGACTTTCTTAAAAAATACATCATTTTGATCATTTTTGTGGCCGCTGGAGCAATAACAGCTCTTTACTATTATTACAAAACGGAGGACGGAAAGCTGAAAATTGATGGTATTAAATTAAAGCTTCCTGTCTGGGGTGATCTTGAACGAAAAAGTTCAGTAAGCCGTTTTGCACAAACATTGTCAACGCTTTTAACCAGCGGTGTAACCATTCTTGATGCTCTAAATATTACCGCAAAAACTGCGGGAAACAAAGTCCTCGAAAAAGGAATTTTCCGTACACTCGAAAGAATCAGTGGTGGTATGACAATCGCCGAACCGCTCAAAGAAACCGGTGTATTTCCACCGATGGTCATTCATATGATCTCTGTTGGTGAAAAAACAGGTGATCTGGCAGAAATGCTGAAAAAAGTATCAGACTTTTACAAGGAAGAAGTCGATGCAGCAATTGATGCACTGACATCTATCATTGAGCCGATTATGATCGTTGTGATGGGAACAATCATTGGAGGTATTCTTATAGCGATGTACCTGCCGATGTTTGATATGATCGGAACAATTAAGTAATTAATTTTTCTAAAGGTTTCTTAAGAATTGCCGATACTATAGAATAGATATGGAAAGGATGGTGATGGGAATGCGTATAAATGCCGTTACCCAACCAATAACATCAGAACTTAAGAAGATCGAGAGCGCTCGCAAAAACGATCGCGACAGCAGGGTTTCCAATAACAAACCACTGCCTGCTGATCACTCCGAGATCTCATCTGATGCGCAGAAATTGAATGAGACTAAAGCACAGTCTGAAGCCATCGTTTCGACAATAGCCGCACAACCTGAGATCCGCTTAGATAAGATTGAAGAAGTCAGACATAAAATTGAGAACGGATACTATAATTCGGATGATTTTATCGATAAACTTGCTGATAAACTGCTCAAGGAGTTTGGAGCAAAGTAATTAAAGTTACCCCCTACTCCTGAGGATTATTCATAATCCCGGCAAATAAAACCAACCCGTTTTTCCCGGCGCGGATAAAATAGACAAAAGGTTTATTGAATGTAATTCCGGGCTCCTGAAATGCACTGGTGGCATCTCCAGCCAGATATGTTGCGGCATACGCTTTAGTCCCCTCTTCATCGGTTTTTATTCCCGCAGCGTGTTCTGCCTTATAAATAAAAACAGTACTGTTTTCAGATGTAGTTTTTTGCTGAACAATTCCTGACAGATCGGTCGTATTCAGCTTGAATATTTCTTTAATGTCGAGTTGCTTTAATACAGGAATCAGATCTATTTTATTATCAAATGCGAATTTCGGCATTTTCAAATCTCCAAAATTCAAAGCATTGTCTGTTGCAATTGCAGACAAACAACTGTCATCAAGAAATTGCTCAATTGAGATGCCCGATGGCATATACATGTCAAGATAGAAATATTCTTTACCAGAGGTACCATAATAGATTTTCGCATTTTCCAACATTGCGTTTTTGTACACTTTATGCTGATACCCGGAACTCATCATCGCAACTGAAACATCACCCGCAGGCGAATGAAATATTTCTGATTGTGTCTTTGTTATATCAAATGGAGAGGTCCAGTCGGCTTTGAAATAAACTGCATTTGTTATGATAATCGCAGGACGCATCTGTAGTGTAGCCTCATCAATAACATTTTTCAGATTTCGTCCGGTATTTTCATAGATCCAGTTGTTAACAATTCCTGTTGTATTGTGAATATTACTAAAATCAAGCCCACGATTCTCGACGCCAAATTTTGTTCTCGCTTTTTCTTTAAATGATGGCTCAAGCATAAATTTTGAAGTATCCACCCATATTGCATCAGCACATTGAAATAGTACCGACTTGTCTGCGTAGAGGAGTTCAGACAACGCATCTTTTGCATCATCGAGGGCAGCCTGACCACCGAGTGCATCAAGCAACTCGTTCTTTGCTTTACCAGAAGCTGCCTCTGTGAGCACGGCAAGACTACGACTTACACTAAATGGGCTTATAATTACATTTTTTCCGTTAGCAGCTTCACTTTTATAAATGGTGCTCAATAATCTTACTGAAAAGGTGTTAATCGCAATACTGTACTCCGGCGAAATCGATGCTCCGGAGTTTTCCGGTATTGCATTATAGATAAATGTTGATGTACTGTTCTTAAGATTTCTCGATGCGTTTTTAACCTCCTCAGTTTCAGGCGCGCCTATGCAGGTGATGTTAAGAAGAACTGAGCCGAGTATTATTAAATAAGCACCTGTTTTCCACCGTATGACGTTAGAATTTACTGTTTCCATTATTCCCTCATATTCTATAAAATGTTATCGCTTGAGTTTATAAGAACCTCAAACAAATCGATATCGCTCATTTTTTTTAAAATTCACATTGAAATCCGCTAATTGAGCTCGTTTCGACTCCGCTCAACTTTAATTTCAGATACAGATCAGGATTCCAGTCATCAGGTTTCATATTTTCCTCCTGAAATGAATATATATTTTCAATACTGCTAAAAAAACATACTACCGGAGAAAGGTACAAACCCATGCTAATCCAGCAAAAGAAGGTGAAAATAGTCGCTACCATCGGACCGGCAAGCGCATCACAATCCACCATAGAACAACTGATTCTCAATGGTGTAAACATATTCCGCCTCAATTTTTCGCATGGAAATCACGACAGTCATAGCAAGTCGATTAAAATGATCCGCAATGGATCAAGACAGACAGGATATGATGTAGCTGTACTGGCGGACTTGCAGGGTCCAAAGATCCGTACCCGGTTGACGGAAAACAACAGCACGGTTTCGGTACAGGCAGGAGATACTGTTCGTATCACTGCCGCAGATGTCATGTGTACCTCGTCGGTCATCGCGATCGATTATCCATCAATAGCCCGGGAGATTCATACTGGACAACAGATAATTATCAATGATGGGGCGATCCGTCTCGAGGTAGTCTCCATAGAGGAGTCGGGAGACTGTATTGCATCAGTAATCACCGGCGGAGAATACAGCTCGCATAAAGGTGTCAACTTTCCTGATGTCAAACTCAGTATCCCCTCTCTCACCGCAAAGGATCTCGAGGATCTTGAATTCATACTTGAAGAAGACATTCAATTCATTGCACTTTCATTTGTTAGAAATGCCGGAGATGTTAAAGCGCTGCGTACGTTGATAGAAAGAAAACGAAATGACATTAAAATTATTGCAAAAATTGAAAAACCTGAAGCTGCTGCCAGTGCCTCGGAAATCCTTGAATGCTCTGATGGAATAATGGTAGCCCGTGGTGATCTGGGTGTTGAGATGACCCCTTACGCTGTACCTGTTATTCAGAAAGATCTGATACGCTTGGCAAACGCAGCAGGAAAGATTGTCATTGTTGCAACCCAAATGCTCGAATCGATGATACACCACAAAATGCCCACACGTGCGGAAGCTGCAGATGTGGCAAACGCGATCATCGATGGCACTGACGCTATAATGCTTTCAGGAGAAACAGCAGTGGGAGCTTTCCCGCAGGATTCAGTTCTCACTATGTCCAATATAGCACAGTCTGTCGAAAAAAGCATTTACGCTACGTATCATTTACGATTTACCAGAACACCAGACCATTCTCTGCCCCACGCTATATGTGAAGCTGCTGCACTTGCAGGTATGGATTCCGGAGGGATACCTCTTTGCGTATACACGATATCGGGTGCTACAGCATTTTATCTGTCAAAGCTGCGATATAAAGCCCCGGTTTTTGCTTTTTCTCCATCACAGCAGGTGGTAAAAACACTCTCAATAGCATGGAACACCATCCCGCTGCAACTCCCATTCTCACAAAGCATCTCCGGGCTCCATCGTGATGGTGAAGAACTGCTTCTTCAGAAGGGCTGGATTCAAAAGGGTGATCTCATTGGTATAATAAGCGGCACCAACGGTATCAGCGGAGCTACGAACTCTTTTAGAATCAAGAGAGTGGGTGTTGATTCCGACTGAAGCTCTATTCCGGGATTCCTGAAGCTTTTGAAGAGGCGAGATAACGAAAGAGAATTGTATCCCCCCTCAACGGCCAATACGCTCGATTCTGTCAACTTCAACCACTTCAACATCAAACTCTTCAGTGACTTTACCATAGATCATAAACGGTGCCTGCCAGGAAAGAATCGATGCGAAATTCCGGTAGATATCCGGAAAAAATACCGCCTCAAATGTCGCCGTTTCATCTTCAAAGGTAACGAACTCCATCGAGTCCCCCGCTTTGGTTGATACAGTCTTTGAGGTAATACACCAGCCGGCAATCCCTATTTTCTTCCCGATATATTTCCGGATATCAATTGCGCGTATCGCAGCTTTCTTTCTATTTACAACAAGTGTAAGCGGATGGCAGGCAGTCAGAAATCCCAGAGTTTGATACTGGTAAAGCAGATACTGTTTCATCGAAAGGCCCTCAAGCGCAGGCGAACCATCAGAGGCAAGTGTCCGGTAGAACTGGCGCATCTGCCAGAACTGCTTTGAACGGTTCCCTGATATATCAACTGTATCAAATGCACCGGCACAGATCAGCTTTTCCGCATCCGATTCATCAATTGCGGTTCTCTGGAGAAAATCCACAACCGAGCTGAACTGTCCGCCGTTTTTTCGCTCCTGTATGATACGATCCTGAGCAGCACTTGTGAGTCCCTTGACCTGGCAGAAACCGGTAACAATTTCAGAAGATCGGGCATAATAGCGTTTTTCGCTTCTATTGATATCCGGTGGCGTAACGGTCAATCCCAACCGCATGGCTTCTGAAATATAAGCTTGTGTTGAGTAAAATCCACCGTAATTTGAAAGCACCGCAGCCATAAAAGAAGCCGGGTAGTGTGCTTTAAGCCAGGCGGACTGAAAAGACACCTGCACATAACTCGCAGAGTGAGGTTTACAGAACGAGTATCCGCTGAATGAAAGCATCATCTCCCACACTGCATCGATAACCTCATCGGAGACACCGTTGTTATGACACCCCTCAATAAACATTCTGTGGAAATCATGAAATTTCTGATGTTTCTCCCGCTTTGACATTATCTTCCGTAACATATCCGCATCCTCGACAGAGAATGAGGCTAGTGCAATGGCAGCCTTCGATACATCCTCCTGATATACCATAATCCCATAGGTTTCCGATAGTGTATCAAGCAAAGCAGGATGGATTGGTTTAAATGGTTCCCCTTTAAGGCGCCTGACATATTCCTGTATAAATTTATTCGCCGCGGGACGGATAATTGAAGAGTGTATTACCAGATGTTCAAAATCGCCTCTTTGTGTTTTTCTCTGAAGAAGCCTCATCGCAGGCGATTCAACATAGAAAACTCCCATTGATTTACCTTTTGCAAGAAGATCGATTGTCTTGAGATCTGATTGCGGATCCCACCGCAATTCATCAAATCCTCCCTGTTCAGTTTTCACATTGTTTATTGCATCACGGATTACGGCAAGTGACCGGTTACCAAGCAGATCGATCTTTACAAGCCCAAGTTCTTCGGTTCCATCTTTCTCCCACTGAATTATGGGAAACCCCTTCGCTGAAATCTGGACTGGCACATAGTGGGAAATCGGTTCCGGGGTAATTACCACTCCCCCGCAATGAGTACCGATACCTCTTGGTTTACCAATAATCTTAACAGCAAGAGAGAATATTTCGGGCCAGGGTGCATCGAGAACCATACCCTTTGTTGATGGCCATTTCTGAAAGTAATCGTAGAGATTTTGAGGATTTTCCGGAAGGTCAACAAACCATGGAATCTTTTTTGTAACCCTGCTTATCTCATCTTCGGTCATTCCAAACAGACGCCCTACCTCACGTAAAGCCATCCGTGCACCGCAGGTCTGATGAGTGGCAACCATGGCAGCATGATCCCTGCCATATTTTTTGAAAACATACTCAAGAATAGCATCCCGTTCATCCCACGCAAAATCCACATCGATATCAGGAGGATCCTTTCTCCCAGGATTGAGAAACCGCTCAAACATCAGGTTGTACCGAATCGGATCCACATTGGTGATTCCAAGAGAATAGGCGACAATACTCGATGCTCCGGAGCCCCTTCCACATGTTCTCGGTGATTGCCTGACAATATCGTCAACTACTAGAAAGTAATCGTCAAACCGCTTTTTAATTATCAAATCAAGTTCATACTCAATCCTTTTAACAACTCTTTCCTCAAGAGGGACAGAGTAACGCTGTGATGCTCCCTGATACGTTTTTTTTCTCAACAGATCGACCGTGTTTTCTTCAGAGTAAAAACGCGGCATCACTGTTGTTCCAAAAGGTATTTCACACGTAACTTTATCCCAGAACTCCATCGTTGTACCGATTGCCTTTTCAAACACCTCAAACTCCGATTGGATACGCTCCCATCGGGAAAAATACGCGTTGTTATCATAAAGATCAGAATCGTCAAGTCGTGACAACGTTGTGTTATTGTCTATTGCTCTCATGACTCTGTGAAGCTCATAATCGTCTTTATCAACAAACACAGCTTCTGGAATTATACAACACGAAATATTATTACTGCGAATTATCTGAGGGGGAACGACGGGCCGTTTCATCCTGTAGAATATCTGACATTTTTCTTTTATCGCAGACAGCAGCGCAACGTTATCGCTAGCGACATAAATCCCGTCTGAATATCTTTTCAGGGCTGCAGCAATGGTAAATGATGTATTACAATGTGCATCCGTGATAATCTGACACAGAGATGAGAATGCTGTTTGTGTCGGAGCATATACCAGAGCATCACCATCCTGACCGTAAATATGGGTACCAATGACTGGTGCAATTTTATTTTTTTTACATGAACGGAGAAACTGCGGTAATCCGTAGAGATTATTACAATCCGTAAGAGCCACCGCCTCATACCCCAGTGCAGCTGCCAGTTTACAGATAGAGTCAGGCTTGTGTATTCCCCGAAGTATCGAGTAACAGGATTTTGTTGATAATAGTGTTGTCATAGTTGTCAGTGACTGGTAATAAAGTGACTAAGTGACTAAGTGACTGAGTGACTGAGTATAAAGCACAATTCTCCACTTCCCCATTCGCCTCTCTCCACTTCGACTGGGCTCAGTGACCACCCAACCCTTTCTCCACATTGTGGAGAAAGGGAGCTAACGCGCCTTGTCCCCCTCTCCATTTACTGATGGAGAGGGGGACAAAGGGGGTGAGGCGAAAAGTTTCCACTCTTTAAGCATAAATGCTGTAAACACCAGTAGCGGAAAAATATACCCGAAGTACCCGACAAACAATCCGATACAGCCACCGCCGAAAAAAAGTGTGGTTGTCATCTGCTCACCATCTTTACGATAAGGATCGTACACCAGGGTGCTTGTAATAAATGGTATCAATAAAAAGAGCGTAACCGTTGTTATCAACCGCGTTATCCCCGCAACGGAAAAAACCACTGGTACAATAACTACTGTATACACAAGCAGGAGCGGAACTGCTAAAATAATGAATGTGCACACATATGCAAGCATCATCTGTTTTCTGTCAAAGTTGTATAAGGGATTTTCACGAATCGATGCATTAGCTTCCCGGATCAACGATACATACCAGCTGCTGAGCGCAAAAAAGACTATTGATGAGAAAAAGTCAACAAAAGGGGAATGTATATCACGAACAACAAGAATTAGTACTATCTGAATCACCGGTGCGGTAAGCAGGAAAAGCGGAATCAGCAGTGGTTCGCTACGAAACAGTATAAAAACATTTCTTAAAACGATAGGTCGAAATACTACTGGAACCAGAGAACTTATTCTTGTTCCTAACACAATCAGCACACTTGAAAACGTTTCACTGAAAGGGATTGCATTTTTTACTGTACCAGGCATTCGATCTGTTTTTACGGGTCTGAAAAATCCTTTTTCGAAGGCCAGTTTTCCTGCCCATGGGAAAAAACAGAGTAGTCCTGTCAAGGCGACAGCAGGTACAACAATTTCCCAGATTGAATACAGGTGCAGTACTGTTATTTCGAGAGTCAGTGCTGTGACCAATAATGGTAAGGTAAAACTCCTCAGCATTGTCTGGGCAGAATGAAACGCTGTCAACGCCAGCGACTGCCGCTGATTGTAATCGAGTCCATAGATAAAAAACAGATCATCACGACGCGGCATGCGAAGAATGGATACTATCCGCGAAAAGAATACCATCTCCGCAATCGGAACGATTATCATAAGTAACCATGGTACAGGAAAGCGCGGAACGTTTGTATTTACAACAGAAAACATTTCGAATATGAGAAAACAGGTGATACCGGAAGTAATCCCCTGAATCACCAGTTTTTTCTTATCTGGAATAGTTCCGATAATATTACGTATAAGAACATGGGGAACAGCCTGCTCACTCATTCGCGGCTCTCCCGGATTTCTGCACCTGAAGTAAACATATCATAATATATTTCATCAAGCTGCTTACCGGAGTGTTGTTCGAGCAATGATGTCACCCTGCCGACAAAAACCTGTAATCCTCCCCGCAATATGATAATCGATGTTGCCACTTTCTCAACGAAATCAAGCATGTGTGATGAAACCAGCACCCCCATCCCTTCACCGGTATACTGCAACAAAAGCTTCTTGAGGCCAAAAATTGCCAGAGGATCGAGCCCATTGGTCGGCTCATCAATAATAAGATACCGTTTAGCACTCAAAAACGCGATTATCAGAGAAACTTTTTTCCTCATACCCTGAGAGTAATCGCTGCAGGGAGAGGTCTCAAACCAGTTTTCCACCTGCAAATGCGCCTTGAGTTGTTTCAAACGTTCATTAAATGCATCTGTCTCAAGGGAGTAAATTTCCCTGATAACATGCATGATCTCAAGCCCGGTAAGTTTTTCATCCAGAACAGGAAACTCCGGAGCGTACCCAATCCCGAACCGATGCATTACGCTTCCGGTAACATCACGCACCGACATGGTATCAATACAATATTCCCCGGAAAACTGGACAAGCTGCTGAAGAAGTATTTTGATAAGTGTCGTTTTACCGCTTCCATTGGACCCCACAAGCGCAGTCGTCTCGTTAGTATGAAAAGAAAGCGTCAGCGGTCCAAGATGGAATTTCCCCTTACCACTGTAAGAATATTCAAGCTGGTTTATTGTAAGATACATTTAATTGATCCTGTATTTCTGATTTCTGTGGTGTTAATTTTTGAAAAAACGATCTTCAAAGTCCCGCAAAGTTGGCTTCGAGTACCTCAGCCAACGAATTTGTAATACTACTTAATCCCGGTGTCTGAGGTACCCGAAGGCCCGTTAATTTCTAAAATACAACTCGATAAATCTGTCATGAGGATATTAATACGTTTCAGTACCATTTTTGTTACAAATTAAATAGTCTGAATAAAGGAAGCAAATGTTCTGACTAAAACGCCTCTCTCATACGTTTTTTTCTGATGCAAAAAAAGTGAATGGAAATGTGGAGTATGATGTGTGAAACAAAAAATACTCTTTTATCCTCTTCCTTTTTAAAGCCCCTATCTTTAACCCGTTTTATATTACTTCGCAAAGTATGATTTGTTCATGAATCAGACAAAATAAAGGACAGACTTATCTTTAAGAAATAATTGATAGTGTGCGATTTGAAAAGAAGAAAAAAGTTTTTTTGTGATACAAGGTTCCGGGATACTGAAAAACCCCGGAACTAAAAAAAGACAAGCTTCAAATGTCCTTACAATACTATCAGCCAAACACCTTTTTGATACTTTCAAAAACAGCATCAATCGTACCAAGGCCGGCAATATCACGCACCAGCCCTTTTGGCCGATAGTAATCCAGGCAAGGTTCACTCTGGTTCTTATATGTATTGATTCGGTTTTGAATCACCTTTGGATCAGCATCATCAGCACGGTTTTCAATGGCCGCTCTTTTTGTCAATCGTTGTCTGATCTCTTCATCGGAAATGCTTATATTTATTATATGATCGAGAGTAATCCCGTTCTCTTTGCAGATCTGATCAAGCGCCTGAGCCTGCGGAACACTTCTGGGAAAGCCGTCAAGGAGAAATCCACCTCTGGCATCACTCCGAGCAAGCCGTTCCTTTACCATTGCGATCGTTACATCATCAGGTACCAGTTTTCCCTGATTGGTGTACTCCTTCGCAGTACGACCAAGCGCTGTGTCATTTTTCATATGATACCTGAACATATCTCCGGTTGAAATATGCGGAACATCAAGGAATTCACGAAGTTTGGCAGCCTGGGTACCTTTACCTGCACCCGGAGGGCCAAACAGAATCACGTTTTTGCCAGACATGAAAAAGTCCTCCTTATAGAAAAAATATCAGGATACTCTCAAAAATCACATGACTGCGAGATCGCGCACGGTTTCAAAAACATTGTCATCAGTACAGGAAAGTGTACGATCCAGAAGTTTCTCATCAAAAATCGCCGGAATTATCGATTCTCTCATGTTTTTTAACCCCTGTATCCGGTGATTCTCATATGGCCTTACCGATACCGGTATTGCCGCATGTCGGCTCAAGGATAATGTTATCTTTTTTCAAAGCTCCGGAATCGATCGCCTGATGAATCATCTATAAGGCAGGACGGTCTTTGATGCTTCCTCCGGAATTGGCTCCTTCAAGCTTGATAAAAATCTTACTCCGGTTGTATCGGCATCCCAGATTCTCCTAAGCGAAATCATCGGAGTATTGCCAATAGCATCCAGTAATGATTTTTCTCTGTTACACATTTCTCTCACCTTTTTCTCAGCAATGGTTTAAGGTACTTACCAGTAGAGGATGCAGCGTTTTGAGCAATTCGCTCAGGAGTTCCATGCGCTACAATCGTCCCGCCCCCATTGCCCCCATCGGGACCAAGGTCAATAATATAATCTGCGCATTTGATAACATCGAGATTATGTTCTATTACCAGTACAGAATTTCCCTTTTCCACCAGCTCCTGAATCACCGTCATGAACATCCGGATGTCTTCAAAATGGAGCCCTGTCGTGGGTTCATCAAGAATGTAGAGCGTATTGCCGGTGGATCGCTTTGAGAGCTCTGCAGTAAGTTTGATACGCTGTGCTTCCCCCCCGCTGAGAGTATTAGCCGGCTGTCCAAGTTTAATATAGCCAAGTCCCACCCGTGAGAGCACCTCGAGCTTCGATTTAATCATGGAAAGTTTATCAAAAAACGCCAGTGCTTCATCAACGGTCATATCCAATACATCTGCAATAGATTTACCCTTGTACAATATTTCAAGCGTCTCCCTGTTGAAGCGCTTCCCACGACACGCTTCACACTGCACATAAACATCAGGAAGAAAATGCATCTCGATTTTTAGTACGCCATCACCCTCACAAGTCTCACACCGTCCTCCCTTGACATTAAAACTGAATCGTCCCGACTGATAACCCCGGATTTTACTTTCAGGAAGAGCAGCATAGATATCACGAATGATATCAAGGGTTTTTGTATAGGTCGCCGGATTTGAACGCGGTGTACGTCCGATCGGAGACTGATCGATATCGATAACTTTATCGATGAACTCAATTCCATCTATCGACTTGTAGGGCAAAGAATCTTTTTTTGCATTGTGCAACTCACGCTGAAGTGCCGGATAAAGCGTGCGGTTGATCAGTGAACTTTTTCCCGAACCACTCACCCCGGTAATACAAACCAGCATTCCAAGGGGAATTGAAACACTCACGTTTTTAAGATTATTACCCTCAGCTCCACTAATTTTGAGAATTTTACCGTTTCCTTTTCGCCTTGATGGAGGATATGAGATGTGGCGCTTCCCCGAGAGGTATTTACCTGTCAACGATTGCTCATTCTTCATGACATCCACAGGTGTTCCGCATGCAACAACTTCACCACCATGAACACCAGCTCCCGGACCTATATCTACCAGGAAATCGGACGCAAGCATCGTTTCCATATCATGCTCGATAACAACGACAGTATTTCCAAGATCACGAAGTGCGGTTAACGCATTAAGTAGTTTTGTGTTATCCCTTGGATGCAACCCGATACTTGGTTCATCAAGGATGTAAATAACCCCTGTCAATCGAGATCCGATCTGTGTTGCAAGCCGTATACGCTGCGCCTCACCCCCAGAAAGGGTCATCGCTGCCCTGCTGAGCGTGAGATAGGAAAGACCGACGTTCTTCAAAAAGTCAAGGCGCTGAGCGATCTCCTTAAGAACTTGACGCGCAATTATTTTCTGGCGTTCTCCAAGCTCAAGTATCGCGAAAAACTGACTAAGTTCATCGATAGACATCCAGGACAGATCAGCAATACTCTTTGCGGCAATTTTGACCGCGAGACTCTCTTTTCTCAACCGTGCACCATGGCAGACATTGCATTGTGATTGAGTCATGAATGATTCGATCCACTTCCTGACATCTTCAGAACTGGTCTCTTTATAGCGTCGGAGCAGATTTGGAATGACTCCCTCAAATGTACGTTTAAACTCTCCCCTGCCCTCTCTTGACTGCGCTTCCCACTGCATCACAATGAGTTCATCTCCGGATCCGTATAACAAAATATTCTTCTGCTTTGCTGTCAGTTTGCTATATGGTTTATCAACGGGTATTTTGAAATGACTGCAGACAGAGTTGAGTATCTGGTTGTTCCAGCTTCCCTGAGTCGATGCACCATTCCAGGGAATTATTGCCCCATCCTGAATCGATTTTGACTGATCAGGAATACACAATTTTGGATCGATATCAAGCTGTATTCCAAGTCCGTTACAATTTTCACAAGCCCCGAAAGGGTTATTAAATGAAAACATTCTCGGTGACAGTTCATTATAACTTATCCCGCAGTCCGCACATGCCAGAACCTCCGAAAACACCATCTCCTCACCATCAATCACATCAATTAACACCGTACCACTGGTACTCATTTTCAATGCAGTCTCCAGTGAATCAGTCAATCTAACCCGGATCGACTCCGCTATCTGAAGGCGATCGACAACAACATCGATCGAATGTTTTTTGTTTTTCTCAAGAGGAATATCTTCATCGAGCGAATACACATTTTTATCAACCCGAACCCGAACATACCCATCCTTGCGCAGCTTTTCAAACAAGCTGCTATACTCTCCTTTACGCCCGGAAACAAGTGGCGCAAGTATCTGGAAGCGAGCCCCCCGGGGAAGAGCGAGAATCTGATCGGTAATTTCCTGCACGCTTTGACGAGTAATAACTTTACCGCACTTGTAACAGGTTGGCGTTCCAGCCCGCGCAAAAAGTAATCTTAAATAATCATGAATTTCGGTAATCGTCCCGACCGTGGAACGCGGATTATGCCCGGTTGTCTTCTGCTCGATCGCAATTGATGGAGATAACCCATCAATGGAATCTACATCTGGTTTCTCCATCAATCCCAGGAACTGTCGCGCATACGCGGATAATGATTCAACAAACCGCCGCTGCCCTTCAGAATAAAGAGTGTCAAATGCCAGTGATGATTTTCCGGACCCGCTTAACCCGGTTATCACCGTTAGTGAGTTTCGGGGAATCGATATATCTATATTCTTTAAATTGTGCTCCCGGGCACCTTTGATTACTATATCCTTTATCTGCATAAGCGACCTTCATTAAAATAAAATTGTGCACAATTTTAAAATTCGTGATCAATATACATAAAAAAAAGTGATGTTCACAAATTCTAAAAGACTGCAGAAACAGGAACTGGATCTCAGTAATGTTATCTTTTTACGCAATCGCGTAAGCCATTACCTCTTACAAAACAATAAAGACATCTGTCTGGGCCACCCCAGGCAACACTAAATTAAGACCGAAACTATTCAGAGGGGGACCTGTTTGGCGGTTGGGAAGCTGTAAATATTTACGTATAATAAGACGCTTAGGGTAGAACAGTTTTTTATAAAAAAAAAATTTACTCCAGCAAAATGTTTCAACAGTTTACCAGCCGTAATTATAACGAAGAAGGGCCCCGGTTTAAACCAGGCTCCGGTTACTGCGAACACTACTCCAAACCGGGTACTACCTATCTACCGTAGTTTTTAACGAAGGTGGGTGAAAAATCCTAAAATTAAATAATAATATTCTGTATGAAATCCTATAACAATTTTCTCTGCTCAGACTCAGTTTTTACGACTGTTTTAAGCCCATGTTGAAAATCAAGTATCTCTTTTTTACCGAAAATAGCCTCATACGATGCATCGAACTTGTTTTTATCCACCTTACGATAGGTATCACCTTTTCCTGCGCCACTCATCTCAATCCCTTTTCTGAAAATTACACCAGCTCAGAATGATTGAATTCAACCATTCTTAGCGCACAAGTAAGGTGTAAAATACTATTTGGATGCTATAAATAGCGCACATTATTGCTGATTCAGCACTGGAATCAGTACCCGGCGATACTGAAACCTCTTTCATTTTGAAGCGAAGGGCATTCACTTGTCACAACATCTTCAATAAGTGCGTAGGATGGACCGCTGCGCAATCTTTCGAAGAAGGATCTGCAAACAGCATCATCTCCCTGCACCTCCCCCTCAACACTTCCATCCTCAGCATTCCGTACCCAACCCGTAAGGTGCAGGCGGTCTGCAGTATTTCTGGTAAAATATCGGAATCCAACACCCTGAACGATACCCGTAACAGTATATGCGTACCTCTTCATCTACCACCGCCTCAGCCAGGGTTATAGGCTAGTCACGTAGTCACGTAGTCACTCAATCACTCAATCACTCAATCACTCAATCACTCAATCACTCAATCACTCAATCACTCAATCACTCAATCACTCAATCACTCA
>JAFGIN010000152.1 GCA_016929595.1 Chitinispirillaceae bacterium
ATATTAAATTACTTTTTTGGGAACAATGCTATAATGATCAAAAGGATAGCATATAAAATAATAATAACAATTCATTTCATTATATCAGGATTAATATATGAAACAAAAGCGTGTATGGATTTCTTGGGAAACACAACGTAGGACAACAGAACTGTCAAAGATTCTTAAATGCAACCTAAAAATCATTGAAATTGAAGGCGTATTACGATACCCCGTATCAATAATTAAAACTATTCTATTTATTCTTAGAGAAAAGCCTGATATTCTGTTTGTTCAAAACCCTTCAATGATTCTGGCTACAATTGCAGGATTTTTTTGTACAATAACAAAGCTACCTTTAGTAGTTGATCGACATACTACCTTTTTAATCGACAAACCAATTATTCGTAATAAAATGAAAAAGAGAATTTTTCAACTTCTTCATTTTTACACTATAAGTGTAGCAAACCTTACTATTGTAACAAACGATTACCTATCTGAATTAACAGAAAAAGCAAAAGGTAAACCATTCGTTTTACCAGACCCATTGCCTAATTTTTTTTGCTGCAATGCAAAAAAAAGCTTAAGACGTGATCTTTTTAAAATACTCATTCCAAACTCTTTTGCACAAGATGAACCACTTGATCGAATTATCAGTGCATCGAAACTTCTTGCTAATGAGAACTTTCATTTTTTTGTTACAGGAAGTACAAAACGTATGCCAAGCCATTTAAAAAATATATCCTTTTCAAACATTACATTTACTGGATTTCTTCCCGACCAAGACTATATCGACCTCCTTTTTTCTGTTGAAGGAGTGATGGTGCTCACTACTGCAACAAGTACTATGCTTTGCGGCTGTTATGAGGCTGTTGCAGCTGAAAAACCATTGATAACCAGCAACAAACCCTGTCTTTCCGACTACTTTACAGGAGCACTTTTTGTAGATAACTCCCCGGAAGAAATCGCTACAGCCTGCAGAACTATCAAGAACAATACACAAGAGATGATTAATCGTGCTAAAGGTATGAAAGAGACATTATCGTTCAAATGGAACCAAGATCTACAAAAACTCGAGCTGATTTTATCTGAAATCGTTTAATGCATAACAAGTAACAATCACCTTCCATGAACCGGTACATCACCAGTCGGGATATCACTTGCTATAACTGGTTGTTCCGATGTCGATGGGGAACCAGTTGATTCATCAGAAGGTCTAATGTATTTATAATAAGCTAAAGCTCCACCTCCCGCAAGCAGTGCACCTGTAGCAAGCCAGCCCAAAGGTCTTAAGAGCGGACTCTTTCGTTTCTTTGTATTGGTATCAGTTCTTTTTGCTATAGGTATAGCAAAATTTTTTCCTTTATGATATTTTTCCATCATCACTTTCGTTATTCTTGGCAGTTCAATTTGCATAAGTGCACTTATTGAGAAGACCCTGGCTGTTTCCTCGCAGATCATCTCAGACCCTGCAACATCAACAAATCCTAATGTCAATGTTATGGTTTTATCAGCTTTAAAAGTTACCGTTCCTCCGATAACATTCGAAGCTGTCAACAGGTGCCCGATACCCGTGTAACATTGCAGGTTGGAACAGGTCGCAGAACGATCAAACCCCTGCTCTTTGAGCATTAATTGAATTATTTCATCTTCCAGAACAATAAAACTGGTATCCGTCGAAAAATGTCGAGCAATTTCAGCCATAATTGTTGAAACGCCCTTTTGACTAACTCCTTTTGCTTCCAGAGTTAGAATTGCCAGTACATCCTTTTCATTCCCTGAAACCGAAAGAGAAGTACTAAGAAGCAGCTGCATTAGGAAAAGTATTTTTTTCATCGTATTACCTGGTAAAAGTTGCTTTGCGCACCGTCCGTTGCACCTTTTTTGATTCAATAAACTTTACCGACATGGAGATTATATATGTTCCCTGTGCAGGCATTCTGGTACTGTTTTTGTTAAAAAGGATATGCCTGTTGCTTCCCGGCAGTACACCATTACTATTGCGACTTTGCAGAACCAACCGTCCCTTGAGATCGAAAAGATCAAACCGGATATATTCGTAATCCCGCGCCGGCAGGTTATAATGGACTACGCACATCTTGCCCCCATGTAATATCGATACACTGGAAATCGCGACTGGTGCGTTTGAAAAATGGTGCGGAAGAGTTCTGATATATCCCGGATCTCCAACAACAAAGTAAACAGCTTCTTTCTGACCTTTGTTAATAACCATATTCTGACTTAATTTATACGACACAGGATTATAGAAACCAGTAATAACAGTATCTGATAAATTACAACGTGAAGAGATCGAAAGTTGAATTGGTTCATTACTGTTTTCGGAGATAAACGGATAGATCATACCTGTTTTACGTTCCCCGGTATAAATACAGTGACCAAACTTCTTCCCATTGCAGGTATCAACAAGAGTAACTGGTACCTCTGCAAACGACGGGCTAAGTGGATACCATATGGTGTTTTTTTCATCAGGCAGGTAACCACAATAAACCGGTGAATACTGTTTTCCATTACCTGTGACATCTAACCTTATACTCCATCCACCAGTTTTGCCACTTGTACCTTTTTTAAGTAATGCAGGAGCTTTTTCTGAAAAAATACCGGGAAATCGAACAGTTACCGTTTTGTTCTGCGCATTATAGAACGAATAGGGAGTATTTGCTTTAAGGGTGCGATTTTGGTCTCTTAACGCTTCAACCTTTGAAAGGTATATTGGTTCAGTATGGTATACAGAGTCTTTCAGCACCCATGAATAGACCTCTATGGAATCGGAAAAATTAGGTTTTCCGCTATTACCCGCTTCCATTAAAGCGGTTAATGGATAATCGAAGTTAAACGGTACTGCACAATCGAGCCATTCATGGGAATTGATTGTAAATGTAACCGTATCCGTCAAAGAAGGCACGGTTGCTGTACCAAAATCAAGAACCAGCGGTGTCCGCGCCTTGATCCAGGACACATCACCTTGTTTAATATTAAAAAAACCAATAGTGCTTTGGTCAAATTCAATCCAGGTTCCCGTCCCCGGATTGACAGGATCGGCATCCTGATGTTTGAAAATTCTGATCTCCTTTTTATCATACATCCAATTACTACTGGCGGTTGATGAGCGGACCAGTGCAGAAGACAATGTATTTTCAAGAGGTGTTGCCGTCGCCAGAACAGGTGTCCATACCATGGGGGTGATCACCGAGGTTTCACATGCGTTGTTTGCTTTGCGAAGCACTGGCCGTGATATCAGAACTGTATCTTTCCAGACACCATCGAATACCGTCACTGCCGCTTTTACTCCTTCACACTGATTAACATCCGACCCGGGAACTGTAACGGTAAAATGGCGTACAGTAGAATCAGATTGAGGGATCTGGACACTCCGGTTTGCAGCACTGGTAAAAGATTCCCCACCAGATGCTGAAACCATTGTAACCATGCAGTTATATACATTATCTTTCAGTAGCAGTTCCTCGGTGAATGATTCACCGTGTGAAAGAATCCTTGTGCGCGATTTGACAGTCAGCTTTGGAGGCATCGTATCAATCAGTAGTGCTACAGGATTCTCAAGATCTTTTATAACAGAGGACACTCTGATACCATCGCCCTTTACGGATAATGCCGACAATGTATCCACAAGCCAGCGGTTGTTAATATTATCGAAAAAATATAGCCGTTCGCCACGCAATCCATCGCTACGGTTTGACGCAAGAACCGAAATATTCAGTGCTCCTTTAATAATCTGCCCGCCAGTGCGAAACTGAAACCCTTTGCCGGCAGAAACAAACCCTTCGGGATTCACGGTAGCTGCATCCCAGGGATCAATGGTATCCTTCAATTGGCCAGCAAAATCTCCAGAGAGCCACATCTTGACAGTATCACCAAACAACCAGACGGTATCATCAGCAGACGATAATGAAAAAGAACCGGGTAGTTCAGAATTTGACATTGTGGTAAATAATTTACATCTCGAACTGTCGCTTGCTGAAGACCAGTTCCCGAAGCTGTCCCGGGCGAAGATTGAAAAATAGTAGTAGTGATTCTTTTGAAGCTCTTTTAACGTATCTATGCCATTCGTCGCTGGATACATCTTCAAAAGTTTCGCCTTCGGATCGTCTGCCCCTTGTGGATACAGATCGGTACGGTACCAGATTCCGATACTATCAATATCTGCAGCTCCATTGCTGTATTTATACCAGTTTAATTTCGCCGAAACAGAATCAATTTGAGCAACTCTAAGAGTAAATATATTGTCTGGTGGAGATCGGTCTACCAGCTCAACCGGAACGCAACCACTGTCACCCCACATTGTATAATCACCCAACGAATCCAGCACAAAAGTGTTAAAAAAGTACTTTTGTCCTTTTTTTAAACCGAAAATCGTATCAGAGCTTGTTTCAAGATTATACATTAACGTATCGTAATTCGGTTGGTTAATACTATCTGCACAACCAGCAATGCCATAGATCAAACCCACGGCAGTCACATCTGTACCGTCATAAATTGATGGCACCCATGATATTATCACCGTTGAATCCCCAATTTGTCGTAAACTGATGCGAAGGTGAGATTTTTTTATTTTAATACGGAATGTCGATGAAATATTACTACCTGTTTTTTGTGCTTCGTCAAATGCGGTCACTTTAATAAAACAATTATTCGACGGTGAATTCGGTATTGGCCATGGATATCGCCAATCACTCGTTTTTGTTGTAATATATCTCCAATCAGCTCCGCCATTAATTGAGTATTCTACAATACACTTTACGACCTTGTTGTCATCTTCAGCATTCCACCGGATTGTGTCAATTGTTTCAGCATAGTGAATTTTGCTTCCTGTAATTTTTACATCCGAAACGATTGGTGCAATGTTTCCACCAAGATTAGCTAAATTAAGAACAATGTCAACCCATTGGCTATTACCAGGATCACTTGGGTCAGTAGCTCCAATATATTTAGGAATATAAACTCCTGGGAGATAGGGATGCGATTTGTTTACGCCTGCACTACCGATTTTAATCCCGTTAGAGATGGTATGATTGGGATTGACCTTGAACCCTCGCGGTCCAGCACTATTTTGAAAAAGAGGATTCAAAAAATTGTAATAACCTAAGTAGAGTTCTGCCGTTGTATCAATTGCATTTGCATATTTTAAATTTGTGTAGCGTTGCCCAGCCATGAATATAATATTTATTCCGACAGGATCCCTACTATGTATAGAAGGTCTGTAAATATAGCAGTTGCTTACCTTAAAGCTATCCTGCTGTGGATTTTTCCAATCATTCGGA
>JAFGIN010000153.1 GCA_016929595.1 Chitinispirillaceae bacterium
GGGGAAGGATGGGATAGGGGTTGTAAAAATGTAAGGGTATAAATAATCGCAACTATTGATGTCGTCATGTATAGCACTTTTTAATTACCGCGTGCCACTGGCCCCCCCCGCCAGTGCTCGTGGTATTACGCATTCTTTGAGTAGATTGGGTTACAGACTATCAGGAAAGCTGTAGACCCTCTAATTATTGTAGTTAAAAAATGCTGTCCAAAAATCCTTTTATTCCCTGTTAATTCATTATATGAGGCCTGGTTTTACGCCAGCTTCAACTCAGGATAGTGTCAGATGTAACTATTCTCGCCCGTTGAGCTGCCTGAAAAATGTTAAAAGCTTCATGAATGGCCGTTTTGCTTGCCGAAAAATTGGAAGTATTGGATAATTTCGAGGTACTTACGAATTTGTAACGTTATCATTAAAAGCCTTTTATCTCCGCAAAAACGAAGTATGTAAAAAATACTATGAAAACAAAGAAAAACTTTACTTTTGAATACTCATTCAAGCTGAATTATTTGCGGATCATTGTATATGTGATTTTTTATTTTTTTACCTCTTTTTTATTGAAAAAGTTAGCTACTGAAGATGAACCTATCCCTGTGATTCACATGCTTATTGAATCCTCTGTATTAAGAGGGATCATAACACAATTACAAATGTTAGTATCACTTCTTTTGGTATTGAAAGCAAACAGACAAGGATATGTAGCAGCACTTGTGATGAACATCTACAGTATCCTTGTTTCATCAATTTTTCTTATCCAGTCACCTGCATCATTACCGGGTATCATTGCATATATTGAAATTATTATTATTATTTCTACTGTAAGGGATTATAAAAAAGAAACGGCAGCTTATATTAACGAAATTGAGAAAAACAGGAATAGTTTAGAACAATCGGAAAAAAGATTGCATTATATGGCTTTTTATGATCCTTTAACCGAACTGCCTAACAGAGCCCTGTTTATGAACCGATTGGAACAATCTATATATTTAGCAAAAAGGAATTCAACTCTTATTGGGGTTATCTTTATCGATCTAGACGCTTTTAAATCGGTTAACGACACTATGGGGCATGCTGAAGGGGATAATCTGCTCAAAGAGCTAGCTCGGCGTTTATCAGCATGTCTTAGAAAAGAAGATACGTTTTCTAGATTTGGAGGAGATGAATTTTTATTACAGGTGGTAAACCTTCACAAAATCCAAGAAGTAAATACAGTTGTTCAGAAAATTATGAAATCTTTTGATAAACCCTTTATAATCCAGAATGTTGAATTTTTTGTATCGGCCAGTGTCGGAGTTTCGGTTTTTCCCGTGGATGGGGAAGACGCCCAGGTTCTTGTCAAGAATGCTGATATTGCCATGTATTCGGCAAAAAATAGTGGTAAAAATAGATTTGTTTATTGCTCTACTGAATTAAAAAATGATGTTATAAAACAAATGAAATTAACAAATAAATTATACCGGGCACTCGACTGCAATGAATTGTTTTTATACTTTCAACCACAGGTTAAAACCGCTACCTGTGAAATCGTAGGGTTTGAAGCACTTTTACGATGGAACAACAGTGAGTATGGACTAATATCCCCGACAGTGTTTATTCCGCTTGCAGAAAAAACTGGCCTTATTAAACCTATAGGATTATGGGTAATTAAAACCGTGTGCGAGGAGTGTAAAAAATGCAGAAATAATAATGGAAAAAATTACCGTATCTCTATCAACATGTCATTAGAACAGTTAAAAGATATCAATATTGTTAATGAGATCAGCACGATATTAAAGGATACCACTACGAATACCAGAAATATTCAAATTGAGATAACGGAAAGTATTGCCTTTAATGAAGAACCTTTTGTATTAAAACGATTACTGGAATTAAAAAATCTCGGTGTGTCAATTGCAATCGATGACTTTGGAACAGGTTTTTCATCATTAAGCAGGCTTAAATTGTTCCCGATCGACCTGTTAAAAATCGATATGGAATTCGTTCGGGGAATATCCACAGGATCTAGTAAAGATAAAGCAATCATTAAAGGTACAATTCAGCTTGCAAAAAATCTTGGCATAGAAGTCCTGGCCGAAGGGGTAGAAACACATGAACAGTTTATGTTTTTAAAAGAAGCCGAATGTGACGAAATCCAGGGCAACTATTTTCACAAACCTCTGCTGGCAGATGAAGTAAGGCTGCTGTTGGATTAACCAACAGTCATTTTCATCCAATATCATCAAAAATTCCACATCTAAAAAAGAATCTTCACCCCCAGTGAACCGAGCGAGTATTCATTATCATAACGATTTTGATCAATTATACAATGGCTGAAATAAACAGTTGCGATATTCTCAAACGCAAGAATTACATAATTTACTTCAGCCAATATTTTTAATGTAGTATTCTTTGATCTGTCATACCAGAGATGATACTGTGTATCGATGAATATTGTCCGGTTCCTGAAAATACCAAAGTGATAGCGTATTAAACCGCTGAGGTCACTGACATAATCGTGATTATTACCAATAAGCGCCGCTTTTCCATGGAGATAATATCCTGCATTTATTGTAACATCGAAGGAATTACGAAGGGAAAAATCCCGATTATTATATTTCTGAATAAAATAATTTGAATAGGCGCCTTTGGTACCCCAGCCGACCTGGATAGCATTCCACCAGGTTGACCCGTCTTCTTTCTCTTCGCGACTCAGGGTGTGAATGCACTGATGATAAAGCGAACCGGTAAAAACACTTTTTGTCAGGGAATACCTCAGCGTCGGAGTTATGATATAACGAATCTTATCCATTTTGATTGGTGTCTTTGGGAGCCGGGCAATACTTGTACTGGCAGCCATTAAAAAATCGAACGCCAGCTCTTTATAGCTTACCAGAGTACTGTTTATCATTATGTCAGAACGATAACCCGGCCCCAGATCACCATATTTCGGTTTTCCATAGAGGTGCGCACCTATTGAGAAAAGGCCATTGGTTCTGAAATGCATATTGAAATCAGAATTGGACTTCACACTATCACTTGCCAAACCTTTTGATACTATACAGATAAGCAGCAATAGTAACATTGTTATTCTCATTTATCTGTTACACTCCTGCATATTCTGAAACCAACCCCGTCATAACGCCGGAACGATTCACCATAGTGACGATTGGCACAGCGGAGATTCCAGATGTATTCATTCCAGCTCCCACCCCGTGCAACGCGACAAGGATATTTCTTTGCCTCATCAGGACCGCATGGATTATTTATCGGACTCTTTTTATAATAATGAGGATCATATCTATCTTCACACCACTCCCAGACATTCCCGAGTATGTCGTAAATTCCAAATTGATTCGGCATTAATGTTTTAACCGGTAAAAATCTTTTTTTAATTACAGCATATTGTGAAACGCTGTCCTTTCTGTTCCCCCAGAAAAAATCGCCCCCGCTTCTACCCCTGGCAGCATACTCCCATTCCGCTTCAGTAGGTAGACGATACCCTTCTCCCTTCCATCTACAGTATGCTTGCGCATCTTCCCAGCTTATCCCGGTAACCGGAAGGTTTAACCACTCTTTTCCTTCCAGATCGTCTACCTTACCTGGAAAGAATTGCTTATTCCAGAAATAAGGCATACGACAATTGCCACTTTGTACACATTGTAAATATTCCCAGATAGTTACTTCCGAGATTCCTAGGTAAAACGAATCAACATGTACACGATGAACCGGTTGCTCATCTTTGGGACCATACGTGCTTCCCATCATAAAATCCCCTGCAGGGATCAATATCATTTTATTTAAGGTGGAATCTGATGCATTGACCTTGAACGATAAAATACAGATCATCAAAATGAACACTATATGTAATAGTTTCATTTGTACTCCAGCGGTAATACAATGCCATCAGATAGATTGCGGCGGTACTGCATTTGATAAAGACAAAGATTCATTCGTTAACCCGACGCAGGCGAAAACGCCGCGTACCGGGTTAATTTATCATGTATATTCAGGATTTTGTGCCGGCGGCTTTTGCTTTTGCCTGACTATCAAGAAGATATGCTTTTATCTCCGGCAGCATTTTATTATGAGCCGAGGAGAGCCCTTTTGCATAATTGTCGGAAATCATTATTCCCTGCACCATCGGAAAAGATTCATCGCTTTTCTGTGTAAATGTCTTCTGCATCACGATTCCCTTGCCCTTTTCGTACATTGTCAGTGATGCCTTGAGATTCATTTTCGCAGCACCAGCGCTGAGATTACCAATCCCAATACCGGCGTTCATCGAGTAAGATCCCGTATACTCAATAGTGACGAGCAGCTTCGCATTCACCTGAGCAGCAACCTTTTCCATTAATTCTTTGTTAATAGGGGAAACATAGTTAAGCCCGCCCTCTGCAATGAGTTCATTAGCGCCTGGAGCAATATCTTTACCTATCACCACCTTGGGCACATGTTTGGTGAGTTCCCGATATGATTCGTTCGAAGTGATCGCATCGACATCTACTACTTCAGTACCAAGAAGGATATCTCGATACTGCGCCTTGAAATCAGTCCATAACTGATTGACCGCTATCTGATGGTTCTTGTAGTAATCCACAGCCTTCTGTAGCAGGCCCGGCCCGCTGTTTCTCTCTTTGCCTTCTTCGTGAATCGAATTATTAAGCGAAAAGCTAACAACAGCAACCGGAGCACTTTGGCTGATATCAATACTTTTGATACTGCCGCCACAACCGGCGAAAAGTAATGTGGCTCCCGCTACGAACATACCTGTAATGCGCTTCATACTGACTCCTTAACACTAAGTGAATGAATTTGTTATTGATAAGAACATATTTTCAACTATAATAATATCTACAATGGTTTCAAGCTGCATCAAACTAACGGAGAATTACTCCATCCCCTGACAGTAGTTTTGTTTTTTTACTTCTGAGTCTGTAAAATAGATATTAATTATATCGTACGCAACTTTTTGAACTCTATTTCATTATCTGATCAATTCCAAAGCTCCTCTGTCCCTTTGCCGTCATTTCTGCAGACCTTCCCGATTTATCCTTATCAAAAAATGGTACTGTTTTTCCTCAAGGTGCTGGTACTTTCAATCAGAACCAGGGAATCCATCAATGGTTTTTTAGGCAAACCCATCCTGTTTTCTCACAGAAAACACTTTCTACAACTTCCAATGGTTACGATTTAACCTCAAGTGTATATTACTGAAGAATAGTACACTTACTAAGGCAGGTTAACATGATTCGACACTGTTTATTTTTCATTCTTCTCCTCTCTTTTACAGTCCTGGCCAACAGTAGCATAAGTGGGTCTTCCCATACTACCGATACATTAGATTTTTTCCAGGGAATTGATTTTTCTTCTGATACTATAAAGGGGCTCTCTGGAGATGCACAATGCACCTCGGATGTCGACTTTTTCATTGCAACTGCTGAAAAATGCTGCCTCACAATGAATTGTCATTGCGGAATACGGTTTGGATCAAAAAATCAACTATATTTATCCAGAGAAAAATTCAACTCTTTTGACTTCAGTAAAGAACTGGACCTGACAGATTCCACATTATTTATTCCAGCTGCCCAATCACCTCCAGATTATTTTACATTCTGTTCAGAAACTGGGAGCTTCTGGATTCAATCAGACATCGGTGAGCTCGATCTGACTACCTATGAGCAATCTTTTTTTGTGGTAAAGACCAGTGAATCGTCCTATATACTAATAAGAGTGTCCCATCTTGCTACATATTGCTGGGAAGTTGGTCAACCCTGTGTTACAGGATATAATTGGATAATGGATTCAAAAATAAAAATCGACTGGATTACTGGTAAAAATAATAAGCCCTTTTTCCCTGATCTTATTCCATCAAAAACGCTCACGAATACCGTAAAAAAGTTTAATACCAGTCGTATGACAACCAGATATGATCTTCAGGGTAAAAAAATCAATGAAAAGAAAAACATTTCAAAGTCCGCTATCATAATAACAAAAAACCGTAATGGTACTTGTCAAAAAATGCTGCTGAATTCAGGCAGAAAATAACTTACAGCTAACATCGAGCGATTTTTGATATGTATATCAAGATAATGATGTGCGGTTTCTCAACATCAACATGACCGAAGCTCTATGGAGGTATGTAAATGAGTTATATGAGGCATAACATTTTTAAAGAGAAATCAGTTCGTTTTTACTCGTTTCCACTGTATTGTACTGCTCCTGATTTTAACTTTCTTACCCAAATATTCATTCACACAAACGATACAGAGCAGTAGAAACGTTATGAATCTTATTATTTTAGTCCTCCCATCGGTCAGTATACAATTTAACAAAGATTATTGAATGCCGGGACTCATGCTAACAAATTACCGGGTGTAGTTCTGTATTCAGTCCTCAACAATACGGTTTACCTGCCAAAAGGTACAAAAAAATTATTCGATAAGATTGACCCAAGTGGAATACGGAAACGCGTTCCTCAAAACAACACTCTACAGAACCATGCTCATACTACTGCATCATTTTTCACACTGAATGGATGTAAGTTTAAAAAATCACATAATTCATCCGGGATGAGCAGGAACAAAAACATGTCTGATTACAGCACATCTTCAGGCTGTTATTTATTGAAAAATGTTCATGAAAGAGTAACAGCCAGTAAAATGACTGTGTATTTTAACCGCATGGCAAAAAAAATAAGCCTCTTCGTTACTCATATTTAATGGTTGTTAAATGGTGTATCGATTAAATGCTTTAAAGATCAGCTTGTACTCCCCAGCTCTGTACACCACACGTTCATCTAACCGATTGGTTTCAATTATATTAAAAGAAAAAGTTACTCCTCTAAAGGTATTCATCCCGAGCTCGGGAAGTAGTCATACGTAAGAATAAGAGGAAAAGAGCAGGAAAAACGTATATTATACCATTACATTAATTTAAATGTACGCTAAGACGGTCAATTTTCTAACATTAATATTGTATGTACATGGCAATCTTCCATTGGATATACAGATCCGATATACAATTTATCAAATGATTGATGCTATTATATGAACAACCAAGTACCACCTTTCATAAATATGGTCACAGGAGAACGCAGCTATTTTTCTCTTAATCGCGAAACGAGGAAGGCGAATACTACCCTACCTGCAGTATTAAGCTTACGAGTGACAAAGATAGAGAAAAAAAGAACAAGTTCTACGTGAGTATATTTATGAAATGGGGTACTAAGGTTGCAAAATTTACAAGTCAGGTTTTATCAGCAATAGTGGCTTTATTATTCGTTGTGTTAAAGATTGAGATTTATGTTTAAATTTGATAGGAGAAGGAAAGTTATGAATAGTAAATATAACTTTAATAAGATTTTTTGCACCCAATTTACCATGAATCGACTTGTTATTTTTTGTATATCATTAACTATAATTTCAGTGTTTCCCTTAAAGGCAGGTTCACTAACTCAGGTTGAGAAAATCGACATTGCCAAAGTCTGGGCGGGACACCCGGTGAATTTTGCTATCAGGACTAAAAACAATTTACAATGCGTTGTATATTATGATACCGCTCAGCAAATGATTGTTGCGGCACGCACACCGAGTGAAACGATATGGAAATATACACCACTAAAAACAAAGGTCGGTTGGGATTCACACAACTATATCGATATGGCGATTGATGATTCCGGATATATCCACATAAGTGGAAATATGCATAATGTGAACCTTATTTATTTCCGGTCTAAAAAACCGTGGAGCATTGAAGCGTTCGAACAGCCGGGGATGGTTGGTACGCTTGAAACCAGGGTTACCTATCCTGTTTTCATTGAAGGACCCAGGAAAAAATTGCTCTTTCAATACCGTATCGGCGGTAGCGGAGATGGAGTTACCATATGGAATGGTTATGATATAGAAAAGAAAAAATGGTACCGAATTACCGAAAAAGGGTTATTTGATAATACAGGAAGTGTGAATGCCTACTCGACACCGCCTGCCCTCGGACCTGATGGCTGTTTTCATATCGTATGGATGTGGCGTAATTCACCTGTAGCGAATACGAACCACGATCTTTCGCATATGAAAAGTTCAGATCTGATCAATTGGAAAAATATGGCGGGAAAAACAGTTGCAATTCCCGTCGGCCAATACAATAAGGATGTCGTCGTTGACCCGATTTCCAGTGGGCATGGACTGATCAATATGGATTTCTGGATAAGCTGGGATACCAGGAACCGTGCTGTAGTTACTTACCATCGTTATGATAATGGCGGATATAGTCAGATATTTAACACCCGATGGGAAAACGACCACTGGAAAATATATCAGACCAGTGATTGGCAAGGAATCATATGGAACTTAAATCGGGAAGGTTCCCTCAGCCATGACATTGCCGCAACGCCACTCTCGATTGATGAAAAAGGAAATCTCGTTCAAAATTATGTCTATCCGAAAGATAAAAATACCCGCCAATGGGTGCTTGACGAAGCAACACTCAAACCCAAAATTGATGGCGCATTTCAACCGCCGGCAGCGATGAAAGAGCTCTATTCCGTTGAATCGCCCTTCAATGGAATGCAGGTAAACCGTATACAGGACGGTGAATACTATATAAAATGGGAATCAATGCCGATTAACCAGGACCGTGCCCGAACAGCTGGCACCTATCCATCATCAAGTATGCTTCGGCTTTACAGGTTTGCAACACCAACAGCAACTATTGAAAAGCAATATCCATTAAAAAATAAAATTTTTTCTGTGGAGAAAAATCGATTACAAGTAGTATCTGGTAATTTTTCGGATAATAAAAATTGTCTTTTCAATGTAGTACTCTATTCTCTTGACGGTCAAGAGATTTTTACAAAAATTATAGATGCAAGCAATCAAAATAAAATTTCGATTACTGGAATCCCAAAAGGTGTTTATGTCGTCCAGGTTCATGAAAACAGATCAAAAAACAGATTACTGTCCGAGCGAATAAGTATTTATTGAAGTATGGTAAGCATCTTAATGCAACATTTGATTCAGTAGCATATTTAAACCCTCTATACTTATGTAAAGTTGCACCAGGAAATACACTTTCTTAAGTGGCATATTGATTTTACAATCGTTAATTACTGAATTCAGTCTATCAAGAGTTTATGTAAAAAACGCTATCTAAACAAGCCAAGCATATGAGTGACTTTGAAATTAACATTAACGTATCCTGAGAGGTACCATAGATATCGGATGTAATTCCAACCTCTTCAGGACATCCCGGTAACATCAACCATCAGAATGATCCTATCACCAAAAAAAATGCGCTATCTGTTAGATTTCAGAACCTCAACCTCAACCTCAACCTCAATCTCAATCTCTGCCTCATTCTAAGGTTTTCACCTCAATAACCATCATTTATTTTCATAACAGTCATTATACATTTTTTCAAAAGGAACTATTATGTCGGAGGAAAAAAGCATCGGTCAGAGCCTGCACAGTTTTCAAGCGGCTCTCACTGAAGACGGACAGACATTGAAGGATTTCATGGAGCAGACGTATTGTAATAAATGGACCGGTGATGCAATCTATCATGCTATGGCTGTCAGAACAACTCTTGTCAATGCAATGCATAATTTTCTTACCGATTACGGCCTGTTCAATATGGAACGTGTGCAACTCAGTCCGGTTACAGATCCCCTCGCACATGATATCGAATATACCCCTTCTATCAGTTACAAGGGACATACCTACCGCGGTACCCATTCGATGATCTATTCCAAACTTCTTGCTTGTTTCAATAAAAAAATTAAAGGAATATTTGTCGATTCACCCAATATACGGCTTGAGATTGAAAGTGCAACAGGAAATCAGCGGGGGAAATACCTCATTGACTTTTCTCAGATGGATATCGAAGTACAACGAAATCGCAATATCGGAATGGATGAGTACCTGAACAACCCAAAAAAAGTTACTACCATTCTTAACGAAGACATGGAACAGGCAATCTCGTTTTTCGAAGCGCTTATCAGTTATAGTATCAAGGCTGTAATTAATAAAAATGACGACAACCTTAAAGCTCTTGGCGTCGCTCTCGAAGAACCAAAAACCCCATTTCCGCGTTATCGAAAAGACGAAATTGCCAAAAAATTCGGAACCGCTGCTTATGAGAAGAAAACAGGCAAAATAACAAAAGCACAATTCTTCTGGATTACCGGCCTGTTGCGGGAGAACTACGATCTGATCTATCCCTATCTCAAGGCTGATGGTTCGAAAAACAAACTGACCGATTTCACATCTGAGATGATTTTCAACTACGATATTTGTGCACAGTCCCTGCAACGGGATACAAACACATATGGCGATGCCTATGAAATCTGCTCTGGAGCAATACGTGAATGGCTTTACGAACCTATCATTGAACGGTTAATTGATAATAAAATCATTCCGGCGAGACCACGCATAGTGGGGGGCAACATCGAAAACATTGAAGAACTTGAAGGATATGGTCCTTTCCTCATGGCTGCTGCACTGAAAAATGCCCAGGGTCAGCCGTTGTTTCCCGAAACCTTTGGTGGAGGCATCGGCATTGAACGGATGCTTTTCGCCTTATGCAAAGGTAGCGTAATCAGTAAAGTCGATGATATCACCCTGTTCGGTAAAAATCCCGATTCGCATCCGTTGTACCTGTTCTGATACGCAAGAGGAGTGGGGAGAACTGTTTTTCATGTTATTTTTTGTCATGACAATACTTCTTTGGAATATTGTCATGGCAGGGGCCTTAACTGGCTATTTCACCACCAGCACCTTTTTGCTGTTTTGTTCCCTGAATTAATATAAATACCCACCGACTGCCGGGATTTGACTTACACATTTTCCCGTCATCCCTTCAAAGGAAACGAACGTGGATCTTATGATTATTATAAGTTATTAAAAAAATTGAATTTAATTATTACTGGTTCTGTACTTTATATTATATTTGTGCCCATCTACCTGAGTCGTATTTTATTTACTTAAATAATTCTTAAACGTTTTATAAACTATATCTTTTTATGATGGGAGTACCATGATTTCTAAATCCGGTTTTTTTATTGCAGCATTATCGATCAGTATTTTTTCACAAACTATTGGTTTAAATACTTCAACGATCGTAGACAGGTACAGTCTTCTGCCCGCCAGCTTAGAAAATAGTCCGGTTCTTCTGGATGAATTCAAAAGTGCACGTAATATTGCTACAACAGGGGCAATCCTTGTCGGAGGAGGCCTGGTTATGTCGGTAATTGGTACGGTAGTACTGTTGGATGATGCGATATCTCATGCAAGTAGCTCAGAAGAAATGAATTCTCTTCCAAAGGGAACTGGTACTATGTTAACTGGAGTTTTAGTTACTTTTGCAGGACAGATTACTGCCTGTGCCGGAGGCGGGAAAGCTAGAAATTTACTGCGGACTACCGGTGAAGTTGTACCACCTTTTTATGGTTGGGGGATGTTCTGGGGCTCTTTGGGGGTAAGCCTGTTATCTAGTTTTATACCTTCTGATATACAGGCCCTCAAATCAGTTTTAAGCATAGTAAATTTAGGATTGTCTGTTGGATCTATCGTACACTCGGTAAGTTATGCCAGCCGGGCATATAATAGTCAATTGAAAACTACTGAAGCTGGTGCATTTGTTATTTCTCCTATAGTAATGGTTACAAAAGACAAGAGTGCTTATGGGTTGTCACTAAGTGCAGGTTTCTGATTCATAATCACTTTGAGTAATTCTGGTGAACAGATTCGTATAAGATACAGCCCTCCAATTAGTGGAGGGTCTTTACCCATAATTGACTCCGGCATTGTGAGTAATTAGTATTTTGGATATGGTGCTATTGTAATTAATAAAATACATCCTACTCAATTTTTTCCCACGAATAGGACGGAGTCGATTGTGTCCTATGATCAGAGTTAGTTGAGAGTCAAGAAAAAAATTGTACCGCCTCACAATATATAAAATCAATTGCAATACTATCTGATTTGTATTCTTTTTTCCTGATAAGCTCTTTTTTTTCTGTTAAAATTCGTTTTCTTCAGACAGTATCCGCTTTCCTTTCGAACAAATTAGCGCTATCCATTATGGTGATACAGATTAACCAAAAAATATTTAACGGACCTACAATGATTACGTCGCTTTTTTCCAATTTCGATTATTCTGTTAACAATGTGTATATATTCTTTTTATTATCCTTTTCGGTTTTTGTAACCGGGCACAACCATCTGACATTACATCATTTAGTTATGGTAACCACCCCTGATGTTCCCCGTCCGTAAATCTCAGGATAATACATCGCCTCTGCACGAGGTGCAGGCCATTTGAATTTTCCTGCAGTTGTTGGTTTGAGAAGATACGTAATCCGGTATTTACCTGAAGGCATCTCATTGAAAAAAAACAGCGCCCGGCTGTCGCGAAACTCATAATGTGACGGCTTTTGAACACCTTTAAAGCTGGTATTTTCTCTGGCAAGGAGCTGTTCACCACTGATAAGTTGTGGATCGACAGCTTCACACCCAGCGGGTATGGGGTCGTTAATCGCTGCAAAAGCAACATCCTGATCACAGCGGATCGTAAGCTCAATTTTTACACAATTTCCAAGCTGAAAGTTTATCTGGTCTGAAGTTGTTTGTAGTATGTCGTAAAGAGGTGTTACCCTGCGTGATATCGCAAAGCCGGAGCTCGTTGCTGGAGCGTTATGAGGAACACTTTTCGAAAGTAACAGATCATAGTAAAGCCTTCCTGATCCAGATTTGTTAATCGATACCACCATTTCCCTTGACAACCCTTTTGAATCGAGTGGTCGTGATCTGTACTCAGAAACACCCTCACGCCCCTCAAGAGTAGCGGTGAACCAGTCCGTTCCGTCAAATTTGACAGATGCATTAAGAGCCGGCACGTCTATTTCGTAAATACTTGTGTATGCCGCAAAAGCCCTGAATACCGCCATGTTCTCCTGTGTTGTCCGCCACCGGCCACCATTTCTCTGCTGAGTAAGCCATCTGATCATTGGTTCATCAAATCGGCTCTTCGAACCGGTTATAAGAAGAGCTTCCAGCGCCAGAGCGGTCTGACGAACAGGTGATTCGTGGCAGAACTCAAACCCCTTTGTTTCTTCCGGTAAGTAATAAGCCAGACGGTCTTTTTCTATAAGCCCTCTCCTTAAACTCTTCTGTAGTGTTGTAATGCAGCGCTTACTTTTTCCTGAAATATAAATAGCTTTAAGTAACTCGATCCGGGCGGAAAGCGGCAGATCATTTCTCATACGATAAAGTCTTTTCATAGCTTTCCAGTCTTTTTCACCCGCCTGCGCCAGAACCAGTAACGTATAACTGTCAACAAACAGCTTCCTACGATCAGCAGCAGTTCTTTCCATTTGCTCTTTTACGTATTTGGTTACATTCCGATACACCATTTCATTTACGTTATATCCATTTGCTTTTGCACGATTCATTATTTCAAGAACGTACACTGTAAGCCATGAATAGGAATCACTGGAATCAGATTTCCAATAGGTAAGACCACCATCAGCTTTATTCTGAAAATCGACTATGTGATCCAGATACGTCTGTATTATTTTCTTTTCGCCACCATTTTGAAGTACAGGAAGGTTAAATCGTTCAGTAAAATCTTGTAACATAAGAATCGGGAAGATTTTGGAGCTCTGCTGTTCGAGACATCCGTAAGGATAGTCAAAAAGATAGCGTATTCCTTCCTGAAGATTCTGCATCCGTGTGGTTGACAAGACTGTTCCAAGCGAACAGTTGCTGATAGTTGTTTCCGGAAGTACCAGTGGAACGGTGACACTGTCCATTGTTGAACCCCCGACAGCCTGGACATCCCTGATACATTCGTTAATAATGGGCAATGGCATCTTTACTCCATCAGAAAATGAATCGCTTTGCGCAAGAAAAAGTATTGAATCGATACCTGGTGTTCGACCAGATAATGTGAACTGGCAAAAACGTGTGGCGTTTTTTTGCAATACACAGGAATTGAGAGCGGTATCTGATGACGAAAATGTACCTGATGAAATCTCTATCTCTTTCTCTGTGCGATTTTCAAGAATATATTCCGCAGAGGCCGAATCACCCAGACGCAGAAAACGGGGGAGTTGCGGACGTATCATTAGCGGTTTGTTTGCTGTAAAGCTTGTTGTAGCAGAACCAAAGCAGGTAGTATCATCAACAATGGCCGTCACTCTCCAGCGGGTCAGGTTACCCGGAAGTTTGAACCTGCATACCGCTTTACCGGTACTGTCGAATTTTATATCAGGCTTAAAACAGGCGCAGGGCAGTATCGGATCACGCAAAATAGTACTTTTTCTGCTTTTGAAATCTATTTCATAGCCGCCATCACCACCCATTAATCCGCCGATAAGATCATCGATACCGCCAACTCCCGATCTTCCAAAACCCGACCCGTAACCTGCTCCATACCCGATTCCAGAAACACTGCGTCTTCCCAGCCGTCTTGGTTTAAGTTTTAAAGCATTACAACTATCATAATTGAAAGGACCATGAAAACATTTGAATGAAAAAGCGGTTTTGAAAAGATCACAATCGCTTTTATCTCTGGTAAATACTGCTTCAATATCCGGCAATCTACCTGATGTGATCTGAAGACTACCGTCGTCAACAACCATTACCAGAGCAGTTGCTGAAGAAAATTCTGATGGAACGGCGAGGTTAACAAAAACACTGTCACCTGGAGCGTATGAAGTTGAATCAGTGGTAACAACTATCGGAATATGTCGTGAAGAATCCGATACTCCAATGATAGCTGATACTGTGTTAAATCCTTCCGGCTGATTAAAAGTCAACCCCTGCTTATTCCTCCAGAGTGGTGGAAAAAATGCTGCGTCCACACACACAGCAGGGATATACTCATCACGTACAACAATGGGAATAACAGTATCCCTTCCTGTCATCTGAATCCATCTGTATTCATATACGTTTTCTCTTCTTACAACAATGGAAACAGCACATGAGTCCTGAGTACTTTTTAAACCGATATGCACAGTATCACCAACAGAGTATTCCGACGAGTCAACAATAGCAATATCGTATGTTTTATCATCTGTGGAAACTGCAATTTCTGAATGCTGAAGAGATTCCTCCGCCTCAATAGAAAAATTATAAGTGAAAGTATCCGGCACTTCCGCATCAGGGATTATTGCAGAAACAAAGTAATCGCCTTCTTTCAGTGATGAAAGTGGTATGCTGCCGACTCCTGCATTATCAGTAATAATGTTTTTTGTAAAAATTTTCGTATTTATCGTTTCGCGTATAACAGCCGGAAGCCCGCACCGGTTTTTAAATCGTCTCTTTTTTATTTCTTCTTTGTTAATTTCAATATCAACTTTTCTCTTTGATGCTGTTACTCCACTTTCATAGTCAGTTTTAATCTCCAGGATATTTGTGTCCTTATCAAAATCTTTCTGTCTGAAAAGGAAACCGATCTGCAGATATTTTCCTGCAGGAACAGTCATACTATTCACTTTTCTCACAGAATGAAGCGAAGAACCCCTGATAACAGCCTCAAGAGTATAGGTTGCTCCGCTGTCATTAGATAAGCGTCGATGCGCAATAGTACCGGTACCCTGAAAATCAAGCTGTGCGGTATCCGAATCTGTTACCTTGAAATAGCGATTTTTACCTCTATTCCATGTAAATGTATTCGATCCGCAATAGTTGTAACGATTCATAATCCATCTGCATGATACTGAACTCTTCCCTGCACTTCCTCCATGAAGCCATCGTGCAGTAATCGGAAAATAAACAGAATCACTGTCAGATCTTCCCTCACCAATAGATCCATTCAATTCCGCTGGACGATACTCCTTGACAGAGAATTTGGTGCTGGTAATAGCACAACGCGTATGCATTGGTTTTGCTGTAAGGTGATAATAATCTTGACTGACATGATAAGGTATTACCGTTTTCCCTGAAAACGAACCACATCCTGTCACCGGCAGCGTATCGATAAATGGCTTCACTCCTTTCCATGATATTGTAACGATTACCGAATCATTTTGTACTGGCACCCACGTATCTTCAAGTTTCCTTATAATTCCCTTGTAATAAAGTGTTTCTCCCGGACGATATGCTGTTCTTTCGGTAAACAGTACCCCTCTACTGTCATTAGTGTGACTCAGCCCTGGACATTCCAGTAACAGAGTATCGGTTTCATGCGCTATCGATATGAATGCTGCATCCAGCTGCCGGGGAATAATACACAGTCCTGAAGTATCAGTTGTTCCTGATACCAGTACTGCCCGGTGTTTGTCAAAAAATGAGACGGTGGCTCCTGTTACAGGAGCTCTTCTTGTTAGTGATGAAACTGCTACAGCTGTTATGAGTCTTCCCCGTAACTGCTGAACTCCTAAATCTGTAACCTTAAAGTATCCCAGTGTATCAAATTTGCTGTTATTAACAGATAATAATACTTCTGTACTCCCAAGACCTTGACTAGAAAGCACCTTATTAAGTTGCAATGGTACATAGGTATACCAGTTAGTATATGGCATTTGTGATGATATTGTATCATAATGCCACACATGAGGTAAAAGCCTTGTTGTATCGTATGTTAATAGCGCCTCCGCTACCGGAATGTTTCTTATTGCCGTAATAATGTCTGGTTTCCCAAAAATTTCAAGTGGCACAGCTGGTTTTTCGGAAAGCAGAGTAAATCTCGGTGGTCGTTGCCAGGTACAGCAGGATCTATTACCATGCCAGATATTGATCACTGTCCGGCATGTGTCATAAAACCTGTGGGCGGCTGTTTTAAATTTTACCGTGAAATCTTTTTTAAGCTGGCACTCTCCCAGACGATAACCGGCTTTCACAATAAGCTTACATTGGGCATCTGAGGGAAGACGGGCTCCATTGACGTAAAGTAGAGAATCTACATTTGCACGCAGTGTATCGATTCCATCGGGTGTATGGCAGATGATATACCCGGAAGTTTTCTTATTGCTGGAAATACCTTCACCTGAAATGAAATTAAATCGCATCGATGGCTTAACGATGACTGTTTTTTTTCTGGAGAGGATATTATCAGACAAAGAATCACCGGAGCTGTAGATTACCATAACATCCTTAATTGAAAATGGAGGCAGCAACGGGTCAATTCTGTTATATCCGCCTTTAAATACAAAGTGAAGATCCCTGAATAAAAAAGCACTGTCAATTGATGGCATTCCGGCATCAATTGAAAGGGTACAACTGGTTGCAGTCCTGAAAAAATCGTTGATCTCAATTATGTTTCCTGAATGCCATTGCTGATAAGGTTTCTTATTAAACAAACAATAATCAGGCATCGCTTTATTATGCAGTGAACGATTGAAACGCAGGGTATATGTGTCTTCAAGGAACAGTGAATCATCCGGCGAAACAAGTTTTTCGTTTCTATAAAGTCCTCTACAGATCAGACTGTCGCTCGCTGTAAAACTGGTAGACAGGGTGGTCTCGAGAGGTACATTTCCACCTGATGAAGTCAACCCTTTTTTAATAGTGAGTGTGATCTTTTTTCCTGATGGCCAGCCTTTTTCCGGTCGTATTCTGAATGAAATCTGATCTGATGCACCTATCTTAAAGGGCACTGTTGCGCTGAGATATTTTCGTAAAGAATCGGTTTCAACAGGTAATGAAAACAATACAGTAACATAATCAACTGTAAGACGCAACGAATCTGTGCTGAAAAACCTGGCGGTGAATGATCCGCTGCAGTAAAACGCACTGGTAAAGGGTTTTCTAAGTTTTATATGGGAAACTTTTGATTCGAATTGTTTAGAAATGTTTAACTTGTACCGTTTTCCATAAGGCCAGGGGCTATCGGGTACGAACTGAAGCGTACTCTGGGAACTCCAGCTCCATTTACCAATAATATGTGGATTGAGCAATGGTGCTGGTGATACCGAATCATGTGGAAATCCAAAAGGGATCATCGGTTCGGAAAATGTAACACGCAATGGAAAGCGTGCACCCGATTGCACCACCTCTGAAAGACAATCAACAGTTAATTCTTCAGCCGCAAAACCAGCCGTAAGCAGTACTATCAGTAAAGTGAACGTTTTTTTCTCCATATACCTTGTCTCCTGATGTAATCGTAAAATAATACAATAGATAACTGAAAGACAGGAGCACATAATTTAGATCACAATATATGTGAAACGTTTTATTGTGTTGAATAATTACAAAAAAAATCCCAGCACCAGACCCCTTCTTTTTCATAATAAAATATATTAACTGTCTCATAATGCAACGATTTTCGTTTCGGAGCCAGGGTTGGAATTGATATCGGAAGCACAATAATTGAGAATCGATCCCGATTCAGATTCAGATGCCGACAGCGGGCCCGATAACTAATATCGAAAATAGTGCTGATAATAATGAAATCGCTAATATCTGCTACCGCCGGAAAAGAACGAACCCATTAAACAATTTAAACAGACCCACCAAAAAGTTGCATGTTTTATCGAAAGAGTATCTATAA
>JAFGIN010000154.1 GCA_016929595.1 Chitinispirillaceae bacterium
ACGGGGGAAGGATGGGATAGGGGCTGTGAAATATGCGATATTTGCCATTAGCACTAATGTATGATATTTTAACCGACCGAAGTATAACGGAATATTTTTGCTTGTAATTCAGGACAGAAAAAAAAGTTGATTAAATAATAATAATAACATAGTTGTTGTCAGGCTAATTTTATAGCTAATACAACATTTCTACAACATGGAAGTTTGGAATGTTTTATAAAACTACAGGTTTAAAAAATGAATTGAGTTAATACTCCCACTAATTTTATGATGTGAAGTAATTAATACTATCCTATTGAGATTAATTATTTTCGATAGATACATCAAGAAACTGCAAAAATAAAAAAGGATGCGGCATGAGTATCGGGAAATTTCCGAAAGGTTTCATCTTTGGGGCTGCAACTGCGGCATACCAGGTTGAGGGTGGCTGGAACGAAGGGGGACGGGGGGTGTCGATCTGGGATACCTATTCGCACACACCAGGAAAAATCGAAAATGGAGACACGGGTGATATTGCGGCAGATCATTATCACCGGTATAAAGAAGATGTTGCCATGATAAAGTCGATGAATCATACCGGATACCGTTTTTCGATCTCATGGTCACGGATCTTTCCGGAGGGAACAGGTAAAGTCAATGAAGCCGGGGCGCGATTCTACGATAACCTTATTGATGAGTTGCTTAATGCGCAGATCGATCCGAATGTGACTCTTTTTCATTGGGATCTTCCGCAGGCATTGAGTGACAAAGGTGGATGGCCCCATCGGGGAATAATTGATGCGTTTGCGGATTATGCCGAGTTCTGCTTCAGAAGATATGGTGACAGGGTTAAAAAATGGGCTACGTTTAATGAAGCGTACATCATTGCGATTGGTGGATATCAAACGGGGAATTTTGCTCCGGGGTTTCAAGATCCTCAGATGGCAATCCAGGGTTCTCACCACATTAACCTCGCGCATGCTGCCGCGTACGAGCGGTTTAAAAAACTTTGTGTTTCGGGTAATGTGGGTATAGTTCATTGTTTGTCGCCGGTTCACAACATGGACGGATCCGAGGCTGCCCGGCAAAAAATGCTGATGGTTGATGGGATGTGGAACAGGTGGTTTCTTGAGCCGGGTATTAATGGTTCCTATCCTCAACAGGTAGCGGAGAATCTCAAAAATCTTGGTATCAACCCGGTAATTCTTGATGGGGACATGGAAAAAATAAAAAACAACCGACCGGATTTTCTGGGGATTAACTATTATTTCCGGTTCAGATTATATGATGGGGAGGTTGGCCAGTCGATGAACTGGTTATCTCAAATCAATAACCAACCCGTTCCGGGGGCGAAATACACTGAAATGGATTGGGAAATCTATCCTCAGGGCCTTTACGAACTATTGAAATGGATTTCCACTGAATATGCTCCAATACCGCTGTATGTAACAGAAAACGGTATGGCTGCTCCTGACAAAGTGCAGAGTGATGGCCAGATCGATGATGAGGATCGCAGGGAGTATCTGCAGAGGCATCTTGAGTCCTGTTTCAAGGCGATTAATGATGGTGTTGATCTGCGAGGGTTCTATTACTGGTCGCTGATGGACAATTTTGAGTGGGCAAGGGGCTATGCGAAACGTTTCGGTCTGGTCCATATCGATTACAAAACGCTGACACGTACAATCAAGAAAAGCGGATACTGGTACGCTGGTTTTATAAAAAATCAATTGGCGTGATGGGAATTTTTGAAATTTTGCGAAAAAACGCATACCCTACGTAAAACGCATACCCCACGTAAAACGCACACCCCACGCAAAACGCGGGGCACCGTACAGACGCCATGGCATGGCGTCTGTACGCATGGGTGGGCCTGAAATTATTATCCCCCAAAATTTATATCCGCAAATTCCCAATTCAGGCATTTATTGATTACCGATAGTGCATATTCATCACGTTTATTCTGATAGTCCAGGTAGTATGCATGTTCCCAGAGGTCAATTGTAATCAACGGTGTAAGGCCCATAGTCAAAGGGGTGTCCCCATTAGCTGTATTGATTATTTTCAGTGAACCACTGTTGTCCTTGACAAGCCATGTCCATCCGCTGCCGAAGAGTTTTGATGATGTATTGAAAAGTTCCTTGGCAAAGGAATCGAAGCTGCCGAACGACCTGGTTATTGCCGCCCCTGTTGCCCCCTGAGGGATTCCACCGCCGGATGGTTTCATGCTGTTCCAGTAAAACCAGTGATTGAACGTCTGTCCTGCGTTATTATACAGTTTTTGATACTGCGACTCCTGGGCGGTAGATTTAATTATCTGCTCAAGCGTGGACTTCTCGAATGCGGTGCCGGAAATTATCTCGTTTGTGGTATTTATATATTTCTGGTGATGTTTGAGATAGTGAAATGAGATTGTGCTGGATGAGATAACCGGTTGAAGCGCATCCTGCGCGTATGGGAGTGGTGGAAGTTTGAATGGTGGAAGATCTTTAAGCACGTTTTTACCTGGTTCATTCATACTGCTGCTCCTTATTAAGATTTTTAAGGTAAATTTGACAATAAAGCTCAAAAGCACCCTTGAGGGGCCAGTGAAATAAACAATTTCTAAGATCTTAATTCTCTGAGAAACAATTTAATTGAGCAAACGGTGGTCCTTTAAATCTCCTATGGCGTGATAGCGGTGATTGCAATTAACTATGCCTTATCAATATAATGGATATATGTGATGCGTTGAATTATTTTACTTTTGTAGGAGATGGGCATGAAAAGTCATTGCTGCTTATTGTAGAAATATTCATTTCGAAAAATTGTCTGGGGAGCTCCCGGGAGTGATAGAATGTACAATATAAAAAAATCATCGAAGTTAGATAACGTTTTATATGATATCCGTGGTCCGGTTCTTGATGAGGCTATGCGGCTTGAGGAGGAAGGATACCAGGTTCTGAAACTCAACACCGGGAATCCGGCTCCGTTCGGGCTGTTTGCTCCTGATGAGATTATCCATGATATGAAGATAAATCTCAATACGACACAGGGGTATTGTGATTCAAGGGGACTGTTTTCTGCACGTAAAGCTGTCATGCAGTATTGTCAGCAGAAAAATATCAGGAATGTTGAAATCGATGATATATATGTCGGTAACGGTGTCAGTGAAGTGATTGTCATGTCGATGCAGGCGTTGCTTGACAGTGGCGATGAGATTCTGGTACCATCACCTGATTATCCGCTGTGGACTGCAGCTGTAAACCTTGCCGGCGGGAAGGCAGTTCATTATCTGTGTGATGAGCAGTCGGACTGGTTACCCGATCTTGCCGATATACGGAAAAAAGTTTCCGAGCGTACAAAGGGAATTGTGATAATCAATCCAAATAATCCCACTGGTGCGCTGTATCCGGAGTCACTTTTAAAAGATATGATTCAGATCGCGCGTGAAAACAATCTGATAGTTTTTTCTGATGAGATTTACGACAAGATTATTTACGAAGGGCTATCTCACACCTCGACGGCATCACTGGCTGATGATCTTTTATTCATAACATTTAATGGCTTGTCCAAAACTTATCGTATCGCAGGATTTCGTGTCGGCTGGATGATTGTCAGTGGCCGTAAAGAGCCTGCAAAAGATTATATTGACGGTCTGACAATGCTTGCATCGATGCGTCTGTGTAGTAATGTTCCCGGACAATCGATTATTCAGACTGCACTCGGTGGGTATCAGAGTATATTTGATCTTACCAGAGAGGGTGGAAGGTTAAGGGAACAGCGGGATCTTTGCATTAGCTTACTCAATCAAATCGATGGAATATCATGCGTTAAACCCAAAGCGGCATTTTACTGTTTCCCGAAGGTGGATATGAAGAAATTCGGTATCACCAGTGATGAAAAATTTGTGCTTGATCTGTTACGGGCAGAAAAGATACTTCTGGTACATGGAACCGGGTTTAACTGGGGTGAGCCGGACCATTTCAGGGTTGTTTACCTTCCAAGAGTAGATGAATTGCAGGATGCTCTGGAAAGGATGAAACGGTTTATGTTAACATACAAACAGTAGTTGAGGTAGTGGTAAATAAAATTAATAACATAAGAAAGGTGCACCTGCTTTATGATGAAGAGAATTGGAACGTTGTTCAGAGGTTTTCTGAGTTTGTTTATATCGGGTATTGAAAAGTCAAACCCGGCAGCGCTTATTGAAGCTGAAAAGGAGAATCTACGAAAGCAGATTGCACGTTTTAATGACAATCTTGCTACTCATGCTGGTTTTGTCGAACGGCTGATGCGTCAGGTTAAAAACCTTGAAGCTAAAGAAAAGGAACTGACCGCACGCATAGCTGCCAATATCAAAGCGGGTAACAGAAGTCTCGCAGGTCAGATGGCGCTGGAGCTTCAGACCGTAAAGACTCAGCTCGAGGAGAACCGTCAGCAGCTTGAAGATACAGATACGACATATAAGAAACTGCTCAAGACAAGGGATGTTGCTGTTTCGGAAGCTCAGGCAAAAATTGAGAAGCTCAAACGAATGATCTCAGAGACGGAAATGATGGAGGCTCAGGCGGAACTTCAGGAAATGGCTAAAGGAATGGTATCGGAAATCGGAGGTAGTGGAGACACGCTTAACCGTGTGGAAGAGTATCTTAACGAGAGGAGAGATAAAGCTGCAGGGCGTGCACGGGTTGCATCAAATACTATAGATACAAGTCAGGTTGAGATGAAAGAAGCTGAGCAGGCAGCGCTTGCCGAGCAGGCTCTTGCTGAATTCGAAACTGCATTCGGACTGGCTTCGCCGTCTGTAGCGCAGCAGGGAACCGACGTATCAGGCAGTACTTCTGTTAAGGAACACGGTCCACAGTAACAATTCTGAAAATCTTTCGGTTATCGAAGCTGAACTTGACCGTACCGGGAAACAGTTTACACAGCTTAAACGGAAGTCAGATCATAAAAATCCTTAACTGGGCAGAAGACTCGTCCTATCGTGACTTGGGGGTGATGATCTGTTTACTTACTGAAAATCTTCTTGATATACATAATCTTATTTCCGGAAGTGCTCACAATGCAAAAATTGGGATAAAACTTCCCGATAGTACTGAAATCACAGAATTTATCGGGTCGCTATTTAAAAAAGAAGAGGCGTTTGGAATTGTATTGCAAGCTTGATGCGAAGTTTCTGGCAGAACGCCTTGTCGGGCTCAGCCGGGTAGCGATCAGGACTACGTTGTTCAGGGCGGTGCGAAACAATATAGAAATCACTCCGGAATTTCTTAGTGCGATCAAGAAAGAAAGTATCGAAAAGGAAGCTTACGGGAAACTGGAGTTTCTTGAATCAAAATTAACATTAGACAGTGTTGCAGGGCATAAAACGGTCAAGAACTGGCTGCGTGAAGATTCCAACCTTATTAAAAAGGGTGTTTCCGCAGCATTGCCCATGGGATACCTTATTTCGGGACGGATCGGTACAGGAAAGACGTGGCTTGTCAAATGCTTCGCTGGCGAATGCGGAGTTCCCTTTGTCGAACTCAAGAATTTCAGAGACAAATGGGTTGGTGCGACAGAGGGAAATCATGAAAAAATATTCAGTATTCTTCATGTATCAGGGAACGTTGTCGTATTTGTCGATGAAGCTGACCAGGCAACCGGAAAACGTTCCGACGGTGATGAAACCGGCATTTCCGGGCGAGTATATGCGATGCTTGCCAAAGAGATGTCTGATACTGCCAACCGGGGAAAGATTATATGGATATTTGCGACAAGCAGGCCGGATCTTATCGAAATCGATCTTAAACGCCAGGGACGACTTGATGTTCACATACCGCTTTCCATCAGCCCACACAAAACGCCTTGAATTCATGGACTATCTTGCTGTAAAAGAGTGTACGGACAATTGCTTTTTACCACAGAGGTTTGCAGAGCTGTCTAATGGAGAGATAGAAGCGAGGATTGCGGCGCTTGGTGGTCTTTGAGAGAATGAGGAACCACGAAAGGCACGAAATACACGAAAAAAATACATAGCGACATAGTATATCGCGAATAGATCTGATTTTCCCCCATCCGCCTTCGGCACCTTCCCCCGTTAACGGGGGAAGGATGG
>JAFGIN010000155.1 GCA_016929595.1 Chitinispirillaceae bacterium
ACGGGGGAAGGATGGGATAGGGGCCGCGGAATATGCGATGTTTGCAATTAGCACAAATGTTTAACATTTCAGCCGTTTGTAGTATAATGCGAAAAAAATTGGTACACCAGAGAAAAAGTACCCTGCAGATGGTGAGTTTTTTAACTTTCGAACGATCGTTTACCAGATTAATTATGAGTCATAATGAACGCTCCACTCCACCATCTGTATCATTTCTTACTATCCAGCGTTTTTTTGTGGTTGAAAATCCATCCTTTTAACCACGATTACATAAAACAGCATTTTCCTGAAGAAATAATTGCTATTTATTGTATAGCAAAGTAAGCAATCAATAGTACTTTTTTACTATATAAATACTTACTTTTCAATGCATTGCAAATCTTCAGCATTTTCTTAAAAAATAATTTATATTACTCAAGGTAAGCAGAAAGGACATAGATGCCATCAATATACAACTACCTCAACTATCGTGAATATCTGAAGGATTACTTTCTGGAACAGAAACAGTTCCGTAATCCGCTGACTCATCGGGAGGTACTGAAAAAAATGGACATCACTTCTACAGGCTTTCTTGCAAATGTCATATCAGGTAAAAAAAATCTCAATGAAGAGATGAGTAAAAAGCTTGGTAAAATAATTAACCTCGCGACTCGTGAACGTCGATATCTGAACCAATTGGTTAGATATACCCAGGCAAAATGTATTGAAGAAAAGAAACTCTATCTCGATGAACTTCTTGCAATGAGAAAAAGTGAACTGACATACATGAGTAAAGATCAAATGTCGATTTTTTCCCAGTGGTACTACGTCTATATCCGGGACCTGCTCTGTTTTTTCGATTTCAAGGATGATTACAGTGCACTTGCTTCGAAACTTGACCCGCCAATCAAACCTGAGGAAGCCGAAACGGCTGTCCATGAACTGGAACGGCTGGGATTTATCGCCAGAGACAGCAATGATTATTACCGGTCATGTGAAGCAGTCGTAAGCACCGGTGATGAAGTCCATTCAGTTCAACTTGCCAACTTCCAGCTTACTACCATGGATATGGCAAAGCGTTCGCTTAAAGAGCACGATCATAACATACGCGACATATCCTTCGTTTCATTGACACTATCAGATAAAAGCTATGCCGCAGCAAAATCTGAAGCGCAGTCATTCAGAAAAAAGCTGCTGCTTTTAGCCAATGATGAACAGGATCCGGATTGTATTTACCAATGCAACATCCAGCTTTTTCCTGTCACCCGGTTGCCTGGAGGCACCAGTGAATAGATCAGCATTAATACTCGCAGCCCTGGTGACCGCTTGTTTAACAGCACTATTGTTTATTTCGAACTGTTCGCCGCAACGTGTATCCGGAGGTGGTACCGAAGGAGGTAATACAGTGTGCGGAGTGTTTATCAATGATGACAAAAGCGCATCGGTTAATACACAAGTTTATCTCCTGCCGTCAGATTTTAATCCATTCATTGACAATTTAAGCACCATTGCATCCGCAGCAACTACTGATGACAGCGGCTACTATACATTCAATAATACCGGCGAAGGAGAATATACAATTCAGGCAATGGATTTGAAGAGTAATAAACGAACTCTGATTACCGGGATTAGAGTCGCCGGAGAGGATATCGAGGTACCTATTGACACTTTGCGAGAACCAGGAGCGATGCTGATCGCACTCCCTGGAAAAATCAACGATAACAGTGCAGGGTATCTGTATATACCGGGAACAACCATTTATGCACCTTTTACTGATACATCAATTTTTGTATTTGTAAAAGATGTACCGGCCAGACACCTGCCTCCTCTCTGTCGAGCAAAACAATCTGATCCTGCCCCGGATATATTGCGGTACGACGTGGAGGTCACACCCAATGATACGGTAGTTGTCAAAAACACTCATTGGAAGTATGCTCGTCACCTTTATCTCAATACAACTGCTTCCGGTGCTAATGTAAGCGGCAATGTTACCAATTTTCCTGCTGTTATCCGATTAACCAGAAGTAACTTTGATTTTTTCCAGACAAAAAACAATGGCAGTGATCTGCGTTTTTTCCGGACTGATTCAATTCTGCTTGCTTATGAAATCGAGCGGTGGGATATAATTTCCGGGCAGGCTGAGATCTGGGTCAGAGTTGATTCGATTTATGGAAACAATAGTACACAATGTATTACCATGTACTGGGGTAACCCTGATGCAGCAGAAGTCCCTGAAAATGTAGTATTTGATACGGCAGCTGGATTTCAGGGCGTCTGGCATCTTGATGAAACTACAGATACAGTTCACGATGCAACACCAAACCATTTCCATGGTTTACGAATCGGGCCTGCGCGTTCCTCTCCCGGTATAATCGGGATCGGGCAGCGGTTTGATGATTCCGGCGCATTTATCGATATGGGTAATGTACTCAACACAGGAAATTCCGATTTGACTCTAAGTGCATGGGTCAAACGTTCGACGACCGGTCTGCAGACAATCATGGCGAAATCCAGCGGTGGAAATCCAAATGCCGATTATGGCTGGACCCTTTCATTTCAAACAACTGATCAACTGCACTTTTTTGCTGCAAGCGCAGGAACATCCTGGGGAGCTGACGGAGCATTTGATTGCTGGTCAAAAGAAGAATCCCCTTTTGGTGACACAACCGCATGGCATTTCGTAGCTGCAGTATTTGACCGCTCTGATAAAAGCGTGTGCCGACTATACATTGACGGTGTAGAAGTTACCGGAGGTGCAAACGGAAATATCTCAGGTGTAATAGCATTAACAAATGAAGTGTCATTGAGAATCGGTGCAGAATCTGATGGTGATTATAAATGGACTGGATTGATTGATGAGTGTGTTATTGCGCATACAGTACGAGATCAGTCCTGGATCCGATTATGCTATAGTAATCAGGGCAAAAATGACCTTTTGATTCATTATAAATAATGATAGTCAGGGTGAAATTCTCGTGGGAATATGTGTTTTTCTGAATAGGCCTTGATATTAGACAACTATTAATCTTATTTAGACAGGAGTGATTATGAACGCTGGTAACATTTTGAGAAAATCAGTTAACTTTCTGATAGGAATAGCAATAGTGATTACAACGGTTTTCGGTGACAATCCTATAATTTCTCATCGGTTTACCGCAGACCCCAATCCGTTTATCTTTGAAGGACGTCTTTATGTGATCTGTTCGAGTGATGAAGAAAATGTAGACAGTTATAATCTCATCAATTATACACTTGTCTCTACTGATGACATGGTCAACTGGACAGATCACGGTCTGGTTTTTAAAGTAAAGGAAGTTACAAAGTGGGCCGGACAGGCATATGCTCCAACTGCCTGCGTTCGCGATGGCAAGGTCTGGCTCTATTTTCCCAATGGTGCGACCAGTATCGGGGTGGCAGTTGCAGACAGACCTGAAGGCCCATATACCGACGCACTGGGTAAAGCTCTCATTACCAAAAACATGACAAATTGCGATGTTAACTGGCTGTTTGATCCATGCATATTTCTCGACAGCACCGCTAATGGCATTAATGCCTATCTTACTTTTGGAGGAGGCGAAAACAGCAAGCACCCCTATGGTAAAAACCTCAAGATAATTAAAATCAACGATGACATGAAATCTGTTTCCGGAACAGCGCTTACCATCGAAGCCCCTAATTCTTTCGAGGGACCTTTTATACACAAATACAATAACGCTTACTACTTTTCGTACCCCACAAGTGGTGCCTCAACCCTTGATTACTGCATGAGCGACAACCCGATGTCCGGATGGGTTCACAAAGGTACCTTTCTGGATAATCCGACGCTTAACGGGCAGAACATAAACCAGTATAACAACAGTCATGGCGGACCAATCAATTACAAAGGTCAATGGTACATGTTTTATCATGACCGACGCATATCTGATAAGGTATACAAGCGCAATGCATCCGTCGATCTGCTGCATCACAATAACGACGGTACCATACAGAAAGTAATTGTTACCTCTGAAGGCCCCGCACAAATCAAACACCTTAATCCATATGATACCATCCAATCCGAGACGATCTGGAAGCAGAGCGGCATTGAAACGGAATTCTTTGATGGAAGACATGTTATGCTGACAGACATTCAGGATGGTGACTATACCAGTCTTAAAGGCGTCGATTTTGGTGGTGGAGCAAAATCCTTTGAAGTACGAGCCTCCAGTGCATCAAATGGAGGTACAATTGAGATACGGATTGGTACTGAAAACGGCACTCTCGTCGGAAGTTGCACTATACCAGGAACCGGAGGGTGGACGACATGGAAAACATATTCCTGTAGCCTGTCAAATTGCAGTGGCCTGAAAAACATTTACTTTATCTACAAAGGTTCCGGAGAGCCCTTTCATCTTGACTGGTTCAGATTTAGTTCTCTAACAACTGATGCCATTATACAAAAGAGATCAGCAATGCATCAGACTGGTAGCCAGAGACGGTTGTCAATTGCAGTGCAGGATAGAAAAGCAATTTCTAACTCCAATTCATCAATGCTTAATCTATCGGGGAGAACCTTACAGAAAAAAGGCATGATTAATTCACAAAGAAAATCAAATGGCGTATATGTGCAAAAAAGATAATCCACCACATGATTGTTTTATTGCAACATCAAAGAATATTCATTCTAAAACTATGGTTACAAAGCCGCTCGCGTTGTCGAATCATGAACGTTTTGTGCGCCCCACCTACCCTGGTTTCGACTTTTGCGGGATCATGATGAGAGAAATCGAAATTTTTCATACCTGAATAGTTACTAATAAGCATTGTTTTCGTTGTAACATCTCATGTATGCATAATGTGTACACAATATATAAGAATAATGAATTTATCTGATTCACTTACTTTTCCTTAGCTTATATTAAATGATGCTGGTGGTACCAATCATAATAGTTTAAATGCAGCCTGACACTTAGGCGGTTAACCTATAGTCGTTAAGAAGTCTGTTGAAGATACCAAAAACAAGGAAGGAGTTTTTATGTCCGATACTCACAGGAAGATCCGTTTACCTGTTTCGTTATTGCTCATTACGGGAGCGTTTTCTTTCAGCGTTTCACAAAATTACTCTAATGAGGATGTTTTAGCCTCTGCGATCGAAAAAGGGAAGCGGGCTGCAAACTATTGGACAACTGGATCTGGTACCAATCCCTCTACTACCAATTACTATGCTGAAATCTGTTCCTTTTATGGTGCATGTATCCTTGGGGATGCGATTGGTGACAGTACTTACTATAAAAATATTAATAACCGCTACAATCGAACACAGGTAATTAAAACCAGTAATATCGATACAAATTCGTGTGGCATTCTCCCTCTCCATCTTTATCTTCACAACCAAAATGAGCAGCAACTGAAGCTCGGCATTGATGCAGCTAAAGGTAATATACAAATGAAAGGACATATTAGAAACGCCATTGATGATACTTACATGACCGGCTCGCTCCATGTGCAGGCATACCGCGCAACGAAAGACACAGTCTATCTCAATTTCTTCGCTGATTACCTGTCATCTTATATGAAAAACCTTCAGCAGAGTAATGGCCTGTACTGGCACCATAAAGATCTGGCGCACCAGTTCTGGGGGCGTGGAAACGGGTGGGGTGCCGCAAGTTCAGCTGAGATGCTTCAGGTACTTCCCAAGACGCATCCAAAATATGACACGATTCTCAGTTATTATAAGAAGCACATGAAGGGTTTGATTGATGTTCAACTGCAAAATGGCATGTGGCATCAGTTGCTCGGTAGTACAAGTAGTAAGAACTGGGAAGAGACCTCTGGAACTTCAATGTTCATTTTTGCTCTCTTTACCGGCCTTCAACTTGGTATACTAGACAAGGAAAACTATCTTGAACCTGCAAAAAAAGGATGGATGGCAGTCGCAAAATACCTGGATTCCTCCGGAAAACTTGGTAATGTTGCCGAAGGCTTCTGGCCTAAAACAGGAACTGCAGATGATTATCTTAATGCCAAAAAAGCCGCCGCCGGAAATTCACACGGTACAGCCGGATTCCTCTGGGCCGCCACAGCAGCAGTCAGATATTTTAATTCACTGGTCGCCATTGACATAAAGCCAGTTACAACTTCTATACAAGTAGCACCATCACAGCAAAAAATACACTATTTTGATCTGATAGGTCGATCAAAGGAGTTTTCAATAAAACGAAATATTCCAACATCTGCAGGGGTGATTGTTATTAAAAGCAGTATTAATCCTCAATCAATAGTGAGTCTGCCCTGAAAGCAGAATTTATTAAAGCATTTGAAACAGGATAGTGAAAGGTACATTTTGGGGGGAGGGGAAGTTATGAACAAATCAACTTGCATGATACACAGTTGTGTGATTACATTTTTATTTATTATAAACTCCATTGCGGCAACGGGGAGCAATTGGGTTGATGGTAAAGTTCAGCAATTTGCAAGCAACGGATCATGGTGCTGGTTTCAGGATGAACGAGCTGTAATCGATACAGTAAAAAACAAACTGATTGTCGGTTCTGCAAATATGAGTAGCGGTGTTGACCTTGCTATTTTCGATATTCAAAACATGAAATATGAAGGTTCAAAACGTTTTGGGGGACTTGAATATTCCGATGACCATAACTCTCCCGGTCTTTTAATTGCTCCAAATGGAAACTACATTGCCATGTGGGCGCACCATTACGATTCAAAGCATCGTTACAGTATTTACAGTAACGGCAGCTGGTCAAATGAAAAGTCAGTTAACTGGAGTCAATGGGGCAGTGTCAGTGATTGCAAAGTTGCCTATTCTAATCTTTATTATTTATCTGATGAAAAGCGTATCTACAGCTGTGGACGAGTTTTTGACAGGGCTCCAAATTTCATCTACTCTGATGATAACGGGCAAACCTGGAAATACGGTAGTCAACTGACAACAAACTCAAGCAACACGTATAATAAAGGATACTACAAATACTGGGGGAATGGTAAAGACAGAATTGATATGGTTTTTACAGAAGAACATCCGAGAGATCAAAAAACAAGCATTTATCATGGGTATATTAAAGGTGGAAAAATGTATAACACCGAAGGTGTTCTCGCAGATGATGACATTTATAGCAAAAACAAAATTCCAACCTTTGAAGCATTTACAAAAGTATTCGAGCATGGTACCATGGTGAATGGAGTCGAAATGGGACGCTGCTGGCAGCATGATATCGCACGCTATGATGACAGTACCATTGTAATTCTCTTTAAGGCACGTGCAGATGACAAGAAAGAAGATCACCGGAATTTCTATGCACGCTTCAATGGCACCAAATGGTCAGTTCACTACATCGGTAAAGCAGGTACGTTTTTTTATGGAAACGAGCATGATTATATCGGTTTAGGCTCTGTTAACCCTGATGATCCAAACAGGATCTACCTCAGCACTGCATACAACCCTGGTGATGATAATGCTAAACCATCATCAAAAAGGGAAATCTGGCGAGGCACAACCAAAGATCTGGGTGCCACCTGGAAATGGGAACCTGTTACCGCCAACTCTACTAAAGACAATTTCCGACCGATTGTCCCAAAATGGAAACCGGGCAAAGAAGCTGTATTATGGTTTCGAGGCACCTATGAAACTGCACAGAAAGTGTACACAGAAGCTGTAGGAACTTTCTATGAATATGATCCACCTGGAAAAGTTGCGACCTCCTCCCCTGCAAATACTAAGCACTCTCAGCAGGAACTCAACTGTATTGCAGGCATACATCAGGTCACGATGCGGTATCAGATACAATCCGGCGAGCAAATGACAACGTTGAAAATCTTCTCTCTTTCGGGTAAAAAAGTTGAAACGCTGGTTCAGGCTAATCGTAAAGCAGGAAGTTATCAGACTGACTGGAATACTGCAACTGTTCCATCCGGTACCTACATCGTTCAGCTTGCTGCCGGTGCCGCTCGTCAACACGCACTGCTTACAGTACAGAAGTGAGATGATGTTTTAAACAGGAGATTCCTGCAAACTGCTCAGGGGCATGTTTTAAGCTTTGTGAGCAGATTAACTCTCTATATTGTGTTCCGAAAATATAACCTAAATCGAAGGTTCCATCACGCCATCAGCTTCGTACCTTTGTATCTTGGGACTTGTAGATGCTCGAACATCGACTTGTTGTAGATATTTTGGCATCTGCAATCTTCAATCCCCTATCTATAAAATATGTTCCGGTATTTTTATCGCTAATTCACTGTCAGGGGTGACAGTGTCACACGAACTTGAATAATTTCGGTATCTATTTTTGTTAAACCCTATACTCAAAACTGCTATGCGTCCCATCATTAACATCAACAACCGTCAGTACAACGTGAAACCCAGTTCTTTTAAATAGTTTTTAAATGTATCATCATTACAGTACCGCTCATTTGCCATATAATGTAGCATTCAGCCCTGAATCAACAATGTATTTCTTCTGCCCAACCAATTAAAGCCGCCGTTGATGCTATGCACCAGCACCAACGGCAAGCCCGAAAACAGAATATACAAATGCAGGGCCCATTTGATCTTTATACGAAGCAATCGGAATATTAAAACATATCAACACAAATCAACAATTTACCTGTTTTATCCTCCACTGCCATAACTCACAACAGTGACTTCAATATCTCCTGTGATCGGTAGCTCTGTGATAGTAAAATAGTACACGTAAATGCCACTTGGTGAATCTTCAGTATATAAAACAGCAGTTCCTGAAAGTTGCCCTTCTAATTCGCTATGCTTTAAACCATCTTTAAATGGAAGTGGTAAAGAATTCGTTCCCCAGTCAACGGTTTTCGTTGAATCCATGTATTTTGGAAAAAAGCCACTACCACTAAATGTCACAGTGCATCGTTTCAACCGCCAATTAATAACTGTAACTCTCGTATCGTTAGTGATAGTTGTACCATATTCAACTGACCATCTACCATTTTCATATCCCACTCTCTCTGGTATTTCTGGTAAGTCACCAAATTGCAATGAATGCCCATGTTGAAAATATTTTGTAGCTACGAGCGCGCTTGAATACCCATCGTAGAACTCAAATTTATGAGTCAATATTTTCCACTGAGCATAAAGATCCACGTTTGAATTTGTAATTGTTATATTACTACCGATAGTATAAGGTATTCCAGTTCCTGTATTCGAATTATTCCACCCATTAAAAGTGTAACCCTCTTTCGATAAATTCCCCGTATTACCTGCAATAGTAACACTTGCGCCACTATCATACACAACCGGACCAACCGGCACATTACCAGTTTCATCATTGTTTTTATGATATGTCAGCGTATACACCTTTTTCCAGCCAGCATAAATGGACAGGTCAGCAGTAATTTCCGTAGTTGTAAAATCAAAATCATGTGAGGCATTCAGTTCATACCAACCGGTAAATCGGTACCCGCTCCGTACAGGATCTGCAACTGGTTTTGTAACCAGCCCGCCACGTTTTACCATCTGCGAATCAGGTTTTGGTGTTCCTCCATCAGTTACAAATAATACTTTGAACGTTGGTATCGGGTTCACTGTCAATGTCGCGGCATTACTGGTAACCTCCCCTACCTCATTCTTCACTATGCAATCATATTTTCTGTTATTCACACTGGCTGTCACAGAAGAAATGGTATACGACGCACTGTTAGCATTACTGGTAATATTCTCACCATCGAGTCGCCACTGGTATGAAATCGTTCCGAACCCGTCGGTAGTTACACTGAATGTTACACTCTGCCCCTCTTCTACAGTTTTTGATAGAGGTTGTGCAGAGATCGTCGGCAGACTGCCATCAGTCGTAAATGTACCGACAGCAGATTGTACCTTGTCAGGGAACGCAGTGGATGCACTTGCTGCTGTTACCTGCCAGTAATAGGTCTTTGCATACGCAAGAGAAGTGCCGGGTGTTGCCGTTTTCCCTGTGACAGCAGCAGTTCCGGTGAGACTTTCCTGTGAAGTTCCATAGTTAACGGTATACGTAACACCATCACCATCCGCATCATCCCCACCATTCCATTTAAAGATTGGCGAAGTGGTAACGCCGGTTGCATTTGCAGCCGGAGCTGTCAGAGTAACCGCACTCATTTCGGTATTATAGATCAGTGTAACGGTTTGTGATCCTTTGTTACCGGCGGCTGACTTATCCTTCGCAAATAACTTGATAGCATTATTTCCGTAATTGGTGAATGTGTAATTAACGGTACTTTTATTTTCACCCGAAGTTGTTACCACAGCAACAAAGGCATCATTGAGTGTCCACCAGACCGAATCTACGCCGGAATTGTCATTTACAGTAAATGTCAGACTGCCCGTTGCCTCCTTGACTCTTGACCCACTCTCCGGTCCCACGACCTTCACGATCACTGGTTGCTCTGCATCAAGTATGGTGGAGTCCCGTGTAACAGAAAAAGTGAACGTTGCTCTATTTCTCTTTTGTGACTTATCGGTCGCAGTAATAGTAATCTGTGTCGGAGTGTTATTCACCAGCCCCGTGATTACTCCGCTGTAAACATCTTCACCCTGTAGAGTTCCCGTAACCGTCTTTGTTCCACAGGTAAAAACAATACTATCTATTCCCGCACCTGAATCAGTTGATTTACATTCCACAACAACTTGTTCCGAGCTTACCTTCTTTCCATCAAGTGATGGATCAACAAGGCTGAGTCGAGGCTTTACAGTATCACCTGCTGCAACGTTCAGGTTAACACTTAAGGTAAGTGCTGCTTCACCCTTTCTGGCAGTAATAGTAGCCAAAATTTGCGCAGCAGATCCCCATTTTGGAGTGTAACTCCAGGTGGTCTGGTCAATAGTACCAATATTCGCTGATAACGAAATACCGCAACCATTTGCAGATGAGAGATACTGTGAAAGATCAAGTTTGAACGCCGATCCTTCAACAGCATTTTGATCCACAAAGGTTGTATTCCAGAGAGTCGCATCGGGGCTGATCAGTGTGATCGTATATATAGTGGTATCGCATTTCTTACCATTACTGGTAATAATCCCTATAGTAGCTGTAATTGGAGCTGCCGATTTGGTAACTGCGATCCTGATCGAGTCAGCCCCTGATGGAACAATGCTGAAAATTGCCGGATCGAGCGGTGGAACGGTGAGTAGTGCAATGGTAAGCGGATCGGGACGGGATCCGTTGTCTACGGCGAAAAGAAGCGTATCCGCTTTACCGGCAATGAGCTGTGATGGTGCATGGACAATTGCCGGGGCAATGCTGTTCTGATCCACCCAGACCGCGTATAATACAAGGTCCTCAGTCCCCAATGCAATTTCATCTCTATCTCTATATTGTACAGATCCTGCTGCAGAAGTTGCCCACCCTGAAAATCGGTATCCGGAGTTAACAAATGCGTTTTCAGGTAATGTAACCGTTGTTCCCGCAATACAAGCCTGAACCGGCATTGATCCGGTTGCAGATGGAG
>JAFGIN010000156.1 GCA_016929595.1 Chitinispirillaceae bacterium
TCCTTCCCCCGTTAACGGGGGAAGGTGCCGAAGGCGGATGGGGGAAAATCAGATCTATTCGCGATATACTATGTCGCTATGTATAATCACTGCTTCGCCTTGTCTTCATCATCGATATTTTTAACAATCTCATTAAAAAGTTCACGGTTCTTTTCGTCTATGGTAACTAAGGCAAGATGCGTTTTTTTGACCAGAACGCCAATTTCTTTAGGGGTATAGACTTTACTTGAAGGAACTGCATTCCCGGAGAACGGATGTCCTTTTGTACCTCGCTCTATTTCAAAAATCCGGGTCAGGCCGACATCATGCAGGTTTTTCAGAATCTCATCTGTCGGGTTTAAAATGATAAAGGCAACAGTATACTGTGAACCCAGGCGCTTAAAATGAGCCAGGACACCAAGACTTGTACTGTCCATATATGAGGTAGCGGAAAGATCGAAATATACTTTTTTCAGTACAACTTCGTTTAAAACACAAGCAAGAAATGTATCAAGGTCAGCACTCACCTCCCAGGTGATAGCCCCGATAAGTTTCAGGTAACATGAGTCCTCTGTCAGTGAAAATTCAAGCGATCCCTTCAGCATTCCCTGATACCTTTTAGAATTAAAGTTTTTCAGTACATCACAATATTGTATTTGCCACCAGGCAAAACCACACTATTACTCTTAATTCAGCAGCATTAGAAAAAAATCACCCTGAAAAACTGGGGTAAAACTCAGACCTCTCAATCCCTTGGATCGATTGCTCCATTCTTCATTATTGATTTTGATAACTTCCATTTTTTCAGTACCTCCGCAAGGTTAACATCAGAGCTGTCGAAATTATTATCTTTTCCACTTGAGACCATACCGGCAGACACAATCGATTTAACCGCCATCTCAGGACTGATATCGAGTGGAATCACCTTTGATTCCGATGTGTAAACAAGAAACCCTGATGTTGGGTTTGGTGTTGTCGGAACATAAACAGTGATAACATCAGTGCCAATAGCCTTTGAAATATGAGGCAAGTCCCGTGATGTAACAAACCCAAGACACCAGCTCTCCTCTTTGGGGAACTCTACCAGCACTACCTTTCCAAAAACGTTCTTTTTCTGATTAACGAGTACATCCATGATCTGTTGGACAGTCAGGAAGACCTTATTCAAAACCGGTACACTCACAATGATTGAATTTCCAAGCTTGATAATTTTCTTTCCGATATAATTTTTTGCAACCATCCCGGTAACCAAGGTAATTGTGATTGTACAAAAGAATCCAACACCAAATGGAAGATCTATGCCTGTCAGGCTCGGAAATACATTATCAATCCAGACAATGAAGTTGTATATCAGGAAAATGGAAAGAATCACCGGTATAAGAGCAAATGCTCCGGCAACAAAATAGGATCTGAAATTTTTCATTAATTTTTGCACGAAAAAACCTCACAAAAAGCATTTAAAAATTCTATCATACTTTTTTCATTCTAAAAAGGTAATTCAAACGATTTTCAGTTCAAAAACCTCTCAAAGTACGATTTCACTCCGGATAATAATATCATTTTTTCAACTCGTCATAACGGCTGCGATCCAAATGTCAATACAGGCAACACTTCAACACTAAGAAAAAAGTACTGTTTTAATTATTCTTCCCTTAATCGGTACTATAGTGAGCACTACACATCTCTGATTACGTATATACTGAAAACTATTCACGTAAGTTTTGCAATGCAAAAATACATCAGTTTATAATTTTGTGTACTATAATATTTGACGTTTCTTAAAAGAATTCTGGTCACTTCCATGAGATTCATTTTCTGCATTATTGATTACGATTGCAATGGTTAATCCGTAGTATGAGAATGTATTCTATTCTAATTTCATACCAGTATAAACATGAAATTCTCAAAGCTCTATATCTATTCAATGAACACTCACTCTGAGCATGAAGTATATTCTACGGCTATATTTTTTTAACCACTCGGCTGATTTGATCAACTTTTTAGTAATTCAGGAACACAAGTGACAACAGAACTTATCCGAAATTTTTGCATAATCGCACACATCGACCATGGCAAATCAACTCTGGCTGATCGGTTTCTTGAGCTGACCAGTACCGTTTCCAGAGAAAAAATGCAGGCCCAGGTACTGGATGACATGGATCTTGAACGCGAACGTGGTATCACAATCAAATCACATCCTATCCGAATGATGTACAAGGCGGAAGATGGAAAACAGTATCAGTTCAATCTTATCGATACACCGGGACATGTGGACTTTTCCTATGAAGTATCACGCTCACTCGCAGCATGTGAAGGGGCGATACTGGTAGTTGATGCATCACAGGGCATTGAAGCACAAACACTTACCAATATTTACCTTGCACTGGAAAACGATCTTGCGATTATTCCGGTAATTAATAAGATTGACCTCCCGTCAGCACGTCCCGATGAGATCAGAAAACAGGTTGCAGATCTTCTTGGAATCGATAACGAGACAATTCTGGCATGCAGTGCAAAAACCGGACTTGGTATCGCCCCTATTCTTGAACGGGTAATCGAGGAAATTCCTCCACCCTCCAGCAAGGCTGATGAACCACTCAAAGCACTGGTATTCGATTCCAAATTTGATGCATTCAGAGGTGCCGTAGCATATATTCGGGTTTTCGGAGGCACATTCAAACGAGGGGATTCTATACGATTCCTGTCAACCGGAAGAGAATATGAAGCCGACGAGATCGGATTTTTCAGAATGGGACGGGTGCCAGTAGAAACTCTTAATTCTGGAGAGGTCGGATATGTTATCGCCAACATCAGGACTGTTTCAGACATCAAAACTGGTGACACAATAACTACGCGGCTCAAAGGTACCAATGAAGCCGTTGAAGGATACCGGGAGATTAAACCTATGGTATTCAGCGGAATTTATCCTGTCGATAAAGTTGACTACGAAGATCTACGCTCATCACTTGAAAAATTAAAGCTCAATGATTCTTCGATCAGTTATGAACCCGAAACATCAGCAGCGCTCGGGTTTGGATTCAGAGCCGGCTTCCTTGGACTGTTGCACATGGAAATTGTACAGGAGCGCCTCTTCAGAGAATTTAATGTAAATATCATTACAACTGTACCCAACGTCAAATATAGAGCTCTTTTGAAATCGGGAGAAGAGGTATACATCGAAAGTCCCGCTAAAATGCCATCGCCTCAGGAATGTGATGCCATTTATGAGCCTATCGCAAAACTTCAGATAATCACGCCAACAGAATATGTCGGCTCTCTCATGAAGCTCTGTGATGAAAAGCGGGGTAAGATGGGGACTATGGAGTACCTTGACACCACACGTGTGTGCCTCCATTACAGAATCCCGATGTCCGAAATGATCATCGATTTCTTTGATAAAATGAAAAGCCTTTCCAAAGGCTATGCATCAATGGATTATGACTTTGACGGATACGAAAGCGACACACTGATTAAACTCGATATTTTAATAAACGGCTCACCAGTAGATGCTTTTTCATCAATAGTTCACAAGGATAACGCCTTTTACTATGGTCAGTCGATTACATCAAAACTCAAAGAACTAATTCCCCGTCAGCAATTTGAAGTAGCTATACAGGCTGCCATTGGAAATAAAGTTATTGCACGTACAACCGTTAAACCTTACCGTAAAGATGTTACCTCCAAGTGCTACGGCGGAGATATCTCTCGTAAACGAAAACTGCTCGAAAAACAGAAAGAGGGTAAAAAGCGGATGAAACAGGTGGGAAATGTGGAGATCCCGCAGGAAGCGTTTCTTGCGGTCTTGAACAGGGAGTAGTAATGGTGTCAAATGCTCATTTAAACAGTGCTATTGACATAAAAACTCTTTTTGTCAGGTTAATCATCAGGATAGTCATAATTGCCGGGATCGCCTTACTTGTCAAATATTGTTTTATTGATTCAACAGTCATCCAAAGTGACCAGATGGTTCCATCGATCTATTCCGGCGACCGTACCCTTGTTTTTAAAACATTTTCACTACCGCTGTTCAGATCAATTTTCCACCCCGGGTTGCATCAGCCGGTGCTTTTCAAACAGCCCATAAATCCAGGGCTGCGTAACTGTCTTCGAATCGCAGGTATTGCGGGAGACACAATTTCAATAGACAGCGCTTTATTCAGAAACAAAAATTCCGGATACAAAACAGACCAGACACAAGTCACTTTTGATCTTATTCCCGGAGAGTTTTCACCCAGAGATTTTTTGGAAGAGTATTCAATTCCTTCAATTGGCGATACCCTGGTATTGGACAGCCTTAAAATCCGGGATTACTTTTTTGCATTTTCGCTGATCAGGCAGGAAACAGGAAAAGAACCGATTCAATTTTCGGCAAATGTGATGATAGACGATTCTACTTGCAACGATTATATTATAAAAGGGTTTTCTCTTTATTCGGGAGCTTTGGGAGAATTACCCGATAATCTTCGAAACTACTGGTTTTTCTGGATTCAGCTTGAGAATTATCTCAAAAACACTCGTCCTGATAACCACATTTCGATAAAGTTCACCACAATAAAAAAGGGTACTGTATTACACAGATATATCGTTAAAGAACGTCATTATTTCCTTCTCGCTGATAACTGGCTCTCAGGATACGATTCCAGGTATTTCGGACTTGTGAATGAGAAACATATTATTGGCAGACCTTTTATGATCTGGTGGTCAACGGCAAAAGCGAAGGGAATCAAATCAATTTCGAGAATTGGCAGAATGGTTTTATGAATGAGAGCAAAATGAAAAAAGGATATTTCGGCAAATTTGGTGGCATGTTTGCACCAGAGACATTGATGCCAGCCCTTGAGGAAGTGGAACGCGCTTTTAAGGCATTTACAAATGACACTTCATGCATGCAGCACTACGCATCACTTTTGAAAGAGTACAATGGTCGTCCAACACCACTGTATTTTGCTTCCCGACTGACAGAGTCACTTGGTGGAGCAAAAATTTATCTCAAAAGAGAAGATCTTAACCACACCGGTGCCCACAAAATTACCAATGCACTCGGGCAGGCTCTTCTGGCCAGATACATGGGAAAAACACGGCTCATTGCAGAAACCGGTGCAGGACAGCATGGAGTTGCAACTGCGACCGCAGCAGCATTACTGGGAATGGAATGCAAAATTTATATGGGAACCGTTGATATTGCCAGACAACGTTCCAATGTTTTCCGGATGAACCTTCTTGGCGCAAAAGTTGTCCCTGTTGACAGTGGAGGCAAAACACTTAAGGATGCTGTCAATGAAGCAATGAGAGACTGGACAAAAACAGTCAGAAACACTCATTACGTTTTTGGTTCTGCGCTTGGCCCCTACCCTTTCCCGACCATGGTTCGGACATTCCAGTCGATCATTGGAAAAGAAACCCGACAGCAGATTCTTGAAAAGACAGGGTCACTCCCGCATGAAGTTATTGCATGTGTCGGAGGAGGATCTAACGCTATCGGTATTTTCAGTGCATTTATTGAAGATAAAGATGTAATACTCACCGGGGTAGAAGCTGGTGGTCACGGGATTGATGGAAAAAAGCATGCGGCACGTTTGTGCAAATCGAAACATTCTCGTCCAGGAATTCTCCATGGTTCCTATTCGTATGTTCTTCAGGACGAAAACGGTCAGATCGCCGACACTCACTCGATCTCTGCAGGTCTTGATTATAGTGGAATCGGCCCTGAACACTCCTACCTCAGTGGCATAAAGCGGGTAAACTATACTTACGCAACTGATGAAGAAGCGATCAGGGGATTTACAGCGTTATGTGAACTCGAGGGAATAATCCCGGCGCTGGAGTCTTCACACGCTGTTGCTTATACACTCAAACGTTCACCACAACTTGCAAAAAACCAGACTATCATTATAAATCTCAGCGGTCGTGGAGACAAGGATATTTTCTCTGTCGCTGATTACCTTGGAAAATCAATATGAACAGATATCAAAAAACGTTTCAACTACTCAAAGAAAGAAATGAAGCTGCGTTTATTCCATTCACGGTGGCAGGAGATCCTGATTTAGACAGAAGTGAAGCAATCCTGAAGGCCTACATCGATGGTGGAGCCGACATTCTTGAAATAGGGTATCCGTTTTCAGATCCGGTTGCCGATGGTCCGGTAAATCAGCGAGCCGCAATCCGGGCAATTAATGCAGGCCTCAAACCAGATACATTCTTTTCCCTGATATCAAAGGTCCGTAATTATTCAGAAATACCATTTGGTTTACTTCTTTACGCAAACATAATAGAACATGTTGGAGTCGAAATATTCTGCCGTAAAGCCGCAGATGCAGGAATTGACAGCCTCTTAGTTGCGGATCTTCCGCCAGAAGAATCGGACACACTTGCAAAAGCTATGAAAGACACAGGCCTTGGAAGAGTGTTTATCATCTCAGAATTGACTCCACCAGAAAGAACATCAATAATATGTAAACACGTTGATTCGTTTATCTATGTCGTTAGCAGACTGGGAGCGACGGGAACTAATAGCGCACCGAGCGATTCTATCAAAGAAACCATAACGAAAATAAAATCGGTTTCAAACAAACCTTGTGCAGTGGGATTTGGAATATCTACGCCGGAGCATGTACGGCAAATCACAGCGACCGGCGCAGAAGGTGTTATTGTAGGCAGTGCACTTGTTTCTCTAATCGAACAGAGTAAAGATAACACCGATCTTATCAATAAAATGAAACAGACGGTCAAAGCTTATAAGGACGGTACCAGAAAAACGCAGTAAATCTCTTTTCAATGTAATTAAAAATGAACTACCCACACCGTGAGTAGTACTCTACCTGATAACGGCAGCATTAACGAATGATCAATAACCCCTCATGTATCGGCATCTTTAGCACAGGCCTACTTGGAGCGTCAATTGGCCTTTCTCTTAAAGCATCTGAATTTCCGGGCACAATTGTCGGTTTCTCCTCGGCTGAAGGTATTTCAGTTGCTCTCAATTCAGGGGCTATTGACATCGGATTCCGTTATGAGCAACTGGAAGAGCAAATTGATAAAATAGACATTCTGTTTCTTTGTTCACCAATTAAGACAATCATCAATGCAATCATCAGGCTTTCTGATTGCAAACTCAAAGATGGGTGTATCATCACTGATGTCGGCAGTACAAAAAGAGAGATTCTCTCGGCATCTCTGGAATTACCCCCACATGTCCGTTTTATTGGCGCCCATCCAATGGCCGGATCAGAAAAAAGCGGCCCATCAGCAGCCACCTCTGATCTCTTTCAAAATGCACTTTACGCTCTTACACCCCGCAATAATGTCTCAGAACAAGAGATTAATAAATTTGCAGAATTTCTTCGGAACAACCTGGGGTGCCGTACGCTTATCATAGATGCACAGAGCCATGATTTTATTGTAGCAGCAACCAGTCACATTCCACACCTTCTTTCTGTGATGTTAGTTAATCATGTCAAATCAGTAGAAAACCGTTTTCCCGAAACACTCAGTTTAACTGCCGGTGGTTTCAGAGATATGACCAGAATCGCAACTTCACCATATACAATGTGGAAAGATATTTTCGAAACCAATCATGACAATATCGAATCTCAGATTGATGACTGCATTAACATACTCAAAGAAATCAAGCTGCGGCTCAACAACAATACCATTGGAGATCTTTTTGAAACAGCAAGAGATACAAAATCAAGGATAGCTGCAGATAATGGTGGATTTCCATCGAATGAAAGGAACCGATTCAATTGCTAACTGTAAAACCGGCCAAATCAATGAAAGGTACCTGTCAGCTCCCACCAAGCCCGGATCTCTTTGTTCTTGCAGTGATTGCATCTCTTCTGTCGCGCAGACCGATCACACTCTCTCCTTTTACAGATACACCACTTGTACATTTCTGGATTGATACCTTCAAGGGCTGTGCACAGTTTGAGCAGTCTGAAAATTGCTGGAGTGTTACCCCATTGCTGCAGGATCCGGTACAATTTATCAATATCACCACACCGTCAATTCCCTATCGGGAACTTGTTGTGTTCTCTCTGCTTGGCATGGGCAAAACAATCGCATTTTCTTCAATAGCAAATAAACGACTTCAATCCTGGAAAACCAGGGCCAGGCGCTACGGCATCGAGATCAGCATTGATGATTACAGCGGCAGCACCGGTATCTCGATTGTCGACCCGCCTGGACTTTTCGCTATCAATAAGCTGCATGATGAAAATGATATCACAATGCTTCTGGGCCTGGCATCGGGCTTACATGGAACACTCTCGTTTTTGATAAATACTCCATTCTCAAGTCCATTTCGAACAATCGCATCGCTTTTTGGATTTGACATATCAGTAAAAAGTACCGTTGAAAAGGAAACTGATCCTCTTGCACGACGGATAAAAATGCTTCAGAAAAAACCTGCGACATCTTCGGGTATGCAGTACTCTTTTACCGCAGATTTTGCACAAAAAGAACATGATGGATCAGTCATTCCCGTAACATTACCGGGAGACGAGGTGCTCGGTGCAATTTTGTTAACGGCCCGGTGCCTCATCCAGAAAGGATCATTTGTACTTGGTAATTTACCGCTGGAAACATGGAGTGCACCGGTTCTCAATTTTATTCGTAAAATGGGTACAAAAATTACAGCTCAGGAGACCGGAAGGACATCATTCGGGTCAACCGGCCTTCTGACTATGCAGAAAATCGAACTTATGGGCAGAAAACTTGAATGTAAACCATTAATCACTTTTAAACCTTATTTGCCATCCCTAACGATTCTTGCAGCATCCGCAAAGGGGCAGTCTGTTTTCAGAGGCCTTGAAGACCTTCGAAATGATGAACCTGACGGGATAGATCTCATCGAAAGTTGTATCCGTCGTTTAGGTGCCCGCCATGGAGAGATGCCTGATGGGATTGTGATGGAGGGTGGTAAGGATTTCGATGGGTTTGATTTTGAATACGCATATCATGCTGAATTGGCTGCCGCATTTGCCATCGCAGGACTTCACTGTATCGGAACCACGACAATCAACGACGAGTTTATCTTGCACCGCTGGCCCGATTTTGAAACCATTCTCTCAACATTATTTGAACTCAGGTGATTATGAACCCTGTTACGTCATTCGGTATTGTCGCTTATAAAGAAACCCCGGAGATTAAAAATGTCCTTGAAAGGATACATGCCTGGTCTTTAGAAACAAGTGCTAAAGTACACTTTCATCCTTTTACAACATCACAACTCCCGCCACGTGTCGCTCCGTGTAAATCAGAATGTGATTTTCTTGAATTATCAGAAGCGCTTGTTTCAATTGGCGGTGATGGCACATTTTTATCTGTTGCACACATGTGCCGTTTTGTTCAGAAACCTGTTGTTGGTATCAATCTTGGTGGATTAGGGTATCTTACCGACATTGGTCCAGAGGACATCGAAATAAGCCTGACGCAAATTAGTAAAGGTAATTACCGCACAATCAGCAGAATGGTGCTTGAGGCGTCAATTTACAGAGAGGGTAATAAAATCGCTTCATACCAGGCACTCAATGATATATTTATCAACAGAATTAACACAACCAGAATGACGGCAATCTCAGCCTGGTATGGTAAGGACTTTATAACCGATTTTTTTGCAGATGGTATAATAGTGGCAACACCAAACGGTTCAACGGCATACTCTCTGGCCGCAGGCGGTCCTATTGTTGAACCTAATGTCAAAGCACTTCTACTTACTCCCATCTGCCCGCATTCTCTCACTGAACGCCCGATAATTTTACCAGCTGATAATTTTGTTAAACTTGTCGTAAGTGAAACAAACTCTGAGTGTCTCTTGAGCGCAGATGGTCTGGAATCCATTCAACTCCAATACAATGATGAGGTTATTGTCAGTTATGGTGGTGCTCAAACCAACCTTATCCAACTGGCTGAACGGTCATATTTTGCTCTCCTGAGAAAAAAACTTGACTGGGGAAAAGCATATAAAAAGCGATTGTCACGATGATACAGGAACTTCACATCAAAAATCTTGCACTGATCGATGAACTCAGTCTCGAGCTTGAGGATGGGCTTACCATTTTCACTGGTGAAACAGGGGCTGGTAAATCGATTTTACTTGGAGCGATCGGCCTTTTACTGGGAGAAAGGGCTTCAGCAGATATGATTCGCAGCGGATTTGATGAAGCTACCGTATCTGCAACATTCTGTATTAAAAATATATCATCTGCAATAATTGACGAACTTAACGAACTGGCGATTGTACCTGAAGAAAACCAGCTTATTATAAGAAGAAAAATTACACGAAGCGATAGAAATAAAATTTACATCAATCAGATCCCGATTCCATTGGGTACTCTGAAAAAACTTGGCGATCGTCTCATAGATCTTCATGGCCAACACGAACATCAATCTCTTCTCAATGAAGAAACACACATTTCGGTAATTGACGCGCTTCCCGGAGTAAGTAATCACAAAGCTGCATATGATGAAGCATTCCGTGAACTGGAAAAAGCACAATCAGAACTTGAATCACATTGTAATAAAACCAAAAAGCTCCTTGAACGTAAAGATTTTCTCGAGTATCAACTCAAAGAGATACACTCAATCGATCCTCATCCGGGAGAGGAGGAAAAGCTTGAAACCGAATTGTCGTTATTGTCATCAGGCATCGAACGTTCAACCTGTACATCAGAGATTATGGCCCTGCTCAGTGGCAACAGCGAATCGATTCTCAAATTAACTGCCCGGCTGAGGAAAAAATTAGATACGCTCTCAAAATATGACTCAAGTGTCGAAGCCTGGTGTGAGGAGCTCGACAATGCAAATTCGGTGTTGAACGAACTGGACTCTTTTTGCAGTTCGTATCTTACCAGAATAGAAGAAAAAAGCGATCCTTCAAGAATCGAATATATCAATTCCCGTCTTTCTAAAATTCAACGTCTTAAAAAGAAATATTCAGCCACGCTGGAGCAACTGGTTTCTTTGAAGGTCAATCTTGAAAAGGATCTCGAAGATATCTCCAATTCGCAAAGTGATGCGTCTCAGCTGCAGCATGCTGTTGATTCCTGCAATAAAAGATGTATGGAGCTGGGTAAAATATTAAGTGAGGAACGTCGCAAAGCAGCCACTGATTTTGACCTGAAAATCTCCGCGCTGATCTCAAGGCTTGGAATTACTGATGGCAGACTCATTACCGTATTTAATCCCCTGGCTCAACCATCCTCTCAAGGTCTGGAAACGATTCGCTTTTTTTCACAGACAAATCCAGGCGAACCTCATCTTCCACTAAGTAAATCAGCATCCGGTGGTGAAATATCCAGAATTATGCTTGCCATAAAAACAGTTCTTGCCGAAAATGATAATATTCCTGTCCTGATTTTCGATGAAATTGATACCGGTATTGGTGGTTTGATCGCGTCAGAGGTTGGAAGTGCTCTTCAGAATTTAAGTAAATCACATCAGGTTCTGTGCATCTCTCATCTTCATCAGGTAGCCTCAATGGGTGATCATCATTTTAAAGTTTACAAAACAAAACAGACCGATCGCACGGTAACTCTGGTCGAAAAACTGGATCGCGACGGAAGAGTCGCGGAGCTTGCCAGAATGCTTGGCGGGGTTTCAGATATTACCATTAAACATGCTGAATCACTTCTTGATAATAGTTCCAGTCCTTTGTAACTTCGAAATTACAAGATGACCAATGGGATTTTCACCCTCTTTCGTTTAAACTTCAGAGGGCAGGCGAGTAGCCGGTTTGGTAGAGTGTCTGCGAGCATAAAGCTGATTCAACCGGCACTGTTGGGAGATTCGCGGGTGTAAGTTTGCCGTTTTATAACCACTGTCCTTCGAAGTGGCCTATTACAAACGGTAAACTAAAACTTGCTAAAATTGAAAATGCAGACTTACCTGCTTATTCTTTATCAACGTGATTTTGATTTTAAATGGTTGGACGGATGATCGCGGGACGGGGAACAATCCGGTTGCGAATTTGGATTCTCGTTCCGTTTCCGATGGTAATTGTGATTGTAACGTTGATGGTAATAACGCCGATACCCCATATATTCCCGGTATTCCCATCGGTAGAGACAAGGCATGCCTTGTCTCTACCGATGAAACGAACGCCGACGAAACCACCGACGATATTGATTACGACGACGTCGATAGCGCCACCATCGTATTCGGGGAAAACCACGCGGATCCCACAGACCCCACCAATCCCGCACCAAAACAACCACCCCTGACAATACCCCAGAAACGTTTCCGCAACCAGGGGAAAAATACCGTTTCATCAATGGTTGACGGGTACGTATCTGCCGTTACGCACCATGCGCACCGCGCAGGATAAGGCACGTGCCACACCCTTTTTTAAAGTAGTGCGTGACCATTTTGATGTAGTGCATTAAAAATAAAAAAGATAGAATTCCCAGCCTGAAAAATGTAATCGTCCTACAAAATAAAGGACTTGCCTCTATTGATAGCACCCCGGGAATTATCGCTGAAGATTCCTCAATTACAATCAATACCGATTCAGCTCTTGGAGGTGCAATCGCTTTTCTGCAGAAGGATTCCACATTGAAATTGCGGCTGCTGGCGGGTGGAAAAATTGACTTATATTAGAATCTTTGCAATATGTATACTTGTTTTTCAAACTGTTTTACGGACAATGGAAACAAATCGACGGGTTTTGCGGAGGGTATTTCGTCGATATCGGATTTGGAGAAAACGAGACTGTCTTTGCAGCAACAACCTCTTCTATTTACAAATCTACCGATAATGGCCTGAACTGGTCCATTGTTGATACGGTAACTGGAATTACTGCACTGGCGGCAGATGCAGATGGTGATACATTTTATGCAGGTGTCAGTACATAGGTTCATATTTCTACTGATGGCGGAGTTCACTGGGAAAAATGTGCACGCTTTACAGAAACGGCACACGGACAGATTACCGGTATTTTCATAAAAGAAAATAAGATAATGGTATCTACAGTATTGGGAAATTTTGAGTCCACCGACAGAGGTGCCACCTGGAATCCGGGTACATTTCCCGAAAGAGCCAACTGCTTCACACAAGTTAATGATACGATTTTTATCTGTGTCAATAACAGCGTCTCACATTACACAGACAACGGCATGCACTGGGAAAAGTTCAGGGACTTTTGCTGGGGCTTAATTTCTTTGTCGAGGGGGGGTTTTGTTCTTTTTTGAAGGGATTTTGTATTTTTTGCAAAACGCTTTTTTGTTTGTTGGGGCTGTTTTTTTATTTTTGAGGGGGCTTTTTTGTTTATTTAGGGTCTGTAATGCATACTTAAAAGAAAAAACAAACACCCCCTGTTGCGCCAAAATGAATCCTCTTTTACTATAAAGATGGGCCAACTCTTAAGCTTGTGTAACCAGTTCCGGTGCAGATTCCTCTGTGATGCTGGTTGATGATTTTTTCTTCTGAAGAAAATCGATATAATAGAGTTCTTCGATTTGTGGTTCAGAATTACAGCTACTTACAAATTTTATTTTATGCGTTGTTTTAAACAAAAAAGAAAATCGCCGCCCTGAGAAAAATATGTTCATTAGCTATCTGCAATTAGTAGAGCACAGGGAAACAAGTCAAGGATCTGTGCAACAGGTAACATTTTTTGATTTTCAATCCTTTTTTCAGTGATACAATCCCACCACGACGATGTCAATATTTGAGGCATTTCGATACAGGTATCCAGCCACAAATTGTCTTTCAAAGGAAATGTTGTAAATGATTTCACCGATTGTAACTTTCGTGATGCAACAATAATTACCGTTTTCCCGTTTACAATTCTTGCGAATGAAATAATTGAATCACTGTACGTGCCCTTTGCAGTTAATGGAACATATTCACCATCAATAAAAAGTTCTCTGTTCTCTTTCCTGAATTCCAGAACACGTCTGATCAGAAACAGTTTTGATATGCCAGACGAGAGGTCTTCCAGAAGCCAGTTAAAAAAACTGCGATTTATTATTAGAGACTCAGTAAATACATCTCTGTTGACAGCGCCTCTTTTTTTAAAATCTATTGTTTTTCGATTGTCTGGATCTACCATTGTGAGATCCCAGAATTCACACCCCTGATAAAAATCAGGTATTCCAGGTGAGGTCATTTTCAACAAACATTGAGATAAGGAGTAAAATGTTCCAAATTCTGCAACAGTTTTTACAAAAGGTATAAATGATTCAAAAAATGCAACATTGAATTTTTCATCGGTTGCAGAATCAATAAAAGACAGTATACCCTGCTCGTATTCCTTATCATATTCGATCCAGGCAGTATGAATTTTCGCTTCCCTGACAGCTTTGAGCATATATTCCCGCATCCGCTTTTTGTAAACAGTATAATCATCAGAATTGATCGGCCAGGTACCTGTCAGAGTCTGATAAAAAAAGTATTCGTCGTTACTATCAGGAATTTCAACACCATATTTCTGTTTTTTGAATTTTTTATTTATTTCTCTCCACTTCGTTGTAGACTGTTCCCAGAGCACGGGTATTTCGGAAAGGTAATTGATCCTCATTCTAACATCTTCACCCCGTTTGCTATCGTGAGTTGATGTTGTATTCATCGAGAGAGGAGACTGATCATGGCGTTTTTTACAAAAGCTATGAAATTTTTCAACAGTAGCTCCAAATGTCAGAGGATCCCCCCCCACTTCATTTAAAGATATTAACCTGTTGAAATCGTAGTATACAGTATCTTCAATCCCTTTAGCGCTCAGAGAACCGGTAAACTGCTGAAACCTCATGACAACTTCAGTCCATTGTATTTTCTGCTCCTCAGATAACCCTGTATCGTATCGTAAAAACAGGAACCGTTCGATAAAATCAAATTCTCTGCTCAAACCCGGCTCATCAGTTCGGGCCTTAACAATTGCTTTTTGAAGATTTTCACGGTCTTCATCACTGAAATTGGAATAATTGATATATGAGCGATAGACAGGAAAATGTACCATCAGTTCAACGAGAGCAGTCCGAAGACCATAGAGCGTAATATCACTTCCCCAACGGTCGTGAGTACTGATAGTTTTTATCAGTGAAGCAAGATTATCGATATCACCAGCCATATTCTTTTTAAGTATCAGACGTTTTGCGTCCTTCACTGTTTTTTCAAAAGAGTTATAGTTACCGCTGAATTTCTGATAAATTTGTGTAAACCTGGATTCATTTTCATTGCAACAGAAAAGTTGATTAACAATATTGCAGAAATCATATCCGGTCGTTCCCTGCACTGGCCAGCAATGTGGAACTGTTTCATTTGCCCCCAGAATTTTTTCAACCACAATATAGGCATCGGGTGCATTCTGTCTCAACCTCTGAAGATAATTGAATGGATCATATAATCCATCAATATGATCTACCCGCAAGCCGGTGATCAATCCATCATTGTAAAGTTTAAATGCCAGTTCATGTACAATTTTAAACACCTCCGGATCTTCAACCCGGACAGAAATTAGATCGTTTATAATGAAAAATCTCCGGTAATTTAACTCCTCATTGGCCACTTTCCAGTATGCCAATTTAAAATTCTGTTCATTATGAATACTGTCCAGAAGTACAAACGACCTGGAATCACCTTTTTCACCATTATATTCCTTGAGAATGCTGTCAATATAGGAACTGATCAGAGCATTACTGCTATACAACTCCCACAGCATCTCTTTTGCAAAAGAGATTTCATCAGATCGTCCATCGGCTTTGCTGTCGGCAGGAAGATTCTTTATGACATATAAAACTCCGAGAAATTTAATTATTCCTGCACTCTCACGATCTGTAAGGTCAAGAAGTGTTTCAAGCCTGTGTCCAAGAACCGAAACGTATGACTCTATTTTTAACGGGAAAAGGTAATTGTAATAAGCTAATGCAAAGCCATCTTTCTGGTAAGTTAATTGTATTTCGCGATTTTCAAGGCACGATGCATAAATATTGCCCAGTATAGGCATCAGTAACTTTCCCTGAAGTGAAACATAATGATGATTCCAGTCGATGTCAAATTGTCTTATTTTAACATTATCAGGACCGTTTTCAAGTAATTCATTCAAAGATTTATTTTCTTTGTCAAAAGCCATATGATTGGGCACAATATCCTGAATCCATCCCATACCGTTACTCTTTACCTTTGCAACAAGTCGTTCAAACCCCTCCACCCCGCCGATCTCCTCATTAATTGTGCAGTAATCAACGATATCATATCCATGGGTGCTTCCAGAGCGTGCTTTAAATATGGGTGAAGAATAAATATGAGATATTCCAATCTCATGTAAATAATCGACAATTTCTTCAGCGTCTTCAAAGGTGAACTGGTTGTTAAACTGCAAACGATATGAAGCGTCTGGTATCTGCATACAGCTCCGATTTATATTGGGGGTAGTAGACTTGATTCAACAGTTCTGTTTTCATGTATATTTTGAAAAAGTATTCAGTTTTACTCAGAGATGCAAACTACACACCATTTTTCAGGGATCTGTTTTCTTTGTTACACTGTAAAAGATTTCTTCGCAGAATCGTGGATTTTTATGTTCCAATACGGCAATATATAATAGTAAAAACCGAAATCAGCCATGTATATATATGCAAAATCCTACTGCCGAACCATCCGCATCTTCAACCTCAGACGAAGTAAGTTTAACTGGTCACAGACCATCAGATAATGAGTCGGCAATCGCCATTGGTGGAATATGTGTCGACAGTTATGAGACACGTACAGCTCTCAGGTATAGTCTCTGGGATGGGATTTTTTCAAATGCCATGCTCGCTCTTACAGAAACCTTCTCGATAGCTGGTGCAGTTTTTTTAAACGCTCCAGCCATTCTAATTGCGATGCTTGGCAGTTTTCCATTACTACTGAGTTCTTTCGGACAGATTATCCTTCCATATATTATTCACCCATCAAAGGGGCGTAAACATTATGTACTGCAGGGCACTCTTTTTCAAAGTTTCTTTCTTACCGTACTTGCATTTTGCGGATGGTTTCCGGAACTGATCCGTCCATGGTCGTATGTCTTTATTTTTTCATTATATGGCTTCAGTGGAAATGTTGTATCCGGTCTTTGGATTGCATGGATGGGAGATCTTGTTCCCCAGAATATCAGAGGTCGTCACTTTGCATGGAGGAATCGTCTTTTTTCCTTTACTCAACTGATTTGCGCTCTTTTTGCAGGCTTCTTTTTAAAAGAGTATTCCGCAGGAAATGCTACCTGGATTGTATTTACCATAGTTTTCCTTCTTGCAGGATTCTTACGACTGTTTTCTTCCGGAATGCTCTATCGTCAGAAGGAACCTGTTATTACCAGATGCGGCACATCGTTAAACTTCAGGATGGTACTTAAAAATCGGAGTTTTGTCCACTATAGCCTTGCTGCTGCTTTGATGCAGGGTACGGTAGCTATCGCAGGTCCATTTTTTAATGTTTGGTATATAAGAGACCTGAAATTTGACTTCTTTACACTTTCAATAGCAACTGCAGCGACAATTCTGGGAACTATCTGTGCATTACCGATCTGGGGCAGATTTGCAGATACAATTGGCAATCGCAGAATTGTCCAGTTCAGTGGTTTTTTAATCTGCACTGTTCCACTACCCTGCCTCATTTCCAGTCTGCCATGGCATATCTGGCTCCTGAATTTTTACACTGGTTTCTGCTGGAGCGGCTACAATCTTGGTAATTTTAACTATCTTCTTTTAGCATCTGGTAAAACACGCCCTGAAATAAACATCTCTTTTTCTGTTGCTGTCAACGGAATCTTTGTATTTACTTTCAGTATGATCGGCGGTTACCTTTCTCAACATCTGCCGCAACTTTTTCAATGGAAGTTGCAATCGCTGTTCCTGCTTTCTTCATTTTTAAGATTTATCATCTTTGGTATCTTTTTCTTCAGATTAAAATCATTTGAAACTGAGCATGAGAAATCTTTAGATCTTTTCTTCCAAATTCCAGGATATCGTGGGGGAATGGGTGTTCTGCGCAATGCGTTCAGGGCTTTCAGGAATAAATAGCCATCAGAACTCTTCATCAAATTCGAATGGATAGTTTATAGTCAGGGATCCAAGAGTGTCAGGAATTTGATTGAACCGCCAGGTTCTTATCCTTTCAATCACTTCTTTTTCAAATGTCTGGTCTCCAATGTTTGACTGCAGGACATTAAGCGATCCTACCGAGCCATCAGCTTTTATTGCCATTTCCACAAGTATGCGTCCTGAAAGTTTGATACCCATCCTCAATCGTTTGTTGTAGATATACCGTAATTGTTGAGAGTTGTTATCAATAATCTCTTTGAGATATGCAGGTCTCCTGTATGGATTCTGGTTTAAGAGCTGTTTTCTTTCAAGTTCTTCGAATTCAGCTTTAGACATTTGATTACTGTTAGGCTTTACAGTTTTAATTACAGGATTTTTTTCCACCGGTTCGTTATTTTTCCCCTCCAGATTAAAAGAACCGATCCTGTCGATCATCTGTAAAATGCTGTCATTCCCCTTGTCAACTGCTGATTTTCTATTATTTGCGAGCAGCTCATTTTTCAAAGACGACTGAGGCATAATGCTGGAATATACTTCCATATTTTTCAGGAATTGCTGATCCTGATATTTTTCAAGCTGTCTTTTTGCTTCATCAGCGATACTCTTCTGTTTTTCGTAGAATTCTCCCAGCATCAGAAGCCGCCGGTTAGCCTGGCGTGCCCAGTTCTGTTTATTATCCATCTTCGCAACAAGTTTATATTCAATAATAGCATCTTCTGTTTCACCAAGCTCTTCATGCGCTCTGCCTTTATAGAAATGTATCTCAGCAGACTGAGATGCCCCTGAAGAATGATCTATCAGTTTCGAATATTGTATTATGGCGTTTTTAAAATCCATTAACAAATAGTATTGTTTCGCTTTTTCCAGACCATTAATATTTGATTTTGCAACATTGAGCCTTTCTTTCTCCATTGTCTCTATAAAATCGAGAAGTTTCCAGGCAAGAATACCAGCCTCAGTATCCTGATAAAGATTAATAACATTTTCGTAAATAGTTTTTGCTCTGTCATAGTTGCTTATCATTGAATAACAGAAAGCCTGATGAAGCATAATCGCTGCACGCAGCGAATTTTGTAGTGTAGCAGCAGTAGCGAGAATATCTTCGTAAATCTTTAATGCTTCGGTATATTTCCGGTTTCTTTCCCAAAGATAAGCTATTTCAAGTACTTCAAATATTTTATCATCCTCTTTTGGATTGATAATTTTTTTGCCAAGAATGATTCGTATTCCATTGAGAAATATTCTTACAGGCGTTTTGAAAAATGATGATTTGATTTCTGTTCGTTTCAGTTGAGAAGCTACAATGGTCTGCATTTTTGCTTCGAGCTCGAAGTTACCGATATTTTCTTCCCCAAACTGCATTCTTCGTTTAACAAGCTCATATTTTGCAATAATACCTGAGGTATTTGCTGCCTCATTCTCAGATGCAATTGTTCCCAGGAGATAATTGATATCCTCGAAGCGGATATCTATCAATCCAATGTTAAAAAGTATTGTCAGAATAAACAATACTATAACGGGTGAAAATTTAAGAATTGCTCTCATGAACTACCGACCATAATTATTGTCAATCGGTCTTCTGTTTTCTGTTTGACTTACAGTCTGAGTTGGGCTGACCGAACCGTTTCTACGGTCAATGGCATAACATGACCCATCCTGTTTTTTGACAAATTTTTTTACTTCTGCCGCAACAGATATCATTTCAGCGTGCCTTCGATATGGTCTGATCTTGTTTCCAACAACAGCCACAGAAACACTCATCAGAGGAAAGCGCTGCCTCTCTCCTTTACGATTAACTGATTCTATGAATCCGTTACGAGCATCAACACTGTTATAAAACTGGAAAACGCCTCTATCAAATGTAGTTATGAAAGCCTTTGCTAAAATTTCCCAGTAATCATATTCGATAACTACAACGAAATCATCGCCTCCCTCATGCCCCACAAAAACGTTTTTAACATCTCTTCTTTTCGAAGCAGCCACAAGACAATCACGAGTATATAACAATGCATCATCACCTCGTGTAAACCCATACTTATCATTGTACGCTTTAAAGTTATCAAGATCACAGTATAATACAGCAATGAATTGCTGAGCATTAAGGCAATCATCGATATACTTTGCGATCGTAATGTTTCCCGGAAGTCCGGTAAGCGGATTGGCCCCTTTCATTTCATCCCGCATTCTCTGCAATGCAACACTCATTTCATTGAATGAAGAGGCAAGATGACCGATTTCATCATCACGTACAATCGGGATTCGTATTTCCAGTTGACCTTGTGATATTTGATGCGTAGCCTCATTGAGCTTACGAATTGGGAAAAGTATCATTTTTGAAAACAGCATGGCAAATACAAGGTGAACTATGACAACCAGCACTCCGATAAGCAAACATTGTTTATAAAGAAGGTTCATCTGTCTGTCAATATCAATCATGATAATTTTAATTGCTGCAACTGCGGTGTTCTCTTGCTCATAAACGAATGGGATATAAAGAGAAATAGATTTCTCTTTTCTATTAACATTATGATAAAAAAGTTTATCTTCGAATCCCTGCCGTGTTATTGCTGTATTTATCATTTTGAGTTCTTCAATATCGGCATCGCCTCTGGAAACTGTTTCGTTATTGGCGACACTGGCAAAAACCTTTCCACCTTCACTAAACAGAATTATGTCAGTGATTCCCAGAGCTGAGCATTCTTTGAGAATTTTGTTAATATTAACAACTGACAAATCTTTTGTTGATTGTAATATGTTTTCTATCCTGTATTTCAACCCTGAACCTTTATGCTGACTTGTAAGTATTGCATTTTCAGCAATTAAATCGAGCTGGTTTTCAAACACCATTATTACGAAGATTGAAACATTTAAAATACTTAGGAATACGTAAATGACCGCAGTTTTGAATAAAATCGATTTTGTACTAATCCCTTTCATAGATATAACCTCAGTTCATTCTTCACAACTGACTTCGCCTGAATCATCTGAAAAAGCCCCATACTCATGAAGCTTATTTCGTAAGGTACGTATTGAGATGCCCAGCATTTCAGCCGCTTTGGTACGATTGCCGTCACATGATTCAAGTGTTTTAAAGATCAGTACCTTCTCCATCTCTGCAACGGTCATACCAGCCTGAAGATCACAGGAATGATTGGCCGATGATGAGCTGAACTTGAATTTTGAGTGCGGGATAATTCCTGTACGTGTCAGAACTACAGCCCTTTCAATCGCATTTTCCAGTTCTCTGATATTACCGGGCCACTCATATTGAGCCAGAGTCTTCACAGCTTCATCAGAGAGCGCCTGAACGCTGAATCCATTCTCGTTATTATATTTACTAATAAAGTACTCTACCAGTCCGGATATATCGTCTTTTCTGTCACGTAACGGCGGCAGATGAACCCGGAAAACGTTAAGGCGATAAAAAAGATCCTCCCTGAATTTCCCATCAGCAACATCTTTTTCCAGATTTCTGTTGGTGGTAGCAATCACCCGCACATCAATTTCTACGGGTTGATCTCCGCCAACCTTATCAATTTCACGTTCCTGAAGTACCCGAAGAAGTTTTGCCTGCATCAACATGGGCATTTCACCGATTTCATCGAGCAGAAGTGTCCCCCCGGAAGCTGCTTCAAATTTGCCAAGTTTTCTGCTGATAGCTCCTGTGAATGCACCTTTTTCATGTCCAAACAATTCAGACTCGATAAGCCCCTCAGGAAGGGCGGCACAGTTAATCTTGACAAATGGGCCATTGCACCGTTTACTCTGGTAATGAATAAATCGAGCAACCATTTCCTTACCAGTACCTGATTCCCCTGTGATAAGAACTGTTGACCTGCTCTCTGCCACTGATGCAGCCAGATCACGGATTTCATTCATTCGGCTTCCATTGCCTATGAAATTCCATTTCTCTCTGAGGGCCGTTTTCAATCTTCGATTTTCCGAGACGAGCGACTGATACCGCAAAGTCCGGTCAACAGTTATTTCAAGTTGATTTATCAGATTATCGGATTTCTGAATAAAATCAAAAGCCCCCTTTTTCATCGCTTCAACAGCAGTTTCTATTGCACCATAAGCAGTAATTATAAGAAACGGAATTTCCGTATTGAACTTACGGATCTGCTCCAGAAGTTCAATACCTGTCATACCAGGCATTTTCATATCGGAAATGACCAGATCAAAATCGTTTTCTTTCAACAGCTCCAGCGCTTCATGACCGTCCTTTGCAGAAAGAAGCCCGTATCCTTTCCGGCTTAACGTTTCTACAATTGACTCACGGAACAGATCATTATCATCAACAACAAGTATCCGTTTGTTATCCATAGACGCAATTACTCTTTCAGCAATGGAAGGAATACTTTTATCAATGTTCCCTCATCCTTTTGACTATTAATATCAATATATCCTGAATGTGAATCAACGACCTTTTTAACGATAGCAAGTCCCAGCCCGGTTCCGTTTTCTTTGGTTGTAAAAAACGGATCGAAAATTTTGCACATATTTTCCTTTTCAATGCCACACCCGGTATCCCCTATAGTAAAGCAAGCATATCCAGCGACATTTTTCCTGTCCATAGACACCGAAACCGATAGTACCCCCCCCTGCTGCATCGCCTGCATCGCATTGAGACAGAGATTAAGTATGACCTGATTGAGTTTTTCCGGATCAGCCAGAACCACAGCATTTTCATTTGAATAAGTTTTTTCTATGATGATTTTGTAGCCGAGCCGTTCAATTTCAATTTCAACAAACGAAACTACTTCATCAAGTATACTACTGAGTATTACTTTCCGAAATTCAGCCCGTACCGGCCGTGTGTAAACGAGCAGATTTGAAACAATTTTATTCAGCCGGGAAAGTCCTTCAGTGATTTTTCCAAGTATCGTCCTTCGTGGATCATCAGTTGAAAGATCCCGCTCGAGTAAACCAGCCCACATTCCCATTGCACCAAGAGGATTTCTGATTTCATGTGCAACAGTAGCAGACATTTCTCCAAGAACCGCCATAGTTCTTGTCTGTTGCATCTCCTCTTCCAGGGCTTTTAATCTGGATACATCACTGAATATTTCAACCGCTCCAAGATTGCGTCCGTCCCGATCTCTCAATAAAGCGGTTTGAAACGAAACCGGTACCGGGTGACCATCCTTGTGCCACAGCACCTTTTCATCTCTGCGCATTTCAAGTCCGGTACGTATTACATGGAGTAAAGGCATTTCATCATTAGCAGAACATCTGAAAATATCTGTAATCTTTCGCCCCAGCACATCTGATTCATCATAGCCACTTATCAATGAAGCAGCTCTGTTAAAATGAGTCACAACCGCATTCATATCAATTCCGATAACGCCATTTTCCATACTTTCAAGAATACTGTCGAGATATGTTCTTGTTTCCTCCTGAACAGCAAGACTCTCAGCCAGTTCAAGATTTTTACTTTCAAGTTCAATATTTACTTTTTTAAAATTCTCCTGCATTGATGCATATGCGTGACTCAATTGTTCAGCCCTTACCTGAAAATCGGTAAAAGCCCTTTGAAGGACCGACAGTGTCTCAGAGGTGATTCCGCTGATGTTTTTCCCCTCTTCACCACCGGAGGCACCCGTATTCATTTCGTGAGGCAGAAGTGATTCTTCAGTTATCACCATTTTTTCAACTCTTCCTGATGCATTTTTCAAGATAAATTTTCAATTGTTCTTCTTCATCGATAAAATCCCGAATAGCACATCCGGTGCACTCCAGAACTTTTTCAAGCACACCAACCTCAGGAGACATTGTAACATTATTTTTTTTTAATTGCCATTGCATAATTGCATCAGAATGGCGGGAACGTTCGCTCTCGATGGATTCAATAATCTTTTGTTTCTGTTCCATTGATGAAAGTAATCCGGACATATCGCCCCTGCTTATGACTAGTTTTCCGATCATCTTCTGTACCAATACTTTCAGTTCACGATACATCTGCATCTGATAATTGAATGTATCTGTTAACTCTTTCACAAGCAATGAATCACCATTCTCCATACGTTCGATTCTCTCTGATACGTAAACAATACTAACGAATGACAGTTCTGTACTCATTTTCCCAGATGGAATCTTCCATTTTCCACTGAGCCTGTTTCGCCCAGTAATCATCAGGATACCGTTTCATCAGGTCCTTGAATATTTTCACTGCAGTCTGGTACTCTTTTAGATTTTTATAAACGCTTCCGATCTGAAATAATCCCCATGGTGTTTCCTGGAATGCAGGATATTTACGAGTTACCTTTTTGTAATAATCCTGTGCTCCTTTAAAATCTTTAGCCCTGAATTTTTCATCTGCAATGCGATAATACGAATCGGGCACTCTTACGTAGACATTATATTTTTCGCCAGTTTCAATAACATTCTGGAATGCCTGTATCGCCCTTGACTGGTTGCCTGTTTGTAAACATGCAATGCCAAGTTTGTACGAAGCAAAAACGCGGTCAGCATACCCGGCAATGGATTTTTGTGCCGCACGGGTATATGCATCGATTGCCTTCTTTGGTTGATCCATATCCATATATGCATCGCCCAGCATTTCAAAAGCTTTTCCAGACAATGTATGATAACGGTATTCCTGAATAAATTTACGTAAAAGTTTTTCCGCAATCTGGGCATTGCCACGATTAAGATAGGTCATTGCTTTCAGAAAAAGACACTGGGGTGCGGCTGGTTGCCCCGGGAATCGTTCCAGAATCTGTTGAAACTGATTTTCAGCATCCCGGAATAAACCAAGTTTGAAATAGCATACGCCTGTATTGTAAATACAATGCATCGCCGGGGTACCGTTGGGCTTTAAGGCCAGTACTTCCCGGAAAACCTTAACAGATTTATCGTAATCACCACTTTTGAAAAGTCTGATACCCTTTAAAAGCTGTTGCCCCAGATCACTCAATGTATCAACGGAAAGCATAGTCAGAAGAGAATCGATTCTGATCTCTACTTCATTGTATTTTTCTGGTGGAATCACAACCTGTTTTGGTACAGGAGATTTAACCGATACCTTCCCTGCCTTGATAACAGAGTCTATCATTTCGGGCACCAAAGCTTTTCTGTACATTTCAATCTGAGCTTGTGCTTCTTTCTTCCCTGCATCATACGTGGTTTTTGAAATATAGAGGTTTAATTGGCGTATAGCTTCAGAATAATTTTTTTCATCCCCGTAGATTTTTCCAAGATAAAAATGAGCATTATGACCCAGCTCCGGGAAATTTACAGACTTCTGAAAATTGATCTTTGCCATTTTCGGCTGTCCTTTTTTCAACCGTAAAAGGCCTGCATAGTAATAAGCTCCATCATGAGAAGGATTTTTCTGAAGTACTTTTCTCAGTAAAATAACCGCATTATCAAGGTGACCTTCGTTATAAGCAGCCACAGCATCATTGAACTGATCATCGACAGCACCGGAAATTGCAATGTCAGATCGTTTTTTTTCACTATTAACAGATTTTCCATCTTTTTTCCCAGGGGCAGTTTCGCTGCTTTTTTCGGAAACACGCCGGCTTACAGTATCATTACTCTTTGCTCCGGAAGTATTCTTGCCACTATCAGTAAAATCAGCCTTATCACCGGAACTGCCACGATTATTGACCGCTAATATTAATCTGTCTATCTGATTCTGGAGACTGTCCCGCTCTGCCGGATCGCTATATTGAAGATACTGCTGCAATTCAACAATTGACCTCTGTATCTGCCCGTCGTTCTCATAAGCAACAGAAAGTAATTTATGTGCTTTACCCCAGCCTGGATTGTAATTTAAAGCTTTTTTTAAATTATAAATTACAAGCCGCGGTTTATTCTCATATGCCCGTATCTCGGCAATATGCATATATGCGTTGTAGTTGTCCGGATACGCAGCCAGAACTTTACGGAACTCATCAATGGCAACCTCGTACTTTTTTTCATTTTTATATTTTACTCCCAGCCTGTAATGAATGTAGTCGCCTGTTTCGTTTTCAGCAGCACTCATTAAACTTATCATAACAAGTAGTAGAAGCAAAAAAAATTTGTGGGCTATAATTTTGTAAAAAAATGTAAACAGCATATCAGATTCACTCAAAAAAAGTGGATAGAATTGATAAAAACAAACAGGACAATCAGGTCAGGTTACTAAAAGATTACACCTTTATATCTCTTTGATTTTATCGTTTTAACGTATATTTTCGCAAGGATTATTTTAGGTATGAGCGAAGAGAGCAGGTATTGTCTGGATTGATGAACAGAATACACCAGCAACTCATTTTTTCCCAACAGAAATTGTATTATCAATCTCCCAGGTATCGCTGTGGTATCAGATAGTTCTGTACATAATCTGCAACCGCATCATTTAATGGCATACAGTTATGATTACATCCCGCTTGCCGTAAATGCTGAAGATCAGCCTGGGTAAAATACTGGTATTTTCCCTTCAATTCCTCGGGCATGGAAATATACTCGATGAGAGGTTTTTTGCCAGTGGCAGAAAATATGGCTTTAGCGCAGTCATTCCAGGTCTGCGCCTTTCCAGTACCTATATTAAAGATTCCTCCAGTGTTTCTATTGTCGAAAAAAAATAGTGTCATCTCCAGCGCATCTTTAATATAGATAAAATCACGTAATTGATCTCCATCGGCATATAATGGATTATAAGATTTGAATAGTGAAATTTTACCTGAATCACGCACATCCGGCCATGCTTTATTAATAACACTCCTCATAGAATTTTTATGGTACTCATTAGGTCCGAATACATTAAAAAACTTTAGACCGACTATTTTTTTAAGCCATCCTTTCCGTCGTGCATAAAGGTCAAAAAAATGTTTTGAATACCCATACATGTTCAAAGGGCGAAGATCATCCAGTCCGGATATGTCGTCTTTATACCCCTTCTCTCCATCACCGTACGTTGCAGCGCTTGACGCATAAATTAATCGGGTATCTTGATGGTTTTCCCACCATGTCCCGATGCGTATTGTGTAATGAATATTATTATTCATCAGATAGTCTGCATCTTTTTCAGTTGTTGCAGAACATGCTCCGAGGTGAAATATCGTATCAATAGAGTCTCCAAAAAAACCTGATTCAAGTTTGTCCAGAAATTCATATTTTTCATAAAACATGCTATAACGAAGCGCCACCAGATTACGCCACTTTTCTGCAGAACCAAGACGATCTACAATTACGATATCATCAATTCCACGCTGGTTTAATTTCCATACTAGTGCACTACCAATAAAGCCTGCACCACCAGTAACTACGATCATTTAAAAACTCCCGGGTATAGTATTCTGAAAATCGCAATAGATTGAAGCGTTTTTCAGGAGCATAACACTTTTAAATCTAATTAAAATTTAATCGTTAAGCAATCCTAATTCCCTGTCATTTAATGAGAATACAAATACGGTTTGTATTTTGCTGGATAAAACCTCTCAACAAAGAATCATTCTCTTCTGGAGATCAACAATAAGCATGGAAAAGTTACTATTCAGAAGACATTTTCTTTCAAGTCCGCAAAGAATATCCATGTTCCCGTCATAGATATCTACCACTTCATTCATGTCGTATAATGAGCTGTTAAATGATGTCTTTTTTATTAACTGATTATCGGATTATTTCCATTGAATGCAGACTGCTCATCATTATAAAATGAGGTGTACCCATCCGCACCTAAAAGACATATTGTATCATGGATTTTTTCACTTGCACCAAAGCCCCGACAGATGCCGCCCCCACCTGATATCCTGAATGTAAGTTCTCTGAAAGCTATGGCGCCCTGCATATCAATGAGCTCAAGATTGGAAAGATTTATCAGATAAAGTCCGATACCTGCCTGAGGTCTGAATACATCACATGGTGTCAGATCATTATCACAAGTCATCTGACCTGACAGATGAATATGATAAATTTTTTTCTCGATTTGTGACACCAGGATAAACCCGGATTGTTTTTCTGCGCATTTTTGCTGCCAGACATCGTTCTGATAGATCTCAAATTCGACATCGGTAGAAAATATCGGGAATACTTTATCCAGTTTCAAACTGGTAAACAACTCTGAATGTTTTGCAGACACATTGACAAGACACACAGTGCCGGATTTTTCAAAAACATGTTTTCTTATTTTAATAAAAAGCCCCAGACCGGCACTGAAAATATTGTTTGTTTTGGACAGATCGAGTACAACACTTTTAGTATCTGTAATTTGAGATAGCACAGCCTGTTCAACAGCTTTACTATTGTACATTGAGACCGCATCAGGTAACGTTATCCACAAATATCCCGACCGTTTTTCAACAACAGGTGTATCGTCATTCATATTCATTATCCTTCACAATGGATTGTATTGTTTACGAGAGAATATTTCTGAGCAGGCATGAGTTTCGTGACAGGAAATTTTACCCCATATAAGTCACATTCCGTTCCCGGGAAAATTTTCCCGCTCACTTCAATATAGCCTGAATATTCAAATGTACCACTTAGCGCTGCTCTGATCTCTTTAATTTTTTGCTGCACATAGCTAATTTTCTGATTTAACCCGTTATATGTATCAACCCATTTTTTAATTTCATCTTTCACCCTGTCGCTTACCTCTTCTGTGCGTTTTTTTAAGAGGGCAGCTTTTGTCCTTAATTGACGTTCAACTGGTTCCAGCTCAGATTTCAATTTTTTTTCAAGTACACCGAGTTCCGTTACTTTTTCTTCGAGTGAACTCTTTTTTTTATCAAACAGGCAAAGTTTAGTAGAGCTGACAGTCTCATTTCCTACCTGTCGGGCAAGAATATATTTTTCCGCCCGGATCTCACCTCCAATGATCTGTGCACCATGAGCGTTTGCCTCCAGGTTTTCACAAATGCAACTACAATGAAGCAGGTACTGACGAACAAACATGGGTCCTTCGGTAATAAAAGTGGTATTCTGAGCAAATGCAACCTGTATTCCTTTTTTGGCGCTTATCGTTGTTTCCCCTTTACCATGGATACCTTTTTCGATCACTACGGTACTGTTTCTGGAAATTATCCTGGCTGATTCAACTTCCCCCTGAATGTGAATAAGGCCATCCGCTTCAATTGTAAATCCCGGCAGCACATTTCCTTTAATATAAACATCACCGGAATACTTAACATTACCGACACTGAAATCAATATTGGAATTAATATGAAGTACTTCTACTATATGAAGTACACCGTTTTCCTGATAGATTATACCACTTTTTGCAGCAGTAAGTTTCATACCATTTTCGTCTGCATCTGTGTTTCTGCCTCCCGGAAGAGCTACATCCATTCCTGAATTTGGCGGAATAGCCTCACCGGTAACTGCTATGCCAGGCTTCCCTTTTGTCAGCGGTATCTTGACTGCAAGGAGCTGCCCCTTGGCTACGGACGTAAACGATTGAATATTTCTGTAATCAACACCACCATCATTACGCAGCTGCGGTTTCAGATCTGGATTGAGTGAAATTTTCAGTTCAATTTTTGCATCAAGCCCATTTGCCGGAGGTGTCGATTCTGCAACATCAAATACGGTATCATAGCGTTCGTTGGCCAGCATATCCTCAAGGACTTCCGTCTTCAAACCGTGCTTGACTCCTTTTCTCTTGAGATAGTAGGCAAGGCTTGCAAAATCAATTTTTTTTCCTGCGTAAGCAAAGGATGAATTGATTTTGCAGCTGGCTTTATGCGGATTTATGAAAGCCTGAATGTAAAGCTCAAGGTCTGGATCAAAATAGAGAAAATGCGGGCCGATTTTTTCAAACAACCCTCTACCTCGATGTACAACATCGGTAAAGCGTTCAAGGTCAAAATTCATTACACCAGCATCATCAAGTGATCTCTGGACCCAATCAGGGTGAATTGCATCTTTCTGTTCCCTCGGCACTTTAATGTATAACCCATCAGGTCGATCTTCAACAGCACAGTATTGTTCGAGTGGATTCTTCACGATGTGAGCACTTTCATTAAAATGCAGATAGTTTATTCCTATTATAGTACCATTGTTTTCCCATTTCAAGTGATTATTTAATACAGAGATACTCAAAACCAGTGCATTACCGGACTGATCGGATAGTAAAATTCAGTGAAACTTCAGTATTCTTTTTCATTCAAACACTATCAGATGTCATTCAAATACTCAGGATTTCCTTAACACATACCTCAACCCCATCAGTTTCGACAGGGCAGGGTTTCTCTCTGCGTATTATAGAATTAAGACGATCTATCCATTCACACGAAGAAAGTTCTTTTTCGCTGATCTGATAGCCGCCACCCCAGGCATCAATAGCGGCTTTCAAAACCGGATATTCGGCAAAATTCATTCTATGAATATAAAAAAAAGGTGTGCCATTGAGAAAACACTCTGAAACCACACCATAGCCCGGTTTGCTTATTACAATATCGGCTGAAGCCATCAGGTCCTCATATCTGAACCATTTTTTATTCACGACATGAAAATTTGATGGTCTGTTGGCAACATCATAAAGACTTAAAAATTCCCAGTCGGACAGACGTCCAAGCCTTTCCCAGCTCACATTGTTCAATCCATAACAGCCAATGTATATCAAAGCGATCTTCTTTTTTTCATTAAACCCATATCGTTTTGCTATCTGTTCCCTTACAAGAGTACCCTTGCGTCCGATCAATGAAACATTTTTCTTTTTTTTGATATATTCCATCGGATTAGCCGGAAACATTGAAAGAAACAGATCCGCTTTATTATACTGGGCAGCGATTTCGTCCAGATACGGTTTGAAACCATCCCCATCCGCGAGGTATTCACGATAAATATCATACCATGTGAAATTGGATAGTGCGATTGAAGGTAAGCGAGCTTTATCTGCAACATCAAACGCAAATGGTGTGATATCTCCCAGAATACAGGTAACCCGTTGTTTCAGACACCATTCAACCTCCCGATCGATGAGCGTTCGGTTTCTATCTGCAATACGCCTGTAAGAAGCCAGCGTCTGTTCAACATTAACTGTCACACCATCGACCTGAACACAGCCACAGTCAAAGGTGCCCTCGTACCATGAAAAATCTCTCCGCATCTCATCCATAAAGAATGATTCCGGTAATGATGTCCTGAATGTAACATCTACGTTTGATGGCAATGCATTGGCAATGACTGTAGACCTGACACCGTGTCCGTATCCATGACCAGTTATATAATAAAGTATATGCAAAAATTTTTTCCTTTCCGAATCGAATATCTACCGTGTCGGGCGTTGAATGTTTATTTAAAACCGTAAATTCACCCTGAATCCGGCTGATGAAATATACGTTCTGAATTAAACAGGAATGGTACCCCGGTTGTTACAATTATTTCGCCCATAAAGGCAAAAACCGCTGCAGGTTATATCAAACGTTGAAGTATTGAACATTTAGGGGTATAATGGTAATCATCATTATCAATCCGGTTTTTCACTTATTAAATATCGCAGATAATATTTCCATTAAATATCCGGAAATTAACAACTTAAAATTTCGATTGAATTTTTTATAGACATCACGTATCGCACATACTATTTTAGTCCGCCGTTGGGATTGTCTGGGGAACCATCAAAACTGGTTATAACAACAACCCTGACGTTTGAGAATATGTAAACTCCCTGGAAGCACCATCTTACGATCAGGCATTAGAGGGAGATAATCTGTTTACCGGAAGTTCAATTTATTCCGTAAGTAAACTTGTTTTATTAATCGTGAAACGTTTTCATAGGTGGAAGGTTTTACAGGTATGACTTACAACATTGCAAAAATGCGAAATATCGGCATTAGTGCACACATCGACTCAGGAAAAACGACCCTTTCTGAGCGTATTTTGTTTTACTGCAACAAAATTCATGCAATCCATGAAGTAAAAGGGAAAGATGGCGTTGGCGCCACGATGGATTCAATGGAACTGGAGAGAGAGCGCGGTATCACGATTGCATCCGCAGCAACAAATGTCGACTGGAAAGACATTACGATAAATCTTATCGATACCCCGGGGCACGTTGACTTCACTATTGAGGTCGAGCGTTCGCTACGCGTTCTTGATGGCGCAATTCTGGTTCTTTGCTCTGTTGGTGGTGTACAATCTCAATCAATTACAGTTGATAGGCAGCTTAAAAGATACAAGGTACCAAGGCTTGCTTTTGTCAACAAGTGTGACCGCTCCGGTGCAAACCCTTTCAGGGTTACCCAGCAGCTACGTGAAAAACTTGGACATAATGCTGTCATGATTCAGATTCCTATCGGTCTTGAAGAAAAACTCGAAGGAGTTGTTGACCTGGTAACGATGAAAGCGCTCTATTTTGATGGAAAAAGTGGTGAAACAATCAGAGAAACTGAAATTCCTGCAGAACTTATCGACCAGGCAAAAGAAAAACGTGACGAACTGCTTAACGCAGTTTCAATGTTTTCTGATGAATTAGCGGAGTCATATCTGGAAGGTACCGAGACGGTTGAACAGATCCGAAAGGCAATTCGTACAGGAACCCTTTCACTTGAACTCACCCCGGTCTTAATGGGATCGGCATATAAGAATAAAGGTATCCAGCCTTTACTTGACAGTGTAGTTTCGTATCTTCCCTGTCCCTCAGATATTGAATACACAGCTTTAGATGTTGATAAAAATAATGAGGAATTCCTTATTAAACCAGATCCGGCAGCCCCTCTTATCTCCCTTGCATTCAAGCTCGAAGACGGGCAGTATGGGCAGTTGACTTACATACGCATTTATCAGGGCTCGATTAGAAAAGGTCTTGAACTGGTGAATACCCGTACACAAAAACGTTTTAAAGTGGGTCGACTGATCAGAATGCACTCCGATTCAACGGAAGATATCAACGAAGCCTTCTGTGGAGATATCGTTGCTCTTTTTGGTATTGATTGCGCTTCTGGTGACACTTTTACCGATTCAAGCATCAATGTTTCAATGACATCGATGTATGTTCCGGAACCAGTTATTTCTCTGGCAATTAACCCAAAAGATAAGAAATCGGCTGATAACCTCTCAAAAGCTCTCAACAGATTTACAAAAGAAGATCCGACATTCAAAACATATGTCGATGCAGAATCGAATCAGACGATTATACGCGGAATGGGTGAGTTACATCTGGAAATCTATATCGAGCGTATGAAACGAGAGTATAAAATCGAACTTGAAACAGGTATGCCGCAGGTTGCGTATCGCGAAACAATAACTCAGCCTGCACGGTTTGATTATACACATAAGAAACAGACCGGTGGTAGTGGTCAGTACTCGCGAGTTGCCGGAATCATGGAACCATACGCTGAAAATGATTATCTGTTTGTCGATAATATTAAAGGTGGTGTCATCCCCAACGAATTTATCGGTTCCTGTGATAAGGGATTCAAACAGTGCCTTCCCAAAGGACGAATTATTGAGTTCCCTATTGTCGGAGTAAAAATGACTATCGATGATGGTAACTTTCATCCTGTTGACTCATCAGATATCGCTTTCCAGCTGGGCGCGATAGGTGGATTCTGGCAGGCATTTGAAAAGGCAAAGCCTGAAATTCTTGAACCGGTCATGAAAGTCTCTGTTGAGGGACCAACTGAATTTCAGGGAAATATTCTCGGGAGTATAAATCAACGTCGTGGTATGATAGTCGCCACTACGGAGGAAAGTAATTTTACACGTGTTGATGCAGAAGTTCCATTAAGTGAGATGTTCGGGTATTCAACAGTTCTCCGTTCTCTTACACAAGGTAAAGCCGAGTTTACTATGGAATTTCTTAAATATGGTAAAGTTCCCAACTCTATCGCAGAACAATTGAAAAAAGAATATGATGAACGAAAGAAAAACGAGGCAAAAAAGAAATAAAGGAGACGGGTCAATGGTTAAAAAAGAGCTTATTACCAGAAGCCCCTTGAGAATTCTGGAAAAATCTACAAGCGGTGGCGTCGGAAAAGGCAACATCGGGGTCATTACTGCCAGAAAGGGTGTTGGTAAAACAGCATGCCTTGTTCACATCGCTACTGACCAGCTTTTTCAGGGAAAACATGTCATTCATGTTTCATTTGCAAATGACACAAGTCATATTGTTGCCTGGTACGAAGACATTTTTCATGAAATTTCTCACAGGTATAACCTTGAAGGTGCTATGGATGTTCATAATGAACTGACTAAAAACAGGGTCATTATGAATTTTAAGCAGAATGGAATTTCTAATGAGCAAATCATACGAAGCCTTCGCTCTATGATCCAGGACGGCCACTTCATGGCAGACATGATCATTGTTGATGGGTTTGACTTCTCAAAAATCAGCGCAGAGGAGTTCCACCCCTTTAAAGAATTTGCAGAAGAATTAAAAATCGAGATCTGGTTCAGTTCTACACTGCGTAAGGAAGGCCAGACTTACGACAGCAAGGGTATCCCAACCCTTCTGTCTCCGTTTTCCACACTATTATCAATTATAATTCATCTGGAACCAAAAGAAGAGCATATCCATTTGAAGCTGATCAAAGATCATGATCTTTTTCCTACTCCAGAATTAAACCTGAAATTAGATCCTCAAATACTTCTTATTGCAAAAGAAGACTGATCTTTAACAGGACAGTTTCACTGTCCTGTTTTTTTTTGATTCCATTTCCAGTTTCTAAGTGTATAATTAATATTGTTTGGTTATTAAACAGTTCTGCCTTTTACTTAGTTTAAGGTTAGCAGCTGTTTTAATATCTTAATACCAATAAAATTTCACAGTATAGCGTTCTAAAATCACATCTCTTATTTTCCTTAGCTGATTTATGTCTCTAACATACCAAAATTTAATCAGAACTATCTTTCTTTTTCTTGTTGTACTCTGCTTTCGTGGCAATACACTTGAAAAACGGCAGGAATTTTCAGTTCCCCTTGCAAAGATAAGCATTGGTACCGACAGTATCACAGGAAAATATATCCGTGTAAAAGTTTTTTATGCTGATGAAAAAGAGCATGCTGTCATTACTGGAGATAATGATATCCTTATTAAGACAACCAATAGAGGAACAGTAAAAACCTTACACAGAGAAGAATTTTCAAGAGCATTTCAGGTTTCAGAATTCGAAGCGCAGGAGTTAGCAAAAGTCTGCCGTGGTTTTATAGAGACCCTGGAAATCTTTGAACACGATCTTAAGGATGCAAAATTTGAAAGAATCAGGTATCTTGATGGGTTTCTTCCTAAATTTCTTAAAAGCTTTAAAATTATGCTTCTTCTTGTGAAAAATGAAAATGATTACCGGCATATAAACATACTTCTTCCTGATACAGCGTATGATGTTTCTCTGAATTCTCCTAAAACAGATCTCCGGATTCTTACCTGGAAATTAAAAAAAGATTACATTTTGAAATTGCGAATTGTTACGAAAGAGCTTACTTATCAATTGAAAATATGGAAAACCAGAGAACTTTCAAAGCAACCGGTTGACGCAGTAAGATATACAACGATTGAAAACCTTCTTGACCTCTTCATTAAAGTATATTTCAATTTTCCTGCAGACACAAGAAACATAGAGGAAAAGCACCGGCATTAACACTCCATTATTGACAAAAGATCATAATTATTCTGAAGAGATCGTTATTATCCAGATTCCTCTCTCTTGTTGTGAATTCCAACCTAAATGGTGTGATCGGTAACATATTTCATTATTTAAGTAGTATTAATTTTGATGGCAATAAGTTATTTTTGATATCGAACTTAAAAGTTAAATTGTTTTGGTGCATCGTAAAATAGTGATTATTTTTTACTCAAGTCCGATGTGACTCCAAGATAGTATCGCTTAAGGACCGGTCTTTTAAACCTGAAAATTTTCTGAGCGCTTAAATAAGATTTTAACATTCGGAATTGATGATTAGCCTTGGATCGATAATTCCGAACTTAAGGCATGAAAAAAACAATGACTACAAAAATTGGATCCATACTGAAGCGAATGTACCAGATTGATGATTCAATTCTTGATGCTGCGGAACAAACATCCAGGCTGCAATTAAAAAGAATCGGCGAGATCCTGATCTGCGAGCATCATCTGGAAGAGAGGCAACTTTATCAGGCTCTTGCGGAGCAGTTTTCGATGGATTTCATGCCGTTTATCGAAAATATAATCAATTTTGATCTTCTTCGGGATCTACCTTTCGAAATATTCAAAGATGGACGATGCATGCCGCTCAATTCAACCGGGGAGATCCTCAGCATTGCAATTAAAGATCCTTTAGATCTGGACATTATCAGTCTTGCTGAAATGCTTAGTGAATTACATATCGAGTCAGTTCTCTGTGTTCCCTCCGAAATGGATCGTTTGAGAGTAAAATTTCTTGAGGGTGACTCAAAATTCCGTCAATCGGCGGGAAAGATTTCCAAAGAATATGAACGGCAGCAATCTCTTGGTGATGATGCTCTTTCAGTCGAAGAGATCCGGCAACGGACTGAAGCGGAGCCTGTTGTCAAAATGGTATCTCTTATTTTTAACGAAGCTGTAAAACTTGGCGCATCAGATATTCACGTCGAACCATCAGAAAATAATGCCGTAGTCCGTTTCCGTATTGATGGCATGCTGCGGCAGCATACTGAATTATCAAAGTGGATGTACTCGCCGTTTACATCACGTATCAAAATTCTTGCAGATCTTGATATTGCAGAAAAACGAATTCCACAGGATGGTAGAATCAGGCACACCGTTGAAGGGGGTGTGTTTGATTTCCGTGTCTCCACACTTCCAACTCATTTTGGTGAAAAAACGGTTATACGTGTACTCAAGCATGACATCGCTCTTTTAGACATTAGAAATCTCGGAATATCGCCTGATGATCAGGAATTAGTTTCCGAACTCATCGAAAAACCACAGGGAATGGTAATTGTAACCGGCCCGACAGGAAGTGGAAAAAGCTCAACACTTTTCGCGTGTTTAAACCGCATCAAGCATAAAGCGATCAATATAACCACGATAGAAAATCCTATTGAGTATAAGCTTGACGGAGTTAATCAGGTTCAAATCAATGAAAAAGCAGGGGTTACCTTTGCTTCCGCACTGAGATCAATCCTGAGACAGGATCCGGATGTAATCCTCATTGGTGAAATTCGGGATAATGAAACTGCACAGATTGCAGTTCAGTCGTCTCAGACCGGTCACCTCGTCTTTTCGACCCTGCATACAAATGATGCGTTATCTGCAATTACACGGTTAAAGGATCTGGGAATACCCGGCTTTCTTATTTCATCATCGATTCTTGCTGTAATCGCACAGCGGCTGGTAAGAATTCTTTGCAGCCAATGCAAGGAAGAAGCTACTGTCAATGATGAACAACGCAGCAAATGGGAATCATTACTTGGAAATTACCCTATGCCCAGATCATATATTGCCCATGGGTGTAAAGCCTGTAACAATGTTGGATATAAAGGACGTATGGGATTATTTGAAATTATCACCATAAATGAAAAAATCCGGACACTCATAGCTGAAAATGCTCCTGAAACGACTATCAGAAGAGTTTTAAGGGAAAATAGTTTCAAAACGATGCTATTGGATGGCATTAACAAAGTAGAAAACGGAGTTACCTCGATTGATGAACTCCTTCGCGTTGTACTCATAGAGGATATTATTCAACAGGACTGATAATAATGAAATGTAGATATGTTTTGTTTTCACTGATAATTGTCCTTTTTACAGAATCTGCGACATTTTCTCAGCAGCAGTCAATATCACCGGACGAAGAAAAAAAATTATCCATTGATGTCAAGGACACTGATATTAAGGATGTTATCAGAATAATATCAAAAGGATATGATATCAATATTCTCCTGGACCAGGATATATCGGGTAAAGTGACTCTCCATCTTGTTGACGTTCCTATCATGGAAGGATTAAGAAGCATTGCAGCATCAAATGGTCTGGAAGTGGTGCAGGATGGTGCCGTTTTCAAGATCAGGAAGGCTTCAGAGGAACAACGCTCGATGATCCGGTATTCTAATGAAAAATTGACAGTTGACGTTCAGAATGTTGATGTAAAAGATTTCTTAAAAGAGCTTTCGTCCAAAACGGCTGTAAGTATTGTTCCTGATGCAAAAGTTGAAGGTAAGGTTACCGGAAAGCTCTATGAGGTTTCCTTTGACAATGGGTTACGAGCAATTCTTGAAGGAAATGGTTTCAAGATAACACGGCGCCGTAATATTTACCAGGTTCTCAACAATACTGAAACAACAGCACCTTCGGGGCCCCGTTTCAACAGCCCCGGTTCATCAGGCGGCACAAAGTTCATGGTTGACTTTAACGATGGAAAAGTTACCCTGGATATTTCCAACGGTGACCTTGAGGATGTTGTACGCGCGATAGCAGAACAGAGTGATGCTGAAATAATCACCTATGGAAGTCTCAAAAGTGAAATAAATGCAAAACTCAATGATGTGCCTCTCACTGAAGCACTTGCGCTCCTTCTTGGAGGCACACGTTTTACTTTTGTTCAAAAAGACAATGTACTTCTTATTGGCGACCGCAACACTGCCACCCCATCAGGACAAGCACTTTCCAAGTCTGAACTTATTCACCTGCGGCATATCAAGGCAGATAATATACCCTCAATACTTCCAAAAGATATCCCGACAACTAATGTACGGGTTATAAAGGAACAGAATGCACTTCTTATCTCCGGGACTTCAGAAGACATCGTTCAGGCCCGTGAATTTCTTAAAACGATAGATATACCTACCCCTCAGGTCAGGATTGATGCAGTCATTGTTGAATTTAAGGAAAACCTTGATAAAGAGTTCGGAATCCGGTCAGGTAAAGTTCCGGGCTTCAAAGACAGCTCTTTTGCAATCACCCCATTCCCGGAGCACAAACATTATAAAGGGTACCAGCATTTTGAACTCGGAATGAGCGGAAAGTTTATCAAGGAACTGTGGCAGGACATATTTCCCAAAAGTAACTGGAGTTTTATAAAGAAATCTTTACCTGATGATTTCTGGACAATTCTGCGTTTTCTCGAAACCCAGGATAAAGCAAAGGTTCTGGCTCAACCATCAATTCTTACATTGAACGGAAACAAGGCATCCATTGACGTTAGTGAAACACAATATTTTAAAGTGACAACAGGAGTAAATGAGAATCTTACATCACGATTTCAACCTATTAAATTTGGTATTCAACTGGATATCGTCCCCTGGATTTCTCAAAGCGGTCAGATTACAGCTGAGATTACTCCAAATGTTTCTAACTCCGAAAAAACCAATAATGAAGGGTATCCTAACGTTTCGACCCGCTCCATCACCACAACAGTACGACTCAATGATGGAGAGACGTTGGTACTTGGGGGGCTTGTAAAGAATCAGGAAACAGCATTTAATTACAAAATTCCGATTCTGGGAGATATACCGATTCTGGGAAAACTCTTTAAACATTCCGGAAAAACCAGAACAAAATCAAATCTTGTTGTTTTCATTACTCCTCATGTCGTCACAGATAACCAGCGTATAGATCTTGAAAGGGAGATCGAAAAATACGATCTTCATGACAAAAATTTTATCGAACGTCAGATTCACATGGGAATTAAAAAATTAAATAAAGTATTCGATAACTCATCAGACAGCACACTTGAGCTACTGCCATCTTCGATTTCAGAAAGTACCGGGACGCTCTCTGCTGAAGCGGATTCGTTGGTAATACCCGCTTTACCGACAAACCAGGTTCCGGATACTATTAAACCCACACCAGAGGGCACTGAAGAGAATAATACTAAAGTAAAAAAAAGACGTCGGAATCGCCAGGATGCTATTGAAAGAAAAGAGAATGAATAAATTTCATGGTATAACGGTTGTAGCCGATGGAACATATGTTCAGATAACAGCTGCAAAAACAACGGAAGGCTGGAAGCTGACAGGTAAAAAAAGCCGTGAGATCGCAGATGTTCTCAGAAACTCTCTTCAATTTACAAAATTGCTTAACCTGGGAATTGAGTGTCACTGGATAAGAACACTTCCCGATGAATCAGAAGCTCTTGTCACATCCTCTGAAAGTTCTCATTTGTCTCCATGTATCCACCACGCTCAACTGAGCATGCATAAACACTTACTGGAAAAAAATCTTGGAGGCTGCTATCCTGACGATGCATACCTATGTACACTACCTCTTCACATGTCAAAAAGTACACCACCCGATTCGTTCATTACAGTTTTCAAAGATGACAGTATCTTAAAAATAGGTATAATTACCAATAGGAAATTATCAGCTGTTTTCTCTCTCCCCTCACTTCTGTTTGCACAGCTCAGTGGTTTTCTCGAACGAATCCGCCGCTATTGGACAGATATTTCCAAAGGGAGTGAATTTCCTTCGAAAGTTTTTACGTTTAACAACCAGGATATTCATCCCGGTAACCAGTTCACTCTTCAGACAATTAAGCTGCCAGTGAGTCAAGCATCCGAAATTAAAGCTTTTGGTCTTGCTCTCTGTTCCCTGGAACCTGTTGTTCCCTCATTGTGCGGTGCAACAAAATCAAGTTATTATCGTTTTTTCAGAACAGCCGTTTATGCCATTTCAGCGTTGATTGTAATTGCAACTCTTCTGTTTACCGGATATATGTATTATGATGTCTTTTCCAGCGGAAAAGCTGTCAGGAAATGTGAATCAGACTACAAGGATATATTGAATAACAATACCGATATCCGAACTCTTACACTGGCAGGCGAGTCCCTTGCGAAGAAACTCCTGCGTATAGAAAAATTCGCGGCGGCGCCTACTCACTGGAACAGATTTTTTGAATTGATTGGCTCAATTCGCCCAAAACCACTTTATTTTGAACGCATGGCATCAGAACAAAAAATGGCCAATTCAGATGCAGTTAAAATTGCAATTTCCGGATGGGCTGATTCAGAAACAACGGTAACAGATTTCATACAAAAATTAAACAAACCCGATTACGTGTCAAATGTGTCACTTTCGACACTGGAACGGGATAACAAAATTAACAAGATCAGATTCAAAATACTATGCAACGTAACATTATTGGGAAACTGAATTCAGAAGCACTTCCGATATGTACATTCTGCCTTTCGCTGCTCATCTCTGCAGCGCTGGCAAATTATATCATTATCCCCAAGTGGCAGGAAGCTGTTAAGATAAAAACACAATTAAACAAATACAGACAACTTATTTCCTCTGAAAACGGATTCGCTCAAATAAAGAATGAAATAGAAGCAAAAAACAGGTTACTTAACGAAAAACTCGAAAAGATCAGCGGAAGCCTTTCCAACACACAGGAGCTGGCTGGTTATCTGGAGCTTTTAATTGATAAAGCAAAATCGAATGAAATTAGATTTTCAAAAATGCAGCCTCAGGCAGAAATAAAAAATCAGGATTACACATTATTTCCTATTTTACTCGAAATGTCAACAACGTTCAATTCTCTTGGACGTTTTATTTCTGCACTGGAAAGACTCCCCTACTATTTCAAAGTGGAAAGAATTTCAATTGAATCCGGGAAGTCTGACAAAATCGGCATCAAATTAATGGTAACCAGTATCATACCTAACAAGGGAGATTGATGAACGATCTTCTCAACAAGCCATTCATTCTTCTTTTATTATCTGTAACCGCACTTGGTGGAACATTCATGATGCTCCTTGAAATTTCTGATGCTGTTATTCAGATAAATAATGCAACATCTGTCCATTCAACAAATATAGAGAATGAGAGTTTCAAGATCATCGATCAGGCACTCAAGGAAGTTGTCAATCAAAATTTTTTCAACTACATTGGTGATTTCGGAAACCCTTTTCAAACGAAGGTTCTGTCATCAAATCAAAATAATAGATTTTCCAGAACAATGACAGCAGCCCCGGAACGTATACAACTTAAACTCAAGGGGATTCTCAGTAATGAACAGCCACTTGCTATTCTCGAAGACAACGATGGAAAAACATACATCAAAGGTGTTGGCGATAGTATAGCAAACCAGAAAATTTACTCCATTTCTGATAGTCGTGTCACGATTCTAGATGGCAAAAAGAGATATGAAATCATTGTCAAAGAAGAGTAATGGCAAAGTTTTTCCGAAACGGACTCCTGGCAGCCCCACTTCCATTAACAAGCATTTCAAAGATTTGACAAATTTTCCATTCCTCACCGGCAGAAGCGGGAGCGCACTCCCTCTTGTCATCTTTTTCTCATCTATAGGGCTCATCATTGTCCTGAGCTACATTTCCCGTCAACTAATGATAACAAAGCCTTCTGTTTCATCAAGAACATCTATCCAGGCGTTATTCAATGCACGTTCGGGTATTTACAAAGCATTCGATATAATTACAAACGGCACCAGCAGCGATACACTTAAAACGATCGGTGCCACAGACTGGGGTGAAGATCTTTTTGACACGCTATCAGATGATCCGGAGGATCCTTTCAGTGAAATTCCGGCAGAACTTGATATTTACAGCAACGATTCTTTTGGCAATTGTGAGATTACACTCATCCCCTACGGAAGTTTTTATGAACTCAAAAGTGCTGGATTATACAGAGATTGCAAAAGAACTATTACCGCCCGTCTGGGAGGTAAAATTCCTGCATTACCCGACACTGTGCTGATCATCACCAATGCACTCCCCTGGGAAGGAAGTGATCCCCGGGGAACCGTGGTAAACGATCCTGTCCAGGACTCTGCATCAGATTCCAAAGCGCTTACTGAATTGCTTTCTGATTACAATGAGGCACTCATGTTTTTCGACAGCTTAACACCTGAAGCGCCTCTTAATGTATTCGGCTCACGAGATCTTTACAAAATCAAGGATACGATAAACAGTGATCTTACCATTGATGGAAGAACTTCAAAATGCACATGGAACGCCAGTCGCACACTTTATATCAATGGAAAACTTACTTTGATAGGCGACGTAAAGTTAGATCAGGTTCGCTTCGTTGTTGCCGATGATATTATTTTTTCAGAAGGCGCATCAATCAAAAACTCATCGGTATATACATCAAGAGGTTTATTTATCGAAAATAATTCTCAATTCAGCGGTGATGCAATAGCACTGCACAGTATATCTGTATACGATGAAGCTACAGTGATTAATAAGAGTTCACTTGTCGTTGCAGGTACCTCTTCTGCAGTTTCGAAGGACAGCTCATCAGCTGGCAAAAAGGATTCGCTTCGTTATTCTGTATACATAGAAAACCGGGCGGTTGTCGATGGTGTTATCATAGCACTCGGGCAGCCCGGTTCTGTAAAGAGTGGTCCGGAGACTGAAATTACCGGCATTATATTGGCAAAAAACCATGTTTGTCATCAGGGACAGATGCAGGGATGCATTAAAGCAGGCAGAATGATCGACTGCAGCGTACCGGATGGATCAAATCTGGAAGCCCTGGTACCTGGCCAGACGAAGCAGACTCAGACACAACCAGTTGGATACAACACCATGACCGGATCCATCAGACCACTCGAAACCATTTCTCAATACAAAGTTCCCTGTTTTACAAACGATTTGGCAATTATCGAATGGATAGAGCAATGAACAGAGAACATCAATCATCTGAGTTTCTGAATTTCGCCATAAAGAGAAACGGCTTTACCGTACTTGAAGTTATTGTGGCGATTTTCATCTTTGGTTGTATTTCAGCAGCACTTGTTAAAACCCTCTCAACGGCAGACCGCATCAGGGGCCGCGCTTCATTCATTTCAGAAACGACAATTCTGGCACAAAATGAAGCTGAACGTTTGAGAAACGCAGCCAGTTTCAAAACCGAAGTACTTGACTGCACATACATCGCAACGGTAAATTCGAGAAGTTACAGCGTTGAACGACGTATTATTGATATAGAGACAGGAATTCTCGAAAATAAAAACATCCCCGAAATTGAACTGGCTATAAAGACAGAGCTTTCAGACAGCGGTTATATATATTTCAGATTTTTGCAGGGTTTCTCATGGTGAAATGTTTTGTAACTCTTGTACGCTGCAGACGCGCCCAAAACAGATCGATTAACGGCGTTACACTCATTGAGCTTATCATCGCACTCGCAATGACTGCATCGCTTACAGTATCTGTCTACTATTTCTGGAACCATATCAATCGCCACACAATCACTTATACAGCCAAAACTCAGCTTACCAACGAGGCGAACAGGATTATCACATCAATAGTGTCCCAGGTAAGAAGTGCGAAGGAGCTGTTCTCTTTTGATTATAATTCGATCAATTTCATTTCAAAAAACGGCGATACACTCAACTACCGCTATGATGGAGACAGCTTATATTTGAACAACAATAGTGTAAAAATTATCACCAGCGGTGCACGAATCTCTCAATTTGAGATAAAAAACCTCAATGAGGGAAACGATTCAGAGGCCCGGTATGCATACCTTGAATTCACACTGACAATGCAGGGCGCTCAGAGAGATACTTCAACATTTTCACTATCAATCAACGCACCCAGACCAACTAACGGAGCACAGTTCTGGTAAGCCCTATTCAAACTGTTCATTTTTTTCAATCGTATAACAGAATGCAATTTCACCATAATAGATTGTGTGATAATCTTTTGCAGGATAAAGATGTTTATAGGGCTCTTCAAGATACAAAGGATCTACTGATGATTTGTACGCTATTTTGCACTCAAAATGGATCCCGGGGAGATCAAGAATCGGTGTCTTGATTTTTTGCGCTGGAAATAATTTCAGGTTGCATTCCTTGAGTTTATCTTTTTCCTGCCCGGATTCTGTTCCACAAAATTCCAGTTCCTTACTCATCTTTATACCAGTTGGAACACTTACAGTAAACTCTGAAGACCTTTCTATTAAAGAATGGGTATGCCGTGATTTCCTGACCATAATAGTCAACATTGGACGACCCCACATAAATCCGATAGAAGCCCATCCGATAGTCATAATATTCAGATCATCTCCAGCCTGAACGGTAAGGAATGCTCCTTTGGAGATCTGGTTCATTGCCTTTTCAGCAACTTTTAAATAATCAACCTGCTTCATTATTGAAAAGCCTCCCGTAAACCTGATTTATTTATTTAAACGCAGAAACATCTGCATGAATTCATTATTAAATAACGTTTCCTATTGTAGATACCAGCCTTAATATAAAATGGTGCACAGGCAACTATTCTTTTTTTTTCGCACTGAGCTCCATCACGTCAAAACAGTTATTTCCATCATCTGGCACTGCAGTTGCAGTTTTCACTCTTTAGAGTATCCACTTTCGTTGGACACAAAAGGAGTACTGTGAGATGAAGAGTGTATCATTCACTATGCAACTGATACTTTTTTTTACACTATTTGCATTTTATTCATGCTCACCCAGAGCAGTACATTCTGCTGGTGAGATCCAGGGTGATAAAACAGGCCAACAGAGACCAATACAGGCAGATGCAATCAGAATTACAGTACCTCTGGATGATTCATCATTCCTTAATGGTATTTATCCGATAGATGACAATGGCAACGCTTATATACCGGTTCTCGGGCTGATACATGTAAGGAACAGAACTGTTGATTCTCTATCTCAGGAGGTCCGCTCCTATCTGGAGCAGTACATGCCCTATCCGGAGCTTCATATCAGACCCTTAATACGGGCAAGTGCTCAGGGCGGCTTTGTCTCCCCGGGGTTCTTTTATATAGAACCGGAATATTCAATGTGGGAACTGATCGCTTTGGCAGGAGGCACAACCTGCGAGTCCGGATTGAAAAAAATTGTCTGGGAACGGGATAATGAGGTAATTGACAATAATATTATACCGTATATCGAATCCGGCAGGTCTCTTGCAAGTATTGGATTTCGTTCTGGTGACCAGCTTTATACACCTGTTGATACCAGAGGTCTTGCAGAAATCTTTGTCGGGACGGTTCTGCCGATTTTGACATTCGGTGTATCAGTTGTACTTGGGTCTATTGCCATTATACATGACTGACAAGTAAATACAAGTATCGCATTGGAAGAGCGAAACCGATAGTAATCCAACACGAAAAAGAAAGAGAAAAAACTGTGAGTTTCAGAACACATACACAGGAACTTTCACAACCTGAAAATCATAAAAATTTTCAGTATTATCTTAGATTATTTCTTACCAATGCATGGTTTATTATTCCTGTAGCAACAGTTATTCTGACATTATGGGTACTGTTTATTTACCGTTACGGAATACTAATGCCGGTACTCAAAGCCACCTCGGTTCTTCAGTTTGATAATCCGGATGATATCAGCGCCGTGACCGAACATGTGCCATTACAAGCTGACACACGTGCTGCATTAGTAAAAAGCCGCAGTTTTCTTGAGCAGGTTGCTCAGGAGCTCTCACTGCGATTACAGACCGAAAGGTATACCCGGTCAGAAATTTTTGATTCTGTGCATGTAGCAGACGATGCGCCATCATTCGATTTTTTAATGAAAGTAAATGACTCAGCCTATACCCTTCTCTATAGAGCGTACGAATCAGACAGCAGCTTCTCAAGTGTAGATTCCGGAAAATTATCAGAACTTCAGGATATAACATTCAACAATATTTCATTAGTCTGGAGTGAACAATACCATCAGGCACCCATCTCTTTCTCATTCAGCGTAATACCCTTAATTGATGCCGTTACCTGGATCATTGAGAACTTAAAAATCGATATCAGCGGTACAGAACTGGATATAATGTCAATCACCATGCAGGGAAAAGATAAAAATCTCATCAGCGCCATTGCTAATTCAATTGCAGATAAATTTGTCTACACCCATTCTTTAACAAAGAAGATACGTCGTGATACCATTCTCAGTATTCTCGTAAAACAACTTCATGCTGCAAAAAAAGACATGCTTAATGCAGAAGCATCACTGCGAAGATTCAGGGAACAATACCCTACACTTGGATTAGATAACGCATTTACAACACCAGTAGAAATATTGGATCTCAAAACATCAAATGCAGAAATACATTCAACCTTGAAAGAAGGACGTGAGCTTCTGAGAAGATATCAGACAGTAAATGATACCGGTCGAACAGGATTAATGTCGGAAATGGTGTCTTTTCTGAACCGTTACCAGACAGCTACAGCACAAGGACTCCAGAGTGAGCTGACCATGTTGATAAATGAAACTACTACGTTCAAAGAACGTTACTCACCACACCATCCTGAAATAAAAAAGAACAGACGAAATCTCATAATACTCGGTAGCAAAATTACAAACGCACTTACAGATCTTCTTCATGATCTGGAACGAAGAAGCAATGAAATTAATGACAAAATCGGGAAGATGAACCAGGAAATCAGCAGCCTCCCATCAAAACAATTACAGCTTTTCAATTTACAAAGACGCTACGAAGTCAATACCGAAATATACACAAGTGTTTTAACGAGATATAATGAGGCACGGCTCGCAGAATCAGTGGTATCCGGTGATGTACATGTCGTTGACCATGCAGTACCTCCCGATGAGAAACCCGATATAAAAGTTGTAGTTCTTCTATTTACTATTGGTATGTTTATGGGTCTCAGCGCAGGATACGGTCCGGTCCTTTTACTTGATAGTACAAAAAAAACGGTTCATACACCTGATGAGCTGCACCGCATGACAAAGCTGCCGGTCCTGGAATCTATACCCGTAAAGGGAAAATGGATCAACAGCGCATCCGATGTATGGCTGGAAAAAGTGGATGATAAGATCCGGGAATTTCAGGAAGAAACATATCGATCACTTCGTACAAAAATTCTTTTGAAACTTCACAATCAGACTCCCCGGCGCCTTTTGGTGACAAGCCTTGGAACCGATGAAGGGAAATCATTTACAACAATACACCTGGGAATAGCACTCTCTCAACTGGAAAAACCGACATTACTGATTGATGCAGATCTTCACAAAGGAACGCTGCACAGTTTTCTTAACATTTCTTCAAAACAGGGTCTGAGTGAACTTTTAACATCCGATAATACAATCGACTCAGAATTCTTCAATCAGACTGTTCAAACGACAAAATTTCCCTACCTGTGCTGCATATCCAACGGAAAACAGAATCAGAATTCTCATTACCTTCTCAATTCTGACAGGTTCAGACTCCTGCTTGACTTTGCATCAAGCAGGTTCGAAACGATTCTTATTGACACTCCCCCATTTGCCGTCGTTACCGACGCGCTCAGTATGCAGGAGATCGTATCCAACTACCTTATTGTTGTGAGGTCAAGAAAAACCAATGTCGCAGAATTAAACAAAAAAATTGAAGAGTTTGCAGGATTCCGTAAAAAAATACTTGGAGTGGTTCTCAATGGTGCGTCGTATAAACGTATGGAATATTACCATTATACATCATACCGGTCGAAAAAAGGTAACCGCTCCTGACAGGAGAAAAACCTTCTTTGAAGGTCAGGTTGTATCTAAAATGAACTGGATAAATGCCATAATCATCGCTATTGTCTTTTTTACCCTGATCATTCTGATCACCCGGGAATGTTATCGTTTCAGATGGCTGATACCGTATTTCAAAACATCCATCCGTTACCGGCATCAATCATATGTAAATAATATGGACAAACCTGTCGATATCTATATTGCCATGTGCGATCACTACCGCCCATTTTCGGGAAATGTTTCACAGGAAATCGCAGAATTGCGTGTGGTAACCTGGTGTCGTGAATACGAACGTATCGCGCGTCAATACACAGATTCATCAGGAAATCACCCTGTTCACACTATTTTTTATTCTGAATCTGATTATAATCCTTATTTTCTTGATACGATTGCACGCAGCTGTAGAAACGGTATTACTGATGTGGAGATTCTTATCGACCACAATCGTGATAATCCCATAAATTTCAAACGAAAAATCGAAGAATACCGTGATGTACTGTTCCATCACCATGGTCTGCTTCGCAAAGATGATCAGGGTAAAATCACCTATGGATTCGTTCATGGAAAATGGGCCCTTGACAACGCACGCCCCGACGGCAGATGGTGTGGGGTATGCGATGAGGTTTCAATCCTCAAAGAGACTAATTGCTATGCTGATTTCACCTATCCATCAGCCCCTGATATTACTCAACCGCCAATCATCAATTCAATTTACTTTACGCATCCGTCACAGAAAAGACCCGTTTCTCACGAAAATGGCACACTGATTAAATCCGGCTGCTGGAATAATTCAAGTCTGCTCTGTATCCAGGGGCCGCTTGTGATACATCCTAATGCGATATTCGGTCTACCAGTAAAAATTGATAGAGGCGAGATAGGGTTCCGTAACGAGTTTTCAAGAAAGCGAATGGATAAATGGCTGCAGAGAGCACCTCAGATTGAAGGAATTTCCTCTTCAATTTTTATAAAACTCTACACTGCAGGAATGGTCGATCAGACAATTCGATATCTGTTCAGTGAAAGCGGCCTCAACCAGTTCTGGTCTTTTCTTGAACAGTGTTATAATGATGGTGAGCATTTTCGTATTCACTATGTATCAGCATGGGGTATGTACAATAAAATTCACCAGTTGTGTAATGAAAAATCGGCAATTAACCTCAATACATGACTTACTCTTTTACTGCCAGGGCAGTCAGAAAACAGCAAAATACTATCAATTAAAACTGAGGTAATCTTTGTCTGATCGCCTTCCATTAGGTATTTTATAGACTTTCAGGGTTGAAAAATAATAACGATGATTGTATCTCAATTCCAAAACGAACTTAGTTTTAACGGACTGACAGCGCTCTACAAAATTGCCCATCTACTGGCTTCAGGGAAAGACCTCGAATCTATCATGTTATCGATTCTGGAGATTCTTGAACTTCAGGCAGGCATGAAGCGCGGTATTATCACGATTTTAAGTCCTGATAATGAGGAGCTTGCGATTGATGTAGCTCGCGGAATTTCCGAGAATGATAAGAAAAAGGGAAAATATCGTATTGGTGAAGGTATTACCGGTCGTGTTGTTGCAACCGGGCGTCCAATAGCAGTTCCCACACTCGATTCTGAACCAACATTTCTGGATAGAACCGGAGCCCGAAAGGGATTGAAACATTCGGATCTCTCATTTATCTGTGTACCTATTAAAGCAGGGGATCATTCCATTGGTGCCCTTTCTGTTGACCGGGTTGCAGTTGAAGATGAGGAAACACTTGATGGAGAGGTTCGATTTCTTGAGGCTGTGGCCGATTTGATTGCACAGGTAGTTCAGGAACGTCGAAGTCAATACGACAGAATTCATGCCCTTGAAACAGAGAACCTTAAACTGAGGCGTACCCTGGAAGAAAAAGGAAAACCTGACCAGATGATCGGAAACAGCAGCTCAATGCGTGATGTTTACCGTCAGATCGCTCAGGTTGCCCCATCAACGACATCGGTTCTCATCCGGGGAGAAACCGGCACAGGAAAAGAACTCGTTGCCCGTGCAATTCATCAGAAAAGTCCCTGCGCTCAAGGCCCCTTTGTTGCAGTAAACTGTGCAGCTCTTCCGGAATCACTTCTTGAAAGTGAACTGTTCGGACATGAAAAGGGCTCTTTCACCGGTGCGACATCAAAAAGAATCGGACGATTTGAAGCTGCCGATAACGGAACACTTTTTCTGGATGAAATTGGTGAAATGACAATGTCAGCGCAAAGCCGCTTATTACGCGCAATCCAGGAGAAGGAGTTCCAGAGAGTCGGAGGAAGTGAATCGATTCATGTCAATGTCCGGCTTATCTGTGCAACAAACCGGAATCTTGAACTCGACGTAAAGGAAAACCGTTTCAGGGAAGATCTCTATTACAGAATCAATGTATTTACAATTGCACTTCCGCCACTGCGCGAACGTGGTGCAGATGTACTACTTCTGGCTGATTATTTTGTTAAAAAATACTGTCATCTGCGCGATAAAAACATTGAACGTATCTCCACTCCAGCTATTGATATGTTGAGTGCTTACCACTGGCCCGGAAATGTTCGTGAACTCGAAAATGTTGTCGAACGTTCTGTTCTTGTAGCTACATCCTCTGTTATTGAAGGACACGACCTTCCTCCCACGCTGCAAATCAAAGATATGGACCAGCAGGGTAACCGTCAAGACTCATTTGAGAACCTTGTTGAAGCTTATGAACGCGAATTGATCATTGACGCACTTAAGGATACTCTGGGTAATCAGACTGAAGCAGCACGTGTTCTTGGCACAACCAAGCGAATCATTCAGTATAAGATCAATAAATACCAGATCGATTTCAGCCGATTCCGTAAAAACGGTGAGATGACAGAAGACGATTAAATCGATTTCGCGCGCTATTTGAAAGCCGCTCTGATGTTTCAGACTATTGAGATGTCGTATAAAGGTCCGGCCAGCGATCATTACCGCTATGAAACGTTAGTCTTACAAATCCATTCTTTTTATCTGTATTGATATTCCATATATACACTTCATAATCGAACATATCATGTTCATGTCCGGTTTGAGTTGCACACCATACAAGCCAATTTCCTGTTTGATCAAGCTTTGGAAAATACTCATGAGATCTTCTTCCAGGTAAATCCATGAGCCTCATATTCTTAGGAATACTCAACCCTGTGAATTTACCGACAGGTTTCCCATCAGCATCAACCGCAAAGGCAAGCACTTCTGTACCGCCATTACCCTGCCCTTCATTCATTCTTAAAAGCTTTTTTCCATCAGGAAACCAGTCAATCTGACATCCGGCACCAGTTTTATACCACTCTTTCTTCTCAATATTCCATACCCCGGTTTCTCTTGAAGATCCACGAAGAGTGATCGCAATTTTTTTCCCATCAGGGGATAGTTGCGGCTGCTGTGAATAGGTGCCTTTTTTAATTGATACCTCGGCATCAAAAATCTCTGTTTCTGTATTCGATTTCAGATCTTTTATAAAAACCTTTGATCCCCGCGCAAACACAATTGAATCACCGCCAGGCCGCCATGTACCCCAGCATCCGTTCTCTGCCACTTTCTTTTCATCTGTGCCATCAATAGAAATTGAAAAAAGATCCCACCTGTCAAATACATCAGCTTCGCTCTCCTTTTCCCAGCCAGCTTTACTTCTTGCAAAGAGCACGGTCTTTCCGTCCGGAGAAAAACGCGAAAACCAGTCGACATTGTCATTTTTTGTCAATTGTTTCTGATCGGTACCATCCGCGTTCATTATCCAGATATCGTGCTTACTGTTGGAACGCGATGATGACCATACAATTTTACCGTGTACTTTTCCTTTAATTGTCTCAAGTGCTTTTTGCTCCCTGCTCTGGGGTTGCACAGTTGAACCAGTCGGGGCTTCCTGAGCATATAAGAAACAGATAGCCGATAAAACAACTGTAAAAAGTATCCTTACCATAGTATGATGACTCCCCGTTCTGATAAAAACCATGTCGTTTTTCATTGCGACATTATAAAATATACAATATTATTCTCTTTCCTGAGACAATTCCTTCCCGAATGCATTCATTCGGGAAACTTTTCCCAATTCTGTGCATAATTGAACAGATCCCGCGCAACCATCATATAGATCACCAATCGTTTTCCCGGCAGATTTTTTTCACGGTACCGCATCGCCTTTTTTCTAACCATGGGCCCCCCACCCCAACTGGTAACAATTTCTACCGGTATACCTGTTTTCTGTGCTATATGAGCCCCCACCCCGGCACCTTTACAATCCACTGATTCGAACACCCCTGTAAAGCTATCACCGATTAGCATAACCGGAGCATCTGAGTTGTTTCCTTTATAGAGTGTACTGTCGTCCTGATTATATATCTGTTGTGCCTTAATTTTAAGGTCCTGATACTTACTCTGGTTCTTTTCAGGAAGACGTGATACAATATCCCCCTCACGTTCGAAGGATGTATCCTTGACGGTATATGTCTTTTTCCCGATACCATTATACCAAGTATACTCTTTTATCCGACCTGCTATCAAATCTGCTGCGATCTGTATTCCACGACTGGTCCAGTGTGTATCATGAAACTGATACACATTTTCGTCTGATGCACTGTCGTCTTCACGAGCCTCAAGAAAATGAGGCAGCAGGTCGATAACCTCAATACCGGCATTTTGAATATCTTCTAAAATTTTCCTGCTGTAGGGGTTTATAATACTTACTGAAGGTGAGGGGATACTCTTGCTTATTTTGTCATGGTAAACCTCTTCTTTGTTAGGAACGGCAACAAAGAGCAGATTCACATTTTGACTTTTCAGATAATTGTTAAAGTCAATAAGATGAGGAATTGGATTTTTTTCAGGGGCCTGAAGACTAAAATTTTTCCCAGTCATATACTCAAATGATTTCCGGAAAAATAACCAGCCATCTGTACCCTCAAGCCCCATCTGCTCAGCAGGAAATGAGGCGAGCCATTTTGATGTGGCATCAAAAAATGCACTGTTTTTCCTGTACCATTCCTCGTGCGAACCGTATTGAGAAATTTCCAGTTTAAAACGATCTGAATTCTTGCGGTAATTTTCTGACAATAGTGTGTCCATGCATTTCAATGCATCCCTCTTCTTTTCCGCTGCCGGATCGTCAGCAATTTTTTCGATGTTCTTTTCGGTATCTACTATATAAACATTGTAAATTGGTTTATCAGCTGACACAGGTTTACCTTCAACAACCGCGAGCGGATTCTCAAATTTCTGTCCGCGCAGCTCCCTGAGAACTTTTTTATGTGTTGATGCAACCGGCCACAACCTGGTCTCAGCCGGATCCAGAATATCCGTATTTTTTGTAGGATACCAGTAGGATGCAAGATCAGTGATCCAATCGGTCATCTCCTCATGGTTCAGCGTTCTATTTGTATATTCATTCCTTATCCAGTTGATAGATTTCTGTAACGAATCTTTATGTATTGATGAAACATCGAGCATTCCATAAATTTCCCTTAATCCATCCCTGTCCTCATCCTGAATGTTTTTTAAAAATGATACCCATTCTGAAAACTCTACTTTTACCCACAGTTCTGTCTGGTTATTTTCCTCATGAAGATATACTGTGGTAATTTCCTGATATGGAATAAAAACATCGGGATCTGACCACTTATACGATGCTACCTTTGATCCCAGTTGCTGCAGCCGGTCATCCTTTACAGCATTCCACAACTTTCTGATAAGAGGTTTCCATGCAAGTGGTTCTTCCCGTTCCGCTGCGGTAAGCGGCGTTTCGTTCATGTTATCTTTTATATGAAAAAGAGTATTGTCGAATGTAATACTTTCAACCGCAACAGAAGACACCTTTTTCCGGGGTTTTCCTTCAGTTACTTCTGCAAGTATTGGATTTTTATCATATGCCGCAAAATCCAGATTTGCAAGTGTCGGTCTTTCAATTTTTCGAACAGTTACTCTTGATTTAGATCTTTTGAATGACGTGTTAAGTTCATTGTATGGTTTACCCGAAACAGTAACCATCCCTGACAGCAGGACAAGAAGTACTTTTTTTATCATAAACTATCCTTTGTTAAGCTACTATTGTTTCACCTCTGCTGTAAAGTCAATTCTCTGCCAGCCCATATCTCCAAAACGTAAATCTCTCTCGACAAATTCCCATATCACCAGTTTCATTGTCCTGAGCAGCGGCTTATTTCTTGAGAGTGTCTGCCGTACAATGGTTGATGCTCCACCGTCATTGACAATTGATGCAACCGGTTCACCAAGCTGATACGCCACATGCGCTATCCATCCGGCACCCCGAGGTTCATCGGTTTGATAAATTCTCGAAAAGCTGTCGCCAAGAATCAATATCCGTGATGACCGGTAATCGTCTTTGTATAGTTTTTTTGAGATAACATTTCCAGAATCATCTCTATTGACAGAATAAACCTGCCAGCATTTCGTTCTCTCGGGTAAAAAACGTATCTTCAGTTTTCCCAGCTGAAAATCACTCAGGTTAGTCATCTCAGCTATATCCCCTGCACGTGACACCTCAACAGTATCCAGTACGTATTCCGCAGTTTTTTTATTATCCGAAAACCAGGATTTCTTCTGTATCCCGGCAGCCACAATCTTTGCAGCCAGTACCGCACCTCTTGGTTTCCAGTGAGTATCTCTTTTAAGATACAGGGAATCGCCCAGAGACTGGTCGTTTTTCCGTTCTTCTGAAAATGGTCCGAAAAGATCGACAACATCAACACCCCTTTGCCTTAACCCCCGCATGAATTTCATTGAATGTGAAGACATCCTGTACTTCTCAATATCCTGAATGCTACCTATCAGATCAGGATAAATGCTGGGTTTTCCAGGGACAACAACAACCAGTAATTCGATCCCCATGGAAGCCAACTGGTTCTTAAAATCGATAATTATTTCAAGTGGATCATCCGTTAATGCTTTATCATTGTAATCAACAACTATCGAACGGGGATCATCAGTTGAAGGGCGAAAAAGATATTCAACATCTGGTTTGTAAAATAGCCATCCGTTTTTTCCTGCAACAACCTTATCCCCGTAGTCTTTAAGAAGAGAATACCTCGCAAACTGAACCAGAGGTCTTACCGATGATGCAACAACGGAACTGTTTTCCATATCCTTCTCATACCCGCGAAGATATTTTTTGTTAAAAAAGGTATAATGGAAAAAATGTTTTACAGGCAGTAAAAGAAGGCAGCCTCCTGATCTCACTGCCTTTTTTTGCGCGACCTTACTACTGGATACCAGACGTGTTATCATCGATGTATCAATTTCTTCGCCATTCTGCAGTGATACATCCAATAAATTCAACTGCTCATCTATCGAGTCGAGATATTCTAATGTTTGAGCAGCTGAATCAGTGTAATAGCGATTTACACTGACCATCGATCTTTGAATATCTTCAAGGAAAGCCCGCGCCTCTTCAGTATGAAAAGAAATCTTTTCCATATCGTTTTCAACATTATACGAATCTGACGAAATGATTTCTTTGACAGAATCAAGTTGGGCCTGCATACTCCTGAACGTTTTGATTGTTCTTGAAACGCCGGTGAATGGTGTTATAAAGGTATCACTGAAAACGTTCAGGAATTGAACTGGTTCTTTTTTAGAGAGCTCAAAAACAGCCTGTATAACAGGAACAGATGTAATGAGTGCTATAATGACGATTGCAAAAATTTGTGAGTTTTTTATTTTCACTGATACATCCCTGTTCAAAACTGGAAATATAGAAATGGATTGAACGATTGTGCAAACATCATGGCAATAGCGACAATAAATACAGCTGTAAGCGTCGCGTATTTTGCATTAGTAAGGTTTTTTATCCACTCGTGAGCCTGAACCGGTTGCCATACAGCGATTGCGCAAAGAAGCATCCCCACTACATGTTTCGGGCTGAAAACCTCTGCCTGTAACAGCAGTGATCCGGTTGACGGAGTTACCATTCCAATCATGGCTTTCCAATAGCCAATTGTCTGACCCAGATCCGGAGCCCGGAAAAGTACCCATCCGAATAATACAATTATATTAGTAATGATAATCTGAGGAACCCGCGGCAGTTTCCCATAGATGCTGCTCTTACCCATAAACCGTTCAGTGATGAGAAAAAATGCCTGATACAATCCCCAGAAAATGAATGTAAGTTTTGCACCATGCCATAAACCACTGAGAAAAAAACAGATCATGAGATTTACATACGTGCGCCCGGTTCCTTTACGGTTGCCTCCAAGGGGAATATAGATATAGTCAAAAATCCAGGTGGAAAGTGAAATATGCCACCTTCTCCAGAAGTCAGTGATACTCACTGACCGGTACGGCGCATTGAAATTCTTGATAAATTCAAATCCAAACATCCGCCCCAGCCCGACAGCCATATCTGAATAGCCACAGAAATCAAAATATATCTGAAAATGATACCCAAGTATTCCCCACCATGCGGTAAGCGGCGTTGGAACATCAGCCGCAAATGCAGCATCAGCCACAAGCCCTGCCGGGTTGGCAAGGAGAATCTTTTTTGCCAACCCAGTGGTAAATATCGCCAATCCGGAGGCAAATTTATCAAATGTATGGTTTCTCCTTTCCAGCTGATCGGCAACATCGATATAGCGAACAATCGGCCCTGCGATCAATTGTGGAAATAGAGCTACAAAACATGAAAATGTCGAAAAGTTCTTTACTGCCGGTGCTTTGCCGCGCCAGACATCGATCGTATAACTCATCGTCTGAAATGTATAAAAAGAGATTCCTATCGGCAGCGTAACATTCATTATATAGAAAGTCCCCGGGCCACCACCAAACAAATCAATCAGACTATTGAGCCCTCCCATGAAAAACATATAATATTTGAAAAAACCAAGCATCCCCAGGTTGCCCACACAGGAAAGGATAAGCCCGAAATTTCTATATCCCTGAGAAACGTTTCGATTTGATACGATTTTACCTGCAGCATAATCCAGGAATGTCGAAACCCACATCAGAATAACAAACCACGGCTCTGTCCAGCCATAAAAGATGTAACTCACAATGGTGAGAAATGAATTTCTGATATATATGTATTTTCCCTGAGAAGGAAGTAAATAGTACAGAAACAGTACGACCGGAAGGAAATAGAAAAGAAATATATGAGAGGAAAAAACCATGATTATTCCGTAATGCCATTTTCATTAAGAACATTATAAAACTCAAAAATAGTATTTGTGGGCTGGACTGTCCCTTGAAAGTTTGATTCAGTTTCAGATTGAACGGGAGGGAGGCATCCTGAATGGATGTCCCGTCATTCGGCATGTTTCTCAAACAGTAACTATACTAATTTTCTTTTTAACGGTCGGATTATCGGGGCAAGGGATGAACAGTTCGGGAATCGGATTATTAAAATCAGGTATCAAAGCGGTAAAATCTCCGATTATAAGGTTCTAAAACAACCGGAACTGTATAGCAATTCGCAATATGAACCACTCTCAAATTTTTCTACTGTGATACCGGACAACGGCAGATCAATCTGAATACCGTGTTTGCCATATGCGGTATGCGAGGTTAAAACAGGGTGCAATCTGTTAATTACCATCGGGGTCGCTGTCGGCATCGGGATCGATCCTCAATTACTCTGATTTTCGATACCGATACCAATACCGACCCCGACTCCGAAATGAAAACCTGTTCATTGTAGTATGACAGTTAAGATCAGATAAACAGGTTGAAGTTAGACTGATCGGCAATCTGAAGATACGATGCAACGCCACCAATTTCAACACCATCGATCAACTCCTCGTTCTTTATACCCATCACATCCATTGACATTGAACATGCAACAAACCGGACCCTGTTTTTCATCGCCTGTTCCATCAGTTCCTCTAATGTAAAAACATTCTTCTTTTTCATTACATCCTGCATCATTTTGGTCCCGAAGCCACCCATATTCATTTTCGAAAGCGACACTTTTTTTGCACCACGAGGCATCATCATGCCAAACATTGTCTCAACGATATTCTTTTTTACAGGAACAGCAGTATCTTTTCTCAAAAGATTCAACCCCCAGAACGTAAAGAAAAGCGTTACATCAGAACCCATTGCAGCCGCTCCATTAGCAATAATAAAAGCGGCCATCATTTTGTCAAGATCATTTGAAAAAATCACCAGCGTTTTCTGGTTTGTACCTGATGAGGCAACGTTACATACATCTATGGCCTTACCTTTTTTTATAACAGCTTCAAAAACACCATCTTTGTTCCCCAGAGTCACCAGCGTATTTCCGGTTCTGCTGCACCATGACGGAACATCTGCTGTAAAGCCTTGATCTGTCGCGATAATTTTGATATGCTGTCCGTTTTTTGCAGCGTCAACAGCAGTCTTGAGTTTCATAATTGGCCCGGGACACTGAAGACCGCATGCATCAACTATCACTGCATCCTGATCCGCCAGTGTCTGACCACTCGGTGATGAACAGACTGCCTGAGCAACAGGCTGAAGATATTCTACTTCAACCGCAGTTTTTTTGAATGATGTAAAGGTTTTATATCCACCAGAAAGGTTCTTTGCTTTAAAACCATTCTGAATCAACATCCGTGATGCGGCATGTCCACGGAACCCAACCTGACAATACACCAGCACTTCCCTTTTTCTATCCAGTTCCCCCATGCGGCTTCTGAGTTCATCAACGGGTATATTTACAGCCTTGTCAATATACCCCATTTCGAATTCGGACGCAGTCCTTACATCGAGGATCTGTGCATTTTCATCTTCAAAATCGTGCTCATCAGCATGCCAGACCGGCATTATACCTCGTATAATATTCTGCGCAACGAGTCCTGCGATATTGACAGCATCACGGGCACTTCCATACGGCGGTGCATACGACAATTCAAGATCGGTAAGATCATCAATGGTCAACCCATGGCGGATCGCAGTCGCGAAAACATCAATGCGTTTATCAATACCAAGTTTTCCGATTACCTGCGCCCCAAGGAGCTTTCCCGTATCCGGAGCAAACAGGATTTTAACCGACATGGGGTACGATCCCGGATAATAGCCGGCATGACTTGCTGAATGAGTATACGATTTCTTATATGCAATTCCAAACCGTTTTGCATTTTTTTCATTCAACCCGGTAACAGCAGCAGTGATATCAAAAATTTTACAGATTGCGGTCCCCTGCGTATTTTTATAGGTGGAGTTGTATCCTGCTATTACATCTGCAACAATTCTTGCCTGACGGTTTGCTGGACCCGCAAGGGGCAGATGTACCTTCTTTCCGGATACAAAATCGGTTACTTCTATTGCATCACCCACAGCAAAAACATTCTCTGTATCAGTTTTCATCTGATTATCGACAACGATGAGCCCTCGTTCATTCAGAGCAATGCCTGCATTCCTGACAAACTGAGTATCCGGCTTCACACCGATAGCGAGAATTACCATATCGACACTGACCCGGCTTCCGCCTTTGAGAATAATGTCAATAGTACCATCGTTTTTCTCATTGAACGCTTCCGCACCAACACCTAACATCAATCTCACACTATTAAGCTCGAGGTGCTGATGCAGTATTTGAGCCATCTCGTTATCTGCCGGCATAAACACCTGATCCGCCAGTTCGACAAGTGTTACATCAATATCCCGGTGACGAAGCGCTTCAGCCATCTCCAGACCGATAAATCCACCGCCAATAACAGCCGCCCGCCTGATATTATTACTGTCAACAGCTTTCTTAATTCTGTCCATATCAGGAATATTTCTTAAAGTGTAAATCTTTTCGCTGTCAATTCCCGGTATCGACGGACGAATCGGGGCAGCCCCCGGTGAAAGTACAAGATAGTCGTACGATTCATCATACGTTGACGATGCAGTTTTTACCGTCACACTCTTTTTCTGCTTATCAATCGCTATAACCTCAGAACCGGTCCGCACATCGACATTAAAGCGGGCCTTAAACATCTCCGGAGTTTGAATGATGAGATTGTCCCGATCGGGAATAGTCTCTCCAATATGATATGGTAAGCCACAATTAGCAAAAGAGATATACTCACCTTTTTCGAACATGATAAGATTCGCCGCTTCATCCAGTCGTCTCATTCGTGCAGCAAAACTGGCTCCACCTGCCACCCCTCCTACTATCAGTATCTTTTTCATATCAGATCCTTTTTATTTATCAATTGAAATCATATCCCTGAAAGAGATGTCACTCCCATCATCAGATCAGAAATGTGCATAACAAACAGTTATGCACCCAAAGCATTAAGATATACCTGCTCCGGCTGTACACCGACAAACTGCCTGTCAACTTTACCATCGCGATAAATGATGACCGTTGGAATTCCGGTGATACCATATTGACTTGCAGTCACCGGATTATCATCTACATTGAGTTTATAGACGTCCACTTTATCATGCAATTTTTCACTGATCTTATCAATGATTGGCCCCACCATTCTGCAAGGCCCACACCAGGGAGCCCAGAAATCAACAAGTACCGGTTTTCCTGATTCGAGTACATCTTTTTTAAATGTTGCATCAGTTGTTGCGTTTGCCATAATCAGCCTCCATTGTTTGTGTTTTTGTTTTCTACTGCAATTAAGCAACTGCCATGCCACAATACTCCAACAAAGATACTTCTAATAGCATCATATCATTTTCAAATCTTCATCAAATACGAATTTCTGTTTAAAATCGTTTAAATGGTTCATTTTAAACGCTTTATATTTTTACCGTATCCACCGGAAATTGAAATTTTCAGTACGCCACCTATATGAATTTTAAATATTGGTAAGTTTTTGACAGTAATGATATTGTTGCAGAACAATGATGCAACAGCTATATTGCAACATATGTTGTGCAACACATTTTCTTTTCTACACTAACGACAGGATAGATTTTTTAATGGAATGTTTTATGAGTAAAAAGTTGTCTGCAGAGTGTCTTGAATCGATACTTCAAACGCTTGCAGAAGGATTATTCATAATAGATACAGAGGGAGTCATTCAGTATTGCAACAGTGCGCTTCTGGAGATGACAGGTAAAAGCCGTGATGAAATACTTGGTCAGAAATGCTGTAGTCTCATGAGCGAACGGTGCAGTCCACCCCCGACCTGCAATCTCTTCAAAGCTGGCAGACTTATCAATGCAGAGTGTGAAATAGCACAACGCAGCGGTAGTACTGTTCCGGTACTTAAAAATGCAAAAGTACTTTTTGACAAAGATGGAACTGCTGTTGGCGCAGTCGAAACCCTTACCGATATCTCTTCCCTCCGTATCTCTGAGAACCGTGTACAGGAACTTGAAAATAATCTCAAAAGCAGAGAGCGGATGGGAAATATCGTTGGTAAAAGCCATGCGATCAAAGAGATTTTCAATCTTATAGAACTCGCCTCCGCATCAAACGCCACCATTCTTATCACTGGTGAAACAGGTACCGGTAAGGAGCTTGCCGCGGCCGCAATTCACCAGAACAGCCCGCGTAAGGATGGACCATTCGTAAAGTTGAACTGTTCAGCGCTTCCTGAAGCACTTCTTGAGAGTGAGCTTTTCGGTCATGCTAAAGGATCATTTACAGGAGCAATCCGGGATAAAACGGGTAAATTTGAGCTTGCCGACAAGGGAACCCTGTTTCTTGATGAAATAGGCGAGCTGTCGCCTCTTATACAGGTCAAATTGCTCCGGTTTCTTCAGGAGCGGGAGTTCGAACGTGTCGGTGATAATATCGTCCGAAAATCTGATGTCAGAATTATTGCAGCCACACACAGAGATCTGAGGAAAATGATCCATGAAGGAACTTTCAGAGAAGATCTTTTTTACCGGCTTAAAGTATTTCCCATCCATATTCCATCACTGCGTGAAAGAAAAGAGGACATCGGTATTCTTATCGAACACTTTATTAACAAATTTAATTCTGAAACAGGAAAACAGATTACCGGTCTCACTCACGATGCAGCGATTACCATGATGGATTACTGCTGGCCGGGTAACATCCGCGAACTTGAAAATGCTATTGAACACGCATTTGTCACCTGTCAAGATACCCGTATTGACCTGTTTGACCTGCCTCTTGAAATCCGCAAAGTAGAGCTCAGAAAGGGTATCTGCTCTACCGGCACTGATAACCTCATACCACCACAACAATATCCACTCCCAGTTAAGAAAACACAGCTCTCCGATGAAGAGTTCAAGCAGATACTGATAGAATGCAATGGTAACCAGAGTGAGGCTGCACGAAGACTTGGCATTGACAGAACTACGGTGTGGCGTAAAATGAAAAAGATGGGAATCTTATGATATACAAGTAAGCTATTAATAACTCAGACCTGGTGTACTCTACTGAGCAGGAACTCAATAGAACCTGTACACGCTACTATGTTGACATCACCTCAAAATAGTGGTCTGTTTTTTTGCATTCAAAACTTTGTTAATCTTTTCAAACCAGAATTTGGTTCCTAAAGACATTGCAATAGCTGTTGTAAACGTATGAGAACTGCTATTGTTATGATTGTATCCCTCTCGATTAATGCATTACATTGGATACATTTCATAGCTGAACAATACATCATTCATGTAGTTACTGTTTTTGTAACTGCCCGGCAGGTATCCGGAACTATCTGACTACATTAACTAAAGTGGTGAATTTCTGAGCATCAGCAGTGTAATGTGCGATCAACCTGCAAGTTACCGGACAATTCTGATATACAATAAAGTGCTGATTACCTCTGCAAAAAACCGTCTCGATTTGTCTGCCGGATAGATCAAACAGGTTGAGTGTTCCACCACTTAGTGGCAACAATGCAACAAGCATGCCTCCACGCCTCTCGACTGCAAATCGACTTTGAAATGCTTTTCCTTTCGAAGAATGGTTGACGTTTGAAGTTCTGTACTCATATGCCCCAATATCAATACCACTTCCCACCGGACGGATAAGTTCATCCCTGTCAATCACAGGAGCACCATCAGATATCCCTGCGTCTATAGCCGCACATCCGTAACGAAGATGCAGATTGTTTAATCCATCGTTAATGAAATAATCCTCGTATCGTGTAACAATTATATTATGATCGATTGTCACGCCTGATGTATCGCAATTGATTTTAGTTGTCAGGTTATTGCGTACAATACATCCAACGGATTTTTGTCCATTCTTGTGCGCACTGATCCGTATCCAGGGCGGGCCGGGAGTCATATCATTGATGTCTATAACGGTATTATTGACTATTCTACAATTTGTCGCACCGGAAAGAGTGATACCATGCCAGTGATCGGTAATGACTACATTATTTTCGACAACCCAGTTTTCAAACATCCCGTCAAAACAACCAATTCCCTGAAGTGTACCTCTGAATGGCTGATCAGGATTCTCATAGTTGATAATCGTATTGCCACGCAAAATAATTCCATACACCACCCCGGTGCCCACTTTTCCGCTATCACCCACCGACCACGACTGGAACCCATCATCATGGTTCTCATTAACATCATAACAATTTTTAATAACATTGTACTGAAACACACCATGATCACCAAGCCCCCGCAATCCGTCACCTGCAAAGTTTTCAACCGTATTGTACTCGACAAGACATGAATCTCCAGTGACTCCAATTCCGAAATTAACATTCCTTAATACATTTCTTCGGGCAACCATTGCATACCCCGGCAATGAAACGGCATTGCATGACAGTGTATCCCATTGTTCTTTTGTCCAGAAGGAAGCGTCAGCAACAGAATACCCGGTACACTCTTCAACGATGCATTCACGACTTGGTCCGGTCCAGCTGTGTGATGAAAAACTTACGAGAGTTGTACGCTTGTATGGCGTTTTGAAAGATGGACTAACCGTAAATCCTTTCAACCGCCATCTGCAGCATGACCGAAGTTCGCAACTGGCAATTTTCGGGTTCTCTCCCGGAGCTGCGATAATCGTAATCCAGTTTTCGTTGTAATATTCGTTTGCAAATATCAATCCATGATACCCGTTCCGGCACACCAGCGTATCACCAGCCTTTACCGGGGCCTCTGGATTCTTTATAACAAGTGTTGCAGTAACTATAGCCGGTTTCGTTTCATATTTGCGGCTGCAGATTTTATTACTGTCAAAGACTGCCTGAAGTGTACTCCAGGGTTTCTCCCGACTTCCGTTGTTTGCCATACTCCCATTAACGGGATCTACGAAAAAACATTTTGCAGTACCTGTTTGAGCTGCGATCAACATTACGAGTATAACGAGAAAGCAATTTTTTGAACAATTCACCTACACACCTCTGCGAAGAAACAGTACAAAAACCTCTTTATTAATTATAGATACGGTGCGTAGTGAGAAACAATAACCAAAACAAAGCAAAAAACCTGCTCATACGTCATTGCGCTTGAGCAGATGCAGTATGAGCGGCTATGTAATTGAATTCTAAATAATACTCATCATGAAATTATTAGACACATACGACATAACCTGTTTAAAAGTTACTATCTCATAACCATAAACGTTTTTCTGATCTGAGTCTCACCAGAACGATACATTACTAAATATTTTCCTGATGTTTTTATATATCTGCTTAAATTAATAGAACTTTGTTCATGAGCCATATTTAAATTGGTCACCAGTCGTCCTTTCAGATCAAAGATTTTCAGTATTCCATGTTTGTTTCCAGACGCGCCAGGATTAACAATAGAAAGGTAGTTGTTTTGGATATTCATATCAATGGCACCTTTAGCAATCTTCGATCCTGCAAAAATAACCGGAGAATTTCCTGGACCACCAATTTGAAACTCCGCACGGCCATCTCCCTTTCCATTTCCATTCCATACAAATACGACAGCTTTTACAGGAGATTTGTCTGTTGAAGGAACGCTGATATCGACAGTATTCTGAAACACTCCTGATGCAGTATTAAAAACAGAATCCCGTCCAAATTTTGTATCGTGTGGTGCCAATGGTACCACTGAATCAACAAATGAAAACTCGACATAATAGTTGTTTTCACCTGCTGACATATCGCTGGCAGGCAAACTTATTCTTATAGCGGATGGGGAGACTGTATCAGGAAGTAATGTACAATTAAGTGGCAATGTCTTTGAAAAACATCGCAGTGCAGGATCACCAAGAAAATAATATGTTCGGTTTGTGGAGCTGTAAATTTCATTTTTAGATTCAAGTACTATCTGCCCAAGACTGATATCTGGATTTTTTTGAATTTTTGTGAAAATAGACATTCCGAATTTTTCATTTGAGTATGCATAAGACGGCTCTCTGCTGGCGAAATATGCAATACACCCACCTTGCTCCTTCAGGAGATATCGTTTACACATAGGATCTTCTTTTTTAGACATGAAATTACCGTTGCTGCATGAAAATGAAAAGAAAATGGTAGGCATGGAATCATTTTCAAAACGATCATAATCAGAAGAAGTAAGGATCTCTTCATCTGATAATAGTGATGCATGTCCATGTCCATAATAAAGCGTAATACCGGCACCTTTATTAATATGTTGAATAATTGCTTTCTTTGCAGCCGGTTTAACAAAAAAATTATCCGTCGGGAAAACTGATGTATATAGTTTTTTAATAAAGAAACCTTTACACAGGTCTGTAACAAAGCCACTCGTTGTCTGATGCGGGGTCATTGAGCTGATCGGATCAAGCAGGTCTTTCTGATAATTGTCATCGGCGATCGCAATAATGTTATTTTTCCAGCTCCGGTTTCCCTTGTATAAATCGTACTTCTTGACTTTATCAACATAGGCGTCAGCCAGAAGCTGAGTCGGAGCCGGAATTCTACCAATGCACAGGTTAATCAACGAATAAGAGAGAATATTAACCGCTGTATCATTATATGGAATCAATCCATAATAATCATCAGATGCATCAAACTCTTCGTATCTAACATTAGCTTTTGAATCTTTATACCATGTCGGCATTTTTCCTATACTGTAAGCAACACTGTCTATAGTGTCTATTTCAAATGCATCGTCACCCATCAGAACCAGATACTTTAACGTATCCTTCCAGTTTTTAGCTGCCCAACTCACAGCTGTACTTAATGTTTTATCTCTTTTTTTGAAATCGGTCCCCGTGAACTCGATTATTATATCCTCTAAATGCGCAACATATGCATTGTTAACATCATCACCGGGAAATGCATTCCGATGTTCTGCCAGATTGACTGCAGCACTACTCATCTCCTCTGGACATACAATAAGATAATCACAATTAATAGTTTCATCCTTTATTTTTTCCAGCACCACTGAAGCTCCGATGTCAGCACATAGTACACTTACAATACAACACATAATCTTCATCATATTCAACCAACCCTTTCGTTATGAGTTCAAGCATTATTCAAAATCTATCTTCAATATTGATGTTATCGAACGATCTCAACTTTATTATTATAATACCTGCAAAGACCACTTGTAGTTCCGATCCAGACCACCATTTCCCGATCACAGGCAAGCGCAGTTACATAAGAATTCAGTGGCACAAGAGAGATTTCAGACCAGGTTGTATCCTCTTTAACAAAGAGACCGTTTGCAGTTCCAATAAACAATCGCTTATCACAACTCATTAGTGACAAAATCCTGCTTAATTGCAGATTAGCGGGTAGCTCAACTTTTTTAATACTATCTAATGAACACTTAAACAATCCACGGTTTGTTCCAGCGTAAAAACTGGTGCTATCGATAATATCAATTCCGGTAACCGACATATTCCTGAAACCGGGAATGGCATTCCAGATTTTATCTGTACCTCTGATAAACAAACCATGGTGAGTTCCAATCAGTATTTTTTCATTCTGATGACGGATTACTGCGATATCACTCAGATCATTTTGATTACTGTTCTCTATCAGAACATCTGGTACCATTTCTGAATAATACAACGCCTGCCAGTTTCCATTGTCATTACAGTATAAACCTTCCGCAGTTCCGATCCAGAGCTGCCCATTTCCACTTGAATGCAGCGCCTGAACATTTATCATACTTAATGAACTGATAAAATCGACATTTTGTGTCAATTTACCATTCTCTAATCCGGCCAGTTTAAACAGGGTGCCAGCCCAGATACTTTGATCACGATTCTCACACAAACAAGTAATATGCGAATTCGATAATCTTTCACGTATTCCGTAAACTTTCCATTCACTCCCCCTGATATTGATTAAGCCATTTGTTGTACCAACCCACACAGAAGAGTCGCTTGAAGCAATTATCGATGTAATTGAATTTCCAGGCATAATAAAAGGTGCTTCGGATGAATCTGATCGGTTTTCAAACACATGCAATGGGTAATTTTTCTGAAAATAATCAGCGGAAGACGAAATCACTCGAGCACTATATCTTCCGGGAGCAAAATCGGGTAAAATAAAAGCCCCGGTCTCCGGATCCAGCCTCGTGTAAAACAGGCTTCCCGGCACCACAAGCATTGAATTTACCGGTTTAGTTCCTGATGGATACATCAAAAAACCGTTAACAGATCCGGGGATCTGTAGGAACGATGTGTCAATATGGATAACGCTGTCTGCTATGTAAATTGAGTCTATAAATGATTTATAACCATCTTTTTCACAAAAAAGATTATAGTACCCATGGATAACATCCCGGAACCGGTATCGTCCGGCCTTATCGGTCACCAATGAAACGATTCTTATATCATTAACTGTCGAATTGACTGCATCATAATCGGATGGTACAAGTGTAACATTGGCACCAGCTACCGGCCGGCCGTCCTTAAAGGCAACTGTACCGGCAGATCCATTGCCGGTTTCAGTGCCCGTCAGCCCTCCTGAAAATTCACTGCAGCCATGCAGTAACAGCAGTCTTATACAAATTACTGCAAGACCTCTTATTTTCATACTTCGGGTTCCCTGGATGATTTACTCATTGGAAAGATCTGGAAATTTATCTGAAATACAGTATCATTTTCCTGATCCATATTTTCAATCTCCATAATTTCTTTTCGCAATAGACGAATTTTTTCTTTTACCAATTGTAGTTTCTTCTGTGACATATTGACGGTTAGTGTCGAAATATCACGTTCATCAGGTTTGAATCGTTCGATTGCACTTTCTGCAAGCTTTATAGTAGCCTTCTGATAGTTGGCAATTGCAATTGACTGCCAGTCTTCACCAACAGTCACTAATGTATCTGTTGTTTTGTAAAAACCTCCGGAATCTCTTGCGATCAGATTCATTTTCTCCAGCAGCACAATAGCAGTACGCGCTTCTTTGGGTAATATCGGTGGCTTGACCATTCGTGCCAATGCATCGAAATCATCCTTGAATGAATAGTGCACCAGCAGTTCCCGGATTGCGATGTAATACCACTCATTAAACAAATCATATTTGTCTTTTAGCAGAAGCGAAAATTTTGTAGTTCTGAATGAAAGCAACTTCTCAAAATAGATCTTTTTCTCATCAAAACTTCCAGACTGATTAAATAGAACAAGCAACTCAAAATATTTCTCTTCCTGTTTTTTCAAATGGAATACACTGGCTATTGAGGGTAGGTGTTTCCGTGTTACATTACGTTTCCCTTGAAGAATCCGCACAAAAGTGCTTGCATTCAAACCAATCTTACTCCCGATATAACGGTATGAAAATGCTGGATTTGATGCTTTTCGTTCCTTATAAGCGTCATTTAAAAATGCACGATAATTCAGATATTCAAAAATTGAAACCATCTTACCCAACTAATTAAAGAATGAACCACGGCTACAGTAAAGATAGCATGTACTTGGACGAAAAACAAGTACAAGGAGTAAATATCGTTGCTGATTTTGGCAACGCATGAAGGTGATTCAATTTTAGAAATATATTGAAAATATTGATATCTATTGTTTTATCTGTTTTTTTTCGAGAGAAATCGCAGTATCGATTCAGCCTGCAGCAGGCAACAGATATCATGGACAGTATTACAGGGCATTATTTGTCATCATTTACATTAAAAATCACTTTATTTTTCTACGTCGAAAAGCTATTATCAACCCATGCTGCAGCCGCTTTTGTGGTCCATATTTTCATTACTCTTATATCAGTACCGGCTGGGTCTGATCAGAATATATATTGATTAGGATTACCTGATTAACACTTCTTTTTTACAGTATTTGATCGGAGCTCCTTAAATGTACGTAAACAGAATACTTGACTTTTTTTCCAGAGGTGGATACCAGTTTATGATCCCTCTGCTTTTTTTATCTATAATCGCTCTCGCTGTGATCCTGGAACGTATCCATTTTTTATTGCTTTGCTGCTCGATCTCTAAAGATCATTTCCAGAGTTTTAAGATTCACTTCCAGAAAGGTGAATTTGAAGAAGCACTAAAACTTGCATCAGGTAAACCAACCCTTCCCTATACAATAATTTTATCAGCAATAAATATGGTAACTCACAATTCTGGTAAAATATCACTTATCCAATCATTGCAGAAAAGTGCCGACCGCCATATTACCTGGTTATCGAAGCGGCTCTGGCTGCTTAAAGCTGTCGCATACCTCTCGCCAATGCTTGGATTACTGGGGACAGTTGTCGGTCTTGCAATCTCTTTTGGCACCATCGCAGATACCGGTCTCGATCAGAAAAGCGTTGCATCAGGAATATCGGTGGCTCTTATTACAACCATAACCGGACTCGTTATCGCATTGCCGACACTGCTAGCCGAATCCTGCCTTAGAGCGTGGGCGAAAGTACGCTATGATGAAATCAGTGCACTTATGGATGATCTTACCATAGGATGTGATCAATGAAGATCCGTAATCCATTTGACAATGACCCGGATGAATACCCTGAACTGACCACCCTTATCGATGTGATGTTTTTGCTCCTCATATTTTTTCTTTTGACAACAAGTTTCGATCGTAATCAGAAACAGAATGTCATTGAAGTTGAATTGCCACTTGCACAGCATAATCAGGAACCGGTTATTAATAATCACCCTGTCTATCTCACTATTGACAAAGTAGGCAGTTACAGTATCGAAAATAATCATTTCGATAAAAGGCACATCTTTGAAGAGCTGAAAGCACAGATCGCCAATTCCGCAGATTCACTGGTGGTCATTTGCGGTGATCGTTCTGCACCCTATCACTCGGTTGTCTTTGTTTACGATATGCTTCAGGCACTGGGTGTTAAACACTTTTCTCATCAGGTACAGTAAGCCATGAAAGACCGTACCCCGATCTTTTTGATACTTTCGATTGTACTGCATAGTGCCTGTATACTCTCTTTTTACCATAAAATCCAGCACTATAGCACATCTTATGATGCAGATGCTTACATAGACTCACCGTTTTTTATGACAGAAGATGACAGTGCCATCACGATAGATTCGATATTTTACGATACAACCTTCATTGACGAATTGTATTTTGAAAAGGATGACACTGATCCGGCACAACTTTCCGCTTTACAATCAGAACTGCTGCGTTATTACGATGGCAAACTGTCCGGAGCAAACAGGTCGCTTCTGCACGGTATATTATCCGGAAAGATACCGGACTCTCTCCTGGCAATGAGTGAACTGATGAGGAGGGCCGCACTCAAACAACTCCTTAAACAGCTCAATAGTGGTAATGCAGCAGAGCTTTTCAATCTCGAAGATTTTTCTCAATATTTCAAAGAGCTTCTTAAACGACAGGCTTTAAGCAACAATGGACAAAAACCTGAAAATTTGTTAATGAATGTAGCAGCCGATCAGGAATTACTGAAACTCTGGGAAGAGCTCGTCCTGAAATCGATTATGGAGATTGGACTTGATAAGATAAAACAAGCTGTTGCAGATGCAATGCGTGATACAAAAAAGATCTGTTTTGGAGGTAAAGAGGGTGAATCCCCGGTTTTAAGTTTCGGTAATGGAGGGATATTCTTTGGCGCAGAACCCCAGGAGGAGTTTATCAGACAATTCCAGAAACGATTTAAAGAACTCAGCGGACCTTACCTCTCTCTTCTCTCCTCACTTATGGGTGCTGATGAGCTCAGTCAATTTCTGAAAGGTGAAGTGCAAGAATACTTATACGGGGGAAATTCCCAAAATGAAAGCTCGTTAAAAAATCTTTCAGAGAAATTTGACTTTGAGAAAATGATCCGCGAGGCTGTCAGCAAAAAGCAGCGTTCGGCTATGCAGACACGCCAGTTTTTTGACACGTTCACGCATGGATTCGGTGCAGAGATTTCTGAACTCCTGGGAGAAGAGGGGATGCTCGATGAAGAGGGCAGACTGGCAAAAAACCGCATTGTTGAATACGCGGATAACTACCTCAAACTTCTGGAAAATATTGCAGACAATGCCAATATTGTCATGCCCAATCTGGAAAAATATGCACAGGCAGCTCTTGATATGCGCAACAGAAAACTGAAAGCCGCCGGCCTTTATGAACTTGGACTTGGTTTTACCGCTATCTCAGATACCGAGCAATTTATAACGCCGGAAATGGTAACATTCAGAAAACGTAACGCTGGACAGATGAGCACCACCAGAGATACCGGACTTTGCAAACCATCTTTTTTCTATCATGCCTGGGGAGGAGCTCCCCATACGGAGCAGCCTGTTTACATTGATGGTAATCTTGAAGAGTGGAAAAATGTTTTACGTTTTAAACTCACAGGCAAACGACAAGGCGAACTCCCGTTACCCTCAGAACTACACTCCTGTAATTACTTGCTTGCTCAATGGGATAACCGTGGTTTCTATTTTGCCTATGAGATAAATGATTCACGCGATAACCCATGCACTCCGCAAACATTCTGGGATACCGATGCACTCGAACTGTTTTTCGATCCACTTAACTATAAAGACTCTGTGAGAACGACAAACCGCAGTTATCAGTTCTGGGTGTGGCCGCGCCTTCAGCGCAACTGGGGATATTCAGGAGAATCAGTTTTTATCAGCCCCCAGCAGTATGAACCCCGATTACTTCGGGGTGATGGAATTCAGGTTGCATCAAGAAGAAACGGCAACCGATATACATGTGAAGTACGGGTCAATCCCCGCCTTATGAAACACAATACACTGCTTCCGGGAAAAATAATCGGCTTTAACTACTCGATTAACAATGGTGAAAATGTGTTCCTCCGGTGGGCAACCAATAAGGGGATAAATATCTCCGGACATCCAAATCTCTGGGGAGATCTGCTCCTGATGGGAAGTTCGGCACACCTGTCAGTTACCCCCGACACCGTAATCCTTCCCGGACAATCGCTCCGCATCAGAATCATTGATCGTGATATGAATATCTCATACGCAAGGCAGGACAATGTTTTCCTGAAAGTGCGTTCAAGGCGCACTGGGGACTTTCTTCCCTGTACCGGTACAGAAACCGGACCTAACACCGGCACTTTTTCTGCAGTTGTAAATACTACGTTTGGCATTGAAGCGATAGACAGACATAAACTTTCGGTCCTTCCGGGCGACCTGCTCGAGATCTACTACCTTGACCAGCACGCATCAGGCGGCAGAGTAAATATGCCATTACGATGGTTTGTTCAGGTGGGACGGGGAGTGTTTGCTTTTCGATGAGAAATGGTGAATGGTGAATGGTGAATGGTGAATGGTGAATGGTGAATGGTGAATGGTGAATGGTGAATGGTGAATGGTGAATGGTGAA
>JAFGIN010000157.1 GCA_016929595.1 Chitinispirillaceae bacterium
TCCTTCCCCCGTTAACGGGGGAAGGTGCCGAAGGCGGATGGGGGAAAATCAGATCTATTCGCGATATACTATGTCGCTATGTATAATACCACTATGTCTATTTTACATCGTTATGTTTTATTCATCGTGCCTCAAACCATTTTTTAATAACCATAAGATTATAACGTTTTCCAAATAATAAGGTCAACAAAAAAAGTGATATATCTATTTGTATAGTTGCACATTTCAATGATTTCATTGTATTACAACGCGTTATGTTATCATCAGTTAAAATGTTTTTCTTTTTTTAGCGAGCGGGTATACTGCTTTATCATAGTAATCATATGTGTACAGAATCTATTCAAATTTTTCTTTTGTACTGAAGTTCTCCCGAGTGCGGGCTTTCCGTTTTTTACGGGATGAGTGTAGTGTGCTTATTTGCTTAAAGAGAGCTCATGCTGATTCCTGGTTCGGGATGAAGTCTGGATAGTAGTTTGATTGATAATAAATATCATGAAAACCATTGTAAGTAATCGTGATATTTGAGCTGAGACAGCGGAAAAAAAGCCTGTCCTGAACTGCCTGATACTACCGTCATACCCGAACGCTGTTCGGGAGTGACGGTAATGCAGGTATAGCTTTCGGAATTGTTGACATAATCATCACAGCAGAGTGCTATCGGGATATATTTAATCTTTTGTTGAAAACCATATTTCTTGCCCGTATTTTCAGGATATAGCTCCCGCTGGCCAGTGTACCGTAATGATATGATACAGTATGATAACCGGCTTTCATATCATTGATATGTTTTGTTGTGACAAGCTTTCCGGACAGAGTGTAGACGGATATCGACACGCTGGCGGGTTGAGGAAGGGCAATCCTGATTCCGGCAATTTTATCTTTTGGATAAGAGATATCGTCAACACTATATTTTTCAGGCAGTGCCGATGATTTTTTTACTATAGCAGTGCCGCTAGCTGACCAGCGAAAAAAGATGGTATCGCAATCCAGAGTATCGCCATTTTGAAACTGCACCTTTTTAAGTATCAGCCCGATGGTTCCAGTATCTGATCCCAGACTTGAGAATGTATCGAACCTGATAGTCAGTACTGAATCATGTTCGATCCACATGTAGCCATCAAGGCATGCATAAGTGGCGAAACGTTGATTATTTTCATTGGAGATCACTCCGATGTTCAGACATGTCGTGAAATTGTCAATCAGTCTGTTATTAAAACGGATGCGTACCGTATCAAGATTTGCATGCGCGACCTGTGGATCGATCGATATCGAATAGCTATGATCTCTGCCTGTCGATGCCTTCAATACATACGATCCCTGACCGTTACCGCTCCACCCGGAGACCGTGACATAGTAGGTTCCGCTTTTCAGATCGGCACTGAACGCCGTATCGGGTTCGCCGAATGAGCCCTGGTTGCCGTAGGCCCCACCATTAAAATTCAGGGGCGTAGTCCCGTCCTGATCGAATAGTTTGACTTGCGTATTCAGAGCGTTTCCGGGGATGACTACCACCCGCAGGGCACCGTCATGCGGCAGGACGATCCGATACCAGTCGTCGCGGTCGGTCGCACCATCTTTGTAATAACCAAGGTGTCCCGTGTCCGATGCATTGACATTCAGTGTAATAGCAGTACTTAAGGAATCATTCGGTTCCGGATCGTTATTATCGGGATATTCCGTCGGGGTAAAACCTGCCCTGATGGAATACGACCCCTGGCCATCATTCCACCGGGAAACCGCAACAAGGTAGGTTCCGCTTTTGAGGTCCGCCCGGTATCCCGTATCGGGTTCACCGGACGACCCCTGGTTGCTATAGGCCCCACCATTAAAATTCAGGGGCGTAGTCCCGTCCTGATCGAAGAGCTTGACATGTGGATTCAGAGCGCTTCCGGGGATGACCACAACCTGCAGGGCTCCGTCATGCGGCAGGACGATTCGATACCAGTCGTCACTGTCGGTCGTATCAAGTGATCCGTCTGCTGTGGTATTGACTGTGATGGCTGTAGCCTGCCCGAATGTGTCATTGGGCTCGGTATCAGAGTACGAAGCGGACAGAAGTGTTGAGATGATTAACATAGTTGTAGCAATTCTGTTCATTGAAAAACCCCGCTGATGAAATGGTTGGAATAACTGGTCGTATTGGTAAAAGCGATGAATTATACCTTCATCATGATACCGCACTTTTCAGTGGTGTTCAACATTTTTTTTTCTTTTTGAACGCGGAGCGGCTGCTTTTAATGGTAACAGTCTGTAAATACGGGAATTATGAGAATGAGTGAAAATTGCAGGTGTCTGGTTAAAAACAGATTTTCCGATCCCGACGGCGGGGTCTTACGGAGGGATGAAAAATACTGGCTATTGTTAATACTGTCGGTCAGCCTCTTAAGCCGATTAAAAGCTGGTGGTACACTACCAGAATAGAATGGGACAACATCAGATATACAGATTATAAAAACTTTACTGATCATTAGTACACCAGTCAGAATGTTCTGATTAGTATCCCGACCTCAATCATTGAGGTCTTCCGGCTAAAAATAATGAAACACTCTCAAACATGATTAAAAAAGTGTATTATTTACTATTCCAGGCTTTTATCTGCTTTTTTCAGATATCACCAGTTGCTATGAATTTCAGGCAGATCCGGCAAGTTTCAACTTCTTGTTCAAAATTAAAGCAAGCTATTATATTACGCTCATACATTAAAAATTCAAGTACAAAAACCGATGGAAACCGGGCAGTATCATTGCCTCAGGTTTTATTCTGTTATAATAAGCTGTCCATCACCAGCAGTTGCAGGTGAATGAACTGATTTAGTGTTAAAAAATCATGGGGATTTATTGATACGGTAAAAGCTGGAGACACCGTTACTGTTAAGGGCGTATGACGACTGGCAGTTCAGATGTGGAATTGTACAGATTCCCGATGCTATACTCAACAATACCGATACCTTAGACATAAATCGGACGATTCCTTTACGCGATCTGCTTCGCATCTTTGGTATCTTGGGGCTTGCAGAAGCTCGAACATAACACCTGTTGGATATGCTCTCTTCGCATCTGCAACCCCAATCTACGCAAAGCTGCTGTGCATCTCATCGTCAAGGAATCGTCCGGATCAGGTTAGAATCTTTTGTGCAACTTTGCAATCTCGTTTTTTGCGGCGCTCAAATCATGTCCTGACAGCGCCTCATAGACATCAGAGATGTCACGTTTTTCGTTACTGATTTTTTGATACAGGGAGAACTATGGGTTTTTCAGCAATAGATGCGGCCGAATGGGGGTGCTGCCTTTTCTGTATCGTACTTCAGAGTATCCATTTTCGGGTAATAAGGAGGCGGCCGTGGACCGAAGCATTCACTGCCGGAGTGGCGGTTCTTCCGTCTGCGGTTGTTGCAGCATATGCGTTCTCCCGTTTTTTAAGCTGGGACGAGTCGTATATATTTTATGATATTGTCAATTATTACGGAGGACGGCTGCACCAGTGGGAATCAGGGGCCTTCAGGTGTACCATTACCCTGCTGGGGCCGCTTCTGCGTAGTATAGAAGTTCTGTTTTCTGTTACAAAGGATGTCGTGCTCATACTTGCAAAGGCACTTCACTGGTGCATGGGAGCAGTACTGGTCACCCTTATTACCGATCAGGCCCATAGGTACCTTTTTCCGAAGGTATCTTTCCGATTATTCCATGTCATTACCTTTAACTGTTTAATGCTGCTCCCGGTTACCGGGCTTGCCCTTAAAACTCTCAATTATGATCTGTTATCGATGCTGCCTGGAGTGCTTGGTTGCATCTGGTGCATCGCTGGTTTGCATCCACTTAATAAACGGTTACTGTTCGCGGGGATGTTGACTTTGACATGCGCGTCTCATGAGAAACTGATCGCATCACCTCTTTTGTGGGTTTCGCTTGTTGGTATTCCGATAAGGGTTGCTATTGAAAAAAAAGGATCGTTTCGTACAATTGCGGCAGTAACAGCAAAATGGACGTTGTATGCTATGTCTTCATCATTTCTGATGGTGGCAGCGTCATTCACCGTTGTGTTTTTAACCCACGGTCCCAATGTTCCACCGCTTAATGCTGATCAGATAACCACATGCTGGATGGCTAGTCTCTGGCCGCTTTTACGTCTTTTCGGAATTGCGGTTGTTCCCATGACCACAAATGAACCCATGATGCGTATGATTGTAGAGACTGCGCTTAGAATGGGTGGTATCGTTGTGGTGGTTTTTCTGATAGCCATTGTCGTCGGGAGTATCGTGAGGCGATTGAATCATATCTGTTTTTCTTCGCGGTTGATAAGAAGTTGCCGGCAATGTTTGCCGTATGTGCGGGTGAGCCTCATTGTGCTGATAGTGGTTACCGGGGTAATAGCAGGATACACGATGCGAACCAGCATCTGGCCACTGGTGCCGGTTGCTCAGGGTAATTACGTCCCAACGATGACTTTCAACGGCATTGCACATCATTTTGGTAGTCGTTCCTTATTTACTCATACACTTGCATCAATAGCCTGGACCTGTACTGTTTTTATCAATGCTCTGCCGACTCCGGTTCTGGCGTTGATGGTTGCGGCTGGAGTGCTGCGGGCAAGATGCGAAAAAATGAACGTTGCAGCAGGTACGATCAGGGCAGATCTGCTTTTTTGTTTGTTTACCTTTGCACCTCTGATCTATGGGGCGATACAAATACCACTTTTTCCACGTTATTTCAATCTTTTTCTTGCAGGAAGTGTCGTGACGGGGTGTGGCATCCTGGATTTGATTGTTTATAAGCGACATCTGCACATTGCGGTACTGTCTGCAACTGCGGGAATTGTATTGACCGTTGCTGAGATTTTTCCGTTTAAACCGCTGGGCGCCGCATTCAGGCCGGTCTGGTCTAATTATTCACACGCCTTCAATAATGATCCAGGATTCGGTCTGGTGACGCCGTGGTATCCCGGTTGGGGAGAGGAACTTTTTGACGCATATAAAATACTTGAAAAGAGATACAGGAAGGGGAATGTTCCGGTTGTTCTCTATCATAATTTTCCGGCATCACTCATCGGTGTACCACCGGAAGTCAGATACAGCGCCATGCCGGTTGGTCATGGAATGATCCCGTATTCCTATGGCGAAAATGATTATTACATCATTTCGCGAAATGGGGTGTCAAGTTATCCCTACATTCCGTTTCCAGAAGGTGTGCCGGTATTATTTACGATTGCGGATAGGGGGTTTGTAAAGGTGTGGGTATTTCGGGGGAGTGATCTGGATGCTGCCGGTTTCTATTTTCTGCCGAACGACCGTTTGCAATAACACATGAGAAGTGTTATTCGAAAAAATGTTGATTTGATTGTGGATCGGAGACTTTCAACAGTATTTTCGGCAAGACAGGCATCTGAACACGTTGTGCAGGCCAGTGCACATTTAAAAAATACCAATGGTAAAACAAAGCAAAACGGATATTGTTCCGAGTTTTGTCAAGGACATGATATTATATTTTCAGCCGCTGGAGACGCAATGCATTCGTAATTACAGAAACAGAACTGAAACTCATTGCTGCAGATGCTATAATTGGGCTTAAGAGAATTCCGAAAAAAGGATAAAGAACCCCTGCTGCTATGGGAACACCAAGAGTGTTGTATATAAACGCAAAAAATAGATTTTGACGAATATTCCGCATGGTTGCTTTACTCAATTTAATTGCCCGAACAATTGCCCGAAGATCTCCCTTGAGTAAGGTAATACCGGCACTCTCCATTGCCACATCAGTCCCGGTTCCCATTGCGATACCTACCTGAGCCTGGGCAAGTGCCGGGGCATCATTAATACCATCTCCAGCCATGGCTAAAATGTGTCCTCCGGTCTGAAGTTCTTTGATACTTTCTGCTTTCTGATGGGGTAATACACCAGATATGACCTGATCAATATTCAATTTTTTTCCAACAGCTTCTGCGGTGACTTTTGTGTCACCTGTTAACATCACAATGTCGATATTTTCATTGTGTAATTGCTGAATGGCTTCAGGGGTTGAATTTTTGATCGGATCGGCAACCCCGATCATTCCTTCAAGTCTATTATCAATCGCAATGTACATCACAGTCTGTCCTTCTGTACGGAGTTCATTTGCTCTGCTTTCAGCTGATGAGAACGGAATCCCTGATTCGGAGATCAGCTGAGAGTTCCCTAATAACACATTGTGATTATCAACAATACCCTGTACACCTTTCCCCGTGATAGATTTGAATTGTGTGGCGTTTGATACAGATATGTTTTGTTCACTTGCTGATTTTGTTATAGCTGATGCGAGCGGGTGTTCACTGGGACGCTCTATGCTTGCTGCGAAGTGAAGCAGGTCTTTGTGTGAACGGTTATTCAAAGAAATTACTGAGGTCACTTCTGGTTTACCAATAGTTAAAGTGCCTGTTTTGTCAATAACCAGAGTATTTATAGTACGAAGAATTTCAATCGCTTCAGCATTCTTGAAAAGAACTCCAGCAGAGGCACCCTTTCCAGTTGCAACCATGATAGACATGGGAGTAGCCAGACCCAATGCACATGGGCAGGCAATGATCAGCACCGCAACAGAATTCACAATTGCATAAGCAAGAGATGGTTCAGGACCCCAAATAGCCCAGATAAGGAAGGTTAGTACTGCTGTGGATACAACAACAGGTACAAAATAGGCGGACACCTTATCTGCCAATCTTTGAATGGGAGCCCGACTCCTCTGTGCTTCAGCAACCATATTGATAATTTGAGAAAGGAGCATGTCGGAGCCGACCCGTTGAGCTTCCATTACAAACGAACCGGTTCCATTCACGGTTGCCCCGATTACCTTATCGCCTGTATGGTGCTCAACAGGAATCGGTTCTCCGGTCATCATCGATTCATCAATTGAACTGCTGCCATTAATTATAATTCCATCAACCGGGATCTTTTCACCCGGGCGAACCCGCAGGTGATCACCCATATGGACCTGATTAAGAGGAATATCTTTTTCTTCTTTATCCGGAAATATCTTTCTTGCGGTTTTTGGAGCCAGATTCAGAAGCGCTTTGATTGCTGCACCTGTTCTGCTGCGTGCCCTAAGTTCCAGAACCTGACCCAGTAAAACAAGAGTTGTAATTACTGCGGCTGCTTCGTAATAAACCGCGACATTTCCATGTATGTCCCGAAATGCAGGGGGAAATATCTGAGGCAAAACAGTTGTTATCACACTGTAAATATATGCCACTCCTACACCAAGTGCAATTAAAGTAAACATATTGAGACTTCTATTAACAATCGAAATCCAGCCCCGGATGAAAAACGGCCATCCACCCCACAAGACAACCGGAGAGGCAAGGAGGAGTTCTATCCATTTCTGGTATGCAGGATTAATTATTCCCATTTGGTCTGCTGTAAAAGAATGCGCCATTGCGATGAACAGGAGTGGAATCGTGAATATCGCACTTACCCGGAATCTGGTCTGCATATTACGAAGCTCAGGATTATCCTCCCTGTTCAGAACTGTCTTCTTTGGTTCAAGTGCCATACCGCAGATCGGGCAGCTGCCGGGCGCAGAACGAATTACCTCCGGATGCATCGGGCATGTCCATTCAGTCTTTGTGTGATTGGAAGATGCCCGGACCGGTTCCAGAGCCATTCCACACTTTGGGCACGAACCGGAGCATGTGCTTCGAACTTCCGGGTGCATTGGACAGGTATATTCAGAAACTGTACTTTTGGGATTCTGAGTAGAAGTACTCATGAGATACTCTTCCGGGCTTTTTAAAAATCTATCCATGCATGACTGACTGCAAAAGAGGTATTCTTTACCCTCATAGGAATATCGATAAGGAGTGTCCGGCTGCAATTTCATTCCACATACAACATCATACATTTTTTACACCTAACCTTTACAAATGGGAAATTTTTCAGAAGAAAAAGAATTGTCCGCTTAATGATCGCTGCAGTCCGACAGTTACCTGAAACCTGGGGGATTCCTGCCCGATTCCAATACCACCGCCAATCGAAATGACTGTTAAGGGGTTAAGCTGTGTACGTGTTCCAGTTTCAAGAAAATTAACCACAACGTTCTTTTCGCGTTCACGCTCGCGATAGAAATCAAAAATAAGGATGGAATTTGGTGTGATTCTCTGGCTGTAACCGGCTACCAGAGCGTAGAGATGCTGGTGTTCAGTATCCTGTTTGCCAACATTCAGTCCGTACTCTCCATTCAGATGAATTCGACAAAGTTTACCGTCATCCAGTGTTTTTGATAAAATAAATTTGAAGCTGGGGTCAACTCCTTCGCTGTTCTTGCCAGTTGGAATATCTATAGCCGCTTCAAAAGTTAGAGCTGGAAAGAGAACTCCTTCCATATTGAAATTGTATAATAAGAGAGCTCGGATATCTGCGCTGCCGGTTTTATCTGTATTTCCAAAAATAAGAGGAACTTCGATTTCCAATTGCATATTGAGCGGAAAGCCGACTTCAAGTATTGGAGTCAGGTCCATTCTATATCGCTGCTCCAACTGCTGGACGTACTGAAAGTAAACTTGAACTTCTCTGTCGCGGTAAGCAAGAGGGTAGGCGTCTTCAACCCGTAATGGAAAATTTTCGTCAAGGTTCATATGGTCCGGACTGGCATCGGAAATGAACAGGGATAACCAGAGAAATGATACCGTTAATAATCTGTTGATGTGATTGTAATACATTTTTATTTTCCCCCCTCTGGACGGTTTACTGGCTTGTTCTGCATAGGGTACGGTTCTATATCTGCCATTGCTCCATATTTGGACTCCCACCCTGCAAGCATTGCATGAACCATCATTTGAGGGGTCTTTCCAGGCTGAACGCTTTCCGGCATTATTTTCATGTCCGGCATCAACTGCTTCATGGCATCAAGAAGAGAGCCGGGTATTTCACCATCTTCAAAATCTGGAGACAATTTTTTCTTAAATTGCTGCATCAATATCACCCGTTGTGATTCAGTCATTTCTTTTTCCATCATCAGTGGCATCATCTCTTCCATCATCTCCATCATTATCCGGTTCATCTCGCCGTCAAAGCCTTTCATCCAATCATAATAAATCCGCGGGTCCATATCCGGATGTTGGACTGAAAATTTACGAGTGTACTTTTCGTCACCTGGTCTGTATGCCATCATTTCGACAACACGATACAGTTCTGCCCTTTTTTGGTTTTCTGTCCAACCTTCGTAAGCGAGAATATCATAAACAATGCCGTGGAGCATATGCAAATTGTCAAAAATGTTTGCGGATTCAGGTGTCAATCTGCTATATCTGGGCATAGCCTCACGTGACAAGAGCATTCTGGTCGGTTTGTCAATGAATATACTATCAAGCATCAGGTCATTAACCGCTTTAATGACTTCTTCCTGTTTTCTGCTGTTGTCTCCTGCAAACATGATAGCTTCATAGATAACGGGATGCCACCAGTGCGCGACATAGGCGAAATTATTTGTGAGCGGATAGTAATTTCTATAATAGGTGAAATATGGTTTCATCATTACTGCTGCACGCCGCATGGTGATATCCAGGGGAGCACAACTTCGTGCGACATTGTTGATGTTAAGGTAATATTTGACTGATTTGTCAGTCCATTTTTTTTTATCACTCCATATGATAGTGGCATCTGAAAGGATATCATAGGTCTGTTCATGGTGCATGTGTGTCCAGTCTATAGCCCTGTATACCTTCCAGGCCATTTGCGCTGTATAAGGACCATAAAGTTCCATTGAAGGTTCGGTGCGTGCAGATTGGTTATACGTAAATGCGGTTACGTCCCCATCGAATCCGATATCAATCTGGTGGTGATTTGCTAATGGGGTTAATTGAAGCACATCGTGCTGCTTCGCGTGGTAGTAGTGAAATGCAGCCGAAAAACGATAGGAATCATTATGCCGGTAAAAAAATGCCTGGTTGTATTTGCCACGCAAGTAAGAAATTTCGTTTCTTTGCTCTGCTGCACACTCAAGGATTGTTATACAAGGGAGCATCAGACCGATTGCTGAAAGAAAACCTGGAGACAGAAACTCCAATAGTTTTGATATCATAAGACAACCACCTTTTGATTTAAATTCTTAAACTGATAAATTATTGATTACCGTGTGCAGTTTTTCCCGAAGACTTCTTTGTTAATAGAATGCATTTACAATAAATCTTTTTTCCGCATTTCGAATTCTTCTTTTGATAGTTCACCACGTGCGTAACGCTTTTTCAAAATATCCATTGCCGATTCTGATTGCAGGGATTGTTGACTGCTGTTGCGATTCGCAGCACGGATGATCCAGTAAATCAGCGCAATAATAAGGACAACCCAGAAAACCATCATAATGCCACCTCCCCATCCCCAATTCATGTGGTCCCAGCACAAAGTACACCTCCGTAGAATAGTTTTTAATCCACATCTCGGTCCTGTCTGTTCCTGCGCAACTGTGGTGTTGTTACAAACGCAAAGAATACACCAGTTTTCATGGTGGAAAAAATGGATAATGCCCAATCTGGTTCAGGTCTGATATTTGCAATGTTTAAAACCCCAAAAAAGAACAAGTTTGTTTAGTTCTTTAAACATTAACAATGTAGGAGATTTCAATGAGTAAAAAAATTAAAGCAGTAATTGCGGCATGTTTCATCATTTCGTTGAGTATTGCTCAACAGGGAAATGATACTAACGTAATGGGGCAGAATGGAATGAGACATGGGGGAATGATGGACTCATGTGCCATGTGTGGCATGATGATGATGCACTTCATGAAACCTGTTGCTGCTTTTGGTACACAGGATGGCGGGTTTGTTGTAATAATGGGAAACAAAATCAGGAAATATGACAAAAACATTGACCTGAAAAAAGAGGTAGTGATGAAAGTGGATACAACCGCAATGAAAAAAATGATGCAACAGATGCAGCAATGTCCCATGAGAAAATCCGGAACGCCTGGTGATACGGCAGGGCAGGGGGGACAATAATTAAGGAACACTGATAGTGAAAATTATCAAATCAAAAATAACAATTCCACTAGTTACTTCCTTAGTCATTTACATCATTATTTTTGTTGCGGATTTACTGACTCCCTTAGGCCACTCGCATTGGATTTTTTACATACTTCCTTTGCTTGTAGTCTATCTCACTGAAAATACTGTGTTGATATATTTAATGCTGGCAATTTCGGTTCCTGCTTTAATTATTGGATACGTACAAAGCCCAATGTTGCCAGTGTATGAGAATATTCGTAATATATCATTATTTAATCGGACCGCAGGTTTTTTTGTTTTATCAGTTTTTACCATTATCATAAGTAAGCTCATTCAAGCTCGCAAGCATTATAGAGTACAAGCGTCTGACTTAGCATATGCCAATAAGGAACTTGAATCCTTTTCATATTCTACGGCTCACGATTTAAAATCACCTCTGCAGGCTATAAAGGGGTTTAGTCAAATTTTAATTGAGGACTACGGAAATAAACTTGATCAACAAGCAATAGACTTTTTAAAACGTATCTCCATTAGTTCGGATAGAATGACATCTACAATAAACGACATGCTTAGCCTTTCAAAAATATCGCTTGAGGAAATGAATATTCAGAAAGTTAATATAAGTGAGCTGGCAGAATCGATTTTTGCTGAGTTAAGAACCTCGGCGCCGGAAAGGAATGTTGACGTTAACATTAACAAAGGCATGGAGGCAAAAGCCGACAGCCATTTGATAAGAATAGCACTGGTAAATCTCATCGGAAATGCATGGAAGTACACATCAAAAAAGGAAAGGGCAACAATCAGCGTTGAATCGAAAACTACCAGAGAAGAATTCATTTTTATTATAAAAGATAATGGATGCGGGTTTGATATGAAATTAGCCGGGAAACTCTTTTTACCATTCAAACGATTGCACTCAGAAGCTGATTTTGAAGGCACAGGAATCGGCCTGTCTATCGTTGACAGAGTCATCAAAAGGCATCGTGGGCGTGTTTGGGCTGAGAGTCAAATAAATAAGGGTACATCATTTTATTTCACACTGCCTCTACGACGATAATTAGGTGTCAATCCGAGAAGAACAAGATAGAAAGTTCCAATCCCGAAGTTCCAATCGGGATTTCGCTTCGCTCAATAAACCGGAAAAGTTGAGCCTGATTTAGTGCACGGGGTGGTATCAGGATTTTTTTTACCTACCCTGAAAATGTCTGAAATTATATTGTTAAGACAGAGAAAAAATATGAATGCAATTTGTGCCGATATCACTACTCTTAATGTTGATGCTATTGTCAATGCTGCCAACCAGACACTGCTTGGCGGAGGTGGGGTGGATGGAGCGATTCACAGAGGAGCGGGACCAAAGCTTCTCGAAGAATGCCGGGGACTTGGCGGTTGTGAGACCGGGATGGCGAAAATCACATCAGGATATAATCTGCCGGCCAGGTATGTCATTCATACTGTTGGACCTGTGTGGCATGGTGGAAATCGTAATGAACCCGCGCTTCTGGCCAGCTGCTATAATACATCTCTACAGCTCGCATTAGAAAATAGTTGTCAAACTGTTGCGTTTCCCTGTATAAGCACCGGAGTTTTCGACTATCCCTCTGATGCAGCAGCTGAGATCGCGGTCGAGACATGTAAAACCTTTCTCGATGAGCATGGGTCAGTATTGAAGATAACGTTCGTCTGTTTTTCAAAAGAGGACCTGCAGATTTACAGGGAACTACTTGATGAGGGTTGAACCCAACTTTGTACACCAGAGCGGTGATCGGGTACCTTAATGTAATACGATCTGCTCAACCAGTTCCAAGTTGTTCGATGAGGCTTTCAGTATATTTATACATTTGCCAGATTCAGAAGAACGGAAATATAAGGATTTCAAATTCACCTTACTAATTCAGAATACCTGGGACACAACGGGAAAATAGTAATTTTAACCGTTGCAATTGTTTCTTTCATTTTTACTCGTATTGTTGCAAAGTCTGGGAACGTATTCAAATATAGGGACAGTATCTGTTGTATTGAAATTAATTAATTATAATGGCTACAAGCATTCTCAGTGTAATAGTATGGAAAGAACGCTTTGAATACACCACAATGAAAATGGAGGTATTATATGCAATTTGTATGGGCAATAATCGTTGGTTTTATTGTTGGGCTCATTGCGAAATTTATCATGCCTGGAAAAGATCCGGGAGGTTTTATTATAACTACACTCCTGGGAATTGGTGGTGCACTTGTTGCCACATGGATCGGGCGGACAGCCGGGTGGTATGATCAGCAAAGCGGTGCAGGATTTCTGGCATCAATCATTGGGGCTATTTTACTTTTAATAGTTTATCGGGTTTTTCAAAAAGCGTTCGGTCCTACGCACCGGGGTCCATCAATGATGACGCGATAACGTTATCAAAAGCAGCGCTTTGAGGGGTAAACTATGAAAAAAATCTTTATATTTTTATTCTTTGCGGTATTAGTACCCATTATCAGTAACCTTCTTCCAATTGCTTTCAAACCATTGAAAAAAAAAGTACATGGTAAGTGGCCATCAACTGCAGTTGTCATATGGACAGCACTGTCAGGAATGACATCTGCATTGGCACATCTTTTCTTTCAGGAATTTAAACATTCATTCCGGTAAGCTGGTATTATTCATTTTACCGTCTGGAGGGAAATATGGTTTTAACAAAGATCCTTTCAGTTGCATTTATTGCGGGAGGAGTGCTGCTATTGATTTTCGGTATTGATGCATGGAATTCTTTCGGTTCAGAGATTTCAAAGGCATTTCAGGGTGGACCATCAAGCCGGGCTATATGGCTGCTTGTTTCTGGAATAGTTGCAATAGTCACAGGTATCGGAGGATTACTTTACACACCGAGGGCAGGAACCCGGTGACGTATATATGTAGTCTCAGTTCCGAAAGATTTCAACTTTCACAATCAAAATTACAGGTGTACCCTATTTTACAATCAACGAATGATAGTGAATGTTAAATGCCAAATGCCAAATGTCAAATGTCAAATGAGTAGGTATACTGTTTTATATGATCTTACATAGTGCGTTGTTACTACAATTGGCGCTTGTGAGCTTGCTATTGTGCAGGACTGGGAACACTGAAGAAGGTTTCAGGTTTATATGCGCAAACCAGCAAAATACCATGATAAAAAGTAAGAAAGTGAACAGTAATTGTTCCAGTCAGCTTATTTTTGCCTGGGCCATTGAGTGCAGTTTGAGAATCGGGGGTGATTCGGGATTTATACGCAAGGCCTTTTCGCAATATTCAAGCACAGCAGAATAGTTTTTCATTTCGAATAGTACATTTGCTGATTCCATCAATGCTTCAAGCCGGTAGGGATTAAGTCTCAGACTTTGCTGTAAATGACGGATTGCAGAGGAATGGTTTCCCATGACCCGATTCACAGTGCCAAGATGATAAAATGCCCTACTGTTATCGGGTTCACAGTGTGTGGCAGCTGTGAAATCTTCAAGTGCCATCTCGTAGTGCTTTTGACAAAAATATGCGATTCCACGATGGATCAGCACAATCGTTCTGAGTCGTTTGTCTATGGATGACTGCAAAATTCTGGTGTAAAGTTCAACTGCAGTCATATAATTTTTTTGGTTATGAGCATGAAGAGCCTCGACAAGCAGATCATCCATGTTTCGAATGTTCGTTTCCATTGATCTGATTTCATATTCAGACTCCGAAGTCTCATGGAATGTTTTTTCATTATGATTGTTATATTCAATTTGGCCCGGTTGTTCAGCTGCAAAGGAAAGACGCCTTTTGTATAGTTCTTTGTGGAGCTGACGCTGATAGTCGCGTATTTCCTGGAATGTGATATCGGAAAGCGTAAGTGTGGCGTTGATTGCAGCTAATTTACGTCGCAAAGGTGTATCAAGCGGGGCGATATGGCTTTTATAAATTAATTCATGCTCTACTTCAGCCCAGGCATCCTGAAGAATCGTACGGATCTGAACTTCAATAGTTGCTATATCCAGAAGTGGTATGAGTTGACGGATCCGTTCGGGAATTTCCAGCACCAGATGGGTGCAGTTGTATCCGAATTCACCAATAGTGTGGTTTTCACCTTTACGCTCCACATCGTGTATTATATAAGCTGAACGCAGTTTCTCCTCTGCCTTGGTTGTGTCCTCCAGAAACGGGCATACTACACGAAATGCCAATATATCGTGAATAGGCTCCATCTGTCCAGTGTTTCTCTTCTTTTCGAGTCGTTTCAGAAGCTTCTCAAAGTAGCTTTCAAATGACTTGACACGGCCTTTAACAGTTACATGGATATCAAGAGTATCAATTCTGGCCTGAATGTCATTGGATAGCTCTGAGATGGCTGTGTGATAGTGAGGATAATTTTCCATATAGGCGGCTTGCAGTGTTTTACGCTCGGGATAAGAATCAATATTCATGAAAGTATTTCCTGATTAAAGGCTCATGCACGAGTAAACAGACCATATTTTAATTGAAAATAAACCGAAAACGCCGAATTTTCTGCATGAACAGGTTCTGCCAGTGACGTGTTAACGATTTAGTTTCGATACTTACTCCGCCATATTCGTTTTAACACTCCATATATTGTTTAGACAAAAAGACGTATGTACTGTTTCCGTAAATGGCAGCTCGCAATCAGAGCAGAGTGGTTCGAACAGATTCTTAAAATCTGGACTATGGCCATAGCCGGGTCGAGTCCGGCTGCAGGGATATGTGATTACTGTCCTGCAACCAGTCAACATGGTGTGGCCCGGAAAAAAAAGTGAATGGTTTAAGATTGAATAACTGGAGGAAGAATCTATTCAATGATCGATGCCATCTCTTTTATGAAATCCATATTACTCTTTATAACTGAAATCCTCTTTGGGTCACTTTCCATTTCATTATACTTCGTTGCTGCTGAGAGATATTTTTCGGCATCTTCAAGAATAGTGAATTTATTAATCATTATTGATTTTGTTTCCTTTTTAAAAGCGATATTTTCATCAACCTGTTTTATTTGAGCCCCTTTTTGCATGCGTTCCTGATAGCCGGTTTCAGCCTTATAATAATCAATAGCATGTTTGGCAGCATTATTATACTGCCACGCTGCAATACCCGGTCTTTCAAGTTTAATGGCAGCTTCAGCGCCTTTGAGCATTAAATCGATAGATTGTCTATAGTTACCCTGTTCTTTCGCTTTATCAGCTTCAATTTTGCTTTCCTTGTAGATCTTCCATAACTCTGCGGTACTTACATTTGCAAGTTCGGTTTCATACTTTTCGATACTATTTTCTGTCGTAGCATCCATGGATTCGCGTTTTCCGACCGGTTTATCATCAGTTGATTCAGATCTTTCTACGTTCCGGAGGTTATTCGGAGTATCAGTAAGCTTTGAGGGCTCTTTTTGAAGTTGCTGGCTGGATCCTTTTTCCTTTTCGCAACCAAACAGACTGATTATTGTTATTAAACTGAGAGTCGTTATTAATTTATTCATATGTATCCCCATTTTTGAATGTAGTGATTAAAAAAGATCTTATTATTTGTTTTTCAAGATACTTTATCTTCAATTGAGAATACAAAAAAAATTATAAATTACTGCTCAGAATCCGGAATCCATCCAGAGCACGGGAAGAATACAGATGATACAGACCTTGTACAGTGTCCTAATTTCGAAGCTTATTTTCCAACTGCTACTATTTGCTTAGCTTACATTGAAAACTCTGCAATCATTTTGCTCTCCATTGATTCTTCAATGTTCCCGGAGAAATAGGTCGTGAAAATTACACTCAATGCCGATGAGAAGTAAAATACTATAGCCAGAAAGTCTGAATTATTATACTATTTGTAAGAGGAAAATGATACTGATTCAGGTTTTAAAAAAAGGAGATTTGATGAAATTTGATTTGAAAAGAATTTCGATCAGCAGAAAAATCTCCGGTGCAGTCATGGCTATCCTTATTATTTTTGCGGTAGGAACAGGGGTGATAGCGTATTACCAGGCTTTGAATGCAATGAGAAAAGAGTTGAGTGAAACCGTTCTTGAGATGGCACAGGATGGGGCGATGTATGTACAAAGTAAATTAGATCATATGATTATAACAGCTGTTGGCATAGCATCTCAGAGCGCAATACAATCCATGGATTGGGCTCAGCAGGTTCCTGTGCTGGAATCTGAAACAAAGCGTCTGAAGTTTATGGGAATGGGTATAATCAATCCGAATGGTATTGCACAGTATCCCGACGGTTCCACTGCAGATCTCAAAGATAGAGAATATTTTAAGAAAGCGTTGTCCGGTAAAACGGCATTCTCTGACATAATCATTTCACGGGTTACCAATTCACCTGTAATGATGCTTGCATCTCCAATTGTAGCAGAGAGTGGAGATGTTGCAGCAGTATTGTTAATCCGGCTTGATGCAAACTGGCTCAGTGAGATAACCGATCGTATCGGGCTTGGAAAAGATGGTTACTCCTATGTTATTGATAATAAAGGGATTATGATTGCACATGGAAATCGGGAATTTGTTACTCAACAACGAAATTTCATCAAGGAATCTAAAATAAATCCAGAATACACAAGATTGGCTGAAATGCTTCAGAAAATGATTAAAGGTGAATCAGGTTTTGATGAATATTCATTCATGGGCTCTGAGAAAATTTTCGGTTATGCGCCAGTTGAAGGTACTACATGGTCAATTGCTATCGGGGCAGAAAAAAGAGAGGTATTCCGCAATATTTATGCTATGCAGATACCGATTATTGTCTTTTCATTAATCCTTTTATTATTTGGTATTGTCATTTCTTTAGTGATTTCCAGAAGTCTTGTCAGACCCATACAGGAAACCTCTACAATTTTTAAGGATATTTCTGAAGGCAGGGGTGATCTGACAAAGCGGTTGCAGATAAAATCAAGTGATGAGATCGGAGATATGGCCAGATATTTCAACTCTTTTATTGAAAAATTACAATCGACGATCGGGACCATCACAGGAAATGCAGAAACGGTGGCATCTTCAGCGGTCGAGTTATCTTCAGTATCTGCACAGATTGCCACACATGCAAAAGAATTGGATACCCAAACATTAACGGTCGCTTCAGCAACAGAACAGAGCACCACAAATTTTGAAACGATATCATCGTCGGCAGAAGAAATTTCCATTTCGGTAAACTCGGTTTCCTTTGCGATCGAAGAGATGAGTACAACGCTCAATGAAGTTTCAAAAAATTGCCAGAAGGAACTCCGGATTGCAGAGGAAGCGGGCGGCCATGCTCTAACAAGCAAGAATGTAATAGACCGATTGAGTGATACAACTAAATCGATCGTCAAAATTGTAGATTTAATCAATGATATAGCTGATCAGACAAACCTTCTAGCGCTAAATGCAACGATTGAGGCAGCATCTGCCGGTGATGCCGGTAAAGGATTCTCGGTTGTCGCCAATGAGGTGAAGGAACTTGCCAAACAGACTGCACATGCTACGGATGAAATCCAGAAACAGATTGAAGGAATGCAGTCAAGTACTGAATCTGCACAAATTGCAATTGAACAGGTGACCCGCGTTATTGAAGAGGTCAACATTATTTCACAATCTATTGTGAGTACGGTTGAAGAGCAGAGTGTAACAATCAACGAAATTGCAAAAACCATAAATAATGTCAATAATAGCACTCTGGAGGTTGCACGAAATGTAGCTGAATCGGCAAAAGGGCTCTCTGAAGTATCAACAACAATCGGAATGGTCAGTAATGTGGTTTCAGATACGACCAGGGGAATTATGCAAGTTAATTTGAGTGCAGATGAGCTTGCTACCCTTTCTGAAAATCTGAAAAAACTATTATCACAGTTTAAAATTTAGAGTGTAAAAAGGAAATGTGGCTTTAATTGCATATTTTTATGAAACAGAAGCGATAATGCAATTACATGCATCCCCCTGAGTCTTTACTTTCCAGCAGTATTCTAACTTTATTAATCAGTGCATCGAAATCGGATTTTGAAACTATGTTGTGAGCACCAGCCTTAAGTGCCTTATCTTTGTAGAATTCAACTTCATGTGCTGTTACTACCAGAATACAGAGTGCTTTACACTGGAGTTTAAGTCTTCTGATCAGTTCGATCCCATCCATCCCCGGGAGTGAAATATCAATAAGGACGATTGCTGGTTTAATTACAGGAATTTTGATGAGTGCTTCTTCAGCAGTTTCACTTTCCCCTACTGATTTAATTGACGGGAAGTTTTTTTTCAATACCCGCCTGAGAATCATTCGCATCGGTTCGTAATCCTCGACAATATATGCTTTCATTTTTTTTCGACTATAAATTCAGTTTTTATAATGAATTAGGAAAGAGGTGGTTGAGCCAGTAACAGGTGATAAACCTGAAAATGAACCCAAGAACTTCAGCTTTTGCCCACGCCCTGATCATTCTATTTCTCTTATTGACCACTTATCCCCTTCCAGTCTTCTAATCCGGCAAGTAATTGCCTGTTGACTTCTCCACCACAAATATCAACAGGCAACATAATTACTACATGTGTACCTTTGTTAATCCGACTTTCAATGATCAATTCCCCTCCAAATAACCGTAATCGTTCACGAATGCTGAGAAGCCCTAGATGGATCTTATCTGAACCTTTTACAAAAACCGTATCCGGATTGAAACCTTTTCCCAGATCACTAACTGTAATCTGCATCTTTTTGTTTTTGCATACTACTTCCAGGTGTGCCTCATGCACACCGGAATGTTCGACAACATTAGTCAGCAGTTCCCGAACCATCTGTGTCAGCATCAGTTGTGCTTCATTTTTTACGAGTTCAATATTACCTTCGCTGTGAAAATCTACCTGAAGTCCGTAGTTGAGTTTCATATGTTTGACTAGCCATTCCAGTGCCAGATCAAGTCCCTCACTGCTGAGTATCGGGGGGTTGAGTTCTATGGATAATGTTTTTGTAGTCTGCAATGCATTATTAAGCAGCTCCAATCCATCGGCAATATCATCGGTTTCTTCAACTGTTCCAGTATCTTTGTGATCTGCTATATGTTGACTTAACAATAACCGGGCACCCAGCAATTGTTGTTGCAGATTTTCGTGCAGAATATAGGAAAAGCGTTTTCGTTCCCGTTGTTCAGCCAGTGTCAGAGCTTTTGACAGAACCCGAACCTGTCTTGTGCGTTGCACGACAATGGTTTCAAGATTTTCGTTAAGGATTTTCAATCGATTTTCGCTCTCCTTAAGTTCCTTAAACGTACTTCTTTGATTGGTGATATCCTGAATGGTTCCAAACACTCCGGAGAGATTGCCCTGAGCATCAAATTCCAATTCAGCCTTTGCCTGCACCCATTTTATAGTATCACCAATGACGATCCGAAATTGGATATCAAATAACGATCCGGCGAGTGCAGCTTTCCATTCTCTATCAACATACTCCCGATCATCAGGATGGACCTTTGAGAGAAATAATTCATATGTCATCGGTGTATTTACAGTAATTTCAAAAATCCGGTACGTTTCATCAGACCAGAGCATCTCATTTTTTAATGTGTCAATCCGCCAGCTTCCGATTTTAGCAACAACCTGTGCCCGACTGAGATCTTGCCTGCTCTCTTTTAGTCGTCGCTGGTTTTCTTTCAAATACTCCTGAGCCCTGGTGCGCCTGAATATATTTATACTTAGTATCCATATCATTCCAGTTCCCATTATTCTATGGAAGATTACTATACTACTGGATATATTCTCTGAAAAAAAATAACCAGCAAAAAGCAGAACGCTGTTCAATTCAGCAATGACAAACAGATGCTTTACATTGTTTGTATAAGATATACAGAGTAAAGGAATAAGATAAAAAACCCATTCTGTGTATCCTTCTGGAGAAAGAAAATCAAAAATAAACCCTGTAATTGATAAGAGGTAAGATGCAGTTATGATACTACCTGTCATTTTGCTTACGCTTACCATAGGAATGCATTTTTATTGAAACCGCAATAGGATAAGCCATCAAGTGTGGTTTCGTCAATTAAATGCATTAGTGTGGTTTGTCCGTTCCATGCAGTAGTATGAGAAAAGAGAATACATAGAATGCAGACTAACAGAAAACAGATATTCACTTTCATCAGATACTCCCGTTTTTCCCTGCAAGCAGCTCTCTTATGGATCGCAATAATCCTTCACTATCCGATTTGGATACTATGTCATGGGCTCCTGCAGACAGTGCAGCTTTTTTGTATTGGTCTATCTCATACCCGGTTAACACGATAATACCAGTATTCTGACACTGTGGCTTAATTTTTCGGATCAACTCGATGCCATCCATACCGGGGAGCGATACATCCACCAGTAAAATATCCGGAGCGAAGGATGGTATATCCATAACTGCTTTGTCTGCGGATTCACATTCACAGATATCTGTTACCGGACTGAAATTTCTTTTTAATAATCGTTTCAGGATTATTCGTATTATGGTTTTATAGGCAATTATAGAATTGGCCTAATTAATGTAAGTATTTGATTTTATTAAAATTGAATTCGATTCATCGATTTTAGA
>JAFGIN010000158.1 GCA_016929595.1 Chitinispirillaceae bacterium
CCAGAACATTTGAATAGTGACAATAAAATACATTCTACTCAATTTTTGCCACCAATAAGACGGAGTCAAGTGTGTCATATGATCAGTCTTAAGGGAGAGGCCACGGTGTGATAAAACCGGGTGAGGTCTGAAAGAAAGCGGAGCCAGCGAATGGGAGACTGGGAGATTTGGATGTTCGAGATTCGCTATTCAAAAAAGAATAAAATTGCGAATAGAAAACAGCGAATAACGAATTGTCAAAAAGAAACTGCAAGTATTGATAGTAGTAAAAATAAAGTGAAGGGTATTTTGATTTCACAATCGCAGGGGATTAAATGAACAATCCCAGCGAACTAATCGCAAAAATAAACCAGTTCGCTCAGGACCGGGACCTATTTCATTCGCCGAAAAACCTGCCGATGGCGTTATCTGCTGAAGTGAGTGAACTGATGGAGGAGTTTCTGTGGAGGGCTGGCAGTTTCACTTGCCTGCTTACTCGCTGCAATTTATCAAAAGTATAAGAAAAAAGCGGTTGATGATCTTTCTGAACATCATTTATAAATAAGAAATAAAATCAGGCAAAAATGTCAAGAAGTGCCCCTGTGATTCTATCCTGAACTTTAAAAACTGCACTGTTTGCCTTCAGATTATTAAGACTCTCTTTCTGCTCTACAGCTTCAGTAGCGTAATCGGTTCCTGAAGGCATTTCACTGTTATTAAGCTCTCGTGCAATATGCGATACTCTGGTTCCTGATGGTTTCATATTGGTCTGATAAGCGGTGTATTGGCCGAATCCATCAGTATTGCTATTAGCAACATCATGTGCTGAGACCGACTGACGTGTCATTGCTGCCTGCATTCCGGATAAAGATGCCGCTGAGGATATATTCATAGTAGGTTCTTTCGTTTGGTGTACTCTTAAGTATACCCTCAATCGGGGCAGAAAACAAGAGTTGACCTGAGTTAGTTCTGTAAAATGGGTAAGCGGAAGTAATGAATGAGGGATGAAGTCGAAGATAGCTATATGCTGAATTCTGCTGACGAAAAGAATGTGTCAGCATTTTTTTCGTTGTTGAGTCAACAAGGCATGTGTCGTTCAAGAAATGTGAGTTTTACAAAAAACAGTTGCAAATAGTGAAGGTATGCTACTATTTTATCACACAAACAGGTAATGCAGCGTAGCGCGACAGCGGACAGAAATTCTCTCAAAAAATCCATCAATTATTCTCTCAGCAATTTTTCAGATTTCCTTCCAGATACTCTCGGAAACACAATTTAGTTGTTTATTCAACCTGTCATCTTTAATCATTTCAACCCGAGGAGGTCTAAATGTTTTCAAAAGCATCCCGGTGCACGATTGCCTGTATTGGTTTCTGTGCACTCGTTCTGTTGTCCATTAGAGCAGAAGCTGTGAATGTAACTGTTTCTTCTGCAAAAAAGTATCAAACTATTGAAGGTTTCGGAGGGGGGTTCGCCTTCAGGAATTATCCTTTCGGACGTCCATTTCAAGATGCGCTGCATGACTCCATCTTTCAGAAAGCAGGAATCAATGTAATTCGTATCCACAACTATTTTGATTCAACTATGGAAAACAATAATGTTAAGATGGAAATTGATATGGTAAAAGGGATTCAGGCCAAATATCCTGATGTTAAAGTTACCATGTCTTCATGGTCTCCTCCGAAATACCTTAAAAACAGAGACACAATTTATGGGATGGTGAAAGATACCATCTATGCGCCAACAACTGATAATCCGGATGCCTTTACCTTAAAGGATCGCAAAATTTCACTCAAAATTGAGAATGGCGAATTTGTCTATGATAAATATGCTGATTACTGGTATAATGCCGTAAAAGAGTTTGATACTAACGGAGTTAAAATTGATTGGGTGAGTATTCAGAATGAACCTGACTGGCCGGCAAGCTGGGAAGGTTGTTTTATGCTGCCAGAGGAAAACAAAGCTGACACTCTGGCCGGTTATGGCAAGGCACTCGATGCGGTATTTAAGAAGTTCAAGGAAAGGGGAATGAATGTATCTTTGATTGGCACCGATATGACAGGGTCCCTTGGAATCAGGCAGGAAGATGGCAGTTATAATACGATATTCAAATATCTTGATGCATTAGATACATCACAGCTGGTTGCTTTCAGCCATCACTTCTATAATGGTGAGACCGTCGGTATGATGGACACTATAAGAATGAAATATCCTGATAAACCCATTTTTATGACTGAATGGCTGACTAATGACAATAAAAACCGTGATGGTCACGATTATACGTGGACCTGGTATCATCAGATGCAGATTATTCACAAGGCATTAACGCATGAAAACCTTTCCATGTATGTGCTTTTTGCACTGGCATTCGGTGTAAATTCAACGCACACCTTTTTCAGTCAGGATCCGGCGAACAATACCTACCTGACCAGACCAATCTATTATGCATTCAAACATTATTCCAAGTCTATCAAACGTGGATGGAAAAGAATCGATGCAACGGCTGGGGAAGGCGGTGATTCCCTGATGGTTTCCGCATTCAGTGGAAATGGGGACTCTTCAATGACAATAGTTTTGATAAATGATAACGATTCTGCAGCATCCGTAACTCTTGACGGGATACCTGACGTTATTGACAGCGGTGTGGTTCATATGACGACACGGTGGGGTAATCTGGGAACTACCTACGAACAGAAACGGATGTACGAACTGACACAAATATTCGCTAAACCGGTACCGGTAATAAATGTGGATCCCTATTCAATCGCAACTATCGCGTTGTTTAACACAAAATATTCACTTCCGGAAGAAGAAAAAGTCAGGAAACTCGGCGTAAATAAAAGGTCACTGCCAGAATTGAGATCATCACTTAGTGTTACTGTATTCCGTAACCGGGAATTATCAGTTTCGTTTGGTACTGCCCATAATCAGATGTATACAATAGGATTGTATACCATCGCTGGAAAACAGATTGTTCCATTACAGGTGGTAAATGCATCGCATGGAAAAGCATCATTGATTCTTAAATCGCCACTTGCAGGAGGAACTTACCTGATAAAGGTAACATCCGGACAGGCTGCGGAGACAAGGGCAGTGATTATTCCCTGAGAAATATTTTGATAAAATTTCAACCTGGCTTTAAAAGTCAGGTTGTCCTTTCGATATCATGTGCCTATCTCTGCGAATGACAAATCCCGACACAAAAAGTCTCATTTGATAACAATACATTTTCTCCAGCCAAGCTGCTTATTACCAACTATACTGCCTTTTTTGTGAATTGATGACTTTAGTATTGAACACATACCACTTTCATCGGTATTCTTTTTCAGGAGCTCTTTTCCATTGAGTGAAATGAAGCTGACGTTCTCAGATGATTGAGTCAGGATTTTAACCGTTATAAAATTGCCGGACTGGTCAATCAGGAACTTATTTGTTATGAATTGTCCTCGCGTTTTTTCAAGGGGCAATACCGTCGTGGTACTGGTTGTATCCCATCCGACACTTTTCATGATTGTGTCAATAATTACTTTTGCAACTTTTTTATTATCTTCAATGGAAGGGTGTATGCTTTCTGAGCTCGTCCTGACTGCATTGTCGTCCCGGACTTTCGATACCATAGCCGGCTGTGTATAAATCACCGATGAACTCGATTTTTCTTGAAGGCTTCGCAGGTGGTTCACTCAGGTTCTGCTCATCAGCCAACACTAGTCCTTTAAAGGTGCCAGATACTACATGCCAAATCAGCTCAACTTTAACGACCGAATAATGCAGAGGCTTTCATTTTGAAGTCGGGGTCGCAATCGGTATCGGCATCGAAAAACTCCGCATTTGAGAATCGATCCCGATTCAGATACCGACAGCGACCCCGATTACTGCTCAACACAAGCGATCACGTAAAAATTGATGTCAATGTACCTGAATAGTCACGCAGAATGTATTGTTCCTGCATTGGGTAACCAGTATTATTTAGAAAATTCAAAACCTAACTTGAATAAGTTTTTAAAAATCAAAGTCTGATCGTCCAGATCAAAATCTGTCTGGTTAGGTATTTTTGGCGAAAATCCTTTGGTCCCGCTTGCACTCTGCAAAATCTTTCCTCCAAGCATATTTCCCAAGCCCCCGCTATTTTTCATTAAAGAGGCCGATTCAATAAATGCGTTCTCGGCTCCAGTAAAGTTCTCCAACTGTTTTCCGGTTCCGGTTATTTTAACAGATAACGTAACATCATCCATGTGAAGTATTTCACCAGAACTACTTAAACGCCAGTTTCCTGTGGCAACTATATAATATTTTTCAACTTCGAGTTCTTTGTTTTTTTTATTCCATATTTCTATTCTTTCGTCAACTATAGACCTGGAAACTTCAAAATACATGGTTACAATTCCTGCTTTCCCCTTTTTTTTCAATGCTGCTAATTCCATAGTTCCACTGGTATAGTTCGTGCCGATCTGTTCCCCATCATCACCTTTGACATACGATTTCAGATTCCATTTTCCGATCAGTTTAGAGGTAACATTTTTAAACTGATCAGTTGATGGATCCATATAATGATTTTTTTTTGCTGCAGAGATGTTTACAGCTACTAATAATGTAAATGCAATTAAAATTTTTGTACGACTCATTGTGTACCCTCCAGAATTATTTTTAATAAAAGTTAAAGATAAATGATTTAATTTTCTTTTTAACTTATCGAATAACGCTTTATAATACATGACGACATCAATAGTTGCGATTATTTATACCCTTACATTTTTACAACCCCTATCCCATCCTTCCCCCGTTAACGGGGGAAG
>JAFGIN010000159.1 GCA_016929595.1 Chitinispirillaceae bacterium
CCTTCCCCCGTTAACGGGGGAAGGTGCCGAAGGCGGATGGGGGAAAATCAGATCTATTCGCGATATACTATGTCGCTATGTATAAATCATGTAACATTGAAGCTACCAGTCATTTTACCAGGGTAATAGAGCGACTGCATTGGGTCTTTCCTCTGGAAAATCCCATGATAAAATAATTCCCGTCAGACAGATCGGGAATATGACAGTTGATTGAATTATAGCCTTTATGTGTATAGCCATTGAAGACCTGATCAATCAGCCTGCCTCTTATATCGAAAATATAAAAAGACAGTTGTGTTGCCTGGGGGGATTGATAGTGTATTGTAAGTTCAGACATTTCGGAATACTGAATACCATAGATACCAGAAAAAGATTCTTGTAACTGATTTCGCTTTAATGAAACCTGACCATCAGGATAAAGGTCGATCTTCTGATTAACAGAAGATCCAATCTGGAACCAGTCAAAATCAGCAATGCCTCCAGTACTCCTGGTTGCAAAGTTAAAAAGAGCAAAACGGTATCCCATAAAATGTGCAAGATCGTAGGACATCTGAAGAGTATTGCCAATTGCTTTCCAGGTGGTACTGTCGGTGCTGTAGAAGAAGGTCGCTTTATCAGTTTTATTAGAGAAGTTCATGTCGATTCGAAGATAAATTTTGTTTTGTGAAAGTGTTGCAGTTGCGACCTGTGTTGCACCATTGTTCATGACAACGGTATTTATGGTTCCATTCCGTTTTACTGCAACAAAACCGTATTTCGCCTGCAATGCTGCAAGTCCTGCACAATCGCCATCCTTGAGCCCGCTCACATCCAGGGAGATCCGGCCAGAACATTTGGGACCAAATGACCTTTGAGTAAGGGTATTTCGTGCATTGAGAAAGCTATTATCAACTCGTCCGGTTTTGATACGGTAATATCCCGGTCGTTGGGTAAGCGACCTGTTTGCATTGTCAGGATTATGATTGATCTGCCATTCGAGTTTTAATGTGGTATCGGAGAAATTGTCAGAAGTTACACATCCGGAAGTATCTCCGGAAGAAACAGATGGTAAGGTAAAGCTAACCGGAGCAGTACCATCACTGAATACCGGCCAGTCATTCTTCCATGTTACCGGCATAATCCAGGGACTGCGTCCGACAGCACCATTGTCCTGGAAAAGATATCCTATCCAGCTGCTGTCTTTCATCTGTAAAATACTCCCCTGGGCTACTCCATTACTTTTTAATACAACTTTTGATTCAAACGTTCCGGTAAGTGATTTTCCTCTGGAACAGATCTGAGTCCGCATGCCACCACTGGGCCAGCAGATATTGAAAACGTAATAGTATCCATTATGCTTGTAAACCTGGGACCCTTCAGCCCGCAAGCCACCGGCACCCGCAACTGATGCCGGATCGGTAAGAAGCACTTTGTTAAGTCCACCGGATTTGACACTGGTAAGATCTGCATTCAGTTCAATAATACGTATGTTTCCATTACCGAATACTACATAGTTTTTACCGTCATCATCAAGGATCAGTGATGGGTCATGCCAGTTGGGTAATCTGGTTTCTTTCCAGTTCCCGTTGCAGATATCATTCGTTGTGTAAAGATGTGAATTTCCTGTTGTTTGCGAGAACGTTAGAACATAGTAAATGCCATTTCTGTAACGGAAGCTGCTGGCCCACGTTCCTTTACCATATGCATTTTTACCATTGGCAAGGTTAAGCATATCATTACTGGCCAGGATGGAGTAACAGTACGAGACTGTTTTCCAATGCACCATATCATCCGATTCCATAATTGGTACTCCGGGAGTCATATGCATAGTGGTCTGACTCATATAATATTTGTCAGCTACGCGGATGATAGAAATATCAGGAATGTCAGCATACAATATGGGGTTTGTAACGTTTGCGGCATATCCTGCAGGGGTATTGATAAATCCTGAAAACAGTCCAATAAGTAAGACTAAATATGTTAATTGCTTTATCATTGTTATTACCAGCTTTTAGAATGAATGTAACTATTTTTTCAACTGTCATTTTGTCTTAACTATTAAATTAGCTTAATAAATTTGTGAATGCTCCGGATACTTTTCAAAAATAAGCAGAAAGTTTGGACAGAAAGGTCTACAATGCTCAAATGTCAAAATGTTTTAAACTTGAGTGATCCGGTACAGTGGTGTGGACATTAATGTCCAGACTTTTTAATTCTTTAATTAAAATCCAACCGCAATGTATGCTATATTATTTAGAAATAGTGAAGTCCAATTTATAATAACCGTTTTTTTACTACAGATTGGAACAGGGATGAAAATCGGAAAAATAGTTAGTGTGTCTATGTATGGTCTGCTTGCAATTATTAACTCAGGGGCTGTTTTTGCCGACAATCCAATTATCTCACACAAATTTACCGCCGATCCTAATGCGATGGTGTGGAACGGCAGGGTGTATGTCTATTGCTCTCGTGATGATAATAACAAAGGTGAGGCTTACGATATCATCGATTACACTTTGATTTCGTCAGACGATATGGTGAACTGGACTGATCACGGAGAGGTTTTCAAAGTGCCACGTGATGCATCATGGGCAAATCGTGCCTATGCCCCCGGATGTGTTGAAAGGGAAGGAAAATTTTACCTTTATTTTCCTGATGGAGGCTCTTCAATTGGCGTTGCTGTGGGAGAGAAGCCTGATGGACCATTCAAAGATGCTCTGGGGAAAGCGATAGTCAGTAAAAGCATGCCTAATTGCGATGTGGAATGGCTGTTCGATCCAGCTGCTTATATTGATGATGATGGGCAGGCATATCTTTATTTTGGAGGCGGGCAGAATACAGCTGGGACAAATCTCAGGGTGATCAAATTAAATGAGGATATGATCTCAACTTCCGGAACTGCGGTAACTATAAAGGCTCCAAAATCGTTCGAAGCAGCTTTCGTACATAAGTTCAACAATAAGTATTACTTTACGTATTCGACCGACTTTTCAAATGGGGCCGCCAAAATAGACTATATGATAAGTGACAATCCCATGACCGGTTTTACACACAAGGGAACTGTGTTGCCAAATCCACCTAAAAATAAGGGCAATAACAACCATGCTTCAATTGTGGAATTCAAGGACAAGTGGTATATCTTCTATCACGATCGATGTATCAGTAATGAGGTCTATACACGAAGTGTTAATGTTGATGTTGTTACCTATAATACCGACGGGACAATGAAACAGACTTCATGTACTGTTGCCGGACCTTCTCAAGTAAAAAATCTAAACCCTTACGATACCATTCAGGCTGAAACAATGAATAAACAGAAGGGTATTAAAACCGATATATGCAGCGATGGTGGCATCATGCTGACCAGTATTTCCGATGGAGATTATACTAATATTTCGGGTGTTGATTTTGGTACTGGTGCTGCAAAATTCGAAATCCGGGCAGCAAGCGCTGCGAGTGGGGGGACAATTGAACTGCGCCTTGGAAGTGTAACGGGAACACTGGCAGGAACCTGCACAATTGATGGAACCGGTGGCTGGACTACCTGGAAGAACTTTTCCTGTGAAGTGTCCGGTGCTTCCGGAGTAAAGGATCTTTACCTGGTTTACAAAGGCTCAGGTGAGCCATATCGTCTGAACTGGTATCTGTTTTCTGATGGAAAAACCGGGGTAAAAGCAGCTGGCTTACGCAATGACCCAACTAATAAATGTCAGAGCAGACGTTTACTGTCTATTGACAATAAATCAGGGATTTCAGGTGGAAATCGAATGCATGACATATCTGGGAGAACTGTTACGAAGCATAACACAGTTACTAAAATGAGTGATGGCATTTATATACTCAAATGAAAAAAAATACATCAGGAAACTTTTATAAAAAGTAAAAAACAAGGTGCCCGAAAATGCTATTGCATCGGCAGTTATTAACTGTCTCATAATACAATGCACAGGTTTTCATTTCGAAGTCGGTATTGGTATCGAAAAGCATAGTAATTGAGGATTGTTCCCGATTCCGATGCGACTGTGCCCCCGAAAACCCTGACCTGCCGTAGCTTTTGCAAAAGAGGTAGACTGGATCCAAATATCTTAGATTGAGTGAATTATGTGATGTTTTGCCGGAATACTAATGTAACTAAACGCATCCTGCATTCAGAAGTTACCGAAACGATTGTGATGCTGAGATGTACGTACAGCAGAAGCAGAATCAAGTAAAATTCAGAACTTACTTAAAATGGTGAAAAAGCAGATGTGTAATAGCAAGTTCATTTCCCTGGCTTTTATAAACCTCATCCCCCAACCCCTTCTCCTATCAAAGAAGGGGAGTTAAAATCTATAATTCTGAATTCACCCTTCTCTGGTAGGAGAAGGGCCGGAGATGAGGTTAAAAAGCGAAGCACAGGGAGTTAAACTTGCGATTAATAAACGCTCAAAACATAGTAAATTCCACATGCATGCGCATTGATATGTTTTCCATCATTGGCGAGCCACTTTTTCCCGGGAGTGAATTTTGTGATGGCCTGAGCGGAAAGAGAGACATTTATTGCCAGAAGTAAGGAAATGATTTGAAAATGCAGGGTAGATAATAATGTTTCATTTTTATGGTGGTTAATGTCAGAAAAAGAATGCACATCGTAGCATGAAATACCAGTCTTTCGTGCGTGGGACCATCTCTCTGTACAATCGTTTACCTGCGAGAAGATAGGTCGCTCTTGATGAATGGTCACTTGCTATTTGTCCGCTGAAACAAACATGTTTCACTGTCTTTGAAGCATAAACAGACCACTTCCAGTCATCATCATGCTTTGCTTTCCATTCCGAATAATAATCCATTCCTGTCTGCGTATTAAAATCCGGTACGGGTGAATTGGCTTTCCAGATAAAATGATAGGAGTTCATATAAGGGCTGGGAAAGTATTCTCCTTCCAAAGCAAGAACATCAAGTAATTTAAAGGCCGGGAAATTAAATCCAAACATAATCGGGGTTCGCTCCCGGCGATTGCTGTACCATCCAGGATAATTTTTGATGCCAAGAATCGCCAACTCACCATATATTTTAAGATCGTTTTCACCAAGTATGGTTGACCCGAAAAAATGTTTCGGGTCAAGTGTGACGGCGCAGACAGCTTTTGTTCCCCTGAATGTGTAGTCTGTTTTAACACCCGAAACACTATCTGTAAATGAGGTCATCGTTGGATAGTACGATCTGTTCTTTGCCGGAGTTACCCTGTTTGGATAAAATGGTACAAGGTGATAGAATGATATCCCCATTGACATATTAAGAAATGATCCTATAGTCGCGTATCCCAGCAATGCGGATAATGACAGGTCTAAAGTGGGGTAGCATTCAGTTTCAGTGTTTAAAAAAATGTCAGCATTCAACCTGCCTGAAGGCAACTGTTTACGGTATCCTGTATGCATTCCGGCCAGCTTGGATTTATCTGCTATTTCAAACCCACTTACCAGCAGAGGCGGATATGCATTACTTCTGAAAAGATATTCACCGAGGTTCATGGCCTCCGCATTATACTTTACAGGAAAGTACCCGAATTCACTTATGACTGTATCATTAAGGCCAGTGTTCCAGATCGTTTTTATCGATAGGTCAAGTAAGGATATGGAAAAGTATTTCTGAAGTTGTTCGGCATTATCCGAACCCATTGCGATACCCACAACCGGAAAGAAAAACGAGCTCATGATATGGACATGGCAGGTACTTCGGAATGTTACAGGTGCAGTGACTTTGATGCCGGCCTGAATATCAGTAAGCCATTGCTGATCAAAGTTGACAACTGTTGCATTTTTATCCGGTTCCGAACTCTGAACCTGTCCCATTGTCAGCCAGCCCCATCCGGAAATGGCTGGTTTGGTTTTTTCATCTGACATTGCGGGTATTGCCAGTAGCATTGAGAGCAGTAGCATTTTTGGTGTCTGCTTAACTATTGAGGGACATTTTGAACAGTTGCAATGTTTAGAGTGAAAGAATGTATTGAACAAGATGATCAAATTCCTCTTTTGAGAGATTGTTGACATTTCTGGAGTGACCGGTTTGCCTGAGATTTATTTCTACAGTTTCATGCGATCCGATATGATTGTATGGACCTGTGCGCCAGCATTCAATAAGTGACGGGGTGTCCCAGTCAAATGACGGATCATAATCGTCAAAAGTACCGGCATTCGCTTTTCTCAGATTTGTAAAGAGCGGCGCCGGATGGCAATGTACGCAATCAAGTTTATCAGCATCATAGTAAATTTCTTTACCTTTCAGGGCTGATTCGCTCAGCCTTCCTTTAACAAGTTTGGGACTTGGTACCGGTTTGAGACGCATGAGAAAGGTGTCTAATGCAATACTTGTCTGGGCATCCGGTTCTACCTGTAATTCGAGTCGAATACCTGAACGTACAGATTCATATGCATTATCGCGCTTGCAGCCCCAGTTGGCCGGAGGTGTTTGAAATGTAAAAAGCATGCTTTTTGCATTTTTAGGCGAGCTCAGATAAGAATCAGAAAGGATCCAGTTCAATCCATCCGGACGTGTAAAGGGATGACAGGAGTGACAGGATTGCCAGTGGCCGACACAAAGATTTGCATCATAAAAATAGCTCTCACCCTTGCGTTCTGCTGTGAGTTTTTTTTCTTCCCCTGCCAGAGGATATTTTGTAACAGAAATACTGGAGTCTTCCAAGTCAATCATATTTATCGATTGAGAGAAGTAACCGGTAAAATATACTTTCGAGCCTGCAGTTACAATACTCCGTGGACTCCGTGCCTGTGCAATCACTGTTTTTTTCAAATCACGTATAAATGAAAAATCATGCGATACATCTCCTTTCCCTTCAAGTTTCTTAAACATTGAAGGCATATCGATGATCGTTATTATATCATACCCTGCGTGAATCACACAGAGCCACTTTGAATTATCGGTGCAAGCGGCACTCCATGGATTGGCGAATCCATGGATATTATCATCAAGCTCAATATCGTTAAAGAGCGCTTTCTTTTCCATATCTACTATTGCGAGGTTGTTGGAGTGAACCCACCCCTGTTCCAACGTAACAGCCGGCAGGTTGACCCGGCCAATCAGATGTGGTATGAAGGCATATTTTTTTTCCGGAGATAAACAGATGTTCATAGTCGAATGGCTGCCATCGGGAAGTCTGATTATTTTTTCAATCTCTCCGCTCGATGTGTTGATAAAACATACTTTGCAGGTCATTGTTGTATCTGTCGAGATGCCATCGGGAATCATATTTGCGACCAGCAGTGATGCGTTATCGGTAGTAAGTGCCAGAGAATATGGTTCTTTTATTGCAGCAACACGTTTGATCTCTTTTTGAGCAGAAAGGTCGATGAAAGAGATGGTATTTTCAAGCCAGTTGCAAACATAGAGCATACTGTTATCTGAATTGAGGATCGGTGAACGGGCCATATGGCCGACAGGAATACGTTTTTTAATAATACCGTCTGCATTGTTAATAACACATACCATTCCATTGGGCCAGCGTTCTGATGCGCACGTTACATACAGGTGAGAACCATCAGATGAGACTGCGATTCCGGTGGGTTCATTGGGAAGCTGAATCGATCGGACAACGTTGTTTGAACTTACCGAATAAAGGTCAACCTTTTTTGCTGTTTGCTCGCAAATGTAGATGTGTTTTTTATCAGGAGAAAGAATCATTGCTGATGGTGAAAGATATTTCGGCTTCTGCAATGACTCCAGATCTCCATTTAATGCAAGAAGCTCATATACGAGAGCAGGGGAGACTATTGAACGTTCATTATTATTTGCTAATAAGATCTGAAAAAGTACCATTACCGCAAACGTAATAAAAAAATACTTTGTTACTACTGTTTTATACGTAGTGCAGATTTTATTTACTATTTTATGCATATGACAAGTTGTAAACTCCGGCTTCAATGAATAATAAATCTAACAGCGTTACAATTTTCTCCTGATAGACTTTTTTGTGCTGAATTTGATACACTGAGGATATATGTTCCTTTAGCTAACGTATTCTGTGTCAGGTCGATATCAATAAGGGTATGGTGTTCATTGAAATGCCAGGTGTGAATTTTGCGCCCGGATAAATTATAAAGTGATGCATGCGAAATACCATTGTCCTGATTATTTATAAACAATTTTGACCCGTTATTGTGAATACTGATCCGTTTTGCAGGGCTTATTTTAATTGATGTAATATCTCCGGGAAGTGGATAGTCAATCTCGATGCCTTGTGGATTTTTTGGATCTACATCGAGGCGTGGCCATACAAGTTTACCATTGCGCTGATTTGAGACGTTATATTCAGCACCAAGTTCCATTGAATTAAGATCAAGCCACAGCGCCACTCTTTTATATTCATCTGTTGTTAATTTCACATTGTTATGAGCTCCATCGATATGTTTTTTGAGTGGTGCATATGATGCTCCGAATTTTCCGGGAGTTGTCCTTGAACCACCTTTGATAGGGGTTTTTATATCGCCATTGATGAATGGATTTCCGTCTCCGCAGAAATAAAAAGCATATTTTTTTAAACTGCTGAAAGACATGTTAGGACCTTTCCCTTTTTCTGCATGGCATGACTTACAGTTTTTATCAAAAACAGGTTTTACCAGACGGGCAAAATTTACCGGTTCCACTCCTCCGGCATCAGGTGTTAAACTGGATGGTGCACGTTTAAATGCAATCCTGTTAGCGCTTACCGGTGTTGCCTTCCATTTGTTTTCATGGCAGCCGATACATGTCATCTGTTCACCTTCATGTACATAGGTTGCTGTACGCATCGACTGTACCGCCAGTCCTTTTTCGTCGAGTAGCTGAAAATAGAGAATTTTTCCGACAGGTGCTTCACAATAAACACTACCGTCGGATTCAACCGGAACAGTTCCCAGAGACATTCTCGCAAGTGCTTCTGCAGGATATCCGTTTCGTGGATCACTGATCAGTTTGGTTTCTTTTGGAAAGACCTGCACAATTCTCATTGCAGAAACTTTCGTTCCTGCTGGAAGTGGAATGTCCCCCTCATACACGTCACTTACCTTAATTGTCGCACGGTAATGTCCTTTTTCATTTTTGCGTTCACCTTGCCAGGTTGCAGTTGCAAGAGCCTGGGGTTTGTTTCTGGGTTTTACAGGAATTGGGTCAATCGGCATCCATGAACTACTACTGTATATAAGCTGTTCGCTGCCGAATCTGTCGCGAAGGATTATTGTTTTGTTTTTATTACAAATGTAATAATCTTCACTGAGCGGCCAGGCTGTTCCATAGGGCCCCGAAGCATCGGGCCAGTTGTTCCAGACTGATGTAATTCGTTTTACCTGTGAGACTTTGTTATCGTCTTCAATTGTGGGATCGATCATGATAAGTTCACCAAAAGAGTATCCATGGTGAGCTGTCGCTGTCGCAATGTACTTGTGAGAATTCGGTATCGCACGGATATTTAATTCTGCAATCGGCCTGCTGAACCTTCCATCACTCCAGTTACTACCGGTAAAGGTCTGCAATGGTAACGGATAATTTCCATGGTGTGAACGGGGATCACGGCCATCAGGGTAACAGGTCCATAAATGGTGTGCAATACAATCATCACGATCGACATAATCCCATCGGGTGTAAACAATCTTTCCATTATTGTCTACACTGGGATGCCATTCGTTGGTTTCATGGTAACTTAAACAGATAATATCACTTCCATCATCTTTCATGGAATGCAAAGTAAAGGTCGGTTTGCCTTTTGTATGACAGCGTCCATATCCTCCTCTGCGATCTGATATAAAAACAATACGTCCGCCTGGCAGCCATATCGGGTCAAAATCGTTATGATTTGAATTCTGCAGGAAATTATTCTCCAGTGAAACTCCATCAGTAAGCTGAGTCAGATTTGTTCCATCAATATTAACTTTGAAGATGTGGTAACATTTGTTCGTTTTCGGGGACCAGGAAAAAAGGATTGTTTTTCCATCATAGGAAAGATCGGGTGAGAGGAATGCGCCTCCCGAGAGATTTGATCCCTTGAAGGAACCATTAACGCAGCTGGAGTTTTTGAGCACGTCGATTAGCTGTGGCTTTGATGTTTTAACATCTTTTAACATGTAAAGACCGCCGCCAACGTTGATATTCCAGGGATTATACTGGCAGCACATGTGCTTTTCATTATTTGGAAAATAATACCCGACAAAGAGAATAGAATCAAAATCCATCAGCGGGTTGTCCATCGCTATTGCACGGTTGAGTGCAGCCAGTTCGATATATTGTTCCTTATCTCCGGATAAACTCTCTGCTGATGTCTTAGAAAGTGTTCTTATTGCCTGAGGCTGGAAATTTTCCAGAAGACGTTGATAAAAGGCAATACGAGGAGAGGGGTTCTGACGTTTGAGATCCTGCAGAAGAAGCCTGGTCCGTCGTAACAGGATATCATAGGGGGTTCGGTCACCAGGAAGAATCAGGGTGTTGGTGTCAAAAGCATCACTTTCTTTGACTGAACTTTTTTTCAGGCTGCTGCTGTTGCCAATAACCTTCTGGTGCAGTTCCTCATATTGCTGTTCCCAGTATTCTCTCTGGAGCGGGGTACTTTCAATGGCGTTGCCGAAGACGTCAGAATTAACCAATGTAATAATAATAAATTGAAAAACAAAAAAAATTCTCATTCAAAACCCTTCTTGTTGCAGAACATGGAAAAAGGACTTTATCTGATTCAGGGATACCACCCTGAGAGAACCACTGATGCTATAATCCTATAATATATATCTACTTTTCCGGATCGGCTGAAAAAGGTAAGGATAATTGATCTGTTTTTTTTGTGAAAATTGAAAAAAATATGTATATCATATCTTTAAGTCATTGTTTTATAATAACTATTAATAAAATGAACAAGTTTTTCAGTATAAAATATCTATAAGGTATGTTTCGTGATATATGCACAAATCATTCACGATTCCACGCACGGGGAGATGTTAAACTGTAAACCTGATTAAAAATCACTGAGTTTCTGGTTTGCGAGTTTGAAACGGGTGTGTTCGGGGCGGGATAGATATGCTTTTTTAAGTGAGTTCCAGGCTATCATTGCCTGCTGACGCGATTGTGGTGAGCGCGTCGTATTGAAACGGTTATCGTAAGTGAGAGCTGCGAAGTAAAGTGCATCATTTCGAATCTGCTGAGTGCTGCGTACAGTGCCGGGGCGGGTCATAGCTTCTTCAAATTTGTTAAGCGCCAGTTTGTCCTGCCCCTGCAGTGATGCGACCCTGCCTTCAAGAAAAGTGTAAAAAGCATCATTAGAGGAAAAGGATTTCAGAACCTCTGCGGCATTTGAAACCTTACCCAGTTCAATATATGCAAGTGCAAGAAGAAGTTTACCTCTGGCTGCGTGCTTATTATCAGATGATACGTTGCGAAGCAATGTAATAACATCATTCCATGCACCGGTCCCTGATGCTGCGTCGGCACATTCTACAGTGTCGGTTTTTTCATATTTTTTAAGCAGGGCTCCGATGGCAGTGGTAGTCATTGAAGATGTCACCGGGACAGATTGTCTGCCATTTTTTCTGGATGTGGTAACTGTACGAACAGTTTGTGATTTTGTTCTTTTTACAGGCTGCTGTTTACTGCTATCTGTTTGATCAGTTTGAAAGCCGGTATCAGGGGTGGCGTTGACTAACGGGATGGTGTCAATTCTGATCTGTGTGGTTGAGTCTGTATTCGTTTCTGAAATAGCCGCAGACAAATCAGTCCCGGAGGGGGCAGAGTTTTTCTTTGCCGCAATATTGGAAAGAATAAACCAGACTAAAGAGAGAAAAACCAATGCAACAGGAATTAAAAAGAGTGGTTTTGTACTTTTGTGTGTAAAGGTATCGAGCGGCTGGAAATCAAAATGTTCAGGGTCATCAATATATTTTTTAATTGCAGACATAGTAGTATCTATAGTCATTTCATCATAGATACTCTTAAGTGTGTTCTCCAGTTCTTTAGAGGTCTCGAACCTTTTGTTTTTTTCATAACGAAGGCATCTTTCAATTACTTTAATCAGCTCAGGTGTAACCTTTATCGGAAACGAATTAATTTTGCGGTAGGAGTGAAGTACTTTCATCCGCATAAGATTAGTAATTGTGTGCTGGGGGAATGTTTTTTCTCCGGTGAGAGCTTCATAGAGTATTGTACCGAAAGAATAGATATCACTGCGGTGATCGACTTCTGCTTCAGCCAATTGTTCCGGCGAGAGGTAGGGAAGCGTTCCGACAATGTAGCCGGAGACTGTGTGCAGATGAACTTCTGAGGGGCGTGCTATCCCAAAATCCATAAGCTTCACAGAACCATTTTTACCAATCATTATATTGCCGGGTTTGAGATCGCGGTGAATAATTCCTTTATATGTCCTGCCGTATATTAAAAATTCTTCAGTGTGCGCATAAGCCAGAGCGCTGGCAACCTGTATACCGATTGCGATACAGACGATCGGGGGTATGTTTTTACAGTTTTCAATAAGTGTTTCAAGTGATATACCTTCAACAAGTTCCATCTCAATATAGGGAAGCCCATTCCAATCGCCAACTACGTAGGTCTCAACGATGTTGGGGTGGTGCAGTTTTGAAGAGATTTTGATTTCTGTTTCAAACCGCTCCATAAGCTCAGCGCTTTCTGTTGGATATATCACCTTTACAGCACGGAAGAGCTCAAGCTGCTTATTCCAGATTTTGTAAACACGTGCCATACCGCCTTCGCCAAGCAATCCGGAAATGATACCTGATCCTAAAGGAAGTGACTCTGTCCCATCGGGAAGGCGCGCAGCCTGTGATGGGGTCAGAAAGGATTTAATTTTAACATTTGAATTGGTATAGGGGTTAATAATATCGTACTGGTCAGAAAAATGGTTCTGATTTTCCTGCTCAGATACAACCTGGTTATCATTAATTTCCCGGATTTCTATCAGGACACTTTCGTCAATCGATGGGTCAAAAGGCAGCGGCGTAGTTTCAGATGTAATTTCCGAAGTGGCGTCATCCGAATCGGATCGCTCAAAGATTTCATCAAAATTATCCTGATTCATGCTTTGAAATATCCTGAAATCTTAAAACGTATCACATCCGCTCCTTTGACTGATGTGTATGGAAATTTACCTGATACAGGAATTTATCATCATAAAATAGAAAATCCACTAAGCAATCAGAATTATACCCATTCAATACCATACGTATTAAGGATGTCTGGTATAGATAGGTTTTTTGGAAGCATTTTTGATGAATATACATTCCGCACAGGCATCATTCTGAATGCCGAAATAGTGTAATAATATAAAATAACATATAATTCATATTAAAAAAAAATTATATTCTAAAATAGAAAAGCTTGACTTGAACTTGTCATTAAGTGATAAATTGTGCATGTAATGGAAAATCCAATCCCGAATCTTTTGTAAGCGATTGATTTTAATGTGGTTGCGAAATTCAGGGTGATTGTTATGAATCTGTTTCACGTTGGTTTGGTTATTGTAACGATTTTTTCTGCTGTTTCAGCGCAGGTTAAAATCAGTGGCAAAATCCAGGATACACTTCTGAGTGCAGAGCGGAACCCTTTTATAATAAACGATAATGTGGTAGTACCAGCCGGACAGAAGCTGGTTATTACAAAAGGGTGTGTGCTTCTTTTTAAACCATTTACCAGCATATCTGTTGAAGGCTCCCTGATTGTTCAGGGGGATAGTGAGAATCAGGTGATATTTACATCTGAATATGACACGCGTTTCAATCGCGCCTCGTCTCAGTTTCCAAACCCTTTTGACTGGAATGGTATTTTAATTGGCCAGAACGCAGGTGAAGTGCATATGTCATATTTTTCAGTTGCATATTCTGTATATGGAGTTAAATCGTATAAATCTGATATCATAATTGAGAATGGTGTTTTCAGCAGTAATGGGCAATCAAATATATCAATTAACGAGGTAATGATAAATGTTGCAGATGGTATTGCTTACAGTTATCGACAGAATGCTCCACTTACACATAATGTTAAAAGTATAGAAGAAAAAACTTACGGACGTTCTGTAACTGTCCCCGGGGATTCCTCTGTAACAATAACAGAGGATAAAAAGCCGATAGACTGGTATAAAGTGGCACAGATCGGATGTATTGGAGGTGGTTCGCTCAGTCTGGCTGCAACGCTGTATTTCTTTATAAATGCTGTTAACAATCAGAACATATATCTTCATACAGCTGATGTTGCACAACAGGTAACATACAAAAAGAGAAGAAATTCCAGCTGTACATTTTCAATCGTGAGTGCTGTTCCGACTGTATTGTTTACGGGGGGGGCTGCAGCGCTTTTTATCCTTGAAAAAAGAGAATCAGAAAATAAAAAAATTTCAATGTCACCCAGCTTTGGAGACTGTAATGGTTTCGTACTTGCATTAGAATTTTAAAGTGGAGGTAGCTTTTGGCTATGTCTTTCATCTCACGACCTGTCGTTCGATTCATCCCGCTTTCAATGCTGTTTTTAGTATTTGCGTGTTATTTCAAGAATTCCAACCCGTTAGATCCCGATTCGAAGGACTACAGGTCTCCATCTTTCGAGTTGCAATCTGATAGCGGGTATGTTAAAGAGGGTGACACAGTGCACAGAACTTCGGCCAGACTTTCCTGTAAAGGCAATAGGGATGAGTGTCTCTTTCAGATAAAATTGAATGACGGAGACACAACTGCATGGCAGTCTGAAGGAATATTTCTGCTTGAAGGATTGAAAGATACAGTGCAGAATGTGATTGTAAACTGTAAATATAGAGGTGGAATTGAAAAGTTTACAAAAAGTGTTATATTTTATGTTTTGACAGATAATTACATTCCGAAATTCAGCTCTGTTCAAGACACAACCATATATGTAACCTCGGATTCGCTGCAGCGTCTGATACTGTCAGTGCTTGTCACCGGTTCAACGCCGATCTCATTTCAGTGGTACAAGGATACTACGATTATTCATGGACAGGTACAAAATGATTTACTCATAAAAAATTTCGGTAGTAAGGATACAGGCGTTTACTATTGTATCGCAGCAAACGAGTATGATACAGTAAAAGGACCGCCAATGCGCGTTATAGTTGGAACAATTCCAGCATATGTTACGATTACCTACGACGGAAACGGCAATACCTCTGGTGATGTTCCTTTCGATGCAAATACCTACTCTGAAGGCTCAACGATTACTGTCAAGATGAATGTTGGAAATCTCGAAAAAACGAGCTTTATTTTCAATGGCTGGTATACACAGGTTGATGGAGGTGGAATCTCTTATTTTCCCCCCGGCGCTGAGATAAAAAATGCGAGGTCTGATATTATTCTTTATGCATCATGGAGTAAAATCAGAAAATACAGTCTCCAATATCTAGAAAACGAAGCAACATCAGGAAAGCCTCCCGTTGATGCAAATCAGTACGATTCCGGTGCGGGTGTTATCGTAATGGGAAATATCGGGTCGCTGAAAAAAGAGAATTATACCTTCGTGGGATGGAATACGGCTGCAGATAACAGCGGTGTCAACTACCATCCTGGGGTTAAATTAATAATACATAATGAGAATGTGAGGCTGTATGCCAAATGGACTCAGCGTCCTGTATGTAAAGTTGTTTATGATGGTAATGGAAATAGTGCAGGTACAGTTCCTGTTGATACAAATTCTTACGAAATCGGTTCAAAAATTCTAACTAAAAATGCTGGTGATCTTGTCAGAACCGATGGATACTCATTCATAGGTTGGAATACGCTTAAAGACGGGAATGGTACTTTTTATGGCGTAAACTTTGAAATACAATTAATTGACACAGTTACAATACTCTATGCTAATTGGACAAAAGACAGTACTTTTTCTATAACATATAATGGCAATGGTAATACATCGGGCGAACCACCTGTTGATGAAAATGATTATAAAATGGGTGCTTTTGCAATATTGAAAGCAAATGAATCAGGTTTGGCACGTGCAGGATACCGTTTCAGAGGATGGTGTACTGATAATGATGGAGCCGGCAAAATTTATTCGCCCTCTGATACTATAACGATATTGGGGCCTACTGTTTTTTTTGCAAACTGGTATCAGATTGTTACCTTCAATGTAGTTTACAATGGCAATGGGAATACTTCAGGAACTGTTCCTGTTGATACTATGCAATATGAGGCTGGCAGTAATATAAGGGTTCATCAGAACTACAATGGATTAAAAAAGGATTCTTTTGTATTTGCGGGATGGAATACTGCCAGTGATGGGAATGGAACACAGGTGTACCCAGGGAGTTTTCTGACTGTTGATTCATCAATAACGTTGTATGCACGCTGGACACAGAGCGCAACAATCTCAGTTACCTACAATGCAAATGGAAGCACATCAGGAGTTGCTCCTGTGGACAGCAACAGATACATTTCTGGCGCATCTGCAAAGGTGAAGCTCAATTCCGGCAATCTTTCCAAAGCTGGTTTTTCGTTTGTCGGATGGACAACACAAGCCGATGGTTCAGGTATTTCATATGCCACTGAAGAAACATTTACGGTAACTCAAAATGTAACTCTTTATGCAAAATGGTCGAAAAATGTTACATTCAATGTTACCTATAATGGAAATTCAAATACTGAAGGCACTGTACCAGTTGATGCCAACGCTTATGAATCGGGATTTACAGCTATTGTAAAAGGAAATACAGGAAATCTTTCCCGTGACGGATATAAATTTACCGGATGGAATCGTAATGCTGATGGCTCCGGGACAGTTTATACATCAAATTCTGAAATGAAAATTGATACAAGTAATGTTGTTCTGTATGCTGTCTGGACTAAAATGTCAACCGAAACATTTAAAGTATACTACTTCGGAAACAGCAATACTGGTGGTAGTATTCCCACAGATAATTCACACTACACTAAAGGCACCTATGCGAGGGTGTTATCGAATTCCGGGCATCTGGTTAAAACCGGATATCTGTTTGCCGGATGGAGTACAGGGGCTTCAGAAACAATCGATAACCTTTTCATGCCCGGAGACCAGATAGAAGTTACTGATACTGTCAAACTTTATGCTGTCTGGACACAAGATGAACTTTTCAAAGTAATATACATGCCCAATGGAGCAGCAAGCGGCACTGTACCTTATGATGAAAATGCATATCTCCTGGGAATATCTGTTACGGTTAAAGGTAATTCCGGAAATCTTGAAAAGACGGGAAGTACTTTTTCTGGGTGGAATACAAAAAGTGATGGAAAAGGTGATACGTATACTGAAAATACCCAATTCGTAAAGAATTCAAAAGATGATACACTGTATGCAAAATGGAGTGAAAATCCAACATACAGTATTACTTACTTCAGCAATAACTCTACATCAGGTCGTCCACCTTCTGATGTTAATACCTATGAAACTGGTGTTACCGTCACTGTAAAGCACAATAGCGGGAATCTGGTTCGGATGGGATATGAATTTATCGGATGGAATACCAGAAGTGATGGAAGTGGAGATGCTTATGCCGGCGGCACTGCATTAAAAATGCCATCAGGGAATCTTTCCCTTTATGCTGACTGGAAATTAATACCGACATTCACTGTAAAGTACGATGGAAACGGAAACACCGCAGGAACAGTTCCTTTGCCAGAAACATATCAAAGAGGCCAGCTCTTTTGGGTAAAGGGTAACACTGGATTACTCCAGAAGGATAATTTGAATTTCAGTGGATGGAATACACTTTCAAACGGTTCCGGTGATTTTTATGCTGCGGGTTCAATGTTTCCCATACATTCAGATATAACTCTTTATGCAATCTGGACCAGTAGCCCAATATTTACAGTTACTTATAACGGTAATGGAGCAAACCACGGGAACGTTCCTGTAGATGGGAACCAATACAGGCAGGGGGGAAATGTTCAGGTAAAGGCTAACACTGGCGGCCTTGCCAGGAATGGGTTTTTATTTTCCGGATGGAGTACCAGCAGTGCCGGTTCAGGAACATTTTACGCTCCCGGAGCTTATTTTACTATGGGAAGTTCTAATGTTATATTGTGGGCTGTCTGGACACCTTATTTTACCGTTAACTATACAGGTAATGGAAACACCTATGGATCTTCTCCGATTGATACAACGAAATATAAGAGTGGGGAGATTGCAGTAATCCTGGGACAAAGCAGTATACTGAAGGATGGGTTTACCTTCTCGAACTGGAATACACTGCATGATGCAAAAGGAAAGTTCTATAAACAGAACGATACAATGATTATTGGTTATAGTTCAATATACCTGCATGCTGCATGGAAGGCAACTGTTACGTTCGATGGACAGGGGGCGACTTCCGGGCCAAACCCTTCAACTGTTTCGCTGTATCATCCCGATACAGTATTATCATCGTTACCAGCCGATCCTTCGAGGACAGGCTATACATTTGCGGGGTGGTATACGGCTGAGAGTGGCGAAACTCAGTTTACTTCGCGTACAAAAGTAACTGGAGACAGAACTGTTTATGCGCGATGGAACATAAACCAGTACACATTAACCTATGATGGGAATAACAGTACTGGCGGCACTGCACCTGCTGGCGGAGAGTACAATTATAACTCAACCCTGCCTGCGGCATCCAATACGTTTATACGAGATGGATATATATTTACAGGGTGGAATACTGCTGCCAATGGAAGTGGAACATCGTATTCTGAGGGTGATGATATTACAATAACCGCCAATACCATTCTGTACGCTCAGTGGTCTGCCCTTTTGAAATATACAGTCAGGTACAATGGAAATGGACATACCGGAGGTAGTGTACCTGGAGACGATTCTACTTATGTGAGTGGAGAGACCGCTCTTGTGCTGGGGAATACTGGTTTACTGGTCAAAGCTGATTCACTATTTGAAGGCTGGTCCAGGGTTGAGGGAAGTGGTAATCTTTACAAAAGTGGCGATACGCTGATCATTGGTTCCTCGAATATTACTTTGTATGCACGATGGATTAAAAGTGCATCTCTGGCAATAACCGGATTCCGTTTTACCAATCCGGATGCTCAGGGAGAAATCAATGAAAACACAAAAACGATCACCATAAGAGTACCGTACGATACCGACAGATCGGCATTGATCGCAACCTTTACAGCTACGGGAGCATCTGTGAGGATCGGTTCTGTTATACAAGTAAGCAATGTTACTCCAAATGACTTCTCAAATCCGGTGACCTATACTGTTTACGCCGCTGATAACAGCACTCAGGAATATGTGGTAACGGTGACTGAATCATCAGCCAGTAGCAATGCAGATCTTTCAGCACTAACGATCAGTACCGGCACATTGATTCCGTCATTCTCTGCTGCAACGACCTCTTATGCTGTTGATGTGGAGTACTCCGTATCTTCCATTATTCTGACAGGTACCAGTGAAGATCAAAATGCTTCAATCAGCGATAATAGCGGTGTGGCGCAATCTTTGACAGTTGGGGAAAATGCCATTACTTTAACAGTGACCGCCCAGAATGGGACCACTACAAAAGACTACGTTATAAACGTTAGACGGGCTTTTGCACCCGTCTCCTTTTCAGAACTGATCGCAAACGGTGAATCTGGAAAGGTAACTACTACTGAGCTGACACTCACTTTTAATGTAAACCCGACCACATTGACTGAAAGCAATATAACACTGACTGGTGCAACAAGGGGAGCATTAACCGGTACGGGTTTAACGAGAACTTTAGTGATATCGAACATAACTGTAGCGGATGGTCAGGTTGTTACTGTTGCAATTTCAAATCCGCCGGGTTATGAGATTACAGGATCACCACGGACTATAGCTGTGTACAAGGCTCCAACAACTGTAAATTTTTCCGCATTAGAAGCGAACGGGGCATCAGGTGAAATTACCACAACAGAATTAAAAATTACCTTTGATACAGATCCCACCACCTTGACTGCCGCAGACATCACGATCGTGGGTGCTGTTATGGGACAGTTAAGCGGTACCGGTACCAGTCGAATAGTAACACTTACAAGTATTGATGTAGCCAATGGTAAAAATGTAAAGGTAACAATTACAAATCCGACAGGCTTTACAATTTCGCCACCGAACCGGGTTGTTTCTGTGTTTGTCAGGTCGGAATGATACGATAGTACACATTTGAGAATGTACTGCATGATTTGGTAATCACCATTCATTTTCAGCGAAGTTGCTATAAACAACTTCGCTTTTCTGTACAGAAGCTTGCCCTTGAACATGATTAACGTACAGCTGTTATCCCGATCTCCGGGGGAAAGTTATTTTTGTCCCAGGAGATCGTTCATCATATTACGCGCAGCTAGTTTACCGGCTCCCATTGCAAGAATGACTGTTGCAGCACCCGTTACAATGTCACCACCAGCATAGACATATTTTTTAGAGGTACGGGCATCATTTTCACCTGTTACTATGGTACCCCACTTCGATAATCTGATATCCTGTGAAGTGGAGGGGATAAGCGGGTTTGGAGTATTACCAATTGCAATAATGACAACATCACATTCAAGATTGAACTCAGAGTCTTTGACTTCAATCGGGCGGCGTCTTCCGGATGCGTCCGGTTCACCGAGTTCCATTTTGACACAGCGGATTGCTGTGACACGCCCATCTTCACCGCCGAGTATCCCGACAGGATTGCACAGTAGATGAAAGTCGATGCCTTCTTCTCTGGCATGGTGAATTTCTGCCCGACGTGCAGGCATTTCTTCTTCACTCCTGCGATAGACAATCATTGAGTTCTCTGCGCCCAGCCGTAATGCTGTTCTTGCAGCATCCATTGCCACGTTACCGCCCCCAACGGTAACGACATTTTTACCTTTCATAATAGGGGTTTCCGAATCGACTCTGAATGAACGCATAAGATTGCTGCGGGTGAGATACTCGTTTGCGGAGTACACACCTATCAGATTCTCACCTTTTATTTTTAAGAATGACGGCAGTCCGGCTCCTGAACCGACAAAAACTGCATCAAACCCTTCTTCATTGAAGAGGTCATCGATAGTTGCTGTTTTACCTACAATAAAATTTCTTTCGATTTTTACGCCAAGTTGTTCAAGCCAGGAGATCTCCTGAGCGACAATTGCTTTGGGGAGTCTGAACTCGGGAATACCATAGACCAGGACACCGCCCGCTTCGTGCAGTGCTTCAAAAATGGTAACTCCAAATCCTTCTTTGACAAGTTCACCAGCGCATGTCAATCCTGCCGGTCCGGAGCCCACAACAGCTACTTTTTTTCCGTTGGCAGGTTTCTTTTCGGGAATGACTATGAGGTCGTTGTTACGTTCGTAATCTGCAGCGAAGCGTTCGAGGTTACCAACTGCAACAGGTTTACCTTTTTTTCCGAGAATGCAGCGTATTTCACACTGCTCTTCCTGAGGGCAGACACGTCCGCAGATTGCCGGTAGTGCATTTGTTTCTTTCAGCACACGGGCTGCCTCAGCGAACTTTTCTTCGGCGATTAATTTAATAAATTGTGGAATCTTTACATTTACGGGACACCCTTCAACACAAAGTGGTTTTTTGCACTGAAGACAACGTTTTGCTTCACGGACAGCCTCTTCAGGAGAGTAGCCAATGGGGACTTCATCAAAATTTTTCGCACGAACTTCAGGTTTCTGTTCCCGCATAGGGGTGCGGTCATACCGGACAGTTTTCTGTTTCTCTTCGAGCATTATTTATCAACCCCTTCCAACCTGCATGAATGTTGTTTCTGCCGCGCTTCAGATTCGAATAGTTTGTAGCTGTTGAGTCTGTTCATCAGCTCTTTCCAATCAATTCCTGCTGCATCAAATTCAGGTCCATCAACACATGCAAACTTTGTCTCGTTGAAAACGGTGACACGGCATCCGCCGCACATACCTGTACCATCAATCATTATCGGATTCAGTGATGCAAACGTTTTTATGCCCGCTGCAATGGTTAATGATGACACTACTTTCATCATCATAACCGGGCCAATTACATATGCAACATCAAAAATCTCATTTGCATTGTTGAGCGAATTAAAAATATCAGAAACAAACCCCTTATGGCCGTATGACCCATCATCGGTTGCTGTATAGATGCGGTCTGACTGGTCCTTTATTTCATTTTCGAGAATAAGCAGACTCTTTGAACGCGCGCCAATTATAGACACAACTTCATTGCCTGCAGCTTTGAGTGCACAGATAATAGGGTAGAGGGGTGCTACACCAACTCCACCGCCAATGCAGAGTGCTTTGCCAAATTTTTCTACGTGTGTAGGCTTTCCAAGCGGTCCTGCAAGATCCAGCACATAACTACCCTCATTCAATGCTGAAAGTAAGAAAGTCGTTCTTCCTACAACCTGAAAAATAATCTCAATCCACCCTTCATCTGGGTTAGCACCGGCTATCGTCAGTGGTATCCGTTCGCTATCCTGTGTCGGACGAATAATAATAAACTGGCCGGCTTTCCTTTTTCTGGCAATGCGAGGAGCATCCAGACGATATCGCAACACCTGTTCTGAGAGCCTCTCTTTTTTTACGATTTTTACCATAAACATCCTAACTCTTACTTATACATATTCCTTAGTTGTTCCAGCTTGTATTGTGATGGTTCAAATATATATATGCGCATAAAACCAACCGAAAATAAATTCTAAAGAATTCCAACACAATATATACATTCTTATTAAGAGTAATACAGAGTTAAATCCACACATTATATACGAAATACACGTCAAAAATGTTGGATAATAAAAATATGGTCATTTCAAAAATCGAATTTTTTAGCAGATAAGGGAAGCAGGAAATTTTTCTGCAACATTTTTTTCGAGAATAGTAAATTCGAAGGATTTTTTATATGATGAAGCCAGAAAAAATTGCCCCTGGCGTGGTGCATGAAGTACCGGAAGATCTGAAAGAGTCTCTTAAAGTTGCTCCGGAAATACTGAAACTCTGGAACAGACTTACTGCGCTTGCACGTAATGAGTGGATATGCTGGATTATTTCTGTAAAGAAACCGGAAACGAGAATGCAACATATAAAACGATTATTCAAAGATCTGTCTGACGGAAAACATCGACCCTGCTGCTGGGCTGGATGTCCACATCGGAAATAGTATCGAATGGTAATTAATAACAGATGAACAAGGTTTGATTATCGTAATGCTGAACCGGATGTTACTCTCTACGTGATCCAGCCAGAGTAGTCGTCCGGTTCAGGTTATCGTAACTCCCATTTCAGATAAGAATTACCGTTTTTATTTGATTCATAATCCCGTTCGATAATTTCTCGTGTATCGGATATAACGATCAGATCTTTCCTCTGCTCGTAGGGCTTTCTATTGAATGTAAATCTACTCATATATTTCCCTTCGGTGGTAAATACCAGAATTTCCGACCATGTGTCAAGATCTACACGGACATATACCTCCCCGGAATTTGTAACCTCAACGACACGTGCACACATGATTACATCGCCAAAACCATAAAAAAGTTTTGCTATTTCACCCTTATCCTTGAGATTCAAACCGATCGTGTACGGGCACCATGAAGTCGATGTTTTTGCAATGGAATCCTGCATCTTCTGAATAGGTGCAGGGAGTGAACTCTGGATTCTGGAGAGCTTTGATTTAAGATTATTATCAGTATAACGATGTATTGTTACGTAATAGCCCTTGCGTGTTGTCTGATCATTATCGAGAAAATCAACCTTCGAGCCCTTGGTGACGATGACCTCCGGACGAATGCCTCGTACAGCAAGATCGCTGCATTCGAGTTTGATGGGAGAAAATTCAAGATTCCCTTCATCGGTGAATTTCTGTTCATAATTATTTTTAACCGGGATTGGCACATAGTGGCGGTGAGCCCGTTGATAGACATCGATTTTTTTCCATTCATAATTGAGGATGCCATAATAGAGAAAGCCCTGACGATCGATGGAAGGAACAAAAACGTGGCGCCCAGCCCGTCGAACCGTGTAGTTGGTATTGCTTTTTTTGTTGTGGGTAAGTACTGCGTCGGTAATTTCCTGTTTTAATAACCGGTCACTGGAGAGGATATTTCCTGCCTGATCACAAAGAATGAGTGCCTGAAAGTATTCATCAGAAGTGTTTCCCATTGAAGAGTAAAGGCCATAATAAAACCAGCGACCTTCACTGAGGAAGACTCCAATCGGTTCAATCAGATGTCGTTTGACATCACATTTCTGATCCTTTTTCAACCCTGGGAAAAAGGAGTAGTACTTCCCGCTCTGCTCAACAATCAGTGGTGAAGAAAATGAATACATTTTGTCTGATGACCACCATTTTATTCCACCCTTGATGGCGGTATAACCAATCAGATGTGGTAAAAGATATGATTTTGCACTCATTTCATCGGTGATACCGTTTCGTGCAATATTAAAAAGAAGACATTTATTAACCTGAGAATAAACAGAAGAATCCCCACTGGCAACCTTTGAGAGCATTCTCTTGAATAGTTTTTTTTCAAAAACCTCAAGTGGTTTTCCTGGTTGTTCGTTATAGAGTAAAACAGTGGTACTATCAAGCGGGTAAGCAAGCTTATAGTGCTTCTCCGGGGATTTCTTTTTAGATATAAGTGAAAGGGAATCCCGGATCACCCCTTTTCGGTTATAAAGAACATAACCGTTCTGTGAGAAAAACAGAAAAGAACCATTTTGCATGAGGACCGGTCCAGCGAGGTTTGTTTTGACCTTATCGCTCCACTGACAGTTGAATATGCTGGACGAATCAGTGTTCAATTTGATTGTAAAGAGCAGGGAATCGCCGTCATCCTGTCCATAAATGGTCTTGAACGAGATTAAAAGGCCGACAAACAGAACAATAAACCTTACCGCGGAATGTGTTTTCATAGGTATCCTGTATGAAATTAAAATTTAAACGTTTAAAAGGTGCTCTGAGGTTCCCGATTTCCTGCAGAAAGAACACGCAATCATGTTCACCTGATAAAAACTATTTATTTACCCTATTCATTAAAAGTGTTTTAGTAATTTAAATTGATAACATCTTTTTCAGATGCAGCACTTTTTCATATCTCCTGTATATAGTGCTGATCTTCTTTAAGATGGTTTTCCATTCTCTGATATTTGTGTATAGTATTCTGATTTAGATCAAAATTTATTTATTAAACCTGAAAAAAGTCGATAAATCATTGATAATGTTATAAAATTTTTTCAGTACAGTTCTTCAATTTGAAATTTAAGGAGACTGTTTCCAGTGAAACCTGCAACAAACAACGAGCTCCGGGCTGAAAATTTGCGGGAACAATACCGCTCGAGCGGGTTACATTGTATTTTGTAAGTTCTCTATTTTATTTTGAGAGAGTCCATTTTTCTACTGACGGAGCCACTGGAGCGATATCCCTGTGAAATGAAGTCGGAGAGTATCTTTCAATTCCTGCATTACAATCGGGAGATATTTGACACATAAAATGAATTGCAGACTGATCAGATGAGACGAGTTACTCACTATTCTGAAGATGCCTTAAAAGCAAAGTTGATTCATGAGGATGCTGAGCGTTATAAGTTTGCGCTTATTTCCGCTTTTGCAGGAATTACGATATTGACACCTGTGGTGTGGCTGCTGCTCCAGTCACCGTCACTTAATCTCACCATACCCGTAGAACCGCTTAAATATCTTACTGGAACAGCATTCTTTGCATGTCTTGGCATATTGTTACTTTCTTTGTACCCAAAAAAATTGCAGTTATCAATAAATGTTCTCTCGATACTCTTTTCACTGATGTTTTTTCCGACGTTGATGTTTACCGGTGGTTTTATGAGTCCGTTCATTATAGTTTACATGTTGACCATGTTGTTATCAATAATCATGGTTGACATTGTTCCTATACGGATTGGTGTCATCAATTTTTTTATTATTACCAGTAGTTATGTTTTTGTATCACTCGCACAGAAAACGGGAATAATTCCAGTTCATATCGATTTTGTAGAGCGGCTTATGATGCAGGATTATTTTTTCTGGCTGGTTTTTATTTCTGTGTGTATTTGCTTTATCAATGGGTTTATCGCTGTATATGCAACATCACGAAATATAAAAGATACTCTGACACAAATGATCCTGACCTATAGACATGTTGCAGAAGGCACATCCGCGCTAATCGGGGAACAGTTTGAAACAGAAATTTGCGAGGCTGTAAAGAGAACGTTGCAGACAGATGCTGCGTTCCTTATAAAATTTGACAGTCAAAATGGTGACGCCGCGCAGATAATTTATGTAAATGATCGCAGCTGTGAGCACTATGAGAAAAAAATCGGGAATGAATTCAGAAATTTTTTAATACGGCAAGAATGTTCAGAACATGTTTACCAGGTAGGAACTATAAACGGGTTTCCTCTTGATATCACTCCGGCAACGCAATTTGTTTACTGGATACGGGTAGATGATTCTGTGGGAACACTCAGCGCGATTCTCGGCATTACGGATCCTCTTGTTAAGAAGATCAGAGGGATCCTGGCTGCGGATATACTTCAGATTTTTGCAAACAGGTTATCTGCAGAACTGGCACGATCCAGGGAGGAAAAGAAGAGGCTGCAGATGCAGCTTCTGCTTGGGCAGGGGCAGAAGATGCAGGCAATTGGAAAGCTTGCAAATGTGATAGCCCATGATTTCAATAATATCCTTAATGGTATTTTCGGGTTCGCATCACTGATCGCCAGGGTGGCAGGTCCGGATTCTATTCAGGCGAAATACACTGGCAGGATTTTCCAGCTTGGAAATAATGCTACAACGTTGATCTCACAACTGCTTTCCTATTCCGGAACCAGACAGGTTAATTCAGAGCCCGTTGACATTTCCTCTGTTGTTGAGGAGTGTCTGGAAATTATCCGTCTGACAATTAAAAAGAAGATTACAATTACAGATGATTTTAAGAGTGGATGTTTTGTAAATGGTGATGTATCGATGGTACAGTCTGCGTTGCTCAACCTGATGCTCAATGCTTGTGACTCAATGGCAGACCAGGGGATACTGACTGTAAAAATCGGAAAACACCTCATCGGGGAAGCTCATATTCATGATTTTCTCTCCGGACAACAAATTCCATCAGGCGAGTACACAACGGTATTGGTTATGGATACGGGGTGCGGAATTCCAGAGGATCATTTGACAAGGATTTTCGAACCTTTTTTTACAACAAAGGGAGCCGGCAGGGGGACGGGACTGGGGCTTGCTGCTGTAGTCGGGTGCATGGAGGCACATAGTGGCTATATTACAGTACGTTCTGTACCGGGAGGTGGTTCGATGTTTAAACTTTTTTTTCCTGTCAATTTTAATCAACAGGAGCCGGACATTGAAGATGTTAAAGGTCCGGACTCTTTTGTTACAAGCACCTCCAGCTTCGATGTTCAACTACAGGAAGATAGTAATATACCCTTGTCTGTAATTTCGAATCAGTATGAAGGGCAGAAGTATGAATTCACCGATACTCAAAAAATAAAACTACGCAGCAGTATCAGAAAAATTCTTGTTGTGGATGATGAAGTCATGTTTCTTGATGCGCTGACGATGTTCCTGTCCGGTCTTAACTACAATATAATCAGTTCCAGTTCTGGTGAATCGGCTGTAGGGCTGTTCAATGAAAATAAGGATGAAATAGAAATTACTATTCTGGATATGATGATACCCGATATTGCGGGAAGAGTACTGATGGATCGGTTTCGTGTAACCAAACCAGAAATTGAGGTAATAATAATGACCGGTTACAGCAATTCAACTGATTTAGAGTATGTGAAGAAACAGGGTGTGCTGACAATTTTAAATAAACCGTTTGAATTTGCTCTCTTGGATACTATACTTCTTAATATAGCGTTTAAACGGTGTAAGAATGGTATATTGTAGAGTGGAGCTTTTGATTCTCATTGTTTTTTTATGTTGTTTTGAGGAGACAATTGTTGAAAATACTGGTGATTGATGATGATTATTCTGTAATTGAGCCTGTGATACTGCTTTTGGAAAGTGAAAACTATTCGGTAACATGGGCCAGAAATGGAAAAGAAGCATTAAATTTTATCAATACAGAAAAATTTGACTGGATATGTACTGATATAGTGATGCCCGAAATGGATGGTATTGAATTTCTAAATCGCATTCGGGAAACAAACCAGTCGATACGTTTTATTGCCTGGAGCGGTGCTACATTTATCGATATGTATCTGAAAATTGCCAGACTCATGGGCGCTGTCAAGGTTATTTCCAAGCCTTTTTTGCCTGATGATATCCTCAACATAATTAAAGAATGGGATGCTCAAAAACAGTAAGACCTGAATCAGACAATTTCTTGTGGCTGAACAAACCCGTGTTACAATAATCTACGCACTTTTAGCAGTACTGTTCTTTTCAGGATCAGTAATTATCGGACAGATCCTGTTTGAATGGTATCGTCAGTATGTTTTACGCAGAAAATTGACAAAAAGGGTGCACCGGGCTGCTGCAGGAGAAAAAAATGCACGTCGATATCTTCGTGAACACGGCTTTACAATTGTAGATGAACAGGTGTATATTACAAAAAAACTCTCAGTTGACGGTGGTACCGTACCTTTTGCTTTGCGAGCAGATTTTATTGTTAGAAAAGGTGGTCGGAATGCCGTTGTTGATGCTAAAAGCGGTGTTCAGGCTGCAGATCCGAAAAATCCGGAGACTCGTCGGAGAATGCTGGAATATTTCTGTTATTATGATGTTAGTGATGCATACATCTATGATGATGTCAGTAAATCATTGAAAAAAATGAAGTTTACTGATGTCGTTTTACGTAAAAGAGACTGGAAACTTTTTATCGTTGGTTTGCTATGTGGATGTGTATTCAGTATTCTAATGTTCTTACTTATGAAAGAAATGGTTTAAGCTTTTTTTTAAGTTCTGCACTATAAAAATGGAGGTAGTCTCTGTTAATGGCTGATGCATGAGGATAGATCAGGACGTCCGGATGATCCCAGAGGGGGGAGTTCTGGGGTAATGGTTCTTCTTTGAATACATCAAGGGCTGCTCCGGATATTTTTTTATGTTCGAGAGCCCAGAGCAGATCAGATTCATTACAACAGTTCCCTCTCCCTAAATTGTAAAAACAGGCATCAGAATTGGTATGGTCAAAAAACTGCCGGTTAAAAATGTCTGCTGTTGATTTGTCTGCGGGTAGAAAACTGACTATGTGGTCAACTTGCCCGAGAAACTGCTGGCATTGTTGGGGATTGATTATAAGATCCGTATCACTGTCGAGTACCGGGTCGCGGGAAGATCTTTTAACCGCCCATATTCTGCAGCCAAACGTTTTGAGCATACCTGCACAGCACCGTGCGATTGATCCGTACCCGTAAAACAGAATGGTTTGAGTTGCCAGCCTTTTTCCCATACTGAAAAAATTTCTGTTCCATAGGTGTTGTTGCTGGTGAGTAATTGCTTTATGGAACTGTTTATTAAAATGTAAAATCATGGCACACAGTGTTTCAGCAATCAATGGACCGTGGAATGTACCATGAAAAACGGGGATAGAATATTCGTGGAGACGCTCTATCCAGTCAGAACCTGCAGCTGGTGTAAATATAGCCTTTAAGCGACTGGAACGTGGATACCACTCTTTTCTAAATACCCACGTAATAAGGATATCAAAATCTGAAACACTCTTTTCAAGTGTTTCGATGTCCGGTATCTCCAGAAACGTATGTGATGGGAAATATTCAGACAGGGATTTCAATTGTTCACTTGTAATTGAAAATGCATCGATGTTATTAGAAAGAAAGACGCCAATGATCATAATTTAACAGTGTTCCGCGATCTCTTTGAGCAGGTATACAGTATCGTTCCAGCCGATGCACGGGTCGGTAATTGATTTTCCGTAAACTGTTCCGTCAGTTTTCTGATTACTTTCCTCAATAAAACTTTCTATCATCAGTCCCTGGATCATCTTTGAAAGCACCGGGGAGTAGTTCCGGCTTCTCAATACTTCCATTGAGATGCGGGATTGTTCTTTGAATTGTTTCCCTGAATTATCGTGGTTTACATCAATAAATATTGATGGATTCAGTAAATTGCGTGATGTGTAACTTTCCGAAAGCTCTATAAGGTCTTCATAGTGGTAGTTTGGAACAACTCTTCCGTAATGATCGACTGCACCTCTTAAAATACAATGAGCATAAGCGTTTCCGCTTGTCATACATTCATAGCCATTGTAGGCAAATACATGTGGAATCTGAGCTGCATAAATGGAATTAAGCATCACTTTTAAATCGCCGCTGGTAGGATTTTTCATGCCAACCGGTATCTCCATACCGCTGGCAGTAAGACGATGCTGCTGGTTTTCGACCGATCGTGCGCCGATCGCTACATAGCTGAGCAGATCGTCAAGATAAGGGGTATTATCCGGATAGAGCATCTCATCAGCGGCTGTAAGTCCCGATTCACTGAGCGATTTTATATGCATTTTTCGAATTGCAAAAATTCCTTTTGCGATGTTAGGACTTTTCAGAGGGTCTGGTTGATGAGCCATGCCTTTATAACCCTCTCCGGTTGTTCGCGGCTTGTTTGTATAAATCCTTGGTATAAGCAGAAGGCGTTCTTTTACTTCATCCTGCAGTTTGGATAACCGGGAAACATAGTCGCAGACAGCTGCTTCATCATGTGCGCTGCAGGGACCGATTACAATAATTAAGCGATTGTCTTTTTTTTCAAATACATTTCTGATCTCCAGATCTCTTTTTTCCTTAATTTTTATCAGATCCGGTGAAAGTGGTGTCTGCAGTTTCACTTCATCAGGAGATGGCAGTTTTCTGATTGGATTAAAACTCATATTCTTCCTTTAAGAAAGGTTCTGTAATATCAATTTGAAAGCAGTGTTTCTTCAACAAAGGGGATCTCTTCATGAAGAAAATACCACTGTTGCGGGTACTTTCCGACTATGGCCTCGAGTGAGGTGTAAAGATTTTCAATGACTTTGCCGGGATCAGATCTGTTTATTTTTTCGATCTGTAGAGTATAGCCGCCGCTGGTTGTACGAATCATGAAAATAGTGAAAAGGTCAAGATCTGTTCCCGAGAAGCGTATTATTCTATCGATGCCGGCGCCTCCCCATATCTGCGATCCCAAAAGGGACACTTTTTGGCTGTATTCAGTTTTTTCATCAAAAATACTTATGAGAATCTCTTTCCGTCGCAGCGCTGCAGCCATTTCCATAGCGGCCGCAGTACCGGCACGGCCGATTTGGATGAAATTTATTTTTCCGAAATCTGCACATTGTGTTAATTCGGCTGCTCTTTTGGATGCCATTTCCGCGAGGGTCTCAGTTTTAAAACGAAGAACGGTATTTACCGGAAGTCTCAAAGCTGCAAGAAGTGGTGTAACAAACTCAACTGCACCAAAATGGCCATTTGCAAGCAACACGGCCTTTCCCTCTGAGAGGGATTTTTGAAGCTGTTCGATTCCATCATTGACTTCAATATTTGCATATAGAAAATTGCGAAATTCAAGTGGTGGAAGGCATAATCCCAGCAGTTTTTCGTAGTAGTGCAGAATCAGATTGTACTGAAACTGCCCGATTGATTTTTTGTCTGAGTTGAATCCAAATGCATCAAGATTGCTTCGAATAAAGGAGCTTTCTTCCGGATGGAGCGTAAACCACTCATTACCCTTGTTTGTGATGGTCTGAAGAAGTTTTGCCGGATCACCTTCGCGTGTACACTGCATCACTTCATGACATTGCAAAAATTCACTTAAACTCATATCCGATACCTGAACAGATAAAAAGAGATGTAAGATTGAAATAAAAGATAATATATAGAATTGGCCAATACTTAATTCATTTTATATCAAGGTACAAAAATAGGGAAATCCTGGGAGGGGAGTCATTTACTGAGCATTCTGCGTATCGTGTCTTTGAACTCTTCTAAATCAAAGGGTTTTGAGATGTATTCATCTGCTTTGAGGATTTTTTTACCGATCAGGCGGTCTTTTTCAGTAGATTTTGCAGTCAGAAGCATAACTCTGGTTGATTGTAGTGCCGGATCATCGCGAATGAATTTCAGAACTTCCCATCCATCCATTGCCGGCATCATGACATCCAGGACTACAAGATCAAATTTCTGCTGTGATAACAGAGACAGAGCTTCAAATCCATTATCGATACTTACGACAGGATATCCCATAGTTTTAATTATCAGGGTGAGGGATTCTCTGATTCCAGGGTCATCATCAATAATCAGAATTCTTTCGGCTTGATTCATTTTCGATTGTACCTGTAAAAACAGCTGATTATAGTGAAAACGCCGGGTTTTTACCCGGTAATACTATGACAGTTAGTGGAAATTAGGTTGAAAGCAAAAATAGCGCCGGTTTTAATGTTGCTCAAATAGTAATTTTAATAGATTTAACAGGTTAAATAAATTAGATTTGGAACTTTATGCAGTAAAATGATATGTTATTCAGGAGTGCCCGGTTGGATTGGGCAGGAATTGTTTTGAAAGGAGCAATATGTTACTACCTTCCGAATGTGTGTTGTATAGTGGTGGCCATCAGGGTGCGGAGTCTTTTTTCGGAGAATGCGCAGAGAGGTGGGGGATAAAAGAAGTTACCTATTCTTATGAAGGGCACTTTATTAAAAGAAATAAGAATGTAGTCATGCTGAGTGAATCAGACCTCAACAAAGGTGATATCAGCATGGATATAGTTTCGATTCATATGCATCGATCATTCGGGCATTCTGATGCTATTCGCAAGGTTCTTCAATCAATATTTCACATGGTGAACAATGGATCGCAGGTATTTGCAGTGGGTAGTATTCAGGATGATAATACCGTTAAGGGGGGAACCGGATGGTGTGTGGAACTGGGCAAGTTTTTTAATAGAAATGTTCATGTGTTTGATAAAGCCAGAACCGGCTGGTTTACCTGGAAAAGAGGGGAGTGGGTAGCGGATCTTCCTGTTATTCATGAGAAAACATTCTGTGGAAGTGGATCGAGAAGTCTTACTGATGAATCATCGAAGGCGATCGAAGAACTGTTTTATCGCTCCTTTGGGAAGGGTTTGAAATAACTTTTTTCAAAAGTATCAATTTCAGAATTTTTTAGAAAGCTCATTGATCCAGGAACCTGAATCAGTGGGCTTTTTAGCTTTTAACCTTAATTCTACAACGTTAATATTACTGTTCCGGTCGTCGAGCGGAGTCGAGACGACGCATTTTAAGCAAATCACGCTTGTCATTTCGACCTTTCGACTTCGCTCAATGCACCGCTTGCGCTCAATGACCTTTTTGATGCGATTTAGGTATTTTAACGTTGTAGAATTAATTAAAAATAATTATGATAAGTAAGTGTTCTGCAGGTTATTGGATTTTCGAGGTTTGTGTTGTTCATACATTATTCTATGTAATGCAAACTACTTTCACGCTTGTTTTTAGTTCAAATTTCGGGTAGAATAAGTTATAGCAGGCGCCGCATAGTAAGTGCGGTGGAAGTATTACAGCATTTACCTCCTTCATTAAGAAGCCCGCATCTTCAGCAGATGCGGGCTTCTTTTTTACTCTACAAATAAGGCTGAATACTGAATAGTGTTGAAAAAAATCAAGTAAAATGATAGGATAGCTGTAATGAGGTAATTTAATAGTTCAGGTGTAGCGAAATGAAGCGAATTCTGGTTGGATTAATACTTTTAGCTGGCAATGCCCTTGCTCAGAATATTGTGCGTCCTCAAAGATTTACTGTAACAAGTATTGGAGGACAGGTCGATCTATGGGATACCGGATCTTCCCGTTGGCTTCCATGCATTGATGGATCTCAGTGTGGCACTGGCAGTCTGTTCGCAACCCGCGAATCATCCAGTGTGCAATTGACATTTGAACCTGCTGTCATGATTACTGCAAAAGAGAACAGCAGGGTCAAATTGAATAATTTTCTGGTGAATGAAAACAAAAAAATGATAAGGATGCAGATTGCACTGGAAAAGGGTGATTTTGATGTAAAAACTTCAGGGTTACAAAATATAACACTTTTTTTAACATTGAATACTCCGGTTGCAGTACTGCAGATACATTCTGCAGAAGCTTCAATCCATGTTTCGAGTGACTCTACAGTGGTTAATGTTAAGAATGGTGAACTGAAGGCTGAGAACCGCAGTTCACAGATAAAGGCTGCTGTTCGGGAAAAATTCAGTGCAGTAGTTACGGGAAAAACACCGGAAGTCGTTGTAGAATCACTGTCGGGAGTTGAACTCTTACAGAATGCAGATTCAAAAGAACCGACCATTGCAATTCTTTCGATACAATCTAGTGGTGTCAGTAAAGGGAATGCTTCAAACGTAGCGAATTATGTTGCTGAAAAATATCAGGAAGTCAGTTCAAATTCACGAGTTTTGTACCTTGATGATATCAGGGAAATGCTGCGGGTTGAGAATAGTGAAGGAATGCTCGATTGCTTTACTGATTCATGTATTTCAAGGATTGGCGGGGTACTTGGAGCGGATCTTGTTATTATTGGTAATCTTGGACAGGTTGGGAAAAACTTTCTGTTTTCCCTGAAACTGATAGATGTTACACGCGATAAAACATTGTCTCGTATAACCAAGACCGTTGAATCGGATGTCGGATTGATTTTAAATGAGATTCCCGGGATGGTTAATAAGCTTGCAAATGCACAGGAGTTAATCAAACCAGCAAAGCCTGCTGCTTCTGAAACGGCAGGAGGAAAAACTGCTGTATCCCCATTCTCTGAAAAAGAGGTGTGGGTAAATGGCGGTACTTTTTATATGGGGCTTGATTTTGATGGAAAATCATTTGATGCGCTTCCTGTACATACCGTTTCTGTGAGCGGATTTTATCTGGACAAATACGAAGTGACACGTGCGGAATTTGAGAAAGTCATGGGGGTCAATCCGTCATCTTCACGAGGATGTGAGAAATGTCCGGTTGAGAATGTTACATGGGATGAAGCGGACCAGTATTGCAGGAAACTTGGTAAACGTCTGCCTTCCGAAGCAGAATGGGAGTATGCCTGTCGTGCCGGTACAACCAGTAAGTTTCATTATGGTGATGTTCTGAGCGGGGAAATGGCAAATTTTGATTCAAAATCTTCCTTTGGAGGCGTTCCGGCGACCACACCTAGAAAACGTTCTATTCCGGTGGGCGAATTCAAACCTAATGCATGGGGATTGCACGATATGCATGGAAATGTTGCAGAATGGTGCTACGACTGGTATGATGCAGCTTATTACGGAAACTCTCCGGATAAAAATCCAAAAGGGCCCGGGGATGGCAAATTGAAAGTTGTCAGGGGTGGGTCATGGAATGGGGCTGCAACGACGCTCTTTTCAGGAAAACGTTTTGCTTATAATCCACAGATGCGGCTATCATCCATAGGGTTTCGTTGTGCAAAGGACGACTATGGGAACAAATAGTTCCTGCTGACCGACATTGTATTGAGAGGTTTTCTCCCTGTTTCTTAAGAAATTACATAACAGGACCTTACGGCCGGAATTCAAGACTGAAATGGCTGAAAAACGCTTCGGGGTACTATCTTCGCTTTTCTTGCTTGTCATATATCACCGAATTTAGGTTTAAATGTATCCGAATGTTATATTCCTTATTAATGTATCGTTATGAAGTACGCCTGCTACTATTTAATTTCTAAACAATTTTACATGATTTGCATTATCATATTACTATGGTATTGAATTTTAACCGCTTATTTTGCAATCCTGCTGAAAAATTCAGCCATTTTGCTTATTGGTAATAAGTGCTGTATATATGGCGGTGGAACTAAGAAAATAATGTATTTATTTAAACAACGTATTTATATTTTTTTATTTTATTTAATGGTGACCAGTTTCCAGGGGGAGTGTGGCTCATCTCTGGGAGTATGTGAATTAACAGGTGATCTCTCCCGCTATCCGGCAGCTGCGGATCTGCCTGAAAAACTGTTGAGAAGGTTACAGTTTGAGCATCTGCCCGGTGGTATTGTTCCTGTTATTATAGAGAAGCCACAGTGTGACAGTTGTATCGCAATTGTATGTGGAGAGATAGAGACTGTAGATTCAATAGACTTTCTGCATATGAAAATCTCTGATACTTCAAGAAGTAACATCGAGCAGAAACGTTTTCCATTGTCATCATACTCCATTGATGATATTGTGGACCTTGAAATTTTAAAAATTAAAAGTTTCCTGGAGAGGAAGTTCTTTGTAAAGGTACGTATCAATGCAATTCCGCTGGATTGTGATGTATACCTTAATGGTGTTAGAGTTGGCGATACTCCTACAGAACTTGTGCTGGAGAATGGGAACTACAGATTGTCTCTGGAGCATCAATTTTGCAGAGTCTACAGGGACTCAATAGAAATTTTACCGGGTAATGATCTGGATATTAATGCTACCTTGAAATTTGAAGGATACCAGGTAAAGCCTTTTTTATGGGGATCTTTGTTGCTCTCTGCTGCTACTGCCGGTGTCTGGATCACAGAAGCAGTTCTCCATGATCAGTATCTTGGTCTGAAAAAGGGTTCTCCTGAGTTTAACGAATATTTCAGAAGGTATGAGACAACGAATTATATACGAATCGGATTACTCAATAGTGCTGCCCTGAGCTGGACTGTAAGCTGGTTTATATCAATAAAAAATAGAAATCTTAAAAAAAAGTTATTTTCATCGTTTTAAAATCATTGAACTATATAATGACACTAGCTAACAAATATGTAGATGACAATGAGATGCAGAAGATTACCCGGGCAGCACAGGGTGATAAATATGCGTTTTCTGAGTTATTTAACCAATATAAGGTAATGGTCTACCGGATTGTTTGCCGGTTCCTGGGTCAGGCGGAGGATGCTGATGATGCAGTGCAGCAGATTTTCATTGAGCTTTATAAATCTCTTCCGGGGTACATGGGAAATTCAAAATTCACGACCTGGCTCTATAGGATTGCAGTTAATGTTTCTATTCAATATATCAGAAAAAGAAAAAGGGATTCTGAGTTTGATACTTTAAATCCGGAATCGCATATCGATTCAACACAAAATGCAAGCGCATCCATAGAGAAAACGGAGCTTCAGAAGCAGATCGCGGTTGCGCTTGAAGGAATTCATGAAAGGAAGCGGACTGTACTTATTCTTCATGATATGGAGGGACTGACCATGGAAGAGATCGCCGGGATTACCGGTCTGCCGCTGGGTACAGTGAAAAGTAGATTGTTCCATGGACGGGACGAGATGCGTAGCAAACTAAAGAAACAATTGGGTTGATTATGAAATGTACGTTGGTAGATCATCTGATTGATGAGTTCATTGATGGGAGTTGTGATGCTGCTATCACTTCGCAGGTGAAGGAGCATATAGATTCCTGTATACCCTGTTCCGATGAATACGCATCAAGGCTGCAGATCCGCTCTGCCATGCGCTCGTTTCCCGTTTCATCGAAAACTGATGCTCAGTGGCGGGCAATCGAAAATCAGATTCTTAATGAGATAGAGTCTGTTACACCAGGGAGTAGAACGGTTTCCTTTAAAAAGCCTTTTACTTTTGCTACTCAGTTGCGTGTTGCAGCGGTACTTCTGCTCTTTTTATTTGCATCAATCCCGCTGGTGTATTACAGGCTGCATCATCCTCAAAACGGTAGTGCTCTGGCAAGTGCACCTCAGGTCATAAGTCTTGAAGGGGCGGTAGAGCTTAATGGAATCGCTTTTTCAAATAGTAACAGTTTTTCAGAAGTAAAGGTTAATGAAGTAATTTCTACCAGTGCGAAATCAAGTGCTGTTATTAAAACCGATTCCGGAAGTCACCTCACCGTAAAAGAAAAGTCAGCAATTAGAGTTAAATCCTTTTCTAAAAAGAATCGGACCTTCCAGCTTGACTATGGGAAAGTTGCAGTCAGTGTTGCGAAACGAAAATCGGACCAGCTTTTTTCAGTCAAGACCAGGAATGCAGTGTGTGAGGTTGTGGGTACCAGATTCTCCGTAGAGTTTACCGGGGACAGTTCTGCTCCGGCAACGCTACTTTCTGTTCTCGAGGGTTGCGTAAGATTCAGGACCAATGATGGAGATGCTGTACTGGTAAACAGTGGTGAACAATGTACCATAAACGGTACATCTATTGGAAAAAAAGAACGCAGCATCGGGGAAGACGCAGTCATAACCAGTGGACAGAAAAACGCGATAGAAGCGGTTATCCGTGCTGGGGATAAAAAACTGGTTACAGGATCCGGAAATCACAATAGTAATGAGTATGTTTCGGTTGCGGAATATGTAAAACAGGTAAGTGGTGTCGATTCTTCTATCGAAAGGGATGACTATACAGGTGCTCTGCGGAAGATCGATGATATCATGGCAAATTCATTGCTCAAACCTGATCAGCATTATGATGCAAACATGAAGAAGGCAAGAATCCTGAAATATCTGAAAAGGTATTCTGATGTCGCCAGTGTACTGGAGGAGGTTGCAAACGGCAATTACAGAACTGAGTTTAAAGGAAACGCTCTCTTTCAGTATGCAATGCTTCAGAAAAATGAACTTAACAATTCGAAAAAAGCTGTTGAAACGCTCAGAAAATATATTGATGCTCATAAAGACGGTTTGATGATCACCGATGCGTTTTATACGCTTGCCGAAGTTCTGCATGAGAAAAAGGAGTATTCGGCTGAGGCTGCTGTTTATAACCAATATATTGAACTTTTTGGAACTGCATCATCTGCGCAGCGGGCAGTTTATGAACTGGCAAGATTATACAGCACCGAGTTGAACGATCATTCCAGAGCTTTTGGGCTCTTTGCGCATCTTAGCGATGTATATCCGGAAGGACCCTATTCTGAAGATGCGCTTTTCTGGAAAGCAAAATCTCTGCAGGCACAGGGGAAGGCTGCCCAGGAGATAATTGCATATAAAGAGTATCTTGGCAAATATCCTAATGGAAGATGGGCTATGGATGCCAAAGCACGGACTGCACGAAGCGAGACTGGAGATAAACAGTGATAGAACGGGCTCCCAGAGTACTACCTTTCTTTTTTCTGGTTGCAATTTCAGTATTTCTGGGGTGTGCACAGCGAGACAATTTTTTTGATCCGTCAAGCCCCGGATATGTCGGCACGCTCTCAGGGATTTATGTCTCTAATGGTTACGATAAAAACTTTGTTCTGCTGAATTATGGTGATTCCAACTTCGTTGTGCGTCCTGGAACCAAATTTTTTTTCAATGCTACAGTTCTTGATTCCGTAACTGGAGATCCTCTTAACCTTAAAGTGCGTTTAAGAGTAAGCCAAATTGATGAAGGAGGAAGCTCGCCGTATACATACGAAAATGACGATTTCACAAGTGACAGTGTTCTTATCGGTGATACTGGAAGGGTCGTCGCTGTTTTTACAACAGGGGATCAGATCAATGTTATTTCAGAGAGAAAATTTTTCTTTACGATTAAACAAAACAGAAAACCAATGATCTTCACGTTTGCCCCTGCTGTGAAAGAGGCAAACATTGTATGGGTTGGAAAACAGCAAACTGTTGATTTCCAAACTGAAATATATGATCCCGACTCACTTCTCGATTCACTATTTTATGCTTTGGTTTATGTAGATACCTTAAAAAACGAGAATGGTCTACCCGTTACGCTTGTGTATGATTCGATAAAAGTTCAAAAGAGAATAACAGACTGGTCTCCACTATACATAGACACCGTGAGTTTCAGGTGCTATTCAAGCAAACCCGGGATCAGTCAGGTATTTTTACACGCTTACGATAAAGAGAAACGGTTAGATTCTTCGAGTACTCTGGTTTATTTCAATACGGTCGATCTTAGTAGACGTTCAGTAATAGATAGCGTTACCTACAGAAAAATAGGGAATGATTCCTTTTTTGTAAACTTCAAACCGTATGTCACTGTATACAACGGCGATCTTTCAAATGCCAACTATATTTATTATTTTGGTGATGGCGACACAGCAACTCAAAATTCTTCAAATATGCCTCACGAGTTTAAAAAACCAGGTTTGTACACGGTTCGATTAATCTTAGTGGATGAAGGGGGCATGAGTGACACTGATTCAGTTAATGTGGAAATTGTTGAACCCCCCAAACCGGTTAAAATCCTTGATCTTATTTCGACACCGGATTCCGGGCAGGCACCATTAGCTGTAAATTTTGAAGTAGTATTGCCTGCGGATGCCAATCCAAAGGATATTAAAGAAGTTAAAATCAAATTTGGTGATGGGGGATCGTATAATGGGAGCAAGAAAAAATATACCTATACAAATCCTGGAAAGTATGTTGTTAAAGCTATCGTTGAATCCAATACAACAATCGACACCGCTTATGACACAATTCGAGTTTATCCAAAATATATACACTATTCTCCAAAATGGACTTTGCAAGCTGGTGATACAGCCCGTTTCTGGTTGGAAAACTATACTTCGGTAAATAAAGCAGTGCGATGGACCGTTTCGGATACGGTAGCAGTTTTAAAACCCAGAGATACTTTAGCTGTCTTTATCAAGCCAACGTTCTTTCCAGTTGAAGTGAGGGTAGAGGAATTACCGGAAGGAAGTAGTGTGAATTACCCCTGGACCTATCCGATGGAGTCGTTTTTTATAAAAGTAGCTTCAAAACAGCAGAACTGAAAATTCGTTAAAATATCCTGCTGTGCTTAAACTTTTCGAAAAAAGGGTGCTTTCAGTCAAGCTTGAAATTCTGTCCAAGATAAATTCTGCGTGCTTCAGGGCTGTTCGCAAGTTCCTTTGCTGTTCCCGAAATCAATATCTTCCCTGAACTCATTATATAAGCCCGGTCGGTAATACGAAGTGTTTCGCGTACATTGTGATCGGTGATAAGAACACCATATCCCTTTGTTTTGAGCTCGTGAACAATACTTTGAATATCCTCAACCGCGATCGGGTCAACTCCCGCAAATGGCTCATCAAGAAGGATGAAATCCGGCTTTATTGCAAGAGTTCGGGCTATCTCAACTCTTCGGCGTTCTCCTCCGGAAAGTTGGTATCCAAGGCTTTTTTCAAGATGAGCAACATGAAGTTCTTCGAGGAGCTCTTGCATTCGAAGTTTGCGAGCTTTATGGCTCATTCTCTGAAACTCAAGAACGGACATTACATTATCACGAACCGAGAGTTTGCGAAATATTGATGGTTCCTGAGGCAGATAACCGATCCCCATTCGTGCGCGTTTGTACATCGGTTTGCGTGAGATGTTTTTATCATCAAGGAAAATGGACCCTTTGTTCGGACGAATCAAACCAACAATCATATAAAATGTAGTTGTCTTTCCAGCACCATTGGGCCCCAGAAGCCCTACGATTTCACCCTGATGAACATTGATCGATGCTCCATCGACAACGGATCGCTTACTATAAATTTTAATGAGGTTGTTTGTGCGAATCTCACGTTTCTTTTCTGATGGTTCTTCGACAGCTGCAGGTGATGCAGCAGTTGCAAGCGGGTTTTTCGGAGTTACTGCTTCTTCCGTTTCAGCAACCGGCGTGGTTTGCGGATCCTGATCTCTATCGCCTGATGGAACATTATTTTCATCAGGTGCTGGTTCGTTCATATCTGTGTATTCAGTCATTTGTTACATCCTGGGGGATATAGGTACCTCGGGCACTGCCTGTGAGAACCAGTTGTGATGCTTTACCATTTCGAAATCTGACCGAAATGGAATCACCGCTTGCCTCATTTATTCCTTTACTGTCTTTTTCTTCAATGAAATACCTGCTCCGTGCGTTGCCGGTAACTTTTACAGTTGAAACTGTGCCGCGTTCACCAAACCCCATGAGCATGGTTTTCCCGTCAGCCTCGTTTTTGGTCTGCCTGTCTTTCGCAGTATAGTACTCGGTGTGCGCTTTGCCAAATGTCCAGAGAGAGTCTACAGATCCTGAATCTGAAATGGTGATGATCAGGCTGTCGCCGGTAACATGGGTATATGAAGTGTCGTTACTTTTAGGCATCGTATCGATATAGATACCTTTTGCTTTACCATATACAGAAGCCTTCCTGAGTGATTCTTTACCAAAGTAGAGATTAATTGAATCGCCGGAGACGTTACTCCTGTCGAAGATAACCTCCGGGTTATCACGCAGGTATGCGATGTTTGAATCTGTAAAGTAATTTGCTCTGTTGCAGGTTGACACCATTTTCCCCTTGGTAATCTTTACATTATCCGAAACTGTCGCCTGTTTGATCGAGTCGGTATAAGTCATGGTTTTACCAATAATAGTGAGCGTCTCGGCTGCAGCCGTATCAAAGCGGATGAGACGTGGATTACCCCTGAGGAAAAACCGCTTCTCGTCAAGGTAGTACTCTGCATCATTTCCTGTAAGCTGAGCCTGTTCCAGTGAGTCTGTATATTTGAATCTTCCTGATGCAACGAGAAGATTATTGTCTTTATTAAAATTCATGCGGTCACATGTCAGTTGCTGTGAATTGTTGGTGACAACGATATTATTTCTGAATTGGAGAATTCCCTGACTTCTCCACCATGTTGCTTCATCAGCTTTAATCCGGGTTTCTTCATAGGAAAAAACGACGTTGCCTCTGAGAATACTTATAAATTCGCCATTGGAATAGGTGTTTTCATTGCTGTTTGCCGATTCGAGTACCAGGTCGGCATTGTTTTCCTTTTTTGCTGAGTCTGCGGCGTATGAAAGAGTCACAAAAAGAAAGGTGCATGCTGATAACAATAGTATCAATTGTTTGTGTGCAAAAAGCGACATTTTTACTGATTTAATAAAAAAAAGCGGATCAGAAAACATTTTCATCTTTACTTTCCACTCTGCGTTTGAAGTCCGGAAACCGTCCCTTTACATCTGAAGCAAATGAAAAGCGTGAAAAGTCTTCAGTCGCATCAAGGCCTTTTCCCCGCAGCTGGTCCCCTTTTTTTGTGACAATCTGGACAAAAGTATCTGATACCACTTTTTTCCGGTCTTTATACCAGTAGAGTTTATGGGAACGAATTTCCATTGTGTCTTTGGTTTTAATATACACTTCCCCCCAGATTTTATAACTTTCCATCTGGTTTTTAACAATGCCGGAATCTGCCAGAACCAGTGAACTGACAGCCCCTGTGGAGTCATAAAAAGTCATGCGAACGGGAACCATGGTGATTTCACCAGTATCAGTGATCGGTTTACGCATATGTTCCGATTGTAATTTCCATTGAAGCGTGTTGTTATTGTAAAATTGAATAGTTGAATTTTTAAACTCCTGAAAGGGTACTTTTATTTCTGCATCAGCAACGGGTAAGGTATCTTTTTTCGGTGCACAACCAATTATTGCTATAAGCACAACTGACGCGGAAAGATTCCGCAGTCTTTGATATTTCTCAAAGCTTGATGATAGTATCGAAGTAATCATACTCATTTCTAATATTCCCGTACGGGTTTAATCCTTTTGTGGCTGATGCAGCCATCGTCGATGCATCCATACCCACTGGGAGGGGTAACGATCGATAGTCCGGCAGATCAGCGAATTTACTTTAGTTACATTTGTCTGAAGATCCGTTTCGAAATCATTTGTTTGTGCCATCTCTACTTTTGGACTGATAAAGATATGGTGCCGTTGCTCATCGATCCGGGCTGTTGTCAATACAAATACCGGAATATTAAATTTCATCGCCAGTTTGATCGGGCCCGAAGGCGTGAATGCGCTGTGACCAAGAAAGTCTGCCCATACACCTTCAACACTGGTATCCTGATCTATCAACACGCCAAAAAAACGTCCTTCACCCAGAAGGCGGATCATTTTCCTGGTGCCTTCAGATCTATCCAGATAAATGATGTCCTTTCCGGTGCGCGTTTGACGTACAAGATCTTCGAGGCGCTGATCGAACATTTTGCGGCCGATCGCAAAACATTTGAACCCGATCGCCGGAAAATAGTGCAGCAGCATTTCAAAACATCCGCTGTGAGATGTTATAGTTATTATACCTTTACCCCGATCATACTCCTCTTTTAATTCGTCTATAGGGTCGCAGGAAACAACTGTCCTCAACTGTGATACATCCATCTGCGAAAGATGGATTGAATCAAAGAGGTTTTTTGCGATATTTCCATACACACTGGATGCTGTTGAGATGATCTGTTTTTTGTTCCACCGATTCCCGTAGATGAAACAAAGATGCTCGATCGTACGTTTCCTGTCAATTCCTGGAAACAAGAAAATAAGTTTACCCGCAATACCAAACAGAAACAACCCTGAACGGCGTGGCATCTTGAGAGCAAGCCAATACCCGATCTTAGCCGCAAAATAAAGCAGGTCATGTCTGAGCTTCCGGGTATTTTTCCTGCTTATCAGTTTCATCTCTTATGTTCTCCGATCAGGAGATTACCTCCGTTTTTAAAATATGTAAACGAAATTGTTCATCATCGATCTCTACAGTTTCTCCGGCATTCTCCAGATCTGCATCTGGTGTGAGTGCAACTGCAAGGGTTTCCGCACAGATATACTCTCTGCATGCCAGGGCTGCTTCGGTGAGCGTTCCTGATGCTGAAAAATGTATCTCAATACGATCACTGACATTAAAACCGCTGGTTTTCCTGAGGTTTTGAACTCTGTTAACAAACTCCCTGGCAGATCCTTCCTGCCTCAGTTCGAGGGTGATTGTGGTATCGAGGGCGACGGTTAACTCTCCTTCTGTTTCCACTTCAACACCTTCATGCTTGATACGGCGGATCTCGATATCTTCAAAGGTCAGCGTTTTGCCAAGAATTTCTATGGTGGTACCAGACTCTAGATTACGGATCTGATCGATACTGAATTGTTCGATTTGTGCTGCTGCTTCCTTCATCCGGGCACCGTAGAGTTTTCCCAGTCTTTTAAAGTTGGCTTTGGCGCTAACCGACACAACTGATTCTTCTTTAGTGTCAAATGTAACCTTTTTCACATTCAATTCGTCGGCAATAAGCGATTCCACGCTGCTGAGCAGCTCAACTACATCCTGATTGCGGGCAATGATTATATATTCTCTGAGGGGTTGACGATTTTTGATCACAAAACGGCTTCTCAATGCTCTGCCCATCGTAACTGCCTGACGAACCAGCCGCATTTTTCTTACCAGAGGTTCATCAATGAGCGATTGTCTTGCCTGCGGGTACTGACAAAGGTGGACACTTGATGGTTGATCAGAGAGCTGTTGAGCAACCAGGTTACGGTATACAGCTTCTGTCAAGAACGGAAGGAACGGTGCCATAACTTTGGAAAATTCACTCAGGACGTAGTAGAGGGTGCTGTATGCAACATCCTTATCCTGATCGTTTTCGCTCTTCCAGAACCTTCGTCGGCTGCGGCGTATGTACCAGTTGGTCATATTGTCGATAAAGTCAACCAATAGCGGAACAACTTTGAACAGATTGTACTGCTCCATCTCATTTTTAACCAGTCCAATCGTTTCATGAAGAAGTGAGATGATCCACTTGTCAAGTTCTGTGCCGTCCGTCGGGGGCTGTGCAGATGATGGTTTCCACATGTCAACATTTGCATAGGTAACAAAAAACGAGTATGCGTTCCAGTAGGGGAGAAGGACCGCGCGGGACATCTCCATCACCCCTTTTTCAGAGAACCTGAGGTCCTCAGCTTTAACAGCGGGTGAATTGATAAGGAATAACCTCAGTGCGTCCGCACCAAGCTGATTGAGAACATCTTCCGGTGGTGCATAGTTTTTTAATCGTTTTGAGAGTTTTTTCCCCTCTTCAGAAAGAATGATTCCATTGACAATCACATTTTTAAATGCTGGCTTTTTAAACAGTGCTGAACCAAGTACGGTGAGTGTATAAAACCACCCGCGTGTCTGGTCAAGGCCCTCTGCGATAAAATCAGCCGGGAATTCGGTCTCGAAACGCTCTTTACTTTCAAAGGGATAATGAAGTTGAGCATACGGCATGGAGCCGGATTCAAACCAGCAATCAAGAACTTCCGGGGTACGTTTCATTTCCTGTCCACATTCAGGACAGGTAATTTCGATCTCTTCGATGATATGACGATGAATATCATTTGTGTCAATTGGCGTGGCTTTGATCCGCTCAGCCCATACTGAATCGATATCGGCAGCGGTAAGCCGGGACGCACTTTCTGATGCAAGCATGTTTTCCACTTTGTGAACTGCTGCGGCATGAATTTCTGCACCCTTTGAAGCATTACCTTTTCCGGCAATCGTATGGAGTTCTTCAAGACTCCCGATGCACTCTTTGTGACCGCAAACGCAAAGCCATACAGGAATAGGTGTTCCCCAGTAGCGGTTACGGGAGATGTTCCAGTCCGGGGCACTCTCGATGCCTTTACCGAATCGTCCGTTCTGGAGATGTGACGGCACCCAGCGAATCGACTGGTTGTTTTCAAGCATGTTGGACTTGAGCGGTTCGATCTGCATGAACCAGGTATTTATCGCTTTGTAAATCAATGCCGTGTCGCAGCGGTAACAGAACGGATACCGGTGAGTGATCGATGAACGTAGAAAAAGGCGTCCCAATGTCTTGATATGACGGATGATCTCTTCATCAGCATCATGAACCCGTTTTCCTTTCCATTCAGGAACTTCTTCCGTGAACTTGCCCTCATCATCAACCGGGCAGACAATTGGAAGACCAAGTCTTTTTCCGACAAGGAAATCATCCTCACCGAATGCGGGTGCGATGTGTACGATTCCCGATCCATCTTCTGTGGAAACAAAATCAGCAGTTGTAATATGAAAGAATCGGGTGTCCCTGTCTGAAAAGTAGTCAAAAATCGGTTTGTACGCGATCCCCTCGAGCTGTTTTCCTTTGAGAGTTTCTAAAATTGTATATGAGGACTGATCCTTGAAATATGCCTGAAGTCTCTCCTGTGCGAGAATGAAATTTCCCTGTTCTGTTTGTATTTTTACGTATGTTATTTCAGGTCCTGCAGCCAGGACAACGTTAGAAGGCAGCGTCCATGGTGTTGTTGTCCAGACAAGGATACTTGTTGAGGGATCATTTGCAACGGGAAATGTGACGGTAATCGATGGGCCTGTTGTATCTTTATATCCTTCGTTAACCTCAAAATTGGAAAGCGGGGTTGCACAGCGGGGGCAGTATGGCTGAACTCTGAATCCCTGATAGATAAGTTCCTTTTCCCATATCTGCTTGAACACCCACCAGATACTTTCCATATAAGGAGCATCCATTGTCCGGTACTGGTTAACAAAATCAACCCATCGTCCCATTCGTGTGACAACCTTTTCCCACTGGGAGGTGTACCTTAATACGATAGAGCGGCACGCTTCATTGAAAATAGCAATCCCCAGTTTTTCGATATCGCGTTTTCCGGAGACTTTAAACTCCTTTTCCATCTCATTTTCAACAGGTAGCCCATGACAATCCCAACCGAATCTTCTGTCAACATGATGCCCCTGCATTGTCCAGTAACGTGGAATAATATCCTTGAGAGTACCGGCAAGCAGATGCCCGTAATGGGGGAGACCTGTGGCAAATGGCGGACCATCGTAAAATACAAAGGAGTTTTTTCCTCTGGTTTGTTCAAGGGACTGTGAAAAGATGGCATTATCTTTCCAGAATTTTAAAATTTCATCTTCTACCGAAGGAAAACGTACCTGCGGACTTACCGGTGAGAAAAGGTCGTTACTCATAGTGAATTGAAAACTTTCTGAATTAATTTGACTAATACAGGTTCTGCCTTGTCGGCGACTGCGATGATTTTGGAGATGTCAGTTGGTTCAAGTGCATCTGGCAGACAGGAATCGGTAATAACCGAAAGCCCTAGTACTTCAATACCTGCATGCACTGCAGCAATAACTTCCGGAACGGTGCTCATTCCAATGACATCTGCACCGATGATTTTTAGCATACGGTATTCCGCCCGTGTTTCCAGTGACGGACCGCTCATGGACGCATAAACACCGCGTTCTATACGGATCTTATTTTCAAGTGCAACTTTGTTTACTAAATCGAGGAGGCGTCTTGAGTATGGTTCTGCCATATCGGGGAAACGTGGCCCAATCCGGTTGTCATTGGGTCCGATAAGAGGGTTATCTCCAAGTAAATTGATGTGATCGGTGATCGCCATGATGGTTCCCGGAGGAAACAACGGGTTAATTCCACCACAGGCATTGGACACAACCAGAGTCTTCACTCCAAGGAATTTCATTACACGTATCGGAAAAACGATCTGCTGCATCGTATACCCCTCATAGTAATGAAAGCGGCCCTGCATAGCGATAACACGTTTACCGGCAAGTGTACCGAACAGCAGTTTGCCTGCATGTGTTTCGACCGTGCTGACAGGAAAATGCGGGATAGTTTCGTAAGGAAGTACCACCTCTTTCTCGATGGCATCGGCCAGACGTCCCAAACCTGTTCCGAGGATAATGCCGAACTCCGGAGTAGCTGTAATTTTGCTTCTTATAAACTTTTCAGTCTCCTGAATCATTTCAAATTGTGTGGCCATATGTACCCTTTCAAACTATAGAAATTAAATTATTTGCGGTTTGTTTTGCCAAGACGGTCAAGCACTGTCTGTTGCGATAGTCCTTCGATTGCCACTGCCTTGTTTTTACTCTGGTGACCTTTGATAATTGTAACCGAGGATTTGGAAATCCTCAGCAGTTCCGCAAGATATTTCTGCAGATGTTCGTTTGCCTTATTGTCAACAGGTGGTGATGTCACCGCAATTTCAACAACATTCCGGCTTCCAATTTCGCACCGGTTGAATTTAGCTTTCGGTTTCAGATGTATATTTACAGTGCACGATTCCATGACGTTAGAAATCCATTGAGGTAATATTCGGTTGCGGCGGCACTTCTTCCATGGTTTCATCAACCGATTGCTGCAGCGGACGTTCGTTTTCATGTAATCCCTGTAAATCACCACTGATAACTTCAAGCAGGCTTAATTGTGTCGAAAGCAGCGATTTAAAACGGGCAAGAAAGCTGTCACGCTGATTTCTAAGTGTGACAAGTTCGCTCTCCATGACATGAACGCGGTTGCGTGCTTCGTCTTCGTAACGTTCAGCCCTGAGCATCGCGTCTTTTATGATCAATTCCGCTTCCCGTTGTGCATTGATCCGCGCTTCATCGGTGGCTCTCTGAGCTGTCAGGAGTGTCTCGTTAAGGGTACGCTCGATTCTGGTATATCCCTCAAGACGCTGTTCCAGCATATTAAGCTGTGATGCAAGCTCATTGTTGCTGCGGATTATCGCTTCATACTCACTTGCGACCATCTGCAGAAAACTGGATACTGCATCGGGATCGAATCCATGCAATACTTTACGGAACGGCTGTTTTCTTATGTCAAGAGGAGAGATATGCATAACGGTTACTCCCGGAATTCGTTTTTGGAAATGTTCATCAGATCAGAATCCTTTTAATAAGCTGAATGATTAAAATCACAATAAGCGGTGAAAGATCCAGACCGATCCGTTCTGTTGGCAGCAGTTGACGAATTGGTGCCAGAACAGGTTCTGTTATATCATGAATAAATCGTATTATTGGATTGTAAGGATCTGCATTCACCCAGGATAAAATTACCCGCGCAAAGATGATCAGTTCATAAAGGTTTAATATGCCATAGAGCAGTCGCATTTCAGCTTCGCCCTCCTACCAGTGCAGTACCAATTCGTATCATAGTTGCCCCTTCTTCTATTGCCCAGGAAAAATCACTGCTCATTCCCATTGAGAGTTCGGCCCGTGGGCAAAGATCGGTAATATTTTCGGAAAGTGAACGGAGAAGTTTAAATGCGCCCCGCACCTCATTTTCACTTCCACCTAGTGGTCCGATTGTCATCAATCCTTTCAGCTGTAAAACAGGGCTTGCAGCCACCCTTTCACATAATTGCCGGCATTGATCTACAGGACACCCGGATTTTGACTTCTCTCCGGAAGTATTCACTTCGACAAGAGCATTAAGCCTGCGCTCTTTATTGCTGCAATACTCAATCCGCTCAATGAGACGTAAACGGTCAATCGATTGGATCCATTTAATATGAGGGAGAACCGCAGCTACCTTGTTGGTCTGGAGGTGTCCGATCATGTGCAGCTCAAAATCTCCATGAAGAGCTGGTGCTTTGGCCAGTATCTCCTGAACGCGGTTCTCGCCAATGTCGCGAACTCCTGAATCGATCAGTGACTGCACAACGGAATGATCGTGATTTTTTGTTACACCTATCAGTCTGACCGTGTTCCTTTTTCTTCCTGCGTGCGAACAGGCCTGGTTAATCTGTTCCTCAATACGTTCCAGTCTCTGTTTCAATGATTCAGACATTAAATACTTTCTGTTCTCTGGCTACACAACTGTTTAATCTAAACGGGTTCTTCTTCTACAACGATGAAATTTAAAAATAGTTCAAAAATTTCCTTAGCGGAACCACCTATGTGTGAATCCCAAGGGCGGGAATCTCACCCGATAATCGAAACAAAACTCTAACGTTGTAGAATAAATCAAAAAGGAAAATACTTTTTTGAGAAATATAATAAATAGATGAATTTAATATCACCCTTGTTTATGGTAAAACAGATCCTGCCTGTTTATTGAGCTTAGTTATCTGATTCTGCTCATGATAGAATATTTTATATAAAATACAGTTGCCAGGTTGAACTTTCTATTCCATTGATATATGATGTAGGTATGAAAAATATAAGCAAGAGTTTTTTTCTTCAGATTGCCTATCTGATTGTTTCTGTGGCTTTTTTCGGATGCAGCAGTATCATTCTGATTGAAAAAAATACGCTGGATGGCCAGTTGCGCTATTATGCAAAAAATTCCAGATTCGCTCCTGATACAACCTTTCATGGTCAGTATTGCCAGTGGTATCCCAATGGTATTAAAAAACATGAGGTAGTCTATAAGAATGGGAAAAAGGATGGCAGAGAAACACAATGGGATGCATTCGGGTACAAAGTCAGGGAAACTGATTATAAAAATGGTCAAAAGAACGGCCTGGAAATATTCTGGATTGGTAATGGTGTCAAAAAGCGTGAACTGCATTACAGGAATGATTTACAAAATGGTGCAGAGGTAACCTATTCAGACAATGGTGAGAAGATTAAGGAAGAATCCTACGTGAACGGGAAAAAAGAGGGATTAGAATATGGATTCGATTCAGATGGCAGGAAAATCTATGAAGTCAGTTATAAAGATGGAAAAAAAAATGGCCAGGAGATATTCTATAATTATTCTGCCGGACCCAGACCGCAATCAACTATAGTGAACTGGATCGAGGGGAACGTAGTGAAATGATCTGTGAAAGGCAGAATGCCTGCGTATTGATCTGAAGGAGTACTTCCGGTGAGGTGTCTTCAGTAATCAGATCGAGAATTTTTCTTTGAAACTCCAAAATCATTACATCTATTTTTTGCTTAAGCTTTAAACTGACACAATGTGTCTGAGCATAAAATGTCTGTTTTTCAAAGTCTGCATCAAATGTATACCGGCCGAGTTGCTGAAGCTGTTTATGAAATTCCCTGAGAGCTGCAGCCTGCGCATCAGTGCTGCTGAGGAACTGCTTTTTTTTTGTAATCCACTTATTTTTATCTTTATTCCAGCTTATCATTTCAAGCTGTATTAAAACCTTCAGAGCGTTTCTGGCTTGTATAGCGGATAGCGGAGGATTAAAAAGTCTGGCCAGCACCCGATGATCACGTACATTTCTGACAATGCTGATCATTGAGTACATGGCAGGTATATACCAATGCTTATAAAATGTGTACACCTCTCCTTCAAGCTTGATTGCATCAGGACTTGATGACAACCCGGAAATCGTTTTAAAGAGTTCCCTCCTGTTTTCTGATACTGTGGACTGGCTATACAGAACTAAAGCTCTAAAATATTTCGCCTCTTTCTCATTCAATTCACAGATTTTCTGGTAAACGGGAAGAAATTTTTTTGTCAATTTTCTTCCGTTTAAAATATCGATGAAATGAGAGCGGCTGTTGAGCTCGCTTGTTTCGGTCAGTTTCTGGAATGTGAATTCAGGATTTTTTTCCCTGATCCAGTTTAGGATGTCTGAAAGGTATAAACGAAAATCCAGGTATGTAAAAATATCCGGTTTCTGTGATACGTGGTTCATAACATCAATATATCGAATTTCGATTTTTATTGCAAATTCTTAGAACATGCAGTTTCTGTTAGCTTTATTAATGGTTTTTTTCGGAGATAGTTATCATTTGGGAGGAAAATAACATGGTTCAGTTTAGAACATAGTGAAATTGTTAATAGTTGTTGAAAAAATTAACAGTATTAATTATATTAACAGTGTTAACGATACTTTACTATATTATCGCACGGGAGAATACTATGAATGAGATTCAAGAGAAAAGGATGCGGGATTACTTTATCGAAGCGGCCAAAGATCTGATTCGAGGCGAGGGGCTTATTGTTGTAAGTGCACGATCTGTTGCAGAGAGAGCGGGTTATTCGTATGCAACTTTATACAACTATTTTAAGGATATACGGGACCTGATATTCTGTTGTGTTGAAGATTTTCTGGAGGAGTGTAGTGGTTTTGTAACAGATTATGCAAATGATTCCAAAAGGGGGGAAGAGCATCTCAAAGCGGTGAGTTGCGGGTATTGTAATTTTTTTATACAGTATCCGGGGATTTACGAGTTGTTGTTTCACCAGAAGGCATCTTCTATTTCGACTGCTAATTCAAGATTTGAGAAGATTGCTGGATTTTTCAATGGGTTAACAACAGAAGACTGGCAGTCGATTGGTGGTCGGAGTGGCAGTGGGCTTGAAAGTATGGAGATTAAGAAACAGAAATTTCATTCATTAGCAGTTCATGGTCTGCTGTTGCTATATCTCAACAACAGGGATGTTTCTGATTACAGCAGTATAATACAGACTGTTAAGGATTTGACTGATTCTGCAATTAATCTTAGTTGATTTTTAAATGTTTTTACTGTCCAGTGGAATCGAAGTTATAGAGATAAAACAGTATCAGTGGAGGCATGCCGGGCATCTGTTCAAGTAAACAGATGTTCATTCGCAGCAGCGTAACGATGTGGTTTTCAAATGTGTATGGAAGGGTATATTTTCGGGATGCTGATGGGGATGTGCAGAGTGTGGCTAGAATAGAGCGAAGTTGCGGGGTATCCCATTGTCTGTTGGATATTTCAAACAGGGGTACTCCAGCGGTTTGGGATGGTTGCAGATGGAATATCCGGTAGAACGATGCGTTAGCTGTAACGAGATGAAATGTATCGTCAATAATGAACATTGCAGAGGAGATGGTGTTGACAATACATTCCGCGATAGCTGCTTTTTCAGATCTGCTCATAAGAATTTTTTTTGACATAGGGCAGGTTTTGTTTCAGGTGATCAGGATGCACAGTTATCTGAATAACGGAACTTAAAGCAATAACTATGCCTTTCTATTGAGGATAATGGTTTGATTGGTAGAAGAATCACCATCTTGTGTATTTTCCTTCTTTGTGGCAGGAGTTAGCGTATATTTATGGTTGAGTGTTATTTTTTATTTTTTTGCTCGTAACAGTGTTGCGGCTTTTGTATAATTTCATGATACGAATTCTGCATTGAGTTTCATATCTGAAAAATGGGTGGTCATTTTTTTAAAATGTATATTAAATGTTGGGGTTCCAGGGGACAAATTCCCGTAAGTGGTGCTGAATACAACAAATTTGGTGGAGATACAACCTGCATTGAAGTTGAAGCATCATCAGGTGACACAGTGATTATCGATGCCGGGAGCGGAATTCGTCATCTCGGGCGAAAATTATTAAATTCAAAAAAAAAATCAGTTCATTTGATTTTTACGCATCTGCACCTTGATCATATTCTTGGATTCCCTTTTTTTGGACCCATTTATCAGAGAGGGTATTCGATAACAATTTATGGGTGTCCATTTAAGGGCATCGATTTTAAGGATTCGCTAAACGGGATGATGCAGGCACCCTATTTTCCAGTAGATCTGAAAAACCTGCCTGCAAAGTTAAAATTTAAAAATATTTCGAACAGAACACTACGAATCGGGTCACTAAGAGTACACCCGATCTCATTAAATCATCCCAATGGTGGAATTGGTTTTCGAATAGAAGAGAATGGCAAGGCGTTTGTTTTTTTAACTGATAATGAGTTGGGATATGATCTTCCGGGTAATCAGCCGTTTGATTATTATGTCGAATCTGCAAAAGGGGCGGATCTGCTTATTCACGACGCAGAGTTTGACAAAGAAGAGTATCTTAAATTCAAGGCCTGGGGTCATTCGATGTATGCAGAGGCTGTTAAGCTTGCGGTTGAGAGCGGTGTTAAACGGCTGGGGTTGTTTCATATCAACAATATGCGTACCGACAGTCAGGTCGATTCCATGGTGAGGGATGCCTGCAGGCTGGTAGCGAAAACTGGAAAAAAAATGGAATGTTTTGCTGTCGGGTGCGGGTTTGAGCTGAAGTTGTAATCTTTGCTCACAAGATTAGTTTAATCACTAGTTGAAATGTTTAATGGAATTTTGTATTTTTTATCACTTTTTCAGGTGATTTTTTTCATTCAGGGTGAAAGTAGCGTATGGATCGTTCACAGTTTATTCCAGATGAAGGGTCACTGGCGCTCTATCTCAGAGAGATAGGGAAAAATCGCAGTCTGACTTTGGAAGAAGAGTCAAAACTTGCGGTAAAAATTCGTCAGGGAGATCGTAAAGCACTGGAAGTATTAGTCAAAGCAAATTTGCGTTTTGTAGTTAGTGTTGCCCGTAATTATCAAAATCAGGGTTTACCTCTGAACGATTTGATCAATGAAGGGAATCTTGGTTTGATTCGTGCGGCCAGGCGATTTGATGAAAAGAAGAATTTCAAATTTATTTCGTACGCAGTCTGGTGGATTCGTCAGGCGATTCTTCAGGCTCTGGCGGAGCAGTCACGTATTATTAAACTACCATTGAACCGTGTTGGTGCGATTCATAAGATCGGAAAGGTTCAGAGCAAGCTCGAGCAGAAATATCATAGACTGCCTAATGTTGAGGAACTGGCTGCGGAACTTGATCTTGATGAGAATGAGATCAAGGAGACGATTAAAATCGGTAATACCCACATGTCTCTGGATGCGCCATTACAACAGGGTGAGGATTCCCGCCTGATCGATGTTCTTCAGGACGAATTCCAGGAGTTGCCAGATAATGGTTTGATGGAAATATCTCTTCAGGAAGAGGTGAACCACACGTTAAACACTTTGAGTGAACGTGAAAAAGAGGTTGTTCGTCTCTATTTTGGCATAGGTGAGGAGACATCCCATACGTTGGAAGAGATTGGACAGCGGTTCAATCTTACACGGGAGCGTGCTCGTCAGATAAAAGAAAAGGCTTTGCGTCGTTTGAAACATGCATCCCGGAGTAAGAAACTGATTACGTATCGTTCCTGATTAGTATTTTTTTAAAAAGTGCTATTTTCAGGTAAATATGATTCATGAAACATCACGATTTCGGGATGAATTCTGAATTTTTGCTTCTGGTCAGTTACAAATAAAGGCATTTTTTAAGTTCTTATGACAAAACACAAAAAAACACGACACAATTGATATGTTTTTCTTTTATATTTAAAAGACGGCCCGCCAGGAGAATGTTTTCGGTTAAGAGGGCCCGATATTTTCAGCTTCAATTATGTTTTCAGTTTTTCCCTTATAGGGAGGGGATATGAAAAGAGTGTCTGTCAGGATCTTTCTGTTAATAGCATTTTGTTTCTGCTTTTTCTCTGTATATGCGTCAGAAATGGAAGACAATCAAAAAATTAAGTCAGAGAAAGGTGTTTTTACACCTCAAAAGTATTCTTCGAAAAAGGATATGGCTTTTATTTCTGTGATGGGCAGCCGGCCCGATTCAAAAGCACTTCAGGGGTTCCAGCGTGCGGTTCTCTATAATGCACAGGGAGTGCTGATAAAAAAAGTTGATATCAGTTCAGATTCCATATACTCTCTGGATAAGATGCTTCAGGAAAACAAAACCAGAGGGCCGCTATTCATTAAAATGATTCGGTGATTGCAATACTGAGGTAACGGTCGAAACATCAGAGTGATTGGGCCGTACTTTCTTTTATGTGTTTCATCAAAATCTCATTTCGGGCTCTGTTCATCCCTTTTAAAATCTCCAGATTTAAAATTAATTCGGGACTTTTAGATGTTTCGGTTTCCGTGCTGGGTACATCTATGTACACTTTTTTTGAAAGATTACATTTTTAAAGACAAAACGTTTTATTGTATGGTATTATAGTAAAGAATACTAAAAATGTTAAGTCTTTCAGGGACTTTTATAATGCAGTTAGAAGAAAATACGGGTGCGATTCCATTGAATCGCTATTCGGTTGTATTTAATGATATGGAGTATCATTACAATACTTTACTGGATACTGTTCCGGGAATTGTTTATACATTGGATGAAAAAGGCCATTTCACCTATATCAGCGGTAATGTTGAATCATCACTGGGGTATTCACTCAACGATCTGATCGGTCGTCATTTTAGCTATATAGTTTCTCCAGAAGATATGTATACGGTGAGCAGGGACCATATACTGCCACGATTTGCTGGAGTTACTACCGGTACAGATAAGTCTCCCAAGTTATTTGATGAGCGCAGGACAACAGATCGTAAAACAAGTAGTTTAACTGTTCGTCTGCGTTCCCGATCGAAATTGGGGGGTAACGGTAAGCAATCTCTTCTGGAAGAGAAATTTGTCAGCTGTAGAGTTAATTCATCAGGACAATATTTAAAAAAGGACGATTCAACACGGTTTTGTGGAACGGTAGGGTTTATTTTCGATATAGTTCCTGATAATTCGATGGCTGGGACACTGGAATCCCGAAAGCGTTATAACGCTCTGGATCTCCTTGCTCATGCGCTTGCGCATGCGTTTAGTAATGTATTCACTGGAATTTACGGAAATCTTCAGTTGATGGAGATGCAGCTCAAAGGAAAAAACAGTTGTGCAGGGAATATTGAGGCGATCAAGCACAGTATTGAAAATGCAATTTCTCTGATAAAGCAGGTAACAAAATCTCTTTCTGCGCCGGTAGTAAAAAAAGGGGCTGGTACAATTTGTGATTTAGTTTCAGAGATTGCAATGGAGACGTTGAAATGTTCCGGACAGCATTTTGAAATAAGTAATGTTGATGATCTATGGGAAGTTGGAGCTGATCCGGATTATGTACGACACATTTTTCGATCGATATTTTTTCATATCAGCAGCACAGCTTCGAATAAAGCGGTTGTTTCGATTAACGTAAAAAATTATGATGGGTTGCAGTCTGAGCTGCTTCGTCAGGATTGCAAATACATAAAAACAGAGATATGTTTTAAGGTCAAAGAGGTACAGGTTGAGGGGGTTTCGGTATTGAACGGACACACCCGTGCTCTTGACAAGATAGCTTCAATGGCGTTGAATTATGCTTTGCTTAAAAAAATCGGTGGTACGGTTGAGGTATCAGGCGAAGGGGTTGGTGCTGTGGTCAACCTGTTGCTTCCATCTAGTCAGCCGGTGAGCTTCTGAATAAGACAATATTTTAAACAATTGTTGACTTCACCCGCACAAATTAACTATATTCAACAGACTTATTTTAAAAGCATTTAAATGATGGGGATAGGACTATCATGAAGACGGTTGTAGTAAACAAAGAAACAATTAAGCGTGAATGGTTGGTTGTAGATGCTGCCGATCAGACATTGGGTAGACTTGCATCTAAGATAGCGCAGATGCTGATTGGAAAAGGGAAAACAGCATATTCACCAAACCAGGATCATGGGGATTACATTGTAGTTCTCAATTCCGATAAGGTAAAATTAACCGGTACTAAAGCTGAGACTAAAGAATATTTCAGACATTCTCACTATGCTGGTGGTGATAAATACAGATCTTTTAAAGAACAGATGGCATTGGACTCAACCAGAGTAATTGAGCATGCAGTTCATGGTATGGTGCCGAAAAATGCACGTGGCAGGGCAATCATGAGAAAGCTCCATGTGTATTCAGGTACGACGCATCCGCATACTGCACAGCAGCCAAAATCGATATCAATATAATTTACCGAATATATTTAAGGAGCTGGTCATTTTGGAGAACAGATATTCTGCGACCGGAAGAAGGAAGAATGCAATCGCAACGGTCATTATCCGCCAGGGAAAAGGTGATCGACTGGTTAATGGCAAAGCGATTAAGGAATACTTGAAAAGTGACGTCCTGGTTCAGGATGTTGAACAGCCATTACAAAAACTGCAGGCTGCCGAGCTTTTCGACGTGATGGTGAGTGTACGTGGCGGAGGCTTGAGCGGACAATCTGGTGCAATGAGACTTGGTATTGCACGTGCACTGGCACAAATCAGTGAGGAAAATCGAAAAACGCTTCGGAAAAGTGGTTTACTCACACGTGACTCCCGCGTTGTTGAACGTAAGAAATATGGTCAGGCGGGTGCCCGCAGACGATTTCAATTCTCAAAACGTTAGTTTTTATTTTTTATTTTATACAAAAACACACAGTATGAGCGAAAAAAGGGTGCTGTCCTTGTCAGGACGGTATTTTTTCGCTATGAATGCTGTGGGTGTCCAACCCAATTTATTTAAGGAGCTTTTATGTCTTTGGTTACGTTACAGGATCTGCTTGAAGCAGGGACACATTTTGGTCATCAGACAAAACGCTGGAATCCAAAAATGAAGCGTTTTATTCTCTGCCCCAAAAATGGTATCTACATTATCGATCTCAACAAAACGGTCAGTTCGCTCGATAAGTTTATTGACTGCGTAAAAAAGGAAATTTCACGTGGTGGAAAAATCCTTTTTGTAGGTACAAAAAAGCAGCTCGGTGATTGCATCCGTGAGGAAGCTGAACGTTGCGGAATGCCCTATGTTACGGACCGCTGGCTTGGTGGAATGTTAACAAATTTCAAGACTATCCGTCAGAGCATTGCAAAACTCGACAAAATCGAGAATATGGAAAAAGATGGAACTATCGAAGCGCTTCCGAAAAAAGAACGGGTGCTGCTTGGAAAGAGTAAAGCGAAACTGCTTTCTGTTTTGCAGGGTATCAGGACAATGCGCAAGTTGCCATCATTGATTTTTGTTGTTGATACAATCAAAGAGCATATTGCAATCGCTGAAGGTCGCCGTTTGCGTATACCTATCGGAGCAATTGTTGATACTAACTGTGATCCTGATGCAGTTGATTTTCCGATTCCCGGAAATGATGATGCTATCAAATCTGTCCAATTGATCACCCGGGCTGTTTCTGATGCGATTCTGGAGCTTGGTGCTTCAATTTCTGCAGAAGAAGCTGCTGAAGCTTTGGCTGAGTCCGTAAAGGCTGCAGAAGCTCTTGAGGGTGAAGAGAGTGAAGAAGTGTCAGAGGAGAACAAGGCCAAAAAACGCAAAGTGGTACACAAGAAAGTTGTTAAAAATACAGAAGAGGACTGATTCTCCTGACTTTTTGGAATGGAACCGCACAACGGTTCCTCACTATTTCAGTGTCAGGACATGATCGATTATAAAAAGGAGATAACAAAATGGAAATAACTGCTGCAGTAGTCAAAGAGTTGCGTGAAAAAACAGGCCTTGGAATGATGGACTGTAAAAAAGCGCTCGCTGAAGCAAATGGTGATATGCAGTTAGCAATTGAAAATCTTCGTAAAACAGGTCTGGCAACAGCGGCTAAAAGAGCTGGAAAGTCAGCAAAAGAAGGCAAAGTTACCGTCGTTACCGACACAGACTGTGCAATTATTTATGAAGTGAATTCCGAGACTGATTTTGTTGCCCGCAATGATGACTTTGTTGCATTTGTCGATACTCTGGGTAAAGTGCTTCTCAAAGGAAAGCCAGAGAATATCGATGCCGCACTGGATTTAAAATCTGAAGAGTTCGGTAATATAACAATTGCAAGTAAAGTTACTGAACTTATCGGCAAAATTGGCGAAAAAATTTCGTTCCGCCGCTATAACAAGATTGTTGCCGATGGTGGTACACAGAAAATTTTTACGTATACTCACGGTAATGGTAAAATCGGTGTAGCGGTGAAACTTGCCGCAGATAAAACGTCTGTTCTTAGCAGTGAAGAATTTGCCGCGCTGGGAAAAGATATTGCCATGCAGATTGCAGCTGCAAATCCGATAGCTGCTAATATCAAAGATATATCCGAGAGCGTTATTGCAAAAGAAAAAGAGATCTACTACACTCAGGCTCAGACTTCAGGAAAACCCGAAAAAATCTGGGATAAGATTGTTGATGGGAAACTTGATAAATTTTTCCAGGAAGTAGTTCTCGTTCAGCAGAATTTTATTAAAAATCCAGATATAACCATTACTGAACGTATCAACGAAGTCGAAAAAGCAACTGGCGCAAAAATCGGTGTCGACAGCTTTTTCAGAATTGAACTTGGTACAGAGGAATAAGTCGGGATCTGCCAATGGCGACAACCTATAAAAGAGTACTGCTTAAGTTATCCGGTGAGGTTCTTGCCGGTACAAAGGGTTCAGGGATAGATCCGGAAGTTACACGAAGGATCGTATCAGAAATCGCTGAAGTTGTAAAAAGTGGTGTCGAGGTCGGTATTGTTGTCGGTGGTGGTAATTTTATCCGTGGTGCAACTGCAGAAGGTGTATCACGGGTTGCTGGCGATACTATGGGGATGCTGGCGACGGTGATTAACTCACTGGCGATCAAATCATTTCTTAACAGTGCTGGTATTGCTGCGGATGTACTGACTGCGGTGCATATTGACCGGGCGGGGGAACTCTTTACTGCAGAAAGAGCATGTGAACTCTTAGCGCAGAAACATGTTGTGATCATTGGTGGTGGAACCGGAAATCCATTCTTTACTACAGATACAGCGGCAGCATTACGCTGCGCTGAAATCGGGGCTGATGTCCTTTTGAAAGCGACAAAGGTTGATGGCATTTATGATTCAGATCCGGTAAAAAATCCTTCAGCCAGAAGGTTTGAGTCGATCACTCATGAGGATGCTCTTTCAAGAGGGCTGAAAGTCATGGATGCAACGGCTTTTTCGTTCTGTCTGGAACAAAACATCCCGATTATCGTTTTCAAATTGCTTGGTGACAACAATTTCAGAAACTGTGTGAATGGAGAAACTGTTGGTACATTAGTAAAAACAGGAGGATGAAAATTATGGGTGCTATTCAGGATACTATAAACGAAACAAATCAGAGAATGAGCAAGGCGATCGATAGTCTTAAGAAAGATCTTACACGGATCAGGACGGGAAGAGCGACGCCTGCGTTGCTTGATGGTTTGACTGTTGATTATTACGGTTCACAGATAGCAATCGCTCAGGTTGCGAATATCTCGGTACCTGATGCTCGTATGGTGGTCGTTCAGCCCTGGGAAAAAAACATGTTGACGCCCATCGAAAAAGCAATTCAAACATCAGATTTGAATCTCAATCCACAGAATGACGGGAATCTTATTCGGCTGCCGATACCTCCGCTGTCCGAAGAGAGGCGAAAGGATCTTTTCAAGAACTGCAAAAAAGTCGGGGAAGAGAACAAGGTTGCTATAAGGAATATTCGTCGTGATCAGAATGAAAAGATAAAAAAAGCTGAAAAGGATAAACTGGTTACTCAGGATGAGTCCAAAAAAGGGCAGGACGAAATACAGAAAATTACCGATAAGTTTATCAAATCTATTGATGATCTTCTTGCTATTAAAGAGAAAGAGATCATGGAGGTTTGATCCTTTAATGAAATCTTTTTGAAAAAAGACCCGGTGAACAACTCCGGGTCTTTTTTTTGTTTTGCGGTTGGAAAGCATGATGATGTATATTCAACTGGATTAATAATTAATATTCTTATTGTTAATAGTTGAACTATGGAAGGGGTTACCTTTGCCCGAGGCAGTTAAGATTCCGAAACACATTGGTATCATAATGGATGGAAATGGTCGCTGGGCGAAGCAAAGGGGGCTTCCCAGGACTGCCGGACATCGTGCCGGGACCGATGCTACCAGGGCTATTGTGCGGGCATGTGGTGAACTGGGCGTTTCATATCTGACCACGTATGTATTTTCGGCTGAAAACTGGGGGAGGCCATCACTTGAAGTTTCGATGCTGATGGACCTGTTGGTTGAGATGACACGACGTGAAATCGAGAGCCTTAATCAGAACAATGTTCGACTGAATGCTATTGGTGATTTATCGCGGCTCCCTCCAAAAACCAGAAAAGAACTCATTCAGGGTATTGAGGCTACAAAGAACAATACCGGTTTAAATCTGATACTGGCGGTTAGTTATGGTGGAAGATCCGAGATAATCAACGCAGCAAAGGCGTTTGCAGCTGAAGCTGTCAAAAATCCTGCAATTATCGATAAACTTGATGAATCTCTTTTCAGTACCTATCTGTATACGCGCGATATACCTGATCCGGAATTGATCATTCGTACTGGTGGGGATCTGCGTATCAGCAACTTTCTAATATGGCAGTCGGCATATGCCGAGTTGTATGTAACTGATGTCTTATGGCCTGATTTCAATAAAGAATCTCTTATCGCAGCCATAGAAAATTTTAATAAACGGGATCGAAGATTCGGGAAAGTTAAAGAGTGAGCATGTTTACTAATCTTGGCAAACGTCTGCTGTTTGTACTGTGGAGCTTACCGCTGGGCTGGTGGTTTGTCAATTCATCGATGAATCTCGCCGGCTGGATTACTTCTGATGTTGTTATTTTGCCTGTTCATATACTTATTGTCCTGCTTATTATGCTTTCCTGTTATGAATATACCAGGATGCTTAAGATCTTTTATCATGTCAATGCTTTCTGGTTAAGCTATATCTGGCTGGCATTACAGTTCTACCTTTATTTTGATAATGAGATCAATCTGCCGCTACAGTTAAGCCTGTATTTACTGTTGGTGATTGTGGCAATTGAGACGTTTGTATGGGGAAAATACAATAAGCGAAGGCGATGGGTAAGAGCAAGTCTTCTGTTTATAGGCAATGTGTTTCTTTACATGGCAGCGTATTCGCTTCTGAGCATGTACAGGGAACCATTTCAAGGCCTTTTTAAAGTTTATTCTAATGAGATGCTTTCACAATTGGGAGTTGTGATTGTAATAGGGGCAATATTCATGTGTGATTCTGCAGCATATTTAGTTGGATCACAATGGGGAAAGACCCATTTCAGTTCAATTAGTCCCAAAAAGACCATTGAGGGAAGTCTTGCTGGTTTGATAACGGCGATACTGGTCTGCACAATCGGCTGGTATTTCCTGGCAGTACCGTCTCTTCCACGGTGGCCGGGGATAGTGTTAGGGGTACTTGTTGGTGTAGCTGCGCAGGCTGGTGACCTGCTGGTGTCTTTGATGAAGCGGTATTTTCGTGTAAAAGATGCTTCAACAATGATTCCAGGTCATGGCGGTATACTTGACCGCTTCGATTCAGTGTTTTTCACGGCTCCGGTGATCTCGCTCTTCTCATGGTTTATTAACAAATTTTTCGGATAGGTCTCCAGAAGGTTCGGTGATGCAGAAAGTACTGTTGCTGGGTTCTACCGGCTCGATAGGTCAAAGCGCTTTAAATTGTATTCAAAGGTTTTCTCAGCGGTTTAAAATTTGTGCTCTTGCAGCGGGTTCTAATTGTGCTCGTCTGATTGATCAGATCGAGCGGTTTTCGCCGGAAGCGGTGTATTTTGCTGATGGTAATGGGTTAGAGGTTATAAAAAACCGTTATGGTCAGAGATTGAAAATTTTTGAGGGACCCGACGGACTCGAATCTTTAGTAAACAGTATACCTTGTGATATCATGATTAACGCACTTGTTGGTGCGGTAGGATTACGGCCGACAGTTGCAGCTCTGAAACAGAAACGAAGAGTCGCACTTGCCAACAAGGAGAGCCTTGTCATTGGAGGTGATTACATTCGGTTGCTGCTTTCACAAGGGTATGGTGAGCTGATTCCTGTTGATAGTGAACACAGTGCTATTCTGCAATGTCTTAATGGTTCCTCTCATTCGTCTATCGAATCAATAATTCTCACCGCATCAGGTGGTCCGTTCAGAAATCTACCAGACGGGCAGTTTTCTGCGATCACCCCTGATCAGGCGTTAAAACATCCCACCTGGGCTATGGGAAAAAAGATTACCATCGATTCGGCGACTCTTATGAATAAAGGGTTTGAGCTTATCGAAGCGCATCATCTGTTTAATCTCTCCTATGATTTTCTTCGTGTCTGGGTACATCCTCAGTCGATTATACATTCCCTGGTCGAATTTCATGATGGGGCGATATTGGCACAGCTTGGTTTGCCGGATATGGAATTGCCCATTCAATATGCTCTAAGCTTTCCGGAGCGTTATCCAATGCATGGGAAGCGTTTATCATTGCCTGAGATTCGTTCACTGGACTTCGCTGAGCCTGATATGGATAAATTTCCATGCTTGAAAACCTGTATTGATGCTGGGAAAACCGGAGGAACCGCTCCTGCGGCTGTTAATGCAGCAAATGAGATAGCGGTTGAAGCATTTCTCAGCGGAAAGATAAAATTTACTGATATTGCGGGAATAACGGCATATGCATTGCGTAATCATAAACCGGTTCCGGCAGATTCGCTTGAAGTGATCGAGCTGGCTGACAGAGAAATTAGAAAAAATATTCTGGATTCATATTTATCAGAAAGTACGAGATAAAAGGTGACATCAATTATTTCTATCGTTTTGGGTCTTCTGGTGTTGGGGGTTTTAGTTTTTATTCATGAACTTGGCCATTTTCTTGCGGCTAAATCGTGCAAAATAAAGGTCTTAGCTTTTTCTCTGGGCTTTGGCACCCCGATTTTCAAAAAAAAGGTTGGAGATACTGAATACATGATCAGTTCCATTCCTTTTGGTGGTTATGTAAAAATGGCGGGGGAAAACCCTGAAGAGCGCACGGAGGGGCAGGGTTCGCCCGATGATTTTCCGTCAAAGCCGATATGGCAGCGTGCTTTTGTTGCGATTGCCGGTCCTGCAGCCAATATCATCTCTGCAATGGTCATGCTTCTGGGAATGTATCTATGGGGAGTGGATAAACCTGTTTATCTGGAAAATACTCTTGTGGGTGCAGTTGCAGACAGTTCTATGGCCGAGCAGGCAGGTATTATGGCCGGAGATAGTATTATCTCGATAAATGGAAAAACCGTTACTTCATGGGATGATATTCAAAAGGCTTTTGCTCAGCAGGAAGTTTCTTACACAGTTACGTATAGTAGAAATGGTACCACAGGAAACGCTTCAATTGTCAATACTAATTCAAAAGTCGGGTTACCGGAAAATCCGTTTATGGGGCTTTTTCCGCCGTTGCCTGCAGTTATTGCATCAGTGATAAAGCCATCTGCAGCTTCAGAGGCGGGGTTTCTTGCTGGTGATACAGTAAGAATGATTGACAGTCAAAATGTGTATTCATGGTTTCACCTGACTTCAATTGTTGAAGAAGCGAAAGACGAAACTGCGCTCAATGTGGTTGTTTCCCGCAATGGTAAAGAGGTGTCGTTATCGGTTACTCCACGCTACAGTGAAACAGAAAAACGTAATCTTTTAGGAATACAGGTTGCAAAAGGAGACACTCGGATTGTCCGCTATCCTCTGGGAGAGGCGATTGATAGAGCTCTCGATAAGACATGGGAATACACAATAATGATATTCGAAGTGATTGGAAAACTTGCATCACGCAGAGTTTCTGCCAGTCAATTAAGCGGTCCCATAGGAATTATTCCGGCATCGGGACTCATGGCGATGCAGGGGCTTTCTCAGCTGTTGGATTTCATGGCACTGATAGGAATCAATCTTGGGGTACTTAATCTCATGCCGCTGGTAATCACCGATGGTGGTTTGCTTCTGTTTCTTATCATTGAGGCAATACGGCGAAAGCCACTTTCAATAAAGGTGCAGTCGATTATTAACAGAATCGCAATTGCATTCTTTCTTCTGCTGTTTCTGTATGTTACATTCAACGACGTCATGAGGCTTCCCGATATTTTCAGGTTGTTCAAGTGAGACTGGCTCCGGTGGTTGAGGCTTTTGAACCATCGGGAGCAACCAGGTGCCGGGCTTTGCGAGGTTCCGATAAATAAAGAGTTGCAACAGGTGACATGATTATAGTAGAATTGGTGCAGGGTTTTAAAATAAAATCATAGATCACGCGCAATAATCGTTCAAATAAGCTCTGTTCTTCCACAGAATATACTGCAGACGGGTCAAAAGTGAATATTTTTGTTGCATTACATATTTCCCAGTTTTCGCGTTCCCCCATCCGCCTTCGGCACC
>JAFGIN010000160.1 GCA_016929595.1 Chitinispirillaceae bacterium
GGGGGAAGGATGGGATAGGGGCCGCGGAATATGCGATGTTTGCAATTAGCACAAATGTTTAACATTTCAGCCGTTTGTAGTATATATTCAAATTATGATTGAACACCTTGAAAAACATTACTATTTTGTATATATACATAAAATAAATTTCACAAATTGAAAATCAGCATGGAGCTATTATATGCCCCAGAACATCCAGATTACAAAAAAAGAGTGTGACTCTCCAAGAGAAATTATTGGAAAGTTGAAAAATGGTAAGACATATAAGATCAAGATCATTATGAAAGAAAAGGATGTCTACATTCTTGAAATTGAAGATGCTCTTTTCCGCCATAACAGTGCGGTTTTTTTACCAAAGAGAGAATTGGTTGAAGAAGAGGGTACTGATTCGCAGGAAAAAGTTAATGGCTTGGTGGTACTGTGTGATGTACTGAGATGGGCGTATAACAATAAAAACTACAAAATGTTACTGGCCGGACATACCGATACATCTGGCCCTGATGATTACAATTTTAAACTTTCCAAATCCCGGGCGGATTCAGTTTACTTTTTACTGGTTGCGCAAAAGGATTCATGGGTTGAGGTCGTGAAAACATATAATAAAATTGAGGATAAACAACAAATTCTCAAATGGGCAGCTCTAACTTACAGCTGGCAGTGTGACCCTGGAAAAATTGATGGAATAGAGGGACCTGATACACAAACTGCAACCAGAAATTTTCAGAAAAGATCGGGTATCTCTGATGATGGTATATTTGGAGAACAAACGTGGGGTGTAGTTTACGAATTGTATCAAAAGCATATCTCTCAATTAATGGAAAACGATGATGGAAGTAAAAATGCACTTGCAAATCGATCTTCGTTAAATTGGGCATATTCAGATCCACATTCGGTTGGATGTGGTGAATTGTGGCCTCTGGCACATGTTGGCCGGGACGAGATGAAAAGTCAGGTGAATCGTCGGGTTGAGGTACTTTTTTTTAATGAATCCATGGTACCCAAATGTAAATGTACTGGTGGCATTTGTTTAAAGGACGATTGTCTGATTTATCCTTCGGGACTGTTTTCAAGAAAATATATAAATCAGCAGAATCAGCCTCCAGTACAAACTGAATGCATTTACCATATACATATTGATGCGGATCGGGATGGAATTATCGATGATGACTGGTCTGAAAATGAACAATGGGAGTTTGGTGAGGGGAAAAAAGGGGCAATTCTGCGATATAACAATGATAACGATGATGATGATTCGGCTAAAAAAATGGATTTTGAAAATAGTGTAATTGATCAGAATGAGGATTTAAATGATATTGCACAACTTGAATTGCGTAAAGAGATACAAGGTAAAACATTTCCTTCCGGGTGGCAACTTGTTCTGGAAGTTTCGGATAAGACGAAGATAAGAATTTTTGATACGTGTGATTCATCCGGTAAAGAGATTATTGGACCAACTAAAGGCAGAAAACATATTTTTAATGATCCGAATCAGGATGTTTATCAGCTTGGTATGGAAGCGCTTGCCTATCCGGGTATTGATTTTGATCCACCTGAAATCGAATTATTAATTACAGTAAATGATGATAATGGGGGTGTAAAGCATCAGGAAAGAGCAATTCTGCGGAGTGCACCCTGGATTATGTTCAATCATCTTAATACTACAGAAGAAGTATATGTCGTGCATACTTCAGATAATGCTGCATTCAGAACGGAATTAACTGAAGCAATTGGTTCGGTTCCTCTTAAAGTTGCGCCGTTAAATCCATATGGTGACGATCGATGGATGCAGGATGTTATGGAAATTGGATTCAGCAGCCTCCCTTCTCTGCAATCAGAAGATGTATGGAGCCTTCCTGCTGCAATGCGTACCTATAATGACAGGAAAAAGGGAGGATGGGGTCTTCTGGATAAGTATCCAAAGGATGAACTACTTGGGCCTGATTATGCGTTTCATCAGACATCCAAACCTGGAATTGGAACAAGCCTTGATTCTTTTGGAAATCTTGAATGTTCCCCGCCGGTAACAGTAAATGGTAAAGAGTATAAATTTGGCAGGATTGTATATGGAGAAGGTAGCGGAAGTAACCGAATGCATCAAAGTGTTACCGATTTTCTTCATGCGCAACTCATTCAGAAACCGTTTTCAATAGATACCGGATGGCTTGCTGTAGGGCATGTCGATGAAATATTTTCTTTTTGTCCAATGAAAGATACATTAAAACAATTCAGAGTCCTTGCTGCAAGTCCAAAGGTTGCTTTGGATATTATTCGGGATCTTGAAAGTAGTGGTTATGGAGATGCAAAACTTTTTCAGGGGGTTCGTGATGCAGCATATTCCGGAGGAAAAATGCAGCCAATGAATGTTTATAAGTTTCAGACTGCAAGTGAGATTCTTGCTGATTCTGATTTCAATATACATCAGGATCTTGTTCAGAGCATCATAGATGAACAAAAAGAGGTGCTCAAAACGGAACTGGGTCTTACCGACTCTGATTTTTTAGATTTACCGGTTTTATTCAGAGAAGATAACGGGAACGGTTATATCGCTTATACTGCAGGGGTTGTCAATATGCTTGTGGTAACTCATCCTGGTGGAGCAAGGTTATGTATCCCAAAACCATTTGGACCGGTAGCTGGTGGTAATTGTCAGTTTGAGTCGGATATTATGCTTAAGCTTGGTCCATCAGGGTCTTCCACAACTGGTTTAGAATACACATTCATCGATGACTTTATAACCTATCATAATTTATATGGAGAGATACATTGCGGTACTAACAGTAAGAGAGTCGCACCTGCTAATGTATGGTGGTGGGAACAGGAGGTGTAATGAGTTTTTTAATCAGACATATTTACGATATGAGACTTGTTTTATGTTACCTGATTTTTGTTTTGATAACAGTTCTGACTGGTCAATGCAATTCAGAGCTGAAAAGTTCAGCAACCGGAAAATTAAAAGAAGGAAATATTTCTTCAAATGCAAAAAATAGTGATAACAACAACAAAATGATAATTAAGGAGCATAAGATGAATTCATCACAATGGATGGCAGCACTCTGTTCTTCACAAGGCGATCACTATGTGAAATTACGGGAAGCATTACTACTTGACAGTATGGCATTAGAAGAATTTCTAAGTAAAAAACCATCTGCATCAGATACTTCAAATACAGAAATTCACTATGAGATTATCTCTGGCTGGAAAAATAATGGTGAGAAATTTAAGAACTATCTATCGGAGATAGAATCAATCGATTTTGAAACTGAAAAAAAGAAAGTGACAGGTGTTCCGGGTGTTTGGAGAGCATACGCAAATAAAGCAAAGCGTGAGTACGGAGAGCTCATCATTCCTCTTTGCTGGGAAGTTCTTCTTAAGCATGGAAGAGAGTGGGAATCATGGGTGATTAATATATTTCTAACGGCAATCGAATATATTCCGGATCACAAATCAATTGGACCATTGATACAGTATATGGATGTGACAACTGATCTTCCCCAGCATCGATTTGCAGGCGCCAAGCTTGGCTACCTTGTATCATCACTTTCGATACCTGATATTAATGAACATCTGGAGGTGATAAAATTGAAACATGCTTCAATTATTGAAGGCATCGATGAAGCACTGAGTGTTATTAAAAGTGAAGAGAAAAGGAAGAGGTAAAGAATGTTGATAATGGTTTAGGATAAGTGAGAATGGAAAGAAAAACTGTTGTACGGAGGAATTAAAAAATATTGAATATCTGTCTTACTTGCATCACTGCTGGAATCAATACATATCAGAAGAAAGGATTCGGTACGTTCGTTCAAAAAGAGTATTTTTCTGTTTATTGTTGCACAATTGTCCTTAATGTTTGGTTTTTTACATGCCGGCGATTGCAATATGGGGGATACCATGGTGATCGTATATTTTTACCTCTACACCGAATGCTTCAAGAATATTTTCTTTTGTAAAAACTGCGGCTGGTGTACCATGTGCAAAAACAGTTCCGTTATGTACCAGAACGACGGTATCAGAAAACGCTGCTGCAAAATTCAGGTCGTGAATAGCAAGGATAGAGATGATTCCTTTTTCACGTGCTAATTTTCGAATGAGGTGCATGATCTGGAGTTGGTGCTGAAGGTCGAGATTGTTGGTTGGTTCATCAAAAAGCAGGATGTCTGCCCCCTGGGTGAGTGCCCGGGCAATAAGAATCTGCTGCTGTTCGCCGCCGCTGAGCCGGTTGAATTGACGATGAGCGTATTTTCCAAGGCCCATCATTTCAAGCACTTCAGCGGTAATCTCTTCATCTTGTTGTGTAAACCGAACAGGTGAGTGCGGGAATCTTCCGGTTAGTACCGTGTCAAAAACTGTTGATGGAAAAAGCTGTTCAGATTTTTGCGCCAGATATCCGACCTGTCGTGCGCGTTGCCGCTGGTTCATCGATGCGACAGGTGTCTGGTTGATCAGCACTACGCCTTTTGCTGGCTTTAGAATCATATTGATACATTTAAGCAGTGTCGATTTTCCGGCTCCATTGCGTCCGACGATTGAAACAACCTGACCACTGTCAACCCTCAATGCGACATTGGAAAAAACCGGGTGTTGTCCGTAACAAAATTCGAGTCCATCAACTTTTATTGTTACCATGTCCGCTGTCCCTGTTTTCGGATGATCAGCCAGAGGAGCAGGGGACCACCGACAAATGAAGTAATTATTCCAACCGGAAGGACTGCCGGTTCAATGATTTTAACTGATACAATATCAGCACCAAGGAGAAATGCCGCACCGAAAAAACCAGATGCAGGCATTAGGTAACGTGCATCATTACCGATTATCATTCTGACAATATGTGGTGCGACCAGCCCGACAAAACCGATTATACCTGTAAAGCAGGTAATGGATGATGATACTACTGCGGTCAGAATGAGTACAGTCAATCTGGTCTTTTCGACATTGAGGCCAAGTCCTGAAGCACTTTCATCGCCTGTATTAAGTGTGTTGAGTTTCTGGTTCTGAAGAAAAAGAAGCGGCATTGTCACAATCAGGACAGTAAAAAGGACTGCAATATCATTCCAGGTCGCACGACCAAGATTTCCCATCATCCAGAGGGAGAGGGATTTGAGTTCTTCGGAATTGGAAAAATAGGTGAGGAGTGTTGAGATCGAAGAGAAGATAAAATTCATGGCGACGCCAGCCAGTATAAGCATTCCATGCCCAGTGATACCAGCACGAGATATGACAAAGATAACTACACATGGTAAGAGAGAGAAAATAAAGGCATTGGCTATGAGCATATATCGTCCGCCAATAAGCGAGAATCCGGCCAGGATTGCAAGACCTGCGCCCAGCGCAGCTCCCGATGAAACGCCAAGGGTAAGCGGAGAGGCTAGTGGGTTGCGTAACACTACCTGCATCTGCATACCGGCAATGGAAAGTCCGAAACCGCTCAGTATTGCCAGAACGATACGTGGAAGTCTGATGCTGGTAATAACCATGACTGCGTTATCCGGAACCGCAAAACTGAAACCGAAAAGACCATTGGCGAGAGCTTTGACAATCTGCGGGATCTCAAATTGTATCGGACCAGCTCCACAACCGATAATAGCAAGGATTACCGTGCACTGAAGAAGTGCAACTATAAAAAGGATTTTAAGAAAAACTGATTTACGATATTGTTCCTGTATTGAATGTGCATTCAATGTAATCACCTGTCAGATGAAAGTTCAAGATCACGGGCCATCTTGCTGTAGAGGCTATCGACACCGTAAAAACGTTTGAATATCCGGTTCCCATCCTGTTCTACGTCGACGTTTCTAAAAAGATCCGGATGAAAAAGTTTTGCCATGTAAAGAATCTGTACCAGGGCGCGCTGCTGCGGCCACCAGTTGCAGAATGCAGTTGTATAATAGATTCTGCGGTTTTTTACAGCACTGACCGATTGCATAAGCGGATCATTCTGAACATCACTGATTGTTACAGGAAGAGCCTGGGTTTGTCCTTTTTTATGCCATTTCTGCTGCTGAAACCGTGAAATGAAAATAAAATCAGGGTTCCATTTGAGAATATGTTCGCGGGAAACCAGGATGCCGCGCTGACCTTTGGCAAAGTTTTTAGCATCACGGGCAACATTGATACCACCGGCAAGCTCTATTGGATCGAATTCACTAACGGTATTGAGGATATCTCCGGTCCAGCTGGTCCAGGCAAAGTACACCCTTGGTTTGACCGAATCCGGAAGGGTTGTAGTGACCGAAATGACAGGGTGTAGTACATCAGCAATAAACTGCTTAAGACTGTCGGCATTTTCTTTCAGATGCATCGCTTTTCCGATAAGATCTATCTGCCGATTGAACATGTCAAGCATTGGTACATCAGACGGAAACGAGACTGCAATGACAGTGGCTTTGGTTTTTGCTGTGAATGAAGCAACATCGGGCTGTGATGCAAAAATAAGGTCGGGAGTAAGAGAGGCAATGAGTTCTGTATTTGATCCAAAATCTCCCACATCCGGCAGATTAAGAAGGGATCCGTTGCATCCCTGTTCCTCTTCCGGAAGTACACAGGAGTGGGAAACACCAGCAAGCTTATCGCATCCGCCCATCGCCACGATCAAACGGGTATACATGGTAAATGGTGAGACAACACGGTTTACAACTGCTGGTATGGTGACAGCTTTGCCGGATGCATCGATAAGTGTATCGGTATTAGCAACTTTCGTGCCAGGCTGTTCTGGTTTGATGTTCCCGCAGCCGGCTGTGAACAATGCTACTGTAACCAGAAAAAAACAGAGAAGGTACCGAGTCATTGACAGAGAGCCTTTGCTGTGGCGATTCCTTTTCCGATAACCATCCGGTATTCCTCACCGGCACAGGTGAAACATACCGGTTTACCACTACGTAAAACTACACGTGATTCCATGACCTTTTCCCTGCAGACGCTGCACTCCTGGGAGTCCATGATCGGTGCGAAAGGCAGGTCGGGAGTTTTAATCTCTGTAATGGTAAAAAGTGTTTCAAAAGGCATGGCAATTGTCGCGAAAGATCGTTTGATCCAGATCTCTTTCATGCGGGAACTCTCTTCATTGGTGAGTTTTTCACGACGTTTGACTGCTTTTTCAAAAAGAGCATTTCCCTCATTATCTTCAGATTCAGAACCCGAATTAAATTCAAAAGACTTTACAACGACACGAATTGCAGTTGTGGTTGCGCGTCGATAAAACACCGCAGCGGTTCTGCCCAGATCCTTATAGACTAGCGCATTGTTGCCAAGCGTACATCCTGCAGCAAATTGAATTCCGTCAACAAAGCAGCTGTTACCTTCGGACACTGCCATGATCTCTTCCATGCCGGTATTATCGGTAATTCCAAGTCTGGTAAACGCGGCTTCCACTGCTTTTACACCAAGTGCAAGCCCCTGACAATAATGCCCATGAAGTATTCCTGCCAGTTCAAGTACAGGCTCAATGTTACCGTCAAGCAATAACTGCTGTAATGCTGCACGAGGTTTTTTTCGGTCGATCGATATTCCACTCATAAAAAATATCCTTGATTATTAATATAAGTTAACTTTTCACTCTTAACTCTTCACTCTTAACTCTTCATTCTTCATTCTTCATTCTTCATTCTTCATTCTTAAACTCTCACCTGCCAGAGCATACTGCCAATATGTCCGGTGACTTTGTTTTCGATATATCCGTCATTTGCAATTTCAGAGAGAGCCAGCCTGATTTTTTCTTCACGAACACTGTCGGAAAGATTGTCTTCAGATCGAAAGAACGTTGTATGGAACGCAATAAGTTCATCGACAGGTTTTTTATGTGTCCAACTGACGTTTTCAAATTCACAGTCAGGGAAATAGCCTGTTGCACATGTAAGATTCCAGGCAATAATGAAATTTCCTGAAAATGGCTCAGGGATTTCTCCATAAAGTGCTTTGTGAAGGTATTCAAGCAGTGGACTGTTCCTTGTTCCTGCCCAGGACCGAAACCAGCACCATTTTTTTGAAGCCCGCTGTATCTTTATAAATGATTCTGGACCAGCTACAGCTGGGGTCATATTGGCAAAGACAAGGTCAAAAGCCTGCTCGAACCCGCAGGTTGAAAGATCCAGTGTTTTCCAGTCGCTTACCATTGGTGTAATTCGCTGCAACTCTGCTTCTGTACTTTCACATTTAAGCCGGCTGATCATATTATCTGAAATGTCAAGACTGACAACATCTGCACCTCTTCTGGCAAATTCACGGGAATACCTCCCGGGTCCACAGCCAATGTCAAGGATACGGCAACCTTTACATTCGAATCCTCTGTTTTGAAGACGTGCAAAGGTTGCATCAATCCGTTCATCTATATTTCTGGAGTGCCTCTCTTTGTCATATTCGGCAGCCATAGAGTTCCATGTGGATGCGTTGCTGTAGCCACGATAAGCAGAGATACCGGCGTCATAAGCTTTCCACTGCTCTGTCCAGAATTGCGTATTGTTGAAATAAACCCTGTCATTCATTTTAAAAACTAAACTCCACTGCGGTCGTGCCAGTAATTCCGGGCATCGGAATACCGGGGAACTCTGAGTAATCTACATTAAAAAGGTTATCAATGCCTGCTTTGATTTTTGCCGAGAATCCATCTCTTGTAAAAACCGGGTAACTGCCGTGCAGTCTGAATGTCGCAAACCCGTCGAGATGGCCAAGTGTTGTTGCGTTCCCTTTTGCCAGATTACCGGTGATAACTTCCCGTTCACTTACATATCGCATGGAAAGGCAAATGAAACCATTGTTTTGTGTGCGGTATTCGATTCCCAGGTTACATTTGTGTTTTGGAAGTTCAGGGAGTCCTTTGGTAAGTATCATGCTGCTGTCGTAAGTGTCCCCGCTCTTTTGGGTGTGCTGAAATGTGTAATTCCCTCTTACTGTGATCTTTTGCAGAAGGTCCAGTGATGCTTCGATTTCAATACCCGAAAGATTAATCTTATCAATATTGTAAATAAGGCGACTGGGTTGATAACCAAAGATTGTACGGATATAATCATAAATGCCATAGTAGTAACCACGGATCCCGGCAGTCCCGCTTAATCGTTCTGAATTTGTAAAAGTATGTGAAACCTCCAGCTCAACCTGTACGGCGCGTTCAGGTGCGAGTTCTCTGCGGTCTGAGGGACGATAGCCGCCATAGTACCAGTAAAGCTCGGGACAGGTGGGAAACCGGTAAGCGTATGCTCCGTGAAGCGATGTTGAACCACCTTCCCAGGTTGTGACTGTTATCCCTGCATTGGGGCTTACCCCATGAAATTTTGTATCATTAAAGGTTGTACCTCTCTTATGTCCAAGATAATAATCATAGCGCAATCCGGGAGACGCCTCAATCCGCTCTCCCAAATGCAGGTGTGATTGCACAAAAACACCATAGCGGTCAGCCGCTTTTATTGTTTTCGAGGGGTCACTGTCTTCTGGCTGACTTCTGAAAAAGGTGGAGTCTTTCTGTCTGATATCAGCGCTGTTGTAACGCATGCAGTTTCCTTCCGTACCATATTTAAGTGTGCCGGTTTTTCCAAGTGACTGTTGTACTATCAGATTGCATCCCCAGGTGTTGTCTTCCGGTTTAGCAAATCGTTCCATAATTAACCTGTTTGTATCATTGATTGCATAGTAATACTCAGTGCGGTCCTGATCATTGATATGACCCAATGCAGTGATAACAAATCCCGGCAACTCTTTTTGAAGTGAAAAGTCAATCTGTGTGCGGTTATTTAACCAGTAGCTACGATCACCAAAATAATACGACCCACCTTTCCAGGTGAATCCCGGACCGCCACCCGCTGATTCTTTTGATTCCGGATAGTCAGGATCAAAGATTGCAGTGCCTTTTGTATTGGCAATTGCGAAACCCCGTTTCTGCAGTGAGTTATTAACTCCTGCACTTGCCCGTATCTCCCAGGGAAGAAGAAGGGAAAGCTCTCCACCAAGGGAGGTTCGTTCATAGTAGTTGTTACGAAGAAATGGTTCACCCTTTCCATAGTCGGCAAACAGATCAAGCGATACTTTGTTAAGGATATTTGCATGATGTGATATCGAAATACCGGTGTTTCTATTGTTAATTACATCTCTTGCATGTTCAGGAGTAACGATACCATAGGATGCATTTACGCGGGTTTTCGATGGAGCGGTCATGTTCTTTCTGGTGATGATGTTGATAACTCCTCCGATAGTGTTACCGTACTCGGCCGATTTGACACCGCGTAATACGTCAACTTTAAGAACATCAGCTGTTGGCAATACCGACCAGTCAACATAATCACCTCCCATTACTCCGGCACCGTTAAGTTGTCTACCGTTGAGTAATATAAGACTGCGGGATTCATCGAGACCACGAAGGGTCACACCACCACCTTTTCCGGCCGCAGGGGAGGTTCTTCTGAGATCGATACCAGCTATATCGGCGAGAAGCCCATCAACGGTAGCCGAGTGCTGCGGACGTAAAATGACATTACTGTCGATACTGCTGGAACCGGAAATTGTGGCTTTCTGAGAGCGGACAACCATCCGGTTAAGTTCGGCGATAGATGTTGAATCTGTGCCTGCGAAAGCTATTGAAACGATTAAGCAAAACCATGTTACAGGAAAATTCAAGGGTTGAACCATCATAGAAAGAATTTCCTTATTTAGTAGTGCAATAGCACTATTTTAATATTTGTGCTACGAGTTGTAACACTAAATTAAATTATATGACACTGCAGATGCAAGAAAATTGTAATTCTTGTACATTGGCTCACAATTAACCGCAACAGGTGTAGATGGTAAGTTTTATGCTGAGAATGCTACTTGCAATGACTTGCAGACTTCCGTAAAGCTTCTGGTAAAACTCTGATGGGCTCTTACTGGTCGAGGGCCAGGCAGGGTCGCTGGAAATGAAGGAATGCAATGGATTTCCGGATGGGATGGGGCAGGATGCAAAGCGGCAATGTTTCTCATTTGCTACATGCAGCAGTCCAAGCACCATTCGGAAGTTTGAAGTGAGAAGAGAGAAGTGAGAAGAGAGAAGTGAGAAGAGAGAAGTGTGAAGAGAGAAGTGAGAAGTGAGAAGTGAGAAGTGAGAAGTGAGAAGTGTGAAGTGTGAAGAGAGAAGTGTGAAGAGAGAAGTGTGAAGAGAGAAGTGTGAAGAGAGAAGTGTGAAGAGAGAAGTGTGAAGAGAGAAGTGTGAAATGAAGAAAGACCTCCATGTTCCTAATTTCCCCTTCATCCTTCATCCTTCAAAAGTGTGTCTGTTGAACTAATTTGTATCATAAAATTAATAATTTTCATAAGTTGATGATTTCATGGCTGTTTTTACAAGGTTTTCAAACAATCTGTTGAAAAACATTTCAACATTTTTTACTTTTTTAATTATGACAATAGTTGAAAACTGATGCGTTGATCTGCTATTATGGGTATATTGCTTAAGTATGAAACGATTATACGATTATTTTGATTACCAGGAATTCATGCGTGATTATTATGACGAAAAAAAACGTGATAATCCATACATGTCTTACCGGTATCTTGGGTATCACATGAAACTGGATTCCGGATTTCTTCTTAAAGTACTTCAGGGAAAGTTGCATCTGGCAGAACGGTCGTTGCCTTCGGTATGTGCCTTCTTTAAATTTTCCGAGAGAGAATCAAACTATTTTGAGATGCTTGTTAATTATAACAAGGCAAAATCCATGATTGATATCAAAATGTATTTTGAGAAACTGATGGTGCTCAGGGATAGTCGGGCCCGACCTGTGGAAGAGTATCAGTATGCATTTTATCAGAAGTGGTATCACAGTGCGATACATGCACTTCTTTCAATCTACAAGTTCAAAGGTGAGTATAAAAAACTCGGGTCTGTTCTTTCTCCGTCAATTACTGCAAAACAGGCACAGGAGTCAATAACGTTGCTGAAAAAGACAGGACTTATAACGATTGGTGAGGATGGAGTGTATCGCCCGACAGATGCGTTTGTGACCAGTGGTGAGAAGTGGCACAGTGTTGCTATACGTGACTTTCAGCAGGAAACGATCAATCTTTCATCACAGGCGCTTGATCTTTACCCGAAGGAACAACGGGATATTTCAACGGTAACCGTTGCACTATCGTCAAAAGATCTGCCTGAAATCCGGGAGCGTATCCGACAGTTTCGTCAATCCATTCTCACTCTTGAAAATGACAACAATCCCGATACTGTATATCAGATCAATATTCAGGTAATACCGGTAACACAGACACTCGGGGGTGAGAAGTGAACCGATGGTACCTTCATGGGCTGATAATTATGGCGCAGCTGCTTTTTTCCTGTTCATTCGACCCGATTGCTGGAAGTAAAGGTGGATCGGAAACGACGAATGGTATTACAGCCTGTATCACGCAGAGTGATGGAACTCCGGCGGCGGGAAGTATCGTTCGTTTGCGACAGGCCGAATTTGTCAGCAGGCCTGCGGTACTGGCAAAATCAACGCTCAGCAGTGCGGATATTCTTACTGATTCAAAGGGTTACTTTACAATAAAAGATATCGATCCCGGGGAGTACAGCATAGAGATTAATGATACCTCAAAAGCATATGGAAGAGGGGGGGCCGTACTTCTTAATTGTCCGATTGATTCTACAGGTATAAAAAGTTTTGGAGTCGCATCTCTTAAACCGTATGCGTCAGTTTCGGGGCAGGTCGATGAAGATGTGATCAGAGGATGTAGGTCATTTGTACAGATTAAGGGGCTGGACAGGCTTGCCATGATCAATGAGCAGGGCGAGTTCTCTTTTACCGATCTTCCTGAAGGAGATTATAGTTTTGTAATCGTGGAGGGGAGCGGTGTTTCCGGGTCAGAAAGAGCCATTGCCAATGTCAAAGCATCCTCTGGTGAGACGGCCACTGTTACTGTCAAAAATAAATTCAACGATTCAGGTTATGTCATTATCAATTCTTACGGATCTGGCATATCACCAAACGCGGTGCTAATTGACTTTCCGTTACTTCTTCGACTTGATAAGGAAAATTTCGATTTTTCACAGGCACTTCAGCAAGGTGAGGATATACGTTTTTTAAAAACAGATGGTGCATCATTATCATTTGAAATCGAACAATGGGACACTTTGGCAAGGAAGGCTGCGGTCTGGATACGGATCGACACCATTTATGGTAACAGAACTGAGCAGCGGTTTGTAATGAAATGGGGAGATACTGCCGTTCAGAGCAGATCGAATGGGAAAGAGGTATTTAAGAACACAAGTGGATTTGCAGGGGTGTGGCATCTTAATGAAAATCCGGGAAGTGGTTCAAATTCAATCAAAGACAGAACTGGGAACGGGTTTAATGGGACGCCCTGTGGCACGATGACAGGTGAAAACAGCGTCAATGGAATGGTGGGTAAAGCAATTATGTTTGATGGTAAAGATGATTATGTAACAGCCGGAAAACTGAATATTGCAGATAATTATAGTTTGAGTTGCTGGGTGTATGCAGATGATCTGACAGAGGCGGCCCGGCGGTTTATATGGAAAGAGTATTCCTATACACTCTGGTATGATGCACAAGGAAAGGGCGTACGGGTGGAACATTTTACTCTGCAGGATACTGTTGTTGTCTGGCGAGGCATTTATCAGGATAATTCGCGAATGATACCGCTTGATACAGCAGTGTGGTACCATCTTGCAGGAACGTATGATGGAGATAAAATACGTTTGTATATAAACGGGGATCTGGCAGATTCCACAAATACTATTGGTAAATATCCAGTTTCAAGTAATGAACTATTGTCGATTGGCGGGCGCAAAGATGAATATGTAAAGGGGATCATAGATGAGGTCCGCATTGAAAACCGTGCCCGTTCAGCAGACTGGATAAAGCTGTCTTATCTGACTCAATGTGAAAATAATTGTATAGTAAAGCTGATACGGTAAAGGATGGTGCTATGATTAGAGTAAGGCAGTTAATTTCAGGTAGTTGTTCTGTTATGTTAAAAACCAGCTTTGCGGCAATTATGCTTGCAGGTTCAGCTGTGGGCGCTGATGCAGCTGATGGAGATCCTTATACGTGGCCATCCTATAGTCCTACAATAGATTATAATTTCAAGGATGAGTTTCCCAGTCTTGCAATGCCGGAAAAAGAACTTACTTCGTGCTCAGGTGTTGCTGGAACGCAATCTGATGGCTGGTGGACGTTTAAATGGGGGGCAAATAAGAACTCACAGGTCACTGAAAAAGCTATTACTCCGTTGCTTGCCAGAATGAACAAAGATTTTGCGTATTTTCGTGATACGATGGGATGGCCGCCTGACAAATGTGTACAGGATGGATATAAAAGTACGGTGTACCTTTACGGTTCAGGTCTTTGTACAGATAACGCATCAAACACTGAGAAAGGTGGATGGCAGAGTTCGGTAGGTAACTATCCGATTGTTTTACTCTCTTATTATCCGGTTTTCTGTTTCGATCCCTCATGTAAATATACCGATCGTGTCGATCAGATGGGTGCTTGTGTGCATGAGGGGATCCACTGCATTCTTGCAAGTATGCCGGGAGTAAAGCAGGCCGCGTGGTTCCATGAGGGTGGTAACACCTGGCTGCAGCAGCAGGCGTATGCTCAGCAATCAAATAGTTATAGCGACATGGGTTTTCTGAATGGAACAACGTACATTGCACCATTTATGCCGATTGAGTGCTACAGTGGCTGGCTTCAGGATGGCAGTTTTGGTGGACCATCTGCTGAAGGTGTTGACAAATTCGAAGGTGGAAAGCAGATCTGTACCTGGAGGAAATATCTGGGAGGTAATCAGTACGGAAACGCTTTTCCAACATTTCTGGGTGAGTGGCTTGGACTTGGCAGTGTACCCTGGATCTGGCGCAATTGTCCAGGTCGGGTGCTTGAGGGGATCTCTGCAAAGCTTGGTGATGAGCAGACGCGTCGTTTGATTATGGAGTACCGTGCAAAGCAGGCTCTTATCGATATGAGAAAGTGGTCAAATGCATTCAAGAAGCTGCTAAATAATAATTTCGGATCCTTTATAGGTCCGGAATGGACGCCGTACTGGATCAATTGTGACAGCTGGAAAGCAACGCCGTACGCATCAACAACTGATGATGGCAGCGGGGTTCTTACTCCGGAGCAGCGAACGACCCCGGGATGGTCAGGAGCAAATCAGATCCCGTTGAAAGTAACGGGCAAAAAGGTAACGGTCGATTTTGAGCCGATTGGAAAAAATATGAGCTGTCAGCTCTGTTATCGTGCGACTGATGGAACCCCGGTGTACAGCACTCCGGTAAGTAGCGGAAAATGTTCATTGAAACTCAATAAAGCACCGAATAAGGATGTTATCATAGCGGTTATCTGTAATACTGATTATAAATATCTGGGCGAAGAAACAAGAAAAGCGCACTACGATTATCGTCTGAAACTAGTCGAAGGATCATCAGGTGCGGCGGACATTTACACAAAGTGGTATGATGTTGATTTACGTACCGAAGTGGACCTATCGGTTCAAAAGAGTGTAAAAGTGAGTGGTTCTGCATTACGTGCACGGTTATTGGATGATAACAGCACCATTGTGGTTGATTTTACACTGCCGAAAGCATCAGACGTGTCATTCTCGTTGATTTCTGCTGCAGGAAGAGTATTGCAACGTATAGTTAGCGAAAACCTGCCTGCCGGATTTCATTCAGATCATGTTATACTGAATCGGGATAACGCACCAGGTGTTTATATTATCGAGATGAATGCCGGTAGAAACGGCAGCTTTGCACGAACTGTGGTGGTGAAGTGAAAATTGTTAAGGTTCCGGACGCATCGACAGTTAATATTCAAGATTCGTTATTCGATACTTTTTTTAATAATCAAAAAAGTGTATTTACTTCGCAGGTACTTGCTCACATTCTCCACAAGTGGAGAGAGGGCTGTGTGGCCACTGAGCGAAGTCGAATGTGTGGCCACTGAGCGAAGTCGAATGTGTGGTCACTGAGCGAAGTCGAATGTGTGGTCACTGAGCGAAGTCGAATGTGTGGTCACTGAGCGAAGTCGAATGTGTGGTCACTGATCTCGTGCCCGGCACGAATGCGGAGAGGGCGATTGCCTGCGTTGATTGTGGTGGCGCCCAAAGACGGCAGACAGTTTGATATTTTTGATTCGATATGTGCTATTGTTTTTTGCATTTGTTTTTTAAAGTAATTTGGAAAAACAGCGATTTCGCTGGTGACGCTTAACATTGACCTCACCCCCTTTGTCCCCCTCTCCAACTTGGCGAGGGGGAATGAGTTAAACGCGAAAAGGTGCGTTTTTCTTCACTTGCCACGTTGGATGGTCCTTACCCATAATTCACTCTGGTATTGTGAGAATCAGTATTTTTACGACGATGTCTTTCTAATTAACAAATGTTTTTTCGGGGTCGGCATCGGCATCGAAATGTACAGTAATTGAGGATCGATACCGATTCCGATACCGATACCGACCCCGACAATTACTATGCCGGTATATTTGAGACCGTTAATAATTCTGTCTCCTGAGTTCTGGATTCTGTTTATCTGTTCTCTATTTGTATGAAGGGTATTTTATTTGCTCATCGTAACATTTTTTTATGCAGGGTATTCCGTATCCATTTCTCTAACGTAATAACCGGGAGCACAACTGCACCGAAGAGGATAGATTCCAGCCAGGAATATAAATCAACAGGTGATGAGCCAAAGAGGCTATTCATAAAGGGTAAATAAACAAAACCAACCTGCAGAATTACCAGAATCAAAATACCGGGCAGGATAGTTTTGTTACTGAAAACACCTATGCTGAAGATACTGCGTTGTAAAGAACGACAATTCAAAAGATAGAAGATCTGAAGAAACACGATGGATGTTACAGCCATTGTCTGTGCTTTTGCTGTTGCGATACTGTTAGCGACACCGGCATCGGTTTCCCGGATAAATACGTGGAGAAATAAGCCGATTCCTGTACCGGTAATTATCAGAGCAACTAAAACTGTTCTGAAAATTACAAATCTGTTAAGCAGGGGCTCTCCGGGCTTTCGAGGCATTCGGTTCATGATATCACTCTCTTTTGCCTCAAAAGCAAGTGGAAGAGCAAGTGAAACTGTTGCAACCAGATTTATCCATAGTATTTGAACCGGTGACATTGGAAGTAGAGGTACACCATCGATAATTGGAAAAAAAGAGACCGCAGCAAGGAGTATTAAGGCTTCTCCAAAGTTTGTCGGAAGGACGAATGCAAGAGATTTTATTAAGTTGTCATAGACTCTGCGTCCCTCTTCTACAGCGGCAACAATTGAAGCAAAGTTATCATCAGTAAGGATTATATCTGCAGCATCTCTGGAGACATCTGTACCCGTAATACCCATGGCAACGCCGATATCAGCTTTTTTTAATGCTGGCGCATCATTCACGCCATCACCAGTCATTGCGACTACTTCACCTTTTTTCTGGAGCGCTGAGACAAGTTTGAGTTTGTGCTCAGGGGCAACCCGGGCGAAGATGTTGATAGAAGAGGCAAATTCTGTGAGTTCAGCTTCACTCATGCGTTCAAGATGTTCACCGGAAATTGAACCCTGAGGTGAAATGATGTTCAGATCTGCACCTATTGCAGCTGCGGTAGTCTGATGATCTCCGGTAATCATTTTTACTGTAATGCCGGCATTATGACATTTATTGATTGCGGTCTTTACCTCTTCACGAGGTGGGTCAATCATTGCCTGAAGACCGATGAAATGAAGATCATCGCGGACATTATCAAAGTCAACAGTTGCAGTGCCATTGAATTCTTTCTTTGCAAAAGCAAGCACGCGTTTACCATCCTGTGCAAAATGACTGACAACCTCAAGAACCGCTTTTTTGTTCTGGGAACTCAGGTTACAGCGTTCAATAACTATCTCAGGTGCACCTTTCAGAAAAATGACATTTCCTGAAGTTTGGGTGTGAATGTGAATGGTTGCCATAAATTTATGCCCGGATTCAAAAGGGATGGAGCCGTTTCGGGGATACGAGCGCCGGATATTGTCAAATTGAATTCCGGCCTTTATAGCAGATGTCAAAAGTGCCCCTTCAGTTGGATCACCTTCGATAATCCATTTCTCGTTTTTATTACGCAGATAGGCATCATTACACAAAATACCTGCAATAAATAACTCTTGTAAATCATCAGGCACATCACTGTTTGAATATTCATTTACAACAAGGTTACCTGCAGGGTCATATCCTGTCCCTGTGAAATGGCCCTCGTTATGTAATGTCCATACATCTCTGACAGTCATCTCGTTTTTAGTTATCGTACCTGTTTTATCCGAACAGATCACTGTTGTACTTCCGAGCGTTTCTACTGCGGGGAGATGACGAATTACCGACTTGCGATTTGCCATACGACGTACACCGATAGCCAGTGCGATGGTGATTATAGCGGGGATTCCTTCAGGAATTGCTGCGACTGCAAGTGTTATCGAAGCCAGAATGGCATCAGCTACCGGGTATCCTCTTAAAAGTGCAATTCCAGAAAGCACTGCACCAACCAGCAGGATAGCAACGGTTAAAGATTTTGCGACACGGCTGATCGAACGTGTCAGAGGAGTTTCCGGGTCAGGTGTTTCCATTAGCATGGTATTAATCTTACCAAGTTCTGTAGCAATTCCGGTTTGTACTACAATGCCTTTTGCTGTTCCGGATGCTACTGCAGTTCCGCTGAAGGTGATATTTTTTCTGTCTCCCAAAGGCACGTTATCTGCGATTGTATCAACTGTTTTTTCTGATGGTACAGATTCGCCTGTCAATGCCGCTTCCATGACCTTGAAACTGTGCACTTCAAAGAGGCGTATATCTGCAGGTACTTTATCTCCCGATTCCAGTGAAATTATATCACCCGGAACAAGCTCTGAAGATTGAATTGTCTGAGGATGTCCATCTCTGATCACGATTGTGGTATCAGGAACCATTTTTTTTAAAGCAGCGATCTCTTTACTTGACCGGTATTCCTGAAAAAAGCCTATGAGCGCATTTATGATAACTACTCCAAGCACTACAAATCCATCGATTATTTTGCCCATCACGACAGCGAGGATCGCCGAACCAATGAGAACATAAATAAGGGGATTTTGAATCTGCCGGAATAAAAGTCCCCAGAGGGTATCCTTTTTCTTTTCAGGTAATTGATTCGGGCCGAACGTTTCTAATCGGGAATGGGCTTCTGAAATCTTGAGACCATGAAGAGATGTCTCTAATGTATCAAATGTGTCTTCAATGCCATACTTGTACCAATCAAGCTTCGTAGCGTTCATATCTACCCTTGTGAAAAGATGCTTTACTTTGACATTTGAAAAGTCTTTTCGGTCCCGCAGAACCAGTCAAAAAATGCGTTCAGGTGATTTTGCTGCGAGTAGTTACTACCCTCACACTACGCTGGAATTTAATGATAAGGGATAATACTGAAAATCATTTATCGTGCCAGTCTTCTCACCTCTTAGGCTCGTCTGGCTCCGCTCGACGACCGGTTAGGGAAGGACGCACATATCGGGTAGGGGCACGCGCATGCCTCGACTTTGCTCCAAGACCGTATCTTAGATGGTCGCTTTATTGAGTAAAACTCAAAACCGGTCACCGAGCGAAGTCGAGGTGGACGTTACCGGGAAAAAATGTTACTTTTCCCGGTCATATTCCATTATTGTTTTTGTCTCATCGAAATTACACTCTTCGAATTCATCATTCAATTCCAAAAGATCTGTTCGATTTTCATCATTTTCAAAAAGATAAAATTCATAACCCATTTCAGACTCCTTTTAAAAAATTGTTTCCTGAACACACGGGATTATATTTGCTGTGTGTGGTAATCCGGTATTCGTTGTGAATTAAAATATGCTCCATTTGTTAAATTTTGAACAAAAAACGGTTAGAAATCAGTGAGGAGTGATCAATTCCAGGCGAGTTCCGAATACGTACTGATAAATAAAATTACAAAACAGGTTAAGCAATTTTCTCACTTTTTTTTCTGGTTTTTTCACAGTACCCGGCTTGGAAGATTAACATAACATGTGGCATTGTTCAGCCGGGACTGTTGAAAGATCTGCGGATTTCTGTTCTGCCCGGAGTTACTCTTAAATATCCAAATGATTATAGATTGTAAGACGAGGGAATGCCGTTTAACATACATAAAACCCCACGCGGGTCCCCCCCTGAATATGCTTCGCCTTTATAGATCGCTGCACGGGGGGTACCCAAACAGAAACCTTTAGCCCCATATAAATTTTATTTTATCTGCATAGCAGTCAGTTACCTAATCAAAAAAGATCCTCCTGGCAAACCTGAAGAACCACCAGAATCTCTTTTCATGAATACGAAAAAAAGCGTATCGTTTGCATTTAAATAATTGCTTAATATATGTTTATAGAAAATGAACCTGGAAACCGTTTCAGGGGTGAAATTACCTGATTTGACGAAGATTATGGAAAACTGTGTTCTTTGGACCGTTGTTTGATTTCAAACTTGAAGACAGCTTTTCTGAAGGCTGCTCCATTTCCTGATAATTTCAACTCTGATTTTTTATCAAAAACAATAACATGCATGGTGTAGATAGTATGCAGATAAAATGGCTGAATCCTGATGCGACCTTTTCGGACCTCATTCTTGCCGGTGATATCGGTGGAACAAATTCCAATCTTGCTCTTGTCGGTGAAACCGGCGGCAGGTATACGATTATTCTTGAAGTGGTCTTTCCATCTGCGGAGATAAATGACGTTATTGACCCTATAAAAAAGGTACTATCAATCGGCAGGGAGCGTAGGGCAGATCTTGTTCCGACACGTTGTTCAATCAGTGCTGCTGGTGCAGTAATCAACAATACAGTCAATCTCACCAACTGCGGATGGAGTATTGATGGCGGGCAGATTCAGAGGGAAACCGGGCTTACGACACTGCTTATTAATGATTTTGTCGCAATCAGTTATGGCTTATTGACTTATGATGTTAATGATGAGAGGTATATTCACAAATTGAAACATCCCGATGGAACGGTGCCTTCAAAGCAGAATGCAACAATTGCAGTTATTGGACCGGGAACGGGACTTGGTGTTTCATTTCTGGTGTATAGTAACGGGGATTACATTCCGGCATCATCAGAGGGTGGGCATGCGGCTTTTGCTCCGTTTGACGATGAGAGTGAAGCGTTTTGCAAATATATGCGCAATAAGATTGGTATTACTCCGGGAGTAGAGCTGTTTGTAAGTGGTCAGGGTATAAAAAATATCTTCCATTTTTATAAAGATAGCAAAAAGATGCCGATTGATGGGCTGATTGCGGAGATTGATGCTACAGCAGATTCTGATAAACCGGGCAGGATCTCCAGAGGAGCATCAGAGAATGATTACTGCAGATCGATGATGCAGCTCTATGTCAGGATGTTTGCTAGTGAAGCAAGCAGTCTTGCCTGTACAACACTTCCATTCGGTGGACTTTTCCTTGCCGGAGGAACAGTATCTAAAGATCTGAGATGGCTTCAGGAGGATGATCTTTTCATGAAAACATTCGAGATAAATTACAATCGCAATGTTGTTGGGCTGTTGAAAAAAATTCCAGTGTATGTGATACTCGATTATTCGATTTCACTATACGGCGCGGCAAATGCCGGAATGAAGATACTATAACTGAGGGTATTATTAATCTGCGTTTAGCTTACAGCAGGCAGGGAGGCTTCACCACTCGATCCGATATCAGATGATGAACCGTGGTAAACCTTCTTCACTGGAGAAGGGGAGGTGTACAAACTAACTTCCATCATTCACCATTCACCATTCACCATTCATCCTTCACCATTCACCATTCACCATTCACCATTCACCATTCACCATTCACCATTCATCCTTCACCATTCATCCTTCCTCCTTCACCATTCATCCTTCCTCCTTCACACTACTTCTTCTCAAGTACCAGCGCGCCAGTTGGACAGAAACTGGTGCATTTTCCGCAATCGATACACTTTTGATTATCTACCGTTGGTGCATCAAAGCCATCCTGTTTGAGTGCTCCGACAGGGCATCGGCGGATTGCAGGACATGGATGGTTCTGCGGACAGCGTTCTACTATAACGTTTAACGGCATGATATCTCCTGAGAGGTTTGTTATCGAAAATGAAACTCCGCACCCGCTGATAAACTGCTTTCAGTGCGGAGTTGAAATGTCCATGTGATTTACAGGTTATAGAGAACTCTCAAGGTTTTTCCTGCAGTCTTCATTGGAACCAACCGATCCGCACGCACCAATCACCCGCTCATACGCTTCACGTGGGTTGAGGCCCATTAGCGAGTGGACCGGTTCGCCATTTCGTATGAATGAAACAAACGGGATACCCCGTGCTCCGAATGCTGAAGCTATATCAGGTGTTTTATCTACATTGATGCGGAAGAATTTTACTTTATCCCCATGTGTGGCAGCCATTTCTCTGAATAGTGGTTCAAGCAGTTTGCAGGGGCCGCACCAGTCTGCATAGAGATCAAACACCAGCAGGGTATCTCTGTTTGAATCGATTATGCTTTTGAACACCTGTCCCGAACTCACCAGGGCCACAGGATCTTTTTCAACAGACGTCTTTTTTGTCTCAGATGTCTTTCCACAGGATACCAAAAGTATCAATGTCACCAACAACGAACCTGATATTAAAATTTTCTTCTGTATGCTCATATCGTCTCCTTTGTATTCAACTACGATCAGTGGTTTACAGTTATTTAATGCACCTTTATATGCATGTATTGTGCCAGTTGTTATTTCTTTGAAAAACGATCAAATCTAATATAACTGATTTAGTGCAGAAAAACTTGAGTGTTGTAGAGGTGTTGCATTGCAACACATTACTACAACACTGTACAGCATATGTGCAACAATGTTCATGTGAACATTTTTTTCTTGCATACTGTTCAAATATTCAGTATATTAAGAGTGTAATAACAATATGGAGGTCACATGAGATTCGAGCAAGATTATAGTGCGGCAGTAGTTGGGTCACAAATGGTGTTACCGCTTTTTCAGCCATTACGTTTATGGTCGCCACGGCAGGAAAAGGTTGCTGCAGCGAGAGGTGCAATGCATTGCGTCTGTACGGGGGAGGAAAAAGTCTCTGCGCGCAATGCTGCAGTACCTAAGAGAGCCGATTCTTCCTCAGCTTCATTCAGTATGAGGGGCGGGTTTGTGAGTGTTGCTGGTGGTGAGCGTCGATTGGTGATCGCAGGGAAAATTTTCAGGGCTGCAACGAATTGATACGTCGATCAGAATGTATTTTAAAATGTGGTTGTAAGATAATATACTGCAGACGGGTCAAAAGTGAATATTTTTGTTGCATTACATATTTCCCAGTTTTCGCGTTCCCCCATCCGCCTTCGGCACC
>JAFGIN010000161.1 GCA_016929595.1 Chitinispirillaceae bacterium
GGTGCCGAAGGCGGATGGGGGAACGCGAAAACTGGGAAATATGTAATGCAACAAAAATATTCACTTTTGACCCGTCTGCAGTATAGTCATCGGGGTCGTTGTCGGAATCGGGATCGGAATCGATCCTCAATTACTGCGTTTTTTCGATACCGATACCGACCCCGACTCCGAAATGAAATCCTGTGCCTTGTATTGAGACAGTTATCACTCTTATTTTTTAAGTTTTTAAACCCCTGCCATTTTTTGCGCTTTCTACATTAATCTAAACCGCACTATTTAAAATTCTTTCTTGGATTTTCACTGTACCCTCCTTGTGAGGACTGATGATCAAAACGGTAATGTTTCAGGGGGGACTGCCGGTAGATTTTTAGTAAAATTATCGCAATTTAATATCAGTATTGTTTTTTTCGTGATCCCTAATGTAACGGTACTATGAAGATTATTTCATTCATTGAAGAAGAAGGATTTATCAAAAATTCTGAAGAAATATCGGGGAAGCATTACGGCAAGTGGAAAGAGCCGAAAAAAACGGTTGGTTGCTGGCATTCCAGGCTGCCGGAGGGAGTTTCACACTTTTGTTTCTTTAAAAGACAAATAACTGGCAAGATTATTGCCAAATAAAAAGCCATTACAAAAGTACTATAAAGATACCCTGATATATTAAGGGATGCGATTTCCAAAACCCTGCGGGCATGTGTGTTAAGTAAAATAACCATGTCCTATTAAAAATATGTTTGAGATTATTATACATAACCCTTTCAGTAAATGTAATCAATGCATATTTCACACCTGGCGGCGTGAGAAAACTTATTACTGCCAGATCCTGATCATATAATGAAAGTTTTTGACATACTCTTATATATGAAGGGCTCTTGAGTAGTTAAAACTAATAGTCCCACATGCATTATGGTGTTTCATTCCATTCTCTTCCAGTTTTCATTTTTTCATGAATAATATTTACAGTATTAAAAAAATGTGAACTCCACTACTGTTCATATAGACACTCAAGAATAAGTAACATTTTACTAAAGGGAGATCCATCTATGGACAATGACAATTCCCAAAAAAACAAACAGGCAAAAAGTGTTGCTCTCAGCGATGATTCACTGATTGGTGCAGGTGGCGAGTTGCATCAAATCGCCGGTGGAACTCACCCCGCCCTCACCACAAACCAGGGGGTTGCACTTTCCGACGATCAAAACTCTTTGAGGGCTACTTCACGCGGTCCTACTCTTCTCGAAGATTTTATCCTTCGCGAAAAAATCACTCATTTCGACCACGAACGTATTCCCGAACGCATCGTTCACGCTCGCGCAACGGGTGTTCATGGTTTTTTTGAACTGACCACTTCTCTTAAACAATACACCACGGCCAAAATCCTTACCGAAGTAAACGAAAAAATACCGGTATTCACTCGATTGTCAACAGTAGCAGGCGGTGCGGGATCAATAGATACACCTCGTGATGTACGCGGGTTTGCCGTTAAGTTTTATACAAAAGAAGGTAACTGGGACCTGGTTGGGAATAACGTTCCGGTTTTTTTTATCCAGGATGCCATTAAATTTCCCGACCTGATCCATGCCGTAAAAATGGAACCCGACCGTGGTTTCCCACAGTCAGCTACTGCACATGACACGTTCTGGGATTTCATTTCGCTCACACCTGAATCGATGCATATGGTGATGTGGATAATGTCTGATCGCACAATACCGCGTTCGCTTCGTATGATCGAAGGTTTTGGTGTACACAGTTTCAGATTAATAAACGATAAGAATGAGTCGACCTTTGTCAAATTTCACTGGCGTCCAAAACTTGGATTGCAGTCCACTATCTGGGATGAAACCATCAAGATTTCCGGCGCTGATCCCGATTTTCATCGTCGCGATATGTTCGAGGCTATTCAGGCAGGAAATTTCCCCGAGTGGGAATTCGCGGTTCAGCTTTTCACTCAGGAACAAGCTGATAAATTCCCCTTTGATCACCTCGATGCTACCAAGCTTATTCCTGAAGAGCTGGTACCTTTGCAAGTGATTGGACGGATGGTACTGAACCGCTGGCCAAACAATTTCTTCGCCGAAACCGAGCAGGTTGCCTACTGTCCTGCAAATATTGTCCCCGGAATCGATTTCTCAAATGATCCGCTGCTGCAGGGCCGCTTATTTTCCTATCTTGACACGCAGCTGTCTAGACTTGGGACATCAAATTTTAACCAGATTCCGGTTAATGCACCCAAATGCCCGTTTGGCAACCTGCAGCGTGATGGACATATGCAAATGGAGCAACCGGCAGGTCGTGTATCGTACGAACCCAATACGTTGTCTGAAAGTTCACCACGCGAAACACCATCAGGAAGTTTTTATAGTAAGGCCGTATCTGAAACCGGTGAAAAAGGCCGTATTCGTGCAGAAAGTTTTGCAGACCATTACAGTCAGGCGCGACAGTTTTATCTGAGCCAATCCGCTTATGAACAGTCGCACATTGCATCTGCGCTTGTTTTTGAGCTTTCCAAAGTCGAACATGTGCATGTACGCAAGGCGATCGTTGGTCATTTGCGACATATCGAAGAGAACCTCGCTTCGCGGGTCGGAGCAGGGCTCGGACTAAATACAATACCTGATGCACCAAAGGCCACTTCACCTGTTAAAAATCTGGAGCCTTCCCCTGCATTGCAGATTATAGGTAAGATGAAAGATACTCTTGAGGGACGCTCAATAGGAATTCTAATTGCGGATGGATCAGATTCCGTTTCGATTAATAACATTAAAAAAGCCGCAACTAAAGCAGGTGCAACAGTAAAGTTCATTGCTCCAAAAGTGGGTGAAACAAGGCTAAATGATGGGTCGATAATCGAAGCTGACGGCCAACTCGCAGGCACACCATCGGTGCTTTTCGATGCAGTCGCAGTCCTTCTCTCCGACGAAGGCGTAAAAATGTTGTTAACAGAAAACGCAGCAATAGATTTTGTACGCGATGCTTACAGTCATTTAAAAGGGATCTCTGTTGACAATGGGGGACTAACCCTTTTGAAAATGGCTAATATCGAACATGATGCCGGAGTCGTGGATTCCAGGGATGAACATGCATTTATTGCAGTAGCAAAGACACGTTTTTGGGAAAGAGAAAAGTACGTACGAACTCTAGCATGAGCTAAAATCATTGGTTGGAGCCACCAGGGCTTCAGCCATTGGTCGTATTTGTATCTTTTGTTTTGCTATTTATCTTTTAGCTGATAGGAATATTGATTTTTCCGGCTAAGATTGTTCTATTTTCAAAAGCTCTTTACAGCAGATCTGTTTCTTTACTTACATGCAACCGCATTGATATCACCTGTCGTTTCAAACAGTTTCTCTGGAACTGGTTCAAGAAAGGTGCGTTACTGGTTATTGCTGGTATACTCATGGTTCTAACCGAATCCTATCGAAAACGCATCGATTGAATCCTGGTTGAACAAATAACAGTATAGCCATTTCCACCAGACATGTACCTTTTAATGAAGCATTATGCTTACCAGATGTTTTAGAAAGTACGTAAAATGCTAATGCCTGAAACAACTTTGATTTGTATTATGATGCGCTTTTTTGACAATCACCTCTCATTAAATAATTTTAATTCGATTTCATTACTATTACATTTCCGGAACAGCCCATACCGGCATGCAGAATAGAACCATTACTCCCGTAGTCACGGCTGAGAAGTACGGGATAGTTACCGTTTTTGAAACATTTACCCTCGCGACTAGCTTATGGTCCATTTATAGATATTGCTCTTTCGTAAACGATATAGTAGGTATTTTCCATACCTTTGCAACACTTTTCGATTAACACTTTGCAACAATAATTATTTTTCCAATGAAGAAGATTTGACACAGTTACACCTTGTTTTCACACAAGTCCTTAAGGGTCCCGCACATACTTGTCAATTCGTTAAAATTAAAATTTTACATTTTTTTTCGATCAAGCACAGCGTTATTCATCAGTCTCCGGTACACAACGTTGATCATCTCGACATGTCATACCGGATGGACAATTACCGTCGCCCCCCGGTAAGCACGAAATAAGCCCCGGAATTTTAAGCCAGAGTAATACATAGGACTGAACCATCAACAGAACCTTTTTGTCTGGATTAGTACCCACAGAAATACGAAACATCTCAATTTTCGGATAGCCTGACATACCGTATGTTTTAATACTGTCAAGCATGGCAGCAGGAATTGTCAACTCGCCGTCATCAAGACAGTCACAGTCGATTTTCGCTTTTGTTCCACCATGATACGATATATCAACTATCACATGTATTCGTGAATCGGCCGGGTTAGCCGCCGCCTTCCATTTAAGGTTAATGTCCTCGCCAGGGTTCATCGGTATTGTGTCTGCTGCGATTTCGATTTTACTGATGCTTCGCGCTGAAATTGAGAAACCGGCAACATAATCATTCCCACTTGCTGTAAGCGTAATGATTTCACCTTCAGTACAGGGGGGATTGGCAGGGCGGTTGTCCAGCGTCGGTTGATAAACTGATGACGGATAAATAGGAGTCACTGTACTGGTTGTTGTGCCCGCTCTGTTAGTGTACCCGCTGACAGTCACCGTTCCGGCAGTAATCGTATCGGGTTCGGGAATGCATTTATTATTATTGACACATAAGCTGTAGTTTCCACACCCGGGGCAGGACCACATCTTTCGTACAATCAACCGACACTCTCCTATGGTCATCACGGTGTCCCAATCTACGACCGGCATCGGTCCATTATACAAGCGTCCAACAAAAACGGTTTTGTTCATAACCTGATCGATGAATAACTGAAAAACGCCGTTAACGCTCTTAGTCGCAGCCTGTTGTTTATCAACTACGGAACGAACGGTACGAATACCATATGCAGCATCTGCATCATTTTTAATAACAGGATCTGAAATGTAACGTGCTGAACTGGTAAAATTATCAGCAGATTCTCCATGATGCCCCGATCGATTTACTCGCATTACGGGACCACTATTTTCCGAAGCATGTCCGGGGTTCTCCTGAAAATCATTCGTATACTCTGCATAACGGTCATTACACCACTCAAACTGGTTCCCACCCATATCATACAACCGCAAAGGATTTGGAATCAGTCTGGCCACTTCATTTGTTTTTGAGGCAGGCTTTGAATTGTAAAAGGACCATTCATGACGTGTACTTATGGCCGAATCCGCAGTAGCGCCCCAATAATAACCTGTACGCGTGCCCGCTCTGCAGGCATATTCCCATTCAGCTTCCGTAGGTAAACGATATCCATTCTTCTCAAAATGCTCTTTGACATTCAAAAGTATCCCGTTATCTCCCGGTTCACCATCAACACCTGTCCAGGTATATACTGTATCAAGACCAACTTTTTTGCTTCGTTGATTACAGAACTGTACCGCATCATTCCAATTGACATACCATGCAGGGTAAAGAGGTCCCACTCCACACGCCGCAGCCTTCTCATGTTTTAACCAGGGTTCCTTACCGGTCAGTTTCACATACTCACTTTGTGTCACCTCAGTTGAATCCATAAAAAATGGCGAGACAAACACAGAGTGCGCAGGATACGACGCAGTACCGGGAGTATTCGCCCCCATCTGAAATACGCCTCCCGGAATCCTGATCATACCAGCAGGATCACCCGCATTACGAAACTCATAAGAGAGTTTTATCGAATCGATCATAGTGTCCAGTGTTGACAGCACATACGTTACAGAATTGTAACCGAAGTGAGTGATGGTAATCACATCATTCGCAGTTGCATTCTTTTTTTGAAGATGGGACGAGAGATCGGCAGAGTGACAGGGTGATGATAATGCGCAATGAGAAGAGGTAAAGGAGATGACCGGGATTGTATACTTTTCAGATCCGGTTGCAACCTGGATAATTACCATCTGGGCAGTACGAATCCAGCGGGAAATATCAACTGCTACATTCTCTGTTGCACTTTTTGAACTGTACACCACTGCAATTTTCTTACCACTGGTAGTAAAAAGTGAAACCACAACAGGAACTCCGGTAGCTGTGCGGTTAATATTGAGTACAGTGTTTCTTAATTGTATATCAGGCATTATTATCTTATTTGGTGTTTTTTTATGTGCGGAATGCGCACTGTTGAATGAGAAATATCCCGAGCGATCGGTTTTTACCTGCAGATTAGCAAGATTGAGCCTGACTATGGCATCAGGTACTCCATTGCTATTCCAATCCATGACCCGGCCGCGAAGATTTGGTTCAGGTGCTGAATGCACATCGTGAGCAAGGGTAAGTATCATTGAAAACACCAGCAGTCTGAAACAGGAAAATCGATTCAATAAAAGATACATTTAACAAACCTTGTTAAGATAGAATGTTTCGTCGCTCAGCTATCGCATTAATGAAAAATAATTAAACCTTATCATCTGATACATATTACCAGCTTGAAACGAATAGCGACAGTCAGGGGCCGACACTAAATATTCAATTACAATATTTTACAGTAAAATAACCATTTACATTAGTATTATCATCAAAAAATCCATCCACTTTCCCGGTAACAATTTTAGATATTGTATCACATTTCACGATCTCAACCGCACCCAGAGAGGTAATTTTGTTGCCAGTAAATACAACCTGAGTCGTCCAGCCCAATTCATAAATGCCTGGTGTTTTTTTAACTTCAATCCATACACTCTTTTTTGAGTTATCAAAAGCACCATATAAACAGGTATCACCCTGCGGAGCTACTTCAAACAGTTCCATTGACAATTCATTGCTGTCATACCCACTTTGTTCTGCCCTGCCGGCAAGATACAACCATCTTTCACCGCCAATTTTTCCCTGCGCAGGCTGGTTTTTAAATGAATACCGGTATTTCCCAGTATCACCAGTAACATCACTTTCAAATATGAAACATCCGCTGAGTAGTATTAGTAGTGGTAGTAAAATCACATACAGTAGTTTATTCATATCCTGACCTTCCTTTGCTGACAAGGCTTTGATTTTCTGTAAAGAAAAAATGTGATGGTATTATTTTTTTTCCGAACAATAAAAATATGTTTTTTAAGTGGCTCATTCCACAATATTCTTTTACTAACAAGGAGCCATTTAATGTCTACAAAGAAAAAGATCCAATCAGCAAAAGACCAGAAGCGAATTCGTATCGAAAATTAGCGGGTCGAGATCAGCAATTTCCATATATTGCCTATTCAGCTATATAAAAAAACCATCCCCATTTCGTACATATTAATTATTATTTGTACCTAAATTGAACGATTCCTTTACGCGATCTGCTTCGCATGAAACTATACGTAAACACCCATACTACAGCACAAAAAAAACCTGTATCCATTTTAAAGATACAGGGTTAAGAATAAAAGCGGTTACATCTTTACTGCGATTATTAATCGGTCATACAATTACCGACATTTTTTCGATAGTAATTATCGGGGTCGCTGTCGGGATCGGAATCGGGATCGATCCTCAATTACTGCGTTTTTCGATACCGATACCGATACCGATACCAATACCGGAATGAAAACCTGTGCATTGTATCATCAGGCAGTTATTACCGCATTACAGTTGTACGCAGTGATGTGGACCCGTTATTGCCCTCAAGTCTGAGTATCCATACATCCTGAGAAAGATTGGAAAATGAAAGCTGTGACATCGCATCACTAACCCGCCCTTTACTGATCACTCTTCCCTTAAAATCGAATAGTGAGTATGATGACCAGGTGTGCCCTGATGGTAACTGTGCTGTGAATCCACCCCTGACAGTGGTAATCTGCGCCTGTTGCCATCCGGCGGCAGCAACTCTTTTTCCAGTTACAATAGGTGCCGGCATATTCATTATAAGAAGAAACTTATCAACATTGATCGCTCCTCCGTAATTGAGCTTGATAGTGTGTTCACCGGCGGTAAGGTCGACTGTTTTACTGAGTGTTTCGTACTGAAATGTTGACCAGTCATCCTTCGTACCCGGAAACGAGATTGCCCCTGCACTCTTGCCATCAATTGCAATAGTAAAGTCCGCATTGTCAAGACCGCTTCCAACTCTGAACGCAAGAGCATAGGTTCCGGCACGGTTTACATTCACTTTGTAGGTTGTAGAATTTCCACTTTCAATCCATCCGATACTTGTTATGCCATTACTTGCTTCAGCAACGATTTTATCACCACTCTTCTCAACGAAATTTTCCGCCTCGATATGAATAGTATCAACTTTTGCAGTATCTTTGAACAGTGCATTTACTGTCACATCTGAGTTAAGTGTTATTGTTTTTGTCAGCTCACTTCCGGATAAGCCACCACCGCTCCACCCTTCAAAGATACTGATGCCGCTTGATGGTTTTGCTGTCAGCGTAACCGTACTCCCCTTATCGTACATCGCTTTATCAGGGGATTTTGTAACACTCCCCATCCCTCCGGTAAGTTTAATTGTCAGGACTGCGACGTTGGCTGGTTTCTGTTCAAACACTGCGGATATCGTTTTACTGGCATCCATGGTAATTTCAACTATAGTATTAGTGCTGCTTGATGCTCCAGACCAGTTTTTAAATACATACCCATCAGAGGGTGTTGCGGTAAGTGTTACTTTTGTTCCCGGAGCATACGATTCTGCACTCGGGTCTCTGGTAATTGTACCACCAGTAGAATTGGTTACAGAGAGTGTGAATTTACTGGGGACAACACCCCCGCATGATTTAACTTCAACATTAGCGAGAGAAGAATTTAATGAAGAGATAGTCGATCCCCAGCCACCATTGGGGCATTTCTGAGTTATCGCACAAACGCCATTTCCAATCCGTGTTTTAAGATTGTTTACATCATCCCAGGCAGCATTATGCCCGGTACACCCACCACCAGCACCATAACCGCAATCAGCAATTATTGGTTTTTTGACAGTGCTGTATAATCCTCCCCAGGTCATTGGATCTTCATTTTTAATCTTATCACTGTTAGCCAGCGCAATTCCACCCGATGTAAATAAAAAATCGATTTTATCCATTGGAAATGCTCCATAATAAGAAGCGGTTCTGCCAGCTTGCCACTCAATCCACGGTGAAACATCAATTGCAAATAGTGCATTGGGGAGTACCTGTTTAACAGCATCAATCATCTGCCCCATCCATTGACCTGCCTGCTGGTAGTTCAATTTTGTTTTCTGATTCCCGGTATCAAAATACTGGTAATAATCCGGTTCCATCAGCCAGATAACTGCCTTTTCTGTACCAAAACTTGATGCAACCCGTTGAGCAAAAGATTTGTAATAATTAACTACATTATTCACGTTTGAGCTAAGCCACCCCGCCCCCTCAGTTCCTAATTTACCGCCAACGTTTGCATCTCCTAATGCTGCGGCTTTTGCTATTATATAGCCATAAAAAACAGGCGTTTTATTATTATTTTTACAATATTCACAAAATTTGCTATACACTGGATTTCCATCGAATGATGCATCTACAATCCATTTTGTTACATAATCGACGCTATTTGCCACTCCAGATCCCTGATTACCCGCCAGGTAATCCCAATCCGTTCCAAAATTGAACTTACAAGGATCAAAATCGGCAAAAGTTGAAGTAAAAGTCATCATAGCACAAAAGGCCAGTGCCATAATTTTTTTGCTCATTGGTGAATCCTCCAGTACACGGCGAAAGGTTTTGATTTTTGTTCAAAAGAATTTAGTATAAAGGAGTAAGAAGTGAGAAGTAAGAAGTTAGAAAAAAGCAGGATTTCACTGACTTCTTAGTGCTCATCTCGTTACTATAACTATCAGAAGAATCTGCTACCAGGCTGGAAATTCAGACAGATTCTTTGATTTAGTATCAATTCAGATGAAATTTGTTCATATAAAATTTTAATTCTTCGGATTTTCAATGCTATTTTTTCAATGTATGCGGTAATAGTGTAAGGGAAGAGATACTTGACAAGACATTTTATATTATTGTATCTTCTTCATTAATAAGGGTTGCTATACTCTGGTATGAAAATTATGAAATTTTTTTTTGAAGAGGTCCGCTTGTACAACCCGGCCCAACCCATAAAAAACAGTACTTTAATAATGAAAGAGATTAATACAACAATGTTCACTATAACTGATCACCGTCTGGTAGTAATCCTGACAATTTTTATTTACAATATATTATCCGCTTCCACGATAGAACCGTCACCATGGATCGACAGCGCCGAAACCCGATACGAAGTAGCAGCGAAAGAATACAGCATGGATGGCCTGCAGAAGACAGCTGAATTTATCACTGGGAAACCTGCTCTGGAACAGAAATCTACCGAAGCGCTTTTATTACTCGGCCTGGTTTTCTGGCGCCAGGAGCTGATCGCTTATTGTTCAAATAATGCTGCCGAAATTAACAGGTATGGGAAATTAGCTATTAGTAAATTAAATGAAGCTGAAAAAGCCGGAGCTGATATCTACCTTACCGCAAGCCATAAGGCTCTCGCAAGCCAGCTGCTTGCTTCACAGGGCATCAACAATGGTATGATCTATGGTCCCCGGGCTGCAAAGGAGCTTAAAAAAGCTCAGACTGCCCGACCGAAGGGGTATTTTTCTCTTTTAGTAGAGGCTGTTAATATCAGCCAGGCACCTTCATTCGCAGGTGGAAAACCTGAAAAAGCGATAACATTACTTAAAAAACTTGCAACAGCATTTCCAGATTCCATCGATGTGACAACGCACTTGTCCGACGCACTTATAAAAGCCGGCCGACCGGAGGAAGCAGGGGAGTTGATCTTACCGGTAATTAAAACATATCCTACTAATCTCCTTGCCAGAAAAGTTGCAGCCGGATTGCGCTCAAAATAGTGTTTTTCTGCCAGTATAATTATCACAGGTCACGAATGAAATGGAATAGCCTCAGATGCCGTCTGGTTCCATCACCGTCTTGAATTCATTAATAAATTTTCGCATGTCACGAACCAGCACGGCCTGTGGATTGCAGCGAAGTACCATTCCGTCAAGATACATGAGACTCTTGATAATCGGGTACATACCCCGCTCGAACACCATGCCGCTGTTGACCCCAAGCTTGATTGTTTCCATCATTCTCCTGGTGAGACTAACCTGCGTAACAGTCGCATTAGTAAAATCTTTATACAAAGCAAGAATTTTCTCTCTGAACCGGCTATACGCGGTTCCATCAATTCCGCGATCAGCCATGGAATTAAGGGCTTGCGCGCAGGCATCATAATCGTAGACGGAAAGAGCATCAAAAAAGTTGAAAAGCCCCCGGCGCATGGTGTCTCCAACATGGCTTATAGCACCAGTGTCAATAAACGCAAATTTGCCATCCGGCATTTTGATAATATTTCCTGGATGGATATCACCGTGAAATGTTCCAATACAAAACACAAAAAAGCCATGTATGTGAAAAAGATCGAGCAGTTCGTCATATACAAGCTTTCCCCGGGTCAGCAGCTCGTCAAAAGTGTCCCCTTCCACAAATTCAGTAACCATGTACCGCTCCCCGGAAAGTTCTCTGTAAATTGCCGGAAAATAAAGGCGTGACAGATTAAACTGCCCTGACTGTTCTTCTGTAATCTGCCTGAGAATATCCTGCCCCGCCGCTTCCTTTCTTAAATCAAGTTCATCGAGCGTACCCTTCTCAATTGTACCAAGAATTCCCAGCGGATCAGCCACCTTTGCAAGTTTAGGGTAAAAGAAGAGGACAAACCGGAGCATGGACCGTAATGAGTGTACATCACGTGTAAATCTATTAATGAAATCGCGCTTTATCAACTTAACTACTACCGCAGCACCGTTCTTAAGCGTCGCACAATGCACCTGCCCTACGGATGCTGATGCAAGAGGCTTCTCAGCAATTGAGGCAAACTGCTCCTTCCATCGATTATCAACGGTAGCATCAAGTAATTTTCTAAATGAAGCTGGAGCGAGAGAATCGGTATGACGATAAAGCTGCGTTAAATGTTTACAGTTCTGTTCAGGCAGGAAATCGATCCGCAAGGCATAAGTCTGCCCGATTTTGACTGCCAAAAGCCCAAGCGATTCAATAAAGGCGATATCTGGCAGTTTCCTTCCGTAAATGGTCCTGATCAACCGTATGAAATCAATCCAGTTCATAGTGTTAGTTTTTCCAGCTGATAAGGCTATTATTTATCACCAATCAACGGTCGTACTTTATCAATTTTAAAATAGACAAGAAATTTTGACTCTTTATTACCAGGCATATCTTCAGAGGAATGTTTACTCCGGCGCAGGTCATCGATCAGAAGGGAGTTTTTTTCCTCACCCGTTCTGGTAAGATAGAGCCGCCACCCTTCATAGGAATCATTTTCCTTGAAAAGATATACCGCTGAAGGATTCGTCTGAAGGTTGGCATGAGAAACCTTATCCGCCATAATAAAGGCGACCTGATCTTCTTCTTCATTGATGAAATGAGGACGCCCGTAGATCGCTGCATCAACCTTTCCTGTGGAATCAGCAGTTGAAAGCACACCCGTGCCTTTGGTAGATTCAAAATATTCACTAAGTTTCATGGTCACTCCCTGTCTGTTGTTTAATTGGTTCTGCAGGATCTCTTTTTAACATATATTTTCTTGATCTTATTCGAATATATATTTTTTTGTTCTGTAATGAGAATAACGGTGATGAGGAATCTTGGACTGCAGAGCAGAAGTGTGTGGGTTTGGCAGGGTATTGCGACCGCAAAAAATATAGTGATCCCACACTTGGAAGCAGTTAACGTCGCCTATAAAATTTCCCAGACTGCGAAAGAGTTTCATAATTTGTGATGAGCTGGGATGAAGGAGAATTACAACGAATAAATATCAACAATCTGTTGACCGGTTCAATGTGTTTGCAAAGGAATTTGAACACGGATTCATTGAACTTTCAATGATATGGCAAACCAATAGAATCATTTGTTCTACACTACATCATCAGATCCAAAATACTCGAACCGTGCTGCGAACCAGGTAATGTTAGTTACCGGATAAGCTTTCTTCTCCGGCTGAAATCTAACATTGACAGCAATCCGATCGGTGGAGAAACAATGAGCGAAAGAGCTGCCCCAAAGATCGCTTTGTACCAGAAGAACGACTCATATGCCATTGATTGGTTTTTGGTTAGAAATAAAAACAGGATTACTGGAAAACCAATTAACAGTGAGGCTAAAATTCCAAAGATGATTCCCTGCACAATTACAGGCAACCAGATCAATTTTGATACGATTCCAACCGTTGGATGGTTTTCAATGACCGGCAGCCATTTCATCTTTATTGTAAACCAGACCGACAGAGCGATGTAATAGTAGGAAAACAGCGTAAGTATGAACGCTGTTGTGAGGGTGTCCATGGCGATACCCTTCAGGCCCCACAGAGGTATCCGCTCAACGTGGCGATAAAGAAACCAGGCAATACCAATGTTTATAAAAAAGTTGAACACGGTCGCTATGATCACCTGGTTGATTATGATGAAATTGCGATGAACGGGAAGAATTTTCATGGAGTATAGCCCACCGTGTTATCAGCAGTACACTTTTAAAAGTAGCAATTTTTATGCCCGCATAAGCGTATGTTAATTTTGTCAGTAGAACCAGGAACATTTCCAATTGCTCTCCAACGCAATAGTATTATTCCGGCAATTAATATTACTCACTGTAATCTCGCTAAAGCTTATAATTTTGAACCCTGTCCTTAAGAACAGGCCACCCTTAAGTTTTGAGCGGGTACTATTTAATTACCGAATGTAATAATTAAAATCCCGGCCTGAAAATAATTTGACGAAATTAACCGGCTGTTTCATGGCATTCACATTGCGCATAAATGAATCGTTTAGTATAAAACACCATTACCAGGGTATTTCTTCCAATCTTTTCAACCAGAATAAATCGGAATCTGCCTGAAATTACTACTTGAAGGAGCAGACAAACACTATGACAGGAATGAACGATTGCATTGAGTCGGGTATTCCGGGGCTTGATAAGGTTCTCAGGGGTGGTCTGCCGCGCAATCACATGTATGCTTTACATGGAACAAGTGGTAGCGGTAAAACTACCCTCTCCCTTCAATATCTTTTAAAAGGTGCAGAAACGGGTAAAGGGTGTCTTTACATTGGAACTTCTGAATCTGAAGCTGAAATCAGGCAGATTGCCCAAAGTCACGGATGGTCACTTGCAGGTATTACTATTACTCGTCTTTTGTATCATACAGATAGAACAGGTACCGGGCAAACCATGCTTTACCCGGCAGAAGTTGAATTACCAAAAATAGTGGATAGATTGATCAAGCTGATAGAGGGGTATAATCCGTAACGGGTTGTATTCGATTCTCTCAGCGAAATCAGGTTGCTTGCAGGACAGTTGAGCTGGTATCAGAGTCAGCTCTTGTTGCTGAAAACATTTCTTGAATCGCGCGACTGCACGGCAATCTTTATCGATACCGCCCTTGAACCCGGTTCACCGCTCAGAACGATAGCACATGGTGAAATAGAATTGAGCCGGATTGAGCCGCTCTATGGCCCCGAACGCCGTCGCCTTCGTGTCGATAAGCTCCGTGGTCATTCGTTTGTCTCTGGTTTTCACGACTATACTATTATCAGAGGCGGATTAAAAGTTTTCCCCCGACTGGTCTCTTCCGAGCACCGCAGACAGTTTACCGTTGAGTCTATCAGCAGTGGTAACAACGAAATAGATCACCTTTTGCATGGAGGTCTGCAACGGGGTACTGTCACTCTTGTGCATGGAGTGACTGGAACCGGAAAAACATCTCTGGTAACTCAGTATGCAGTTACCGCTGCACAGCGCAACGAATGCTCGCATATTTTCTGTTTTGATGAAAGGATTTCGACACTTGTCGAGAGGGCAAAAGGTCTGGGTATGGATATAGAAACTTATATTGCCGATGGTCGAATTACTATCAGTCAGATTGATCCGGCAGAGCTTACAGCTGGTGAATTCAGCAACATGGTTTACGAAACAGTGATTCACAATAAGCTGTCGATGGTAATTATTGACAGTGTAAACGGGTATGCCTATGCACTTCCAGACGAACGTTTCCTTACAGTACACCTCCATGAGCTCACAAGTTTTCTCAATATGCAAGGAGTGGTCACGCTGTTTACCTTGAGCCGGCAGGGAGGGCTTGGTTTTACTAATACACCATCGTCTTTCGATATTTCGTATATATCCGATACTGTCATAAATCTTACATTTTTTGAGCACCGGGCGCAGATACACAAGTCCCTTATGGTGCTCAAACAGAGAAGCGGTTATCATGAGAGTACGATCCGTGAACTGACCATGGATTCAAGAGGACTTCATGTAGGCCCGGTTCTTTATGAGTTTGAAGGTATTGCGACCGGTATTCCCCGTTATGTGAGCGACGCAAAGGGATAAACCGGTAAAGGGTGACCTCGATATGAAAGCGGCAGAAGACAAGTACAAAGTACTAATATTAGCTCCCACGGGAGAAGATACGGTTGTGCTGAGCAATGTGCTTTCTAAGAATGGTCTCACAGCGCTGGTGTGCGATAATATGGAGCAGCTTTGTGAAGATATCAATGAAGGTGCCGGGACAGCAATTATTGCCGAAGAGGCTCTTCTTCTTTTGGATTTCGAACGACTTACCAGGACAGTCCAGCAACAGCCGGAGTGGTCTGATTTCCCATTTATTGTAATGGCGAGAGCTGGGAGTGCCTCAGTAAGAGCATGGACATCTATGACTGGCAGCCACCAATTGCTCAATGCGAGCGTACTGGAACGACCGGTTCTCACCCGTACTCTTCTGGCAGCAGTACGGGCGAGTCTTCGTTCGCGCGATTCTCAGTACCGGATTGAACAGGAACTCCGAAGACGCGCTGAAGTGGAAGCATCACTAAGCGCAGCAAACGAGGAATTACAAGCATTTTCCTATTCGATCTCCCATGATCTCCGCACACCGCTGTCAACCATGAAAGGCTTTACCTCTTTTCTGCTCGAAGACTACCAGAACATACTCGATGAAACCGGTCGGGACTACCTTACCCGCATTATAAAAAGCGCCGATCAGATGAGCAGGCTTATTGACGATATGTTGAATCTATCTAAAATCTCCCGGCAAGACATGATCATGCAAAATGTTGATCTGAGCGCACTATCTATGGCGATTATTGACGAGCTCCAGAAATCACAGCCACTTCGTCAGGTTGATATCAGCATTCAGAGTAATATTCTGGCACACGGTGATGAAAAACTTTTGAAAATAGCACTTACCAATCTCTTAAGCAATGCCTGGAAATACACCACTAAAGCACTGCGACCTTGCATTGAGCTGGGTTATTTTGTAAAAAACAGCGAGACTGTATTCTTTGTTCGTGACAATGGTGCCGGTTTTCCAATGGAACACCTCAGTAAACTCTTCAAACCATTTCAGCGTCTCCACTCGGAAAAAGAGTTCACCGGTACCGGTATTGGTTTAGCTACAGTCCAACGGGTGATCAACCGTCATGGTGGACGGATCTGGGCTGAGGGCGAAGTGGATAAAGGGGCGACTTTTTATTTTACACTCCAGTGAGAAGTTTCTGTTTACCGTACTGATAAATCATTTTACTATCCATAACCAGAAAAAAACATAGGCTCGTACCATGGTTTTTATTATTATTGACATTTAATTTTTGCCTGCTGGTGGCCCGGATTCCCACCATCGTTATCTATTGCGCATAGACCAATAAACATGTGCATTGGTTTTTCTATATTGCTATTCACTCAACCATAGCAACAACCCGCGCAGGCCCGGCACTTCCCCCTTTAATCTTCAAAGGAAAGCAGGTGACTTTAAACCCGTAATCCGGAAGATCTTTAAGATTTACAAGCCGCTCAATCTGTGCATAGGGCAAGTCAACCTGATGTGCTGCCCAGAAAATTCCCTTCTCCCCTCTTTCCATTGCATCTTTCGCCTGCCTGTCAAGTGGAACATCCCACCCCCAGGCATCGATTCCCATAACCCGGATCCCTTTTTCATAAAGCCACCGTGTAGCTTCAGGGGTAACACCACATCCTCTGAAAAGGTAATCAGCCTGATAATAAAAAGCATCACAGCCAGTACGAACCAGAACGACATCGAGGGGCTTTAACTGGTAATTCATAGAAGTCAATTTTTCTTTGATATCAACAACATCCATGGGATCACCATCAGCTTTATGGGTCATGTCCAGAACAACTCCATCACTAAAAAACCATTCCAGTGGCAGCTGATCAATAGTAGCGGCAGGTTCACCCTGTATTTTACTGTTGTAATGCCATGGTGCATCAATATGAGTACTGTCATGAGTGCCTAAATTAGTAATGGTCTCAGTTGCCCACCCTTCATTATCGCGAAAGACAGTTTCAGGAACTTTTAAAATCGCCTGAGCCTGCTTCGCTCCATCTGCATGAGAATTATAGGTAATATTTGTCCTTAAAAAAGGGGGCACCGTTTCGGGGCTCTGCGCAATTGTTGCAGACAGATCAAAGAACTTCATATTGTATACTCCTTATTTAATAAACATTACTTATAAATACCACTTCAGAAACTGCAAATGTGTTCAAGCTATTCGCTATTCGCTTTTGGCAGTTGGCTTTTAGCAAAAAACTGCTTCTTTGAAAAACCAAAAGATAACCTCCTGTTATCACTCACACACTCCGGAATGATATCCGGCAAGGATCTCACATTATCTGGAGTAATATATTGTTTTGACAGTATATGTACAATCTTTGGACTAATTTACAGCAGGTAACATACGCATAACATATACCAATGTCCTCAAATTTCCTGGAATAACTATTACAAAATTACGTGCATATTACACAGGTAAATCCAGGTTAGACTGAGTCCTAAACTATTTGATTAGTTTACACAAAAAAGCCACCTGATTGAGCTAAACATATTGTATTTTATAAGTGTAAATAATTATACAATA
>JAFGIN010000162.1 GCA_016929595.1 Chitinispirillaceae bacterium
TTCTATAACAGGGATACCGGAGGGAACGTATACAATTGCTTATCTGAAAAATGAGTATTTACCAGTTTCAGAACATGGTGTTATTGTCAGTGCAGGGAAAACTACCTCGGTACACCAATTATTCATGTCACTTGATCCTGCAGGTCCTCCTCAACCTCCTCATACGTTAGAATCCTATTATGATGTCCAGACGGGTATTGTTCACTTGAAATGGAGTAAAGTCGATGTTTCAGACCTAAAGGGGTATATTGTATATCGATATGACACATCAAGCGTTGATCCGGTTCAAATAAATAAGGTCCTTGTACAAGATACTGTTTTTAGTGATACACTATTCGATTCTCCGCTTAGAACCGATACTCTTACCTGTTCCTATCGAATCAAAGCACAGGATGATGATGCAGGAATAAGTTCCGGCTATTCACCTTTTGTACATGTCGCCGCTCCCGGTCCCGGAACTGTCAGGACAGGATTACATTTTACCCTTTCCGGTACCATAAATGATACCGCCAGTATAAATGATACCATTCGCATCAATGCATCGTTCAGCAATCCGAGCCGCAACCTGGAAGCAGTTTTCTGGTATTTGAATCCTGACGATACACTCCGGAAAGTTACCGTTAATGGTAAATCAGGCAGTGATACACTCAGATTTTCAAAGAAAACGGCTCAAGAATATTTTATTAAATTCGTGGTGATCGATACAGTGGGCTCACTCCGGACCGACAGTGTAAGGCTTGTAATAGTAACAGATCCGCCGGTAATTTCTATAAAAGGCAGCGGATCCGGATCTCAGGGGGTAGCGGCAGCGTGCACAGCTTCTGTCTGGCAACAATTTGGCACGGTTTCTATATGCAAATGGGATTTTGATGGAGACAGAATCTGGGACGATTCATCACAAAACGTTACTACGCAACATATTTACAATGAAGAAGGATCATACAAGTTGTTTTTGCTTGTAGGTGATGATGATGGTAATGAAACTGTCGATTCGGCTACAGTTACTATAGGTAATCAGCCGCCCGTAATAGATGTGCACAATCCTGATACGCTTATTTCAATCTATGATACAGTATCGTTCAGCTGTGCCGCTCACGATATAGATGGCAATGTAACGTGGTATCTTTGGGATTTCGATAATAGTGGAACATATGACGATTCTTCAGAAACAGGAATAGTAAAAAGAGTTTTTAATAACGACGGTGTGTTTAAATGTAAAGTGTCTGTCCGGGATAATTATGGTAAGATATCCGTGGATTCCATGACCGTTACCGTTGTCAGTGATCCTCCGGTTGTAGCACCATTTAGTGACATGACAACAACCAGAAGTAAACAGACACGATTCGGTGCAGAAGTCAGTCAGCAGTTTGGTACAATCGTGTCCTACGAATGGAATGTAAATTTTAATAAAGACACAACATTTGAATACAATGTAGCAGTGCCCTATATTTCACATGCATTTGCAGACACTGGAACGTTTACTGTGCTCTGCAGTGTCACTGATGACGATCATAACAGAACCACCAGCACATTTAAAGTTAATGTGCTATCAGGATTACCGAAGGTGTATGCGGCAAGTGATACACTGGTTTCTATTAAGGATTCAATACGGCTTCATGCGGTGGGGTGGGATAGTTTGGGAGCGATAGCTTCGTGGACTTTGACATTCACACCAGAGGGTACTGGTGGCAGTACCGTAATCTGGTCGGGAAATGATACCACCATTATTGCACCACCAGTAGCAGATTCAGCATTTTCCATTATTTACAGAGCAACAGATACTGATAGTAATAAAGCTGCAGATACGATGCACTGTAAGGTCATCACTGATGCTCCCAGGGTTGAACTGTTTTTTCCGGATACTGTTTTTGTAGATTCGGTGAACACAGGGTTAATTTCTGTAGTGCAGGAGTTTGGAGAGGTAGACAGCGTTTTGTGGATATTTGGAAAGGATACTATTAATCAAGTCGAGATGAGAATGGATGGAAAACTTTCATCTCATGGTCTTGATAGTGTTACAGTTATTGTGATTGACGATGATGGGAATAGAGTATTGTTCCATAAGAACGCACAAGTCATGGAAGCAATTAATGGGGTTTATAATGGTACGTTTAATTTTAAGAAGAATAGGTCTCCTTATATGGTAATTGGTAGTTCTACATTTAACGATAGTGTCTCGGTGGAAAGTGGGGTTACAATTATTTTTAGAAATTACCTTACAGATTGCAAAAAATCGATCAGGTTTAATGGACAGCAGAACGACTCAATTTTTATCAAAAACTGTTATTTCAGAGCTGATTATAACTCGAGAATCGACTTTGATGCATCATTCTGTAAATTCGAAGGCCATGGGTGCTTTTTTAATTCTTCTGTAAGTTCCTTTTATAATTTTAAATTATTGAATAGTTCCATCATAGGTTTTGATTCGTTGTATATCCTTCGACCGATAAAAGATATTGATATTTCGCATAATACTTTTAACCATTTTAAACAACTCGTATTAGACATAATAGAAAATAACAGCTATAGTATAACAAGTAATAATTTCAACGAACTGGCTACTCAACCGTCATTTTATCTTTCGCTTTATTATTCAACCCTTACAATTTCTGATAATAATTTTTTCCCACCGGAAACAAAAATAATTGAATTTAACTACTGCGATGGTGGTGAGATTAATTTTTTGAATAACTTCGTATTTGGTGTTACGACGCAAGCAGGATTAACCATTGTCAATAACCCTGGTCCAACTTCCTTAAAAATAGGGAACCTTTATGAGCATCCAATTCAGCGATAAAAGTATATAAGTGATGGTAAATACAGATCGATTTCATATTAGCTTGTCTAAGAATCAGCATCAAATGCTGATTCTAATTTTTTTCTTATTATTTATTTCACCTATAGTGTATTTAGTTATTCATCGGACTTTAATTATCAGTAAAGGTAAAGATATTTCAACCAGGGAATTAAAGACCCCAACAAATTTAACACTACAGATATATGTTCAAAAGTCCAGCAACATGTTCAACCGGGGCTTATTTGATAGCTGTATTATTGTATGCCAGGAAGGATTATCACTGTTTCCAGGTGATTATTCATTATTAAATAACATGGCAGTAGCAATGATCAAAACCGGTAGATTTTTTGAAGCAAAGGAACATTTGGTTAAAACACTTGCTATGGATAATAGTTTTGTCCTTGCGAAAAATAACCTGAAGTGGTGTTACGATGAAATCACTGCAGTAGAAAGAAAAATACAAAAAAGGACAATGGAATGTAGTACCCTGAACAATAAAGAGCTTTATTATGAACTTGGGCAGTTATATTACTCGATTGGCAAATTTACTGAGAGCATAACTGCTTATAGAAAAGCCCTTTTAAGAGATTCTTCTGATGCAACTATTTATAACAATATTGGTGTTTCTTACATGTTCCAGCATAAGAGGGACTCCGCTCTCTACAATTTTTCGAAAGCAGCAACAATAGATACCGCGAACATTCTTTACCAGAATAATATTCAATGGACTAAAGAGCCTTGATCAAATTTAATCCTGGTGTGTCTTATAACCATTCTCAGGATTAGCAGGGCACTGGTTATGTATATTGCTGCAACAGGTACTAATCTGGTTGACCGCATTACTATGATTTGAAGAGTGTAATTCTGAATGTATTTAGATGTAATGTAAAGAGATGGTAAAGAAATCAAAATGCAGCTCAGAATAAAAAACGATGCACTTATATTACCTACCAAGAATTTTTTGATTTTCAAAATTGCAAACAACCCAAATAACGGCATTATTGCTGAATACTGATATTCCCATACGGTATTATAAGACAAGTAATAAGTGCAGGCAAACATCACAAATAGAATTATCGCTGCAATAATTCTATCACTTTTACCTATAAGGAACAGCAGCGATGTTGCCAAGAGGCTGGTGTATAGAGGTAATTTGAATAAAAGAGGAGGATATATTTTTCCCGTAGCATCATTTATAAATACAGCTAATGAGAAAATGTCAATGTGACTGAAATAGTATTCAGCCTGTGCAATAAGATTGAACCAGTGAATGCTGTTACATTTCATTTCTGGGGTTAAAATGTAGTTGTTCGCATAAACATTCATATGTTGTTTAACATAGTTAAAATTACCGATCAGCTTTAGTATGCCTTTTAAACCGATTGATTCTGGATTAAGTATTGGAAGAATAATAAAAAGAATTGATACAAGGACATAAAAAACAATTGAAAAAACAGTGAGTTTTCGCGTCTCTTTTACAATCAGAAACATGGGTAACATTAATAAAACAACTGGTTTAGAGAATAGTGATATCAAAAGTCCCAGAAGAACAAGAAGGTGGCCATTGAAACGATTCGCTTGTTGCAGCTTTAACATTCCGGAAAGGATACAGGTAAAACTTAAAACAATAACCGAATGGCTGTTACCCGTATAAAGAGTTAAAAAAAATGGAAATGAAATGGTTGATATACACAAAATAACCCCTTTATGTTGGGGTTTTTCAACACAGCTGCTCATTATTAATCCACTTATAAAAACAATCAAAATTGCTGCAAAATTCCAAATACAGAAAGCTGTGGCCGGTTTGAATGCAGAAAACCAGGAAGAAACGAATACTGCATATGCCGGATGTGAAAGATACCATGTATAAGTCTGGTTTATATAAGGTTTTCCTCCCCATGTGTCATACATGCTGATTCCGTCTAGAAGGTTCAGATATGCTTTGGGTGAGCAATAAAAATCTATACCATTTACAAAATCTAAATTACCCCCAGCAAAAAAGCTGTTTAACCAACCAGTATGAACACAGATAAGCATTCCAATATTACAAAAAACTACAAGTAAAAGCCAAAAAAGTGGAATTTTTTGAAATGATGTGATGAAACTATTTAGACTGAATTCGAATTTTTCGTAGATATTCACTTTATTTATTCACATTTAACTTAGATATGTACTTTTAAAGATTCCAATTTAAAGCAATAGTTATTCAGATCAAATTGCATATATCAGTAGGTAAATAATACAACTTTGATTTAAAAATATGTTCCAATGAAATTAATAGCAACAACCAGAATTATCAGGTTAGAGTCAACAACTAAAAACTTTTAAAAAATTAGTATTCTTATAACCGGAATACTATCTTATTATTTTATACAAAATATCTGAGGGTACTACGCAATACACTATGAACAATCAACAATTTACTATCTATAAAAAATATTTTTATCCGCAAATCGTAAAAGTTTTGACCGATGCTGAAAATCGGTTTTCACTTGTAATTCTTATGGCGGATATCACCGGTGTGCCTGAGGGTTCCGGAATTATTTTCGATATTTATAAAACATCAGAAGATCCGTCGATGTGTTTTGCTACTGCAAACGGTAAAAATGTCCCGTTTTTTCCGGGATGCGCGTAATTCGCGTAGCTCGTATAAAAAACGTTCGTGCTAAACACGGGACGAAATATGGGCTACATGGTAAGGAATTGCAACGACACGAACGGAGGATATAAGTTTAGCTTACAACTGCAACGTTACCAGCTTCGGACGAATTTTCATATCGGACAGTGCAAGACCTCGTTGCGCCGGAGTCGTAAGTCCGGGAGAAAGAATTACTCCGGTATTAACAATTTCCTGAATAGCCGCTTGACCAATAGGATCGTTAAACCATATTCTGAGACTATCACTTGGGGTACCGTTTAAATTGAATTGTGCTGTACCGGCATGCTGTATTGCACCATACAGAATCGAACTCCCACCAAAACTGTAACTGGTATTTGCAGTGGAGTTATCTTTCGAGTGATAAATAAGCCCCCGAAAATTGGAACCATTGGGAACGCCCATGTTATAAAGCGCACTTTTTTCATTTACAATGAGCAGTGTATTCGATGCCAGATCACAGTTATACCAGAGTTTGTTGACTGAAATACTTTTACCGTTGGTTATCCAGATAACTTTCTTGGTAAACGTACCACCATTCATGGAAACATCGCCATTGAGGTTTATTACCAGCCATTCATTCTGGAACAGTTTTTCTGCCACCATTTTTTCGTTCCACCAGGTCTCAAGATTCGCTCCGGTAATTTTAGTTCCCTTTGGTAAGTCTTTAGTGACGCCGGCACCCCATGATCCTGGTAAATTCAAACCTAAAGCGGATTCATTATCCTTTATCATTCCCAATTGCGCGGCAACATAGTCAGCGGTTGATGTAGGGATCTGTTTCTTATAGGCATAATCCTTGAACCTGTCGGCAGTGGTGGAGGATGTGTTGTAGTAGGCGGTCTTACTGGCTTTACTGTCTCCATCAATGCAATTAGCGAACCCGAAATTGAAGGTCTGAATACAATAGACATTTCCATTTATTTCCATTGCTTTAGTAAAGTTCATAAACAGGTCATTATTTTTATAGGTAAAACCTGCATCTCCGGAAACTTTAAAAAGCCCCTGTGGCTGCAACCTGGATTGCATAAGCGCATTTCCTTTTACGTAGAGCGCTCCGGCACTGGTAAAGTCCATTACTGCTGAGACTGCTGCAGTTTTAAGGTTTCCCTCGATTACTCCTCCGGAATTAAAATGCTGGCTGCTACCGCCACCATTCAGGCTTAGATACACATCACCCTTGACACGTATACTCCCGTTGCAGTTCTGAAGCGCTCCACCTAAAAACAGACCGTGTGTCGAACCAATGGAACGGTCAGAAAGCCCTAAACCAGCTAAATTATATGAGGCAATGACTTTTTTTAGTCCACCATTACTGCCATACCCTTTTCCCTCGATAGTGATAAAATAGTTACTTTGGTCAAAGCCGATAATTTTTGCGGAATATTCAGGCGACCTGACGCCCTCAATAGTCGCATCACCCCAGAGCTTGATTCTTTTTTCGGTAGAAGAGGCCGTACTGCCAAATAGAAATTTTCGATCCGGATCTGCAAGGTAATCTATCAGGAGGGATACTGATTTATCAGGGTATTTGAGCATCTGTCCTTCAAAAGCCTTAACTGCAGTCATGGCAGCCAGTGAAGCTGATCGCATCTGAGAATAATCGGAGGCGCCGATACGATCTTTTTGTGCCATAAAAAGAAGTGCGGTACCACCAACACTTGCAAGTAACAGAACAACAAGGCCGTATACAAGGGCAAATCCGTGCTGGTTATCATTTAATCGGAACATAATGCCTCCACCACAACACAATTAAAATACGCCATTATTGGGTACTTCGATTATTTCCTCATGCACCCGCCATACATAATGTCCTGTAGGCGGTGAAAAAACCAAACCACCAACATTAATAGACGTTGGGGATACTGTCGTCCCGCTGCCAGCACTTCGCATAAGTATAAATACCTTAATCGCACCGACATTTTTTTTATCGGCAGCAGCGGTTGGGTTTTCCATCCATGTATAGGCCGAATCTTCTGACCAGTACACTTCGGCACCAGTAATTTTAATAAAACCGGCAGCGTTGACATCGTACTCAAGGAGCATATCTGCGCTTCCTCCAGCTATTGTATTCACCGTAATCCACATATCACTACTATGTGGTTTAAAGGTTTCTGCCCCGTAATACGTGGTATTATTTTTAAACGCGAAGCGCAGAGAATCAATCTGTTTGAGAAAACTACTGCCAGCAAACATTTTCAGATGCACCGCATAGGTACAGTTGCCTTTAACGGTTCTTCTGGTATTACATTTAAGGGCACCGGTTGTTGCTCCAGAAAATGTAAGCGTGATTTCATTGGTCCCGGTTGCCGTTTTGTTTCCGGTACCGGAAGCAACTGTCCAGTTATTCGGATTTATCGGGTCATCTTTATAGATCAGGGAGTCTTTTTTGATTATGCCATAGTGAAACTGTAAACCATATACCTGTTCTGCCATAACGTAATTTGTAGAATCTGTTTTTTTTTCAGTAGTTTTAAGCGCACACCTTAGCGTGGTACCATCTACGTAGTAATCTATTTTATCGGTACATTTATACTCTCCGGCGGTTCCCAGACGAATCTTTTTAATGGTCAGAGCATCACAAAATTCTCCGCTGATTTGCTCTTTGTGAATAAATGATGATGAATCAGTGCCGGCAGCTATTATTACCTCTTCAGCTTTTGAGATATCCTTTACGCGGGTAATTTCACCACCGGTAAAGGATGCCTTTAGCCCGGTATTTCGTATCTCCCGCACCATAAGTTCAAGCACATCACGCATGTCGGTCTGTTGCCGTGCTATCCGTTTACCTGCGCTGTAATTATTGGTAAGTAATTTGAATTGCTTACCAATAAAAAGTGATATTAAAATAAATAAGGACATGTAAATCAACAGCTCTATTACCGTAATGCCTTTGTGATTCAATTTACTGCTCCAGCCAAAATAATACTCCGGTTACTCCCCTGCAGCGAAGAAAACGTCACTGTAACAATTACCCGTTTTATCGAAAAGGTATCTTTAACCGTCCATTGTCGCTTCAGTTCTATGTTATCCAGTATATCATTATCGTTCCCACTTGTTGGATTAGACATTTTTGAAAGTTCGGTAATTTTTCTTTCTGCAGAAAGATATGCAGCATCGCTTGCTCGCGCATCTCTGGACATACTACTGGTGCTTCGTGTAAATGAAAGAATAATAAGTGTGGTCATCGATATAATGACTATGGTAATGCATATTTCCACAAGCGAAGCACCAGTCTGTGTTTTTAGAGGGGTGTGGTAGTCCATGCTTTTCCGTCCCATTTATGAAGTTCTATCGATTGCATCGAGGTAGTGATGCCTATGCAATAAATTGTTTTTGGCAAATTCGGATCAAACAGATAGATAGCGCCGTTGTTGTATTCGCCACGAGAGTCCGGCTCAACGCTGACTGAATCTTTCCATGCGTTCGCCGGTGGATAAAATTTCCACTTACCTGGTGGAGTTGCAGGATGACCCATTTTAACTGATGTTGGAAGTTTATGTATCCTGACCAGTTTATATTTCCTGTCCGTTGGGTTACCCGAAGTGTCGACCCAGATAGTGCACTGTGAAGCAACGTTATTAAATCGTGCCTTTACGACTGCATCAAACTTAAAAGAGAGCGAGCGCAATGTCCGAAGTTCAAGGTAAAGTACGTTTGCCGCTTTTTCAAGATCATTGGTTGCAACCGTTTTTGGATACTTTATAAGTGCCATCGACGACATAATACCGAGAATAACCATAATCATAGCAATTTCAAGAATAGTAAAACCACGTTTGTTGCATACTTTCATGCGCTGCCCCAGAAGGTTTGAAATCATCATAATTATATAGTAAACAGTTACATTTTTCAAGCGTGAAGTTGTAGCATCGTAGTATCTTGTTGTTTATGTGTGAGAGTTATAGATGTTAAGCGTTTAAACTGTTTTGGGTGTGGTGACAACACTGCATCGACTGAACCCCCCAGGAGATCAGATACCGTTGTATATAACTGTTTTTTTTATGAAACATAAAAGCCTACCAGCTTATGTAGGATTAAAACCCCTGGTCTTTAACAACAAACGAGGTGAGACAGGTTTATATATCCATTCGAATACACAGGTACAGGTCTGTAGGTCCTGAGTACTTTACAATTAACAATTTATAATTTATAATTCATAATTCATAATTCATAATTACTTCCCGCTCTCCAACGCTTTATCTCTCCACAAAGTCTCTCCTTTTACAAGCCATGAGATTCCAAATGCCGTGAGCATTGCGCTTTCAATGTAAAAGACAATCGGTTTGTTGTTGAACTCGATTTCTCCAAGTTGTAATCGAAGCACAAAAAGTGCAAGTAAAGAGGATATGATGACGATGCCGCAGGTGACAAACAGCCTGTTTCTCTTCTTTTTGTTCTTTGTCATTAAATCCCTGCCGGTGGATTTAGTAAACAGGAAGATTGAATTAATCGCCAGCAGAAGAAAAAAGAAAACTGCGCTTGTAAGGTGAATCATGTCAGACAGTGGGGGATTCAAATTCAGGAACCCGACTTTTGATACCGTACTGCTGAAACAGAAACAGGGACACAGTGCAATAGCAAATCCAAAGAATCCAGTGGTATTTGTAATCCAGTTGTCAATTTTATTGTACCCGTTATAGGTAACCAGAAACATGGAAACACCTATCATTATCCCGATAAAAACATCACGGACATTTGTATAATAACAGTGACTTATTGATGGCTGCACCGGGTATTTGAAGAGTAATGGCCCTGCGAGGCAGATAACAGGCAGGGAAAGTCCAAGAATTCCAATCAAACGCCGCAAATTTTTGTAAGATATTAAAACGTGATTACGCCGTTTTCCCATTCATATTCTCCGTAGTATAATAAAACTTATTGGTTGTGTAGCAATAGTCTGCACGTTTTTCGCCTCTGCGCCACCCTCCCCTGTTAATGTGGGGCCACGGAGTAGAGGCGAAGCAAACTGCCGAAGGCGGATGGGGTGGCTACGCGAAAAATGTGCTCCGGTTGCAGGGAACACATTGCAACGCGTGCTCCTACTTTTGCGAATACAGAATTGAGTTCTCAACCCATCCATCACCGCAGACCTGTGCGATCCAGGCATTACTGCCCGTAACAGGGATTGCTACTGATCCAGAGATTGTTGTGTTCCCATTTAACGTGTGAACAAGTTTTCCCTGAATGGAGAAGAGCTTTACACTGTAATTTCCCGGAGAGGTTACCTGAACATGAATTGCGCCATTTTTAATTGACACGGCCGATTTTCTGGTTGCAGCATTTGCCCAGTTCCCTTTATAAGCAACCGATACAGGGGTGATATGTACAGTGTCAAGTGTGCCTATGCGTTTACCGAAGTCATTGTACGCATCAAGACGAAACATGGTTGCTCCGCCCGGGACCCTGTATTTTTTTGAAACTTTGAGAGAATCGGTTGGGACAACCGGGAAAGAGTCTACCGTTGCAACCTCGTTGTTTTCACTATTGACGTAAACACATTTAACTTTTCCGGAGTAGAAGAGACCATAGGTACCTTTCACAGTCATGGAATCGGAGCTTTGAGTAGCGGTGAGTCTGCTGGTAATAAGCCCGGCATTATTGACATCAAGGACAGGACCGTTGGTGCGTGCACTGAACCAGTGCTCGGTCATTTTTGTTGAATCGTTTTTCTGGAGAGTTACCAGAGGGCCAAGCACCTCTACTTCGATCATATCGTAATTTCCGTATGTGTAAACCTGTACAGATGCACCACTGTCGGGGTAGGTTTTACCCTTTTGGTAGGTGAACTTTTTGATGTATGCGTACCCGTCAAAACGGTCAACAAAAGCGATCCATCCTGCGGTGCAATCTGCGCCTATTTTTGCACTTGCTACCTGCTGGTACTGCACGCCCATAATCCCACCCGGAGCAGCATCCGGCTTCCACTGTGTTTGTCCTTCTTCTCCCTCATGCATATATTGAACCCATCCTTTGCCCCCATTCAGGGTGCTGGTGGGGTCTTTCTTGAAATACACCCAGAAGTTTTCTGTATCTACATTGTCATTGTTTCTGCAGTCGCTCTGTGTAATATCCCAGATTCCATGGGTGAATGCAGCGTTACCTTTATTCAGCATAGTCTCTTCTACTTTGACATGGCTTGATGCTTTGTACATGGTGATAAGGCGTTTAAACTGAAGACCCTGGTGTGTTTTGTATTTTTCGTCATTTGAGTTTTCTATACCACTTTCGAGATAAATAACGGTAGAGTCTGCGTTACTGGTTAAAACTTTACACGCGTAAGGTTTGCAATCAACTGCCGGTGGTGATGGCCATCCGAAATCGGATTGTGGCGATGGAAGTGTACGGTACCCACCAACCAGCGTGTTACCATCTGCGGGAACACTGTTTTTTACATCGTTATCGACATAGATTGAAGGATGGGTTCCGAGGTCGTATTGCATGATCCTTCCACCGATTTTTGGTAAAATCGCAAGGGTTACAAGATCATTTTTCAGGACAAAAATGGTGTCCCACTTGGCACCCCAATCTTTGTAACCAACTGTTTTTTCGAGTTTTACATCGTATGATGCTGCGATAATCCCAGCATAAGCCGATAACGCCATCAGTAGTGATTTGATTAAAACAGGTAACTTCAAGATACCTCCCGATTAGGATTTAATAATGGATAAATTTGAATCTATCTTAAAAAAAACGAGATACCAGATACATATGAGGAGATCTGTCGAGAATGCCATTATAACCGTACGGCAGTTGCATCATTTGTCGAAATATACAATATGATCACGCACCTGAAACTACTCTTCACTTTTTTAGTGAGGAGAAAAGCGAAAATGCGTATATTTAATAATTCAAACGTGTGTAGTTTAAATTTTAAAGTTATTATTCTGTGTTTTCGGTGTATTCCGTGGTTAAGAAAAGGAGAAAAATATGGAACCACTGAACACACTGAACACACGGAAAGTGTATTATGAATAGAGAGGTAATTGTAAGTCCTTTTGATACTTCGACGAGCAGTATGAGCGCCGCAAATAGCTAAAACGCTCATTCAACAGAAGGTTGAAGCCCATCGAAGGGTAAGTATAAATGAGGGTAGCAATTATTTCTTATGTCAACAAAATACTTCAAAATTCCGAGGTACAATACCATAATGAGTTCACATTCAATTTTCGGTTTTTCAGCTTCATTAGCGCAAAAAGGTAAATCGTCCCATACTAAACGAGAAGGTCTGTCTGGTTTTAAGATAACTATGAGAAGAGCTGTGTTGCTGTTTTTTATTGGTGGAATCACAACTATGGCCGGTGCTGATTATACTGTGCGTATAAATGGCGCAGCTGACTTTCTCAGTAATCCTGGTAACGAAAACGATCTCTACCTGTTTTCAAGAGCAATGAAACATAATCCTTATACCCGGCATTGTCTGCCTAACATCTTTTCAATGATGAAGTCATCCGGTCTTCGCACCCTGCTCATGTCCGATAGCATGGAATGGAAAGATAATGTTGAATACGACCTTGTAAATTTCCAGGCGCAGCTGCTCAAAAAACTTCAGAGAAATCTTGATACAACACTTTTTGAGGTGTATTCATCACTTACGGATTCTCTGGCAGGTGTATTTAATGGTGTTAAGGTTCGTGCTGAAAACGATTCCTGCAGTTGTGATATTGCGCATCCCGTTTGCAAGTGCATGTGCGGTAGTTCTGCGACAAAGGAACTGACATCATCAGTGCGTTTATCGATTATGGGTCATTTCTGGAACTCGTTCCATTATACAACGATTGCAGAGCTGTCTCTGGCCCTTAAAGAGTTTCGTCTTGGAGATTTTACTGATATTAAGAAGGTATCTTCATTTTCCGAAGCTTTGAAAGAGATCCGTACTGACCGGTTCATTACTATTGCGGATTCTATTCATAAGTGGAGGACATATCTGACGGGTGATACATCTGGTTTTTATTTAATGAATATGCTGGCTGCTTTTTATTGCAGGCTGGATTCAGCACTGGATTGTGCATTAAAGATGGCCGATTCAGGAGAATCGTTTCAATCGCGGATCGATAACACTTTTTGCGTTGTTGGTTTTGTCAATCAGTTGCTTGGTGAGTGCATCGATTTTACATCCAGAGATTTTACAGATTTCCGGATGCATCTACGTACCCTGGCAAGAATCGCAGATGCAAAAAGTGATAGTGAAGTAAAAACCTCTTTGAACACTGTTCTATTACCAAGGCAGAACTTTCAGAATAAAAGGCACTATCAGGGGCTTTCTGCCAGCGTATCTGCATATCTGGGATTTGCTGCTGGAATAGAATCTGGAAACGGAACCTATAAAAGAGACTGGTCCGGGGAAACAGTCAGCCGATTTAGTTACGGAGGTTTGACAACCCCGGTGGGAATTGAACTTTCAAAAGGTTGGGCATCTGGCTGGTCAAGCGGTCTCTTTTTTCCTGTTGTCGATATCGGGCCTGCCATTACTACAGTTCTGTTCAGTCGGGCAGGTGCTCATTCAAAAAAAATGGAGATCACCGATCTTTTTGTGCCGGGTGTATGTCTTACAGCCGGTATCAAAGAGTATCCTGTTGTAATTGGGGCTGGCTGGTACAAAGGGAAAAGTATACGAAAAAGTACCCCGGGTGAACATCACCTGTACTGTTTCTTAGCGCTGGACGCGCCGCTTCTGTATTGGAGATTTTAGGGCCTATGGTATAAGTAAGCCTTTCGCATCCAGGACTATTTTATTATATACCAGTTTTAGGTTTGTGTTAGAAGAAATCGCACTGCCATAATGTAGCTGGATAACGTAGTTGACTCTACCGAGATTCAACTTTGATAAAAAATTCTGGTAAAATCCCTATAAATTTAGATAATTACATAAAATTGATCGAGTAGCTGGTACAACGTGTTAAAACATTTTTCACCTTTTTTTTGGGGGGGTTAACAAGTAATAAGGGAGAGCGGGGAGATTCCTTTGTTAATCGTGTTATGTATCCATTTGAAATTGAATATAGGTTTGAAACGTCAATTGCTTTGAACTCTGTGTAAAAGGTGTTTCATTATTTCTTTATAGTAACGAGATCATCGCTATTTGATTATTTATTTAAGCTAAATGAAACACCGTTACTTGATGTTCAAATCGAAATCTACATAAGATATACCCGTTATTAGTAATTCGATTACGACAACAGATCTGGCAAGAAGCTATAAATGCACCGTTTGGAAACAATTTTCAAGAAACCGTATTATAAAGGCATTTGTAATATGAACGTGAATATCCTTTTGGATCGGAACTTGCGCTGAAAAGTGTTTTGTATTTATTAAACCTTTGAATTTTAATTTTTTTAATAAAAGAATTTCAGTTATATTAACAGTCATTAAATACTATTGTTTTTTTTAGTTCTTAAGTATATTCTTATGTATAGAATTTGCAATTATATCTTTATTGAATTATTTTAAAGCAGCGCGTTTTAAATTCAATTTTTTTTCTCAACCCTTTGAGTTATGATTTTGGGAGGCCTTATATGAACAATTTGTCTTTGTTCAACATTGGTTTTAGATGTGAAAATGTTTGTGAGGCGTTATCAAATTACGACCAAGGCATTTCTTTTTCTTTGACCGTTGTGAACGATTCTATTAAAATAATTCAAGATTGTTTAGTCATACGCGAGGGAATTACTTCTTCGCTAAGGGCAGGCGCATCCATTTCTACAGAATTTATACCATTACTGATTGAAGCTTTTCCTGGTATGGATATAAAAATGATCATTTCAGAATTAAATGAAATAAGTTCAACTCTAAAAAATGTCAGTGAAAATATTCCAGATCAAAATATTTCAAAACCTTATGATTTTTTTAGGATGCTTTCTAAATTATGTCTGATCCACAGCAACAAAACACCATCACAACTGCAAATATTAAGCCTGAACTACTGAAATCAGAAAAGATTATTCGTGGTGAAATATTTTGTAGGCTAAGATTTATTTTAAAATCTTATAAAAACTTAAGCGATTTCGATTTTCCCACTACTGGCGCATGCAAATTAGTTCAACTACTAATTCTTATCATTCAAAAAATTGAAAAAAGGTTTAGTTTATATTCACTTAACCAAATAAAGCACATTGGGAGCCTATGCCAGACATTTGAAACTTTTTGTGGATTTTTAAATGAATCAAAAACTCCGAATGTCCCATGGAGCATAGTCCCTGCATTAGAAAGTGTATTTGGTAATATTCACAAGAAACATCATTTTGTTATATGTCCAAATTGGGAATATAATTACCAAATCATCAATCGCAATATTGTTGATCATTTAAAAACCGAAGTTGTTTCAGTACCATTACTCATTTTTGATGATCCACAAACAGAGATGGAAGCTCTTTTTAAAGAATTTCCAGAGGGTATTTATTTCATATTTTTCCCAAAAGTTGAGCGTTTATCTGCTTTGCAATTTGTCCTACTAGGCCATGAAATAGGACATATTTATGCAAAATCTTGGGCAGATAGCGAATTTGGTAACTTTTTGCAAAAAAATGATATGGAAAACAAATTAAGTAAGTTGATAGATGACGACTTAAAAAAATCACCATTTACGCAAGGACAAACAGATTTATTTGCTGATTATTTCAAAAAACAAAGACTGTCTGAAATTGTTCTTATTTACAAACTAATATTAATCGAACTCGTTTCAGATATCTATGGCTCGTACATTTTCGGTGATACTGCTGTTATCTCCACATATCTAATTGCTCAAAGAATTGAATTCGATTCAACCAAAGGGTGGACACAAGGCTACTTAAGCTTTAGATATAGACTTGTTTTTATATGGAATGCTTTGCAGTATGTCAAAAACACGGAACGGATCGATAACGATTTTGTAAATAGTTGGGCTCAACTAATCGACGAAGAGCTAAAGTTAAAGTGTAAGGACCATAACAATGATAAATTTTTAGATTTGCTGTTATCTAGTATAGAATTATGTAAGAATGATTTGTTCCAAGCTGTTGCAAATGCAGTAGGGGATCAAATTTTTTATAAATATATCGACAACACGCTTGTAAAGCAAGCTGTTGGTCGATTAATGGCTGGAATACCACCTAATGCATTTTCAATTGGCAATGGAGATGGAAAAGAAGAAATAATTGATTTTAGGAATATTTTATACGGTACATCATTTACTTTATTTAGTAGTATACCAGATGACTACAATGAGTACGAAAGTAATTCCAAAAAAGTTAATCTTTTGAGTATAAAAGGTATTGAACTTTCTACTGAGCAGGAAAGATTTAATAATGACGCTAACAAAAAATGATATTATTGCAAGATTAAATTGGTCAAGAAGTACTGATGTTGAACCAATAGTAGTGACTCCAATATTGGATCTTGAAGATCAAGTAAGTGCATCAAGTATTGATGTACGATTAGGAAAACAATTTATTGTTTTCAAACATCATCAAACAGGTACTTTTTCTCCTATAGCTGATTTTAAAAAAACTATCAACAACTACCAAGAAGAAATTGTAATTCCATTCAAAAATGAAATTACATTGCATCCTGGACAGTTAATTATTGGTTGCACATTTGAGTATGTCTGTGTACCATCAGATTTAGAATGCCAAGTAGAAGGAAGGAGTTCTTGGGCTAGATTAGGGTTGCTTATTGCGACTGCTACTACTGTTGAACCTGGGTATAAAGGTGTTATTACTCTAGAGCTTAGTAATAGCGGTACCATTCCTATTCGTTTATATCCTGGCCTAAAAATAGCACAGTTGGTTTTTCATCAATGTACTCACAGGCATACACTTAGTAAAAGTGATGCTGAAAAGAAAAAATATAATTGTGCAATTGGGCCAGGCTTAAGCAAAATTCACAAAGACAAACATCTAAACTACTTTTGTTCTAATTCGTAAAACCAACAAGGTTTATCCATTTTTTTGTAAAAATAATAATCGAATACCCCTGATTTCATAGTTTAATAGTCTATATAGTTAATAAAAAACCATTAATCCAGGGGATTTGCACACATATGGTGAATGTGAAACGCCATGTATAACAAAAGAGATTAATTAATTAACTATTGTATTGTTTGTAGTGCTTCATTAATGAATGAAAGTGTTGATGCTAAGGGTATTCTTAATTTGTCAGAAAACGCAAAAACCTCAGTCCCTTTATATGCTTTTGCTGCATTATATTGGAGAGAATAAACAAATACTTCACATTTTTCATAATAGGAGAGGATGTTCGGATCCGCGTCGTATGAAACAACCCAAGGACGCTTGATCTTTTTCTGTATTACTTTGGAAATTCGTAAATGGTCTTCCGGCGTGTAATGATTTTGATATAAACTGTCAGATTTTTTAAAATAAGGAGGATCACAATACACCAGAGTCTTTTTTGGTAACGTTGGAATATTGTGAGTAATAAAATGTTCAGCATCTAAATTAGTTAATGATATCTGATCTTTTCGCGATGCGATAGCTTCAATTCGGCCGATTAAATCATTTCTCTGGAAGCGTGCATCGATTTTCCATTCCCCTTGTTGCTCTACACCTCCAATAGCTCCACCAGATAGAATTCCTGACCTGTTGCATCGATTTAAATAAAAAGTTGCAAAACCAAGGGAGTAGAGATTTTTTCGCTCTGTTTTAAAAATGTTTTTTTGTTTACGCCATTCATCAATATCAAGTGGAACCCTCGAAATATCTTTGCAGAATTTTCTTGTGTTGTTGAGCATTGAATACCAGAATGCATGCACTGGTTCTGAAATATCATTAAGATAAATGTGAGATACATAATCATTTAACAAAAGTTCAATCGCTACCCCAGCGCCGCCGGCATAAGGTTCAACGTAATGCCCCCCAAACAAATCATTTTCCTCTAATATCTCTATAATAAAAGGTGTTAATTTCTGCTTACCACCTGGATATCTTAATGGCGTTTTTACTTTGCTCATACTTTTATTTATTCATTTCTTCGAGAAGTGGAAAAATATTACCAAATAGTAGGCAAATATCACCTGTCAAAATTGAGAACTTCGGATTGTGGACCAATTGGTTAAGGGAGGTAACTGACAATAATCCTTCTTTTTTTCCGAGTTCAGTCATTGCACCATGAAGAACCTTTAATTTTTCTTTATCAGTTGCGTTTTTAGTTAAGTGATTAGTAATCTCTCTTAAAATATCGACCAGATTCTTATCTCTACCATTAGGAGCAGATAATTTAGGTCCCCCAGTATTAGTATGATCAGTACAATAGGCCTTACATGAGATCTCAAACATACTTCTTAAAAGAAAACTAAATGCATGAGGACAATCGATAATACTTATTTTAATGATTTCATTTTGCAATAGCTTCAACTTTTCCCTGTTGTTACCTTTTGGTGTAAACATCCTTAATTTCCGTTTAATAAATTTTGGGTCATCAGCAGAAACAGCTTTCGTCTTTTTAGGTACAACTGTAGCTGAATTACATGTTGGAGTAGTGTGCGTATTCACTGTAATACCTGCCATTGCTAAAGTTCCAGATGTTGGAACATTACTGGTACCTGATGGGAGTAATGTTAAGGACTGAGTTGTCGGATTCGAAATATTTGTAGATGTAGTAATCGGGGAAACACCATACCGAATTCCAAAAAACTTATTTTTATCCCTTATCGTTTTAAAATCTAGAGTTTCTAATCCAATGTCAAAAAGCATTTGATCTAAAATGTCTTTATTTTTTTTAGGGTAAGAATTGACCAACTCGATTACTGATTCGGCGCCTACATGCATATACAATTTAGACAATGCCTCATTCAACACTGTTAAATGGTAATCACCGCTCCATCTACTAACCTGTTCCTGGTTCAAATTTTTTCCGGACTTAAACCATTTTTCAAGTAAGTCTAAACCCGGTTCCGAATGCTCTTTCTTGTCTCTATTAAAGCGAGCTGTAGCTACAGCATTCCAATCATCCCTACCGGCCCTTTCACCTTTCGCATGTGTTAATGCTATTATTCGATCAATATCGTTTTGTTGAGAAGGCTTATAGATGATACATGGAACCGATTGATTGGTTGACTTCCATTCATCTGGAATAAGTTTTATTTTATCTAAAATCGAGCTGTGTATTTCAACATTTTTAATATAACCGAGAATAATTTTTAAAACAGCCACCCTTCTATTACCCTCTTTTACGATTAACTTTTCGCCATCATCTAAGATGAGTATGTTTTCAGTAGCATGATATCCATCTTTTAAAAGACTTTCAAATAATCCCCAAAACCGATTAGGGCTAATTGAGATCATCGAATTCACTGCAAAAGTCTCGTTTCGCTGGTGGATTGTTCTATAGTTATCCAAATCAAGGCACAATGATTTTACCTCTATATTTTTATGAGATGGCATAGGTGTAGCCTTTTTTAATTGTGTAACAAAATTGTTAATATTACAAATTAATATTAAATAAGAGTCAAATACAATCTTTCAAAATAAAAACCTCTTCGAAGGTATTACCCGCAATTCGATAGTAGGAGATCCCTCTAACCAGAGCGGGGAGATCTGCCTGATTTGAGCCGTTTCCGGCGGTCGGGTAATTTTTAGTGGTGTTATCTGCCATGGTTCGACTTCGGTTTAAAACGGAGGTCCGCTTTTCTATTTAATCCGTCTCGTTTAAGATGTTAAAAAACGATTTCAAAACCAGTGTTCTAAGTAGATTTAAGAAAACAGGACCCCAATTTTGCAATTTTTTTTAATTGTTTTGTACATATAGTAGCAATAGCATTATTACATATCAACATTTTTTGCGATGGTTGCAAATCGAAAAAACCTTTAAAAATTATAATTTAAAATGACTTAGCAATTTACTTGCAAACGTTGCAGGAATTAAGCTCTCTTTTATATACGCCTTGGGCTCGAACCAGTGGCAATCTTTCCCCCAGCAGAACCATATATTCTCTTTTTAAAACAGTTATAGCTTTTGGCATAGGATAATTTTCTCCCCCCTGCAGGAACGCAGGGAGGAGTGTTAAAAAAAGTTCAATCTGTAGAGAAATATTAACGCATGCTGTATGCCGATGCAGTCATGGGGATACGTGGAAGAACCTGTGATGCAATTGTCAGCTCGACCCAGAGATTGTCGTTCTCCAAAACGATAGCTGTAAGATCATCAGATGTGATACCTTCACCCATGCGTGTGACTAAATACCCTTTGTCTACTACGATACCATTGCCTGAAGCAGCTTCAAAACGTTCGGTATATAAAAGTACTCCGGCAGTATCAGAGTTAAAGAGTCTGACGATAACATCAACTGTATCAGGACCTGCGTTTCCAAGTGGAGTACCTGCATCATCAAATGCTTCTGCAGAAATCGCAATTTTCCTGTTGTTCGGTACTGTCTGATTGTTAAGAATAAAGACTGCACGTATCGATTTATCAGAATCAAAAGTAATGTTAACCGGATTTGTATCTCCTGTCAGATCACCTTCCCAGTGGTCAAATAACCAGCCTGATTCGGCTGTTGCGCTGAGTGTAACGATTGTATCTTCCTTGAAAGTACCGGATGATGGGGTTATTGAACCTTTGCCGGCAACAGTAGTAGAAAATGTAAACATTTGGGGAATGTATTCAACAAAACTGGCGGTGATGTTCTTATCGGTGTCCATAACGATACTTAAGGGATTCTGATTACCAGAAGCGTCCCCACTCCAGTGGTCGAAAACATATCCTTCGTCAGCGGTTGCAGTTACTGTCACAGTGGAACCTTCAGGGAGGATTTCGGATTCAGGTGATACGGTGCCGTTAGGTCCTGCAGTTGCAGTAAGTGTATGAAAACGTTGAACAAAATGGGCCACTACTGCAACTGGAGCATTCATGGTAACGGTAACAGGGTTTTCTGAGCCGGTGATATCTCCGGTCCAGTGACTGAAATGCCATCCGGTCTCGGCAGTTGCTGTTACTTCGACGGTGGTTCCTTCAGGATATGTACCCGATGCAGGAGAAACACTGCCATTGCCTTCAACAGATGATGTAAGGGCATGTATTATCTGAGTGAAGTGTGCAACGACATATTTATCAGCATCCATGTTAAGTATGGCAGGGTTTGCAGTTCCTGTAAGATCGCCACTCCAATTACTGAATTGCCATCCGGCAGCAGGAGTTGCAGTTAAAGTACACGGTGAATTTTCAGCAAAAGTGCCAAAGGCTGGAGCAATTGTTCCGCTACCATTGGTATCTGTAGTGAGGGAATGAGTGATTTGAACAAAGTGAGCAACAATAGTTTTATTTGTACTCATCGTAACAATTATCGGATTTGCAGCGCCTGTAACATCGCCAGACCAGTTGCTGAATATCCAGCCACTTTGTGGTGTTGCTGTGATTTCAACTTCTGTTCCGGATAGGAAATTACCAGTATCTGGTGATGCTGTGCCGTTTCCATCAACTGATACAGAGAGATTGTAAGTGGGGATCTCTTCAAAATGTGCGACAATAGTTTTGTTTTCATCTATAGTGAGTGTAACGGGATTTGTCGAACCTGAAACATCGCCGCTCCAGTGGCTGAATGCCCATCCTGATGAAGGAGTTGCTGTTAGTGTGACTGCGGTTCCGGAAATGAATGTGCCACTATCAGGAGAAACAGATCCGTTACCTTCAGTTGAAGTTGAAAGAGTATAAGAAGGAAGCGCCTCGAATGTAGCGGCAACGTTTTTTGCGGAATCCATAGTAATCGATGCCGGGTTTGATGTTGAAACCAGGTCACCGCTCCAACCTGTGAATATCCAGCCATCCGAAGGTGTGGCGGTAAGTGATACTGTGGATCCTGCTGTAAATAAACCACCCGGCGGATTTACCGAACCATTTCCGTTTACAGATATGGTTAAGGGATATTCGGTTGGGGCTGCATTCCACCAGCGTGTTGCAGAAAAACGGGTATACATATTCCAGGAAGCTGCATGAGCATAACCAAAGCTTCCGGTTGGATGAGAAGCATCGTTGATTTCGCCTCTGAGTGTTCCATCAATGTAAAATTTGAAATTTGATCCTGCCATTTCGACACGAAGAGTAAAAGAGGTGTTCATTGAAAATGGTGATGCGACTGAGATTCCATCATCTGCATTGATGGTGTTTTCACAGAATTTGATATAATTATCCCACTGATTACCTGGTTTTACAGCTATGAAGTAATAAGAGGTTGAAGAGGTCCATCGAAGGATGATACCACCGTTTCCACCATTCCATTGATCCGCAGTTATATCAACCTCTATTGCGCCATCAGCAGTTGCCGCATAATTACTGGTAAGAAAACCGGTTGCCATTGCTCCGTTTTGTGGAGTAGCATATCCATTCGTTTCACTCCATGTCCTGGTACCTTGACTGGTCCATCCGTTAAGTGAACCATCAGTATGTGTATCAGTAAAATCAGGCGTTTGAGAAAAAATAGTTGAGAACGCAAACAGTAGTGCAAATATTGTCAAAATTAGCAAATTACATTTTTTCATACATATCTTCCTTTATCAATAAATAAATGTTAGAAATTTTAATTGTAAGTATGACATAATCAGTTATGGTTTAAGATCAGTTACTTTTGATAGAGACCATGGTGCCGCAGATAGTGGCGTTCTGGTCAGAACATCTCCATCAATAGTAATTTCAACCCACAGATTCCCGTGATCTCTTACAGCGTTAAAAAGCTGGTCATCATTACGGGTGCTGCCAAGATTAACGGAAAACCGGCCATGATTGACAGTTATTCCCTGCCCGTATGAAACGAGAAAGTCTTCAGTATAACAGGCATTTCCTCCGGTTAATTGGTCAAAGAGGCTTACATGGACATCAAGCGTAACTGGTTCAAAAGTTCCAATGTGTACATCGTTGGTGTCAAGAAGAGTGCCTTGTAAATGGATATGCCGGTTGTTTTGAGCCGGTACTGCATAATGCAGCGTCAGCATGAGCCAGACTGCAATAAAAGACATTTGGATAATTTTATTCATATATGTTCCTTTCATCAGATATCTTGAATAATTTCAAGGCCAGTTTTATTTAAGTATCAAAGTAAATCTGTTTCCGGTCGCTTTTCCGTTTGATGCACTTCCAATGAGTACATTGTGAAGAGTGAGATTTTCCTGTTTAACACTTTCTGCAGCTGATGGCCCGACAACGAGAATCTTTGATACAAGCGGTCTACCTTGAAAAACAGTTATCTCAACAGGTAGTACAACCGGTGATGGTACATTTGTTCCATTATGCAGTATGGAAAAGGTACTTGTAAATGTACCGGCGGAAAGCCCCTGTGCATCTATTTCGATGTAAAGATTTGTATCATTACTGCCTGTAATGATCCCGCTTGATGGGGTGACAGTCAGCCATGACGCCGCAGTTGGCCCCTGGATGGAAAAGGTGAGATTCTGATCGCCTGCATTTGTAATTAGCAAAGAATCCAGGACTGTAGTATTGCTTCGTACATTCATGGAAACGGATGATGGATTGATTGCAAATGTTGCGGGAGAGAATGCTGAACCGGTAAGGTTTATATTTAGAACCGGATTGTCTTCTGCATTGCTTGAAATGACAGCTGTCGAACTGAACGACCCTGAATGATCAGGCAAAAAATGTACAGGTATGGATACTTGCCCATGGGAAGGAACCGTAAATGGTAGTACAGGTCCGGCATAGGTAAAAACACCATTCGTGCTGAAACTATTAACAGTTGTAAGCTCGGTTCCGGTATTTTCCAGAATGAGATGGCCAGTTGTATCTGTACCGATTAAATGTCCTCCGTAATTAAGTGTCGTCGGAGTTACGGACAATCGTCTGATTCCATCGACCACAAGCATGCATGGTACTGTTACCGGTGCAGTGGGAGCATTGTGGGTAAATAAAAGAGAGTCCAGATATGTACCCGGATCCATTTCTGTTGAATTGAAAATTACCCCGATTGTATCAGATTCTCCTGGAGCGACAGAACCTTCCGCTTTAGTCATCTGGAACCATGAAGGATAACTGCGGAATGTAATGGCGAGCGAATTTTTTATATATGTAGTATTGTACTGCACAAGGAGTCCGTCATTGCGTGTACTGTTTTGAATACCAGTGCTTGCACTATTGAGTGTACCTGAAACAGAGAGGAATTTAATGTCAATTTTACCATCACGCCAGAGGACAATCTGGAATGTGTATCTTCCAGAACCACTAAGTTGACCAATATTCTGAAACTGAACTATAGTGTAGTTATAAAAGTTCTGATAGTACACATTGCCACTCGTACCTGTTGAAAGATCATCAAAGAAGCCGGCAATCAGATTTGCAGGCATACTTGTACCGGGTAAAGTATAATTTGAACACTGAGATGTACCACTGCCAAAAGTAACATATCCATTGGTGCTGACGTACATTGTAGAGTATGACGTGCCATAAAATGGAAATGCAAAGCCGATTGGAGCGGAAGTATAACAATCGTCACAGTTTGATAAGCCAGACAGTAACGTTCCTGTAGAGGTAATATCTGTCCAGGTGAAAACAGGGCCGCCCGGCTCATCAGAATCGATCCAGGTGTACCCGAAGAGATCGGGACCGCCCTGGTTGTCGGTTACTTCATGGCCGACCCGGGTATCTATACTGCCTTTTGGAATCTCGACAAAGTGGCTGTTATCGTAGGATTGTGATGGCAAACTGGACAGCCTGTCAGCAACTTCGGCTCCTGAAATTGAATAATCCAGAATTGCATTTCCACTGTTACGGATAACAATGTTTTGTGTGTCAATATCTCCTGCAGCGAGGTCAGCCCGAAGTGATAAGGGTGAGATCGAGATCACAGGGATATCTATTGTAAAATTGATTGTTCTATCCGGAGGTGTTGTTGAGTTTACAGTTGCAGAGCGGTATGAGCCGGCCTGAGCGAAAAGCGAATAAGTACCAGGATGGAGATGACTAATGGCATAGTGCCCCTCAGAGGTGGTAGTCACCGATCCTGTTGATGGGCCGGAATAAAATACCTGTGCTGATGTACCCCCTGCAACGGTTCCGGAAATAGTGCTGAGATTGTGAATAGAAAACTGGGGCGTAACACCCGATGGATTACCATCAGTATCGGATACTCTGACCAGGCAGAGATCAGATTCCACTGAAGGAGCGGCAAATGTATACGTGTTAGTGTTTGTTATTGATGGAGCAACTGTAGTATAGGATGTACCATTATTGCTGCTGAATTCAATTCGAACATTTGGAATTGTTCCAAGACTCTGCCACTGAACAGTTATATCTTCACCAATATCGTATAACGTACTTCTGGCGGGTGATGTTGGAAAAATGGCATCGCCAGGAGGAAGGACACTGATTGCCTGTTGCAATGGCCGATAGTTGTGTGCAGTAATTGTAAGTGTCGCAGTACCAACAGACATCGCTGGTGGATTTAAGTTGATAGTGCCATTTCCATTAACCAGATGACATGTGCCAATAACAGAACCTTCGAACAGAAGTGTTGCAACACCATCAAGACAGTTTGCGCCACTGATTGTATATGATGACTGGCCAATAAATAGTGTCGATGGTGCTGATACTGAAATATTTGCAGGTTGAGCTGTCCAGATATGCATTGACGGGTCTCCAAAAAAATGGAAAAGCTCGTAAGAATATTGCTCATAATTAAAAGGAGCTGTACCTCCATTCCAGGTTTCAGACATTCTCAGTTTGCCCTGGTTCAATACTAATCCCATCTGGTAAACAGGTTCATGTGGTGTGACAACCGGAGAACTGTTATGAGGAAATAATGGTATCAGACCGGGAGCTGGCCATATAGCATCAATCAAGCCCTCTGCAAACCCATCATTCTGACCTGAATAACTGATCTCTGTTGCACCGATTACACCAACTGCTCCACCAGTAGGATGACGAAGAAATACTTCAGAGAAACAGGGTGAGGAGTAATCAAATGTACCTGTGAGACAGTTTATGGAAAGTACAACAGGTAATTTGTTACCATTAGTTAAACTGTTTATGTTCGATGTCGTATAATAGGGATCACCCCATAATAAAACATCACCGTGGTCGCGGTGCGAGACAAGGAAGCGTCCTGCATTGATAGATGCAGAGATTCCTGCAGCATCTCCATCCCAGGCATAGTTTGGTTTCTGCAAATATGATGGAATAGCTTCACCTGAACTATATCTACCATTATTCCAGTATCTTGGTGAGACAGATGATCCTGTAACAAATTCTCTGTCGATGCCATATCCCTGCTCGTTAATCAGATATTGCTCGATCTCCCAGGATGTTTGTGCGAAACGTCGTTCGGCATACCCATTGCCAGCATGCTGAAAATATGCAGCACATAGTCCGTTTTGATAAAAAGAGGCGTCGGATACCGGATTTCGTTCGTAATTAACAATTTTTTGAATCACTGTCATAGCCTCACTGGCTGATGACACAGAAATTCTTCCTATAGCTATATCCGGAGTAAAATCGGAACTGCCATCCATGCAGGCATAGTAGAGATCGGTGACGTGGGAAGAGACGCTGCGGGCAGGAACATCAGGATGATCACCGATAATAGCACAGAATTCAAGAGGTGGGTTACTTACATTGTACCTGTTATGAATTGAGTCGTTTACGGAAGTAGAGGTCCATGCGCTCTGTGAGATGATGGATACTGTGTAACCCATCCGGCTTTTCCAGAGGGCAAGTGTATCTGCAGCAGTTTTGTAGGTCGGGGTTGTAATGATTAGATATCCACCGCGAAGTTGCGCCAGAGATGGAGCTTCCGTTGCAGTGTTTTTTTCAGAATAAGCAGACAGGGAATTCCCGGCAATATTTGATAAAAGTGCAGAGTGATTATCGGTAAATTTACCTGAGAGCTTTAACGGCTTGTTATCAGGAAGAAATTCAATTTTGAAATTGAGCCGTGAGAAAACGGTAACAGTTTTTTGTACCGGATTATATTGTACCGGGCAAACTTGTATTCTGGCAAGTGCTTTCCCCCGGTACTTTTGAATATTCCTGATTATTACAGGTGCCTGAGGATAATTTGAATTACTGTGATAAGTAAGTGAGTCGATCTCAAATGATGGTTCTGGTGCCCCAACATAATCTGCAGCGGGTTTTAGAGCAGGAAAAATAGTATAGCCAGATAATTTAATCGTTTCTGTATCCAGAAGTTTTATCACTGGTTTCATTCCATCGGGAACTGCAATTGTGTACCATCGTGATGGCAGTGCTGGTTTACCTGGTTCTCCAAGCATACCGAAAGCATCGACTTTGAAAAACTGATAAGTATCACTGTTAACCATTTTTTCACTCTGAAGTGCACCCGGGAATGAATAATCGATTTGAACACCATTCAAACCATCGTCAAAAAGCTTCATTATTGGTTTTGGCAGTTCGTCCCGGTCTGAATCAGGTGAGATCAATGTTGGTGATTGTCCCGAGGTAAATGGTATCCATTTATCCTGAGAAAAAGAGGTCGTAAAAAACAGCAGTAAAACAGGAATGGCTGCTTGATACAACTGTGAATACAGTGTATGATGTGTTTTTATCATACGCATTCTCCTGACGTTTAAAGATGAACGAAAAAATTACTACCTGTAAACTTTGTAGTAAACGATTTCTAAAAAATGAATTAATTTAAAGCGATTAATTAACCTCATATCTTCAACAGACGAATTTTAACTAACCCGAAAAATGTTTCAGATGGACATATATATACTGCTGAATTTTTTAAAAAATGTCAGTCGGCTAAGCTTTTTATGTATCTAGACTCTTTTCCGTAACGAATGTATGGTTACCAATCTGGTATTCAGATGCACATCTGAACGAGCGATTTTTAAATAGTTATCATTAGTACTCTTATAAAAGAAAAAGCAATTTGAATCTACTATCTGGATGTTTTTTTAATAGAACTATGGATGATTCAAATTATTGATTGAAAATAAATTGAGATAAAAGATAAAGCAAGAAAAATTTAGCTAATTGATTGATAAGATGGGTAAAAAACGATTCGCTTCAAATAAAGAGCAGGGCACAAGGGTAGTAATTTCAAAGTCTGAGATAATATCAATTGAATATTTTCGGCTTAAAAGGTATTTTTTTAATTGTGGTCTTAAAAATTCATCATAACCAATTTCCGAAAGCAGATTTCATATGAAATTTAAATCGGCGGTATTTGTAGCAGCACTATTCTTTGCGATTGTTTCAATCTTTGCAAAACAGGACGATCTTGCAGCAATGACTTCAAACGTGTTGAGTAACATATTCAAAACATGGAATGATTCACTTCCTGAGGACAGGGTATATGTTCAATGTGACAAACCCTTTTATTCTCCCGGAGAGACGATATGGTTTTCGGTTTTTATTCGTGATGCCAGAACATTCAAGGCTTCCGGTAAGAGCGATATAGTCTATGTGGAACTGATCAACCCTAAAGGAAGTGTAGAAAAGGTACTGACCCTTGTTGCAAAAAAAGGTGTTGCCAAAGGAGATGTTGATCTTACAGATGAGATTGCCGGAGGAATTTATTCACTGAAAGCATATTCAAACTGGCAGAAAAACGACCCCAATCCGCCTTTTTTCGTAAAGGAGATACAGGTTCAGGCGGTAGTTCTTCCGCGTCTTAAGATGAAACTTGATTTCCAGAAAAAGGCATATGGAGCAGGAGATAAGGCTGTTGCTGATCTGGAGCTTCAGACCAATGAAAACAAACCGCTTGCATCATTTCCTCTCAATTACACAGTCAGTATAGCCGGGGCGGAGATATTCAAGGGTTCTTCAAAGAGTGATAATAACGGAAAGGCAAAAGTATCGTTTGATCTTCCGAAAAAATTGACAAGTATCGATGGACTGTTAAATGTTCTGATTAGTTATGACGGTCAGACAGAATCAATTTCACGATCTGTTCCGATTGTGCTAAATAAAATTGGACTATCCTTCTTTCCCGAGGGTGGGGACCTGGTGAGTGGGTTGAAATCGGTTGTTGCATTTAAGGCTGTCAATGAATTCGGAAAAGCCGCAGATGTTGAAGGGCATGTCACCGATAATAACGGAAACAAAGTTGCCCAGTTCGAAAGCTTTCATCTGGGAATGGGTGGCTTTACACTGGAGCCAAAGGAGGGTAAGACATACTCTGCACATATTACTAAACCAAAGGGTATTACCGATACGTTTTCACTTCCGGAAGCGATGCCCCAGGGGTATGTGTTAACTGTTGATGAAGTTAATAAAACAACAATGAAACTGGCAGCTGGTTCGACTCGTGATGAAAAATTACTCATTTTTATCCAGATCAGGGGAAAAGAGTATTATTCAAAAGAGGTTGTCGTTAAAAAAGGGATGAATGTTATTACTGTCGATAGTAGAAAATTTCCCATTGGCGTAGCACAGATCACGCTTTTCGATTCAAAAGGGATTGAACGGGCAGAACGACTCGTTTTTGTTAATAAACACCGTCAGGCTACAGTTACTATAAAGACAGACAAAGAACGCTATCTGCCTCGTGAAAAGGTGAAATTAACCATTACTGCAAGTGATGAAACCGGCATGAGAATGCCCGGCAATTTTGCACTTGCAGTTACTGATGATCAACTGCTGAGTTTTGCCGATGATAAATCATCAACGATACTGTCCCACATGCTTGCCGAATCTGATGTTAAGGGAAAGGTTGAAGAACCGAGGTTTTACTTTGATCCGGAAAAGGAAAAAGCTGATAAGGCGCTGGATTATCTCTTAATGACAAATGGCTGGCGTCGGTTTACATGGAAACAAATTACTGAAAGTGAATATCCGGCAATAAATAATCCTTCTGAGAGAGCCGTTATTTCCGGCGTTGTGATGGATGGTGAGACGCAAAAAGGTGTTCCGGGGGCAGTGGTAAAAATCGCTGCCAGAAAAGTCGAGACCCGAACTGACAGCGACGGAGCATTTTCATTTAAAAATGTTGATCTTTACGAAGGCGTTTCTGTTGAGGCGGTCCTCGGGAAGAGGTCGGCTCAGGTGCATGTAAATCAGTACACGTCGTCTCTTCAGTTGTGGATGTATGAATTTCATCCCCCGAAACTTCGCGCTGCAAAGCGTTTTGCAGCCAATATGGCAGCGGAGCATGCTGATATGGCTCCTGTGGCAGCCAAAATTGCGGAAGGTAATGACATGCAGCTACAAAAACTTAAAGCTCCTGATGGAAAAGTTTTACCACCACCTGCACCAGTGAAAGCATTGGCAAAAAAGAAAGCAAATCAGGTAAAAGATAAAGCGATGCCAAAACCAGCGCCAGCAGTGCAAGCAAAAATGTTAAAAAATGAAGAAGATTTAGAAATAAACATGGAAATAGAGATGTTAAGAAAAGAGCTTCCTCAGGAAGAAAGAGCACGTCCTCAGGAAGTTACATATTACAGGGCCCGTGAGTATGCAGTTCCGGATTATAAAGATCCGCAGCGTTCTGAAGTACGTTCAGATTTCCGTTCAACAATTTTCTGGCAGGGTGATGTCGAGCTTAAGAATAATGGCACTGCTACTGTAGAATTTTACACGAATGATGCTATAACCTCTTTCAGGGCAATTACTGAAGGCTTTACGACTGATGGTGGTATCGGAAGGGGTGAGCAGGTTTTTTATGCACAGCTTCCTTTCAGTATCAGTTCGAAAATTCCGCCAGTCGTTCTGACCGGCGATACCCTTGATCTATCGTTAATTATTAAAAACACTACAACATCTGCATTAAAAGGAAATCTGACCTTTACCATTCCGGATGGTCTCAAAATGCTGAATTCTATAAACAAGGAACGAACCATTGCGCCATCCGGTGCAGAAGTAATGCCGGTCAAATTACTGGTCGAATCCAGAAATGATTCTGCAAAGATTTCGTTTAATTTTGAAGCGAACAACCTGTCTGATGCCTTCGTTGCTCCTGTCAAAATTGTTCCTCAGGGATTCCCGGTTGACCTGTCGTTTTCCGGGAACAATATGAAGGGTAAGTATACTATTGACATAAAACAACCGGTAGAGAATTCCATTACTGCAACATTGAGAGCCTACCCTTCAGCGGTGAGTGATCTTCTCACCGGAATAGAGTCGATTCTTCAGGAACCCTATGGATGTTTCGAGCAGACTTCCGTGACCTCATATCCCAATGCACTTGTGTTATCTTATCTAAGAAAGACCGACAATCCTGATCCCGAGATTATGAAAAGAGCCGAAGAATTGCTTCACAAAGGCTACCAGAGGCTTACGACGTTCGAAACAAAAGAGAAAGGGTATGAGTGGTTTGGAGGAGTGCCTGCACATGAAGCACTTACGGCTTACGGATTGATGCAGTTTAATGATATGAACAAGGTTGGAGACGTTGCCGACAAAGGGATGATCGAAAGAACCGCAAACTGGATCATGAGCAGGCGCGATAACAAGGGTGGTTTTCTGCGTAATCCCCAGGCGCTGGATTCTTATGGCGGGGCTGATGCAGATATTACGAATGCTTATATCGTTTACGCACTGGCAGAGGCTGGAAGGCGGGATATCCAGAAAGAACTTGATTCATCAGTGAAGAGCGCAATGGAATCGAAAGATCCCTATGTAATGGCTCTGGTAGCAAATGCACTTTACTGTTTTGATGATAAAAACAGAGGTAATGAAATCATAAAAATATTGATCGGTAAGCAGGCAAATGATGGTGCATGGTGTGGTAGCCGTCACTCGATCACCCGTTCTGAAGGCATCTCGTTAAAACTTGAGACAACGTCACTGGTGTGTCTTGCAATAATGAGCAGCAGGCAGCCTAATAATAATGCACTGGTGAAAGGGGTAAAATTCATCGTTGGTTCCCGTTCCGGAAATGGAGCCTTCGGTTCTACTCAGTCAACAATACTGTCGTTAAAAGCACTGACTAAGTATGCTCAATTTGCAAGGAAAACCGATTCTCCGGGAACTATCATAGTATCTGTTAACAATAAAGATGTTGCAAAAATGAGTTACAAAGCAGGTGAAAAAGAAGCGATTACACTCGATTCTCTTCAGAAATTCATTAAAGAGGGAACGAGTACCATTGCGATCCGGTATGAAGGTACCAAAAGTGCGTTGCCCTATTCACTTGCAGTATCATACAATACATGGGAGCCGGTATCATCCGAGAATTGTAAAGTGGATCTGAAAACGTCAATGAGCATTTCGAAGGTAAAAATAGGTCAGACGGTTCGGGTTACATCAGTTCTCACAAATAAAACAGAGAGCGGTCTTCCTATGACACTTGCGATTATCGGTCTGCCTGCGGGACTCAGTCCTCAGCCCTGGCAGCTCAAGGAACTGCAGGAAAAGAAAATTGTGGATTTCTACGAAGTGATAGGATCAAATGTAGTGTTCTATTATCGCCAGATGAAACCTTCGGAGAAAAAAACTATTAATCTCGATTGTAAGGCAGAGATTGCCGGAACATACATCCCGCCAGCATCAAGGGCTTATTTGTACTATACCAACGAGGATAAAATCTGGACTGGTTTAAAACCGATTGTAATTGCCAGGTAATTACGGTGTCAGTCAAAAGTGTAAATCTCTGGGCTTTAACTGATACCCTGAAACAGGTATGAAAGAAATGGACTACGTAAGTTTATGTAGCCCATCTTTCTTTGGTGGTCCTCTGAGGTGCAATTGTGCAGTACATTTCTGGATTTAGAAAAATGATAGAACATCACGTGTCGTGATGGCTCACATCAGAAAAAGTAAGTCTCATCGCGTTTTTGCCGGTATGTATACTGGTGAATTCGCGATCTTGAATCAATACCAGTTCATTTCACAGTTGCAGAAGATTTCGGGAGGATTGTTGCAGGGAGATATAATGTATATATCATACAGAGGACAACAGCTCTACTGTTTTTCTTTACTACATCAATGCAGACACTACAGGTCTGGGGAAAAAAGATACAAACAAGAATGTTTGAAGTGTAAACGGTAAATACGTAACATGTTACTTACACCAGATCTTCCGGTAGTGCCGGTTGGACCAGCCTGTTTTTTATAGACATTCTTCCAAACCGGCTACTGTGAAAATCCCTTTATGAAACCACCTCAGGGTGTGGGTGTTTTTGCTTTAAAAGATTTGATTGCTGAATTAGAAAGGAGGTGTCTGAAGCCGCGGGCTTGTGTTCCTGTCAAACCAATCGCGGTAAAAGTCCTGTCGTAGACACCTGTTTTGTTAGCGCGTGGAAAATAGCCGATCTCTTCATTAAATCCTTTAACTTTAACGTTTAAACATGCTGATAAATCCATCAGGAACGCCGGCAAACTGGCGAATGATCCTGAATGACAAGAAACAAATATGATCTCAGCATCCGGAGTAAATTTTGTCCTTGCATTGTTACGTTGAGGGCGGCCTTCGGTAGGATCGTCATTCAACCAATTTACAACGCTCTGGTCAAGTCCACCACTGCTAAGCATATCAATGCTGTTTGACTGGTTCAGACCAACGGATCCTTTCTGGCCATTATATTGCATTGTTCCCGAAAAGGCAATGAGCTGGCGGTTCGAATGGGTTATCAGTAGTAATCTTTCGAGTGTACCATTTTTTGCTTCATTGATAACACCGAGGAATTCTCCAAGATTTTTTATGGTGAATACATCTTTCTGCTTTGCATCCTTATGTGCAACCGCAAGGAAGTCCTGGTCCGAAGGGTTCCAGGTATCTGTGGCAATAGCGTTGAGTTCTTCGCTATTGCTTGACCATGGATAAGGAAATTCAGCTATCGCCACAAGTTCTCTTCGTGATGGAACTGTTGCTGTTTTTTTATCTTTTTTTCCACTCACACAATGACTCCTTAGTCTAAGAATTAAAGTTCACTTTTATGCGATTGAAGGAACCTTACAGTCATCCGCTTCGAATATCTGGTTCAGTTTTTTGAAGGTGAATTCTGGTAAGCTACCGCTTGTAGTCAATCCGATTTCCGGTTCCCCTTTATCGTTTGTGATCAAATAATTTGTCTGGAAATGCTTTACTGCAAATTCAAAATCTTCAACATCATACCCCAGATTATTCAGCCGTCTTTTGGCCAGTTCAGTTTCGTCTCCTTCGGAACAGTCGATAAATACATTTTGTTTGTAAATGTAAGGACCATCTCCACTTTTGCTTCCCCACTCCGCTACAAGTGTTGTATAGCACATAGTCGATGGAATGGATATCCTGGCCCATCCCTCTGCATCGATACTTACCGTACCAATGACATCACTGCCTGAACTGACTCTACAAAAACCGTCAGTTATAAGGTTTTTACCTGTATCATGACATCGAAGACAAAGCTTGCTCTCGTCCTGGTTTGGAGCATCAATTGATACGTCAATGACCTCTTTTGCAAGCGCTTTCCATGCAGGATATTCGGTAGAATTTTGCTTCGAATATTTTCCAGGAGGTGGAGGTGTTATTGCTCCATAAAAAAAGAAGATGTCAACACGACGGTCCTTCTGGAGCTCATCGTCGTCACCGGACGTACTAAATTTTGTATCATCTTCAGGAAAATATTCACCACATCCATGTGTTGTTACTGATGTAGTGTCGGTGAGAGTTGTTTCATCAGCATTCATATATTGTTTTATCAGTTCCCGACGAGTCTTCGGGCCGGCGATTCCATCGTCTGTAAGACCGTGGTCTTTTTGAAATGATTTTATTGCAGATACAGTCAGGGGGCCGGCAATACCATCAACATTGCCTGTATAATATGGTTTCTCCAGACCGGGGAGGACCGACAACATATACTGATCCTCAATTGTTCCCCATTGTTTGTTTTGAGGTTTTCCTGTGTCATACCAGTTTAACCACTCGTCAACTGTATCCTTTAAAAATGCATGGATGGAATCTGCACGTTCAAGGGATAATTCGGAATTATATTGTTCGTCGCCTCGTTTATCAGCATGCCCCACAATGAGAACTTCGTGCCAGGTACCATTATCATAGAGCTTCTTTATTTGACGGATTCCATTGATAGAAGGCGGGAGAAGAAAGCTTTTATTAGTATCGAACAGAAACCCCCGAAGACAAAGTCTGCATGCTTTTTGCTGAGTTCTGTTAATTATTATTGTGGTATATCCCGGTTTGATCCGGATCGGTTTCTTGAGGTCTGCAATTGATATATTTATCTCTTCCATTGGATACCTGCCAATCTTTTCCTTGAAATTGTTTAATCATTTCAGTATTGGTAATTTTAATTTTATAGAATTTATCTTCTATTTATGTTGTTTTTCAAACCAATGGTAATAATGCATGCGAAAAAATCATCCCGTTACCCTGGAATGCCGAATGTGCTGGAAGAATATTGATAATTAAGGTGCCTTGTTGGAATTAATATAATAGCTTGCTTTTCCCGCGCACAACTATTCTGTTAAAAAACAGGTATATTGGTGTATGCAACAACTCTTGTCAGAGAATGTAATACCGTAGCACTGATTGGGAAAGAAAATATCGGATGCAAGTTCGATATTTTCCAGATAGCGAGTGGGTGTTGTGTGTGCCGGTATTAATGGAGACCATCAATCTAATGTTTTTGCCATATTGCAGTGATATCCATATTTGTGGGTGGTGTCAAATATCGCGTTCTATTATCGCCAGATAAAATGTCTGATTCAGGTCCACTGGGTTACAGATTTTCAATTTACAACGTCTTTAAAAGCATTTTATACGCTGCTATCTGCGGGTCATTGTAAATACCCGCAGTATAATTATCGAGTGACAAACGATGAATCGTCAACAAGAAGCGAATCAAGAATGTCCCGGTGCACCGATTTGGTCCGGAGATAAAAATCTTTGTACAGGCCGTCACGCGCCATCCCTCTATAAACCAGTTGTTCCTTGAAACGTCCGTGAGAATCGGATCCCATTTCGAAGAGCGTTGGCATCGCAAGCCTTTCGGAGCCACGTTTTACCTCATATTCACGGTTGATTTTTCTGAGCTGTGCATCAAATGCCGGCATAAAGGAAGATTTTTTAGATTCTGATGTATCGGGGCCGAATTCAACATACAAACGATAGTTCTGCTCACAGAAATCACAAAACATGGTATAAAACTTCACCGGAATACCTTCGATCTGTGCAGTGTCTTCAATCGCCTGAATAACCTGCGCTTCAGTAATTTTTTCGCCGGTAAGGCTTGTAGTACCTTCACCTTTCTGAATGAATTTGAAAAGAGGGAATTCATTGTAAAACCCGATGACTTCGATAATGTCGTTAATGTCGTAGCGGTAGAGGCCACTGGTATTTGAAAAGAGAATAAAATACCGTTTTCCAACTTCCAATTCGTGCGCCAGAAGCGTAATCGGGTTGCAGCTGTTACGCTCATCTTCAGGGATAAATTCAAAATGGTACATATGTGCCGCAAGGACAGAATAATCCCAGTTATTTCCCAGAACTATACCAGCACGCGCTTCGCTTGCCTGGTAACCGAATTCACGCAGTACTGTATTGTCGGAGTAAAAACCGTCAACCTGTTTGATAAGACGTGCGAAGTTACCCTGTTTCCAGACATTGATTAATGCGATGTTGGGCCAGTAGTGTTTAGGTCTCAGATCGTTGCCATACTTTTTGATTAATGATTCCAGCGTTTTTGCTTTATGAGGCTCTGGATGCAGTGCAGCTTTTATCTCTTCACGTCCGTTTGCTGCAATTACGTTAAGCACGTCTTTTCGCAGCGTTCCATCATGAATATCGCGGATCAGATCTTCGCTGTTATTCACTATCGTATTGTGAAACTGGAACAGGTTTGAAGCTGATGGACAGACGATATAGGTAATGTTTTCCGGCAGCGCAAAACGCATCATACCATAATATTTAAGAATGTAATCGGGTATCTCTATGAGCGGGTAAGGATTGGAATAGGTGCTTTTTAAAATATTGGGAATATTGCGGTACACAGCACCGGAAATCGATCCGTAAATGGTACCATCTTTTACTGTACCTTCATTCTCAGGCGCTACTGCGGAGAGACTCTTACCGTCATACATGTGCGGGTTATCTTTCATACAGGTGTATAACCAGAGCCTGCTCATCTCCTTGTAGGTATAATTGAAATAATTATCTGAAACAGGAATGTACTTGGGTTTATTTGTTGTCCCTGATGTTGTACCGTACATGAGGGCTTTGCCAGGAAAAAGAATGTCCTGTTCACCATTACACATGCGTTCGATATACGGCCAGTGTCCCTCGAAATCGCGAATCGGGACATTTTTTCTGTAATCATCGACTGTGTGAATAGAATCAAAATGGTGCTCACGTCCAAAAACGGTATTGCTGCATGATGTGATGGTCTTCTTCAGAATGGTTTCCTGTGCCTTTCGAATATCCTTACTTTCTTTGATAAAATGCTTAAACAAAGGTTTTCCGGCTATACTAATCAGCATTTTACGAAACCAGGGTTGTTCTGAGAGATTTTTCAATGTAAAACTCCTGTTATTGTAATTGTATGGCACAAAAATAAAACATGAAATGTGAAGGGTGTTACAGGAACAGTTCACATTTCATGTAATTTTGAAAATAGAGATCAGATTTGTATTAACTTTTTACTGTTGCTTCCTCCAGTATTTCAGTGATCAGTTTAAGCAGTTCATCTTTGTTGTCGCGGGCGAAGAGATGGCCTCCGTTGATTATGCTGAGTGAAAAATCTTTATTTGTAAAATTTTTCCAGCTTTCCAGCTGAGTTGTATTGAACAACGGGTCCATTGAACCTGCAATTGCCCTCAGAGGACAATCGAGTCTGCTGTCACTTGTAAATCTGTATTTTTTACCCATGACAATATCTGCCCGAAGTGATGGCAGCATCTCATTTATCAGCTGCTCATTGCCGATAACTTCTTCCGGAACATTAATATCGCGAAGGTGTTGTATAATACGCGAAGTATTTTTGATATCATATACTTCCTTCTCGCTGACATTTTCCAGAAGTTTGAATGTGTTCCCTTTGTCAGGCGATGGCCATCCGCCAACGATAAACTGTACTATTTTTATACCCTTTTCCATCTCGAGGTATTTAGCCAGTTCAAAACCAGCTAATGCTCCAAGGCTGTGTGCATAGAATGCAACCGGCACATCAAGTAATGGATCAATAACCTCAGCGATTTTTAACGTCAGCTTTTCAATGTCATCATAGGGCGCTTCATCATAGCGTTCCTCTCTTCCGGGAAACTGGATAGCACACACTTCGACATTCTCCGGTAAGAACCCATGCCAGGTCGAAAACACTGATGCGCCTCCTGCAAAGTAGGGGAAACAGAAGAGTCGCAGTTGCGGTTTTTCAACCTTACGGGTTCTTATGACCCATCGATCCAGTTCAGATGCTTCGTTGGTCTCGTTACCGGAACTCTCAGCGGTATCTGATGTCGTGGAATTCAATTCGTTAATCAACTGATCGCATAACTCCAGAAGAGTAGGCCCCTTCATGATTCTCATCATGGAATATTCAATAAAAAGATTATTGCTTATCCACGCACGAATCTGATTAGCCATCAGTGAATCGAGTCCTAACGCAGTAATCGATTCCTGTTCGTTGATTTTGTCAGGAGATGTACCTAACACGCGCGAAATGACCTCTCTGAGCTGAGGCTTGAGAACACCAGTCCGCTCCTCAAGCGGTGCCGATAAAATACCTGATTTAACCGCAGCGTCTCCTTTACCATCGGAAGAACCCGGCTGATCATCAGATTCAAGGATAAGGTGAGAAAAGCGGCTTGTAAGCTTAGAATTGGGATACATCTCACCGATTTTTTTCCAGTCATTATTAATTGCCAGACGTTGTACCGGTTTCTGAAGGAGCATCCTTTCAAGGATAAAGAGCGCTTCACGCATGCTGAACGTATACCAGCCCTGTTTTGCAAGCAGCATTTTAATATGAGAAGTTCGTGCGACGAACCCGGTCTCACCAAGAACACCCCAGTTGATGGTTGTTGCAGGCAGGCCTTGCGAGTGTCGATACCTTGCCATTTCATCGAGAAAGCAGTTTCCGGCAGCATAGTTTACCTGACCCGGGTTACCATACACAGATGAAATTGATGAGAATCCGACAAAGTAGTCGAGGTTACAGTTTATACTCGCTTCGTGAAGATTCCAGTACCCGATCGCTTTTGGCCTGTAAGCTTTAATGAATCTCTCGTGAGTCATTTCGGGGATACTTGCGTCATCAAGAACCATGGCGCAATGAAAGATACCCTTTAGCGGCGGACACCTCTCTTCGATTGTTTTAAAGACGTTAAAAACATCATTGCGATTTGTCACATCCGCCATTTCAACCATAACATTAATACCGTCGGCCTTCATCTTTGCGATGATATTTTTTTCTTCGTCAGTTTTCGGGCCGCTTCTGCTCATCAGTACCAGTGTACCTGCACCTCTTTCAGAGAGCCATCTGGCGATTCTCAATCCAAACCCTGAACATCCTCCGGTTAAAAGGAATGTTTCGTTTTTGTTAAAAGATATCTGCGTCGGTGTATCGACGTCGATAGTTCCGTTCATGGTAACAACTACTTTACCAATATGACGGGCAGCGGCCATGTACATGAATGCCTTCCCGATTTCCCTGACGGGGAACTCTTTCACCGGGTGAGGGTTAAGTGATTTGTTTGCAAAAAACTGCATCGTTTCACTCAGGAGTTCTCCGGCAAGCACTGGTTTGTATTTCAGCATCCGGTCAACGTCCACAACATGATAACTGATATTATTGCCGAAATTTTTCAAACCTATCTGGCTGTTTCTATAAATATCAGTCTTACCCATCTCGACAAAACGTCCGAAAGGAGCAAGGCAGCGTAAACTCTTATAAATTGACGCTCCAGACAAGGCGTTGAGTACAACATCAACACCGGCTCCATCGGTATCTTTCATGATCTCATCGGCAAAGTGTAATGAACGTGAATTGTAAATATGCGTGACGCCCAGAGAGCGCAGGAACTCCTTTTTGTCATTACTTCCCGCTGTTGCATACACTTCAGCACCCATGGCTATGGCAATTTGAATCGCAGCGATTCCGACGCCGCCGGCAGCGGCATGGATCAGTACCTTTTCGCCCTTTGTAACGTTAGCCAGCCGGGTGAAAGAGTAGTACGCAGTCAGGTATACAAGTGGCAGTGCAGCCATCTGCGCATATGAAAGACCGTTGACTTTTCTTACAAAATGGTTCTGGGAACCAATCACAAATCCACTGAGCGAATTGACTGCACATCCAGCCACTTCATCGCCAATAGCAAAATTGCGGACGTTTGCACCGACGCGCGATACTATACCGCATGCTTCCAATCCTAAATGTCGTCCGTACAAACCGCCTTCAATAGCTTCGCCACTGATCAATCCCATGGCAACCATGATATCTCTGAAGTTAAGTGCGGCAGCTTTTACCTGCACCTCTATCTGGTCGGGCTCAAGCTCTTTACTTTCAGCTGAATGCAGAAAAATACTGTCAAGAACGCCATAGTCTTTGATACTTGAAGAAAAGTGGTAACCGTCAGCCTCAACCTTTTTTACCGAAGCCTGACGGGCAGCCTCTTCAGAAACCCGGAGCAGGCGATTGACATAGCGTACATCATTACGATACGCTATTTCATCTTCACGTTCACCAGCAAGCAACTCATCGACGAATGCGGCGATTTCATTATCGTTAACACTGCTGCTGAAATCAACAAGCCCAGATTGGAACAGTGGAAATTCGTTGATAACGGTTCTGCCAACTCCTCTGAATCCGGAAGCGCTTACACGTACAGGGGGATCACTATCCCGTACACATTGTGCCCCGCTTGTAGCCATATAAATTTTTGGTTTGACAGCCAGATTCCTGCTGTTGAGTTTAGATGTCAAATATAGTACCGGCATAAGAATCTGTTTTTCACCATCAACTATAAGCTCTTCAGATAGTGCACTGTTTTCAACGCAATCGACTGGCCAGAGATAGACTATGCCGGCCGGCTCCTTCTGAGTAATTAAATCGATCGCTTGCATCATCTGATCCTCAGAACCTCGATCAACTGAAATGACATTGTTTTCATAAGAAAATGAATCTCCGCAATGTACAGATGTTATTTCTGCACCTTTTGCAGCCATTGCGCTGATCAGTTTCTGTCCGGATTCATGGGCTGGGGCAAAAACGATCCAATGCTCACCATTAAATGATTCGCGCTTCTCTTTTTTGTCCGATTGTGCAAGTTCAGGACCGGACGAAAGAATAACGCTCTGTGATGAGGCACTGTTATCGGGAATGTCACTATAGACTACCGTTTCGCCGAAACCTGCCTGTTCAAGAGCCAGTTTCCATTTCTCAGGAGGCATTGTAGCATGGTCTTGCCGAAGATCGGAATCTTCGTATAACCACCATCCTTCAGTCATACCAAATATCAGATCGAGATAAATTGGTGCATTTGTCACTTCAACCATAAGCAGTCGACCGTTCGATGCTAACAGGCTGCTGGCATGCTCTAATGTCTTTTTTACATTTTTTGTGGCGTGGATGACATCTGATGCAACAATAAGGTCAAAAGAGTGTTTTTCAAATCCTTTGCCCACAGGATCTTCTTCAATGTTCAACATCCGATATTTGACAAAAGAATGTTTTTGAAACCGTTCTTTTGCTTTGAGCATGAACATATGTGAAAGATCGGTATAATAGTACTCGGTTCTTTCCTGCGGCAGAAGTGGAAGTATGGCCTGGGTCACACCGCCTGTACCAGCTCCTATTTCAAGGACACGGAGTGTTTTTCCATCAGGAACTTTTTGAAGAATTGCCGATATGATCGCTGAAACAATGTGGTTATATTTTCTGAATGAAAATCCATTTACATAGTAATCAACAATGGTGTCCCATTTATCTTCAGGGAAAATGAGTTCGACCGGGTTTGTTTCACCCAGTAAAACCTCACGGAGTCTGGGGCCGCACCGTCCGAGCAGTTCGATTTCCTGTTTAAAATCGGGGAAATTCTGGTATACTTCGCTCAATTGTTCTGTACAGCTCTTGAATAACGGGCTTTTTACGACACTCCAGTTGCCGTTAACAGGGGCAAGATAGCCATTACGGGAAAGAATTTTGAACATGTGTTCAAAAAGCCTGTGATGTCTTTTGTCTATACCCTTGTCTTCGATTATGTCCTTTACGTTTAAAATCGTACCGGTTTCCAGTGGCACATTCAGTTGCTGTAAAGATTCAGCGATATAGGAAATTGTCAATATATCGAATTGCGGTTCAAACTGCTGGTAATATTGTTTCTGGTCTGGCCAGTTGTGAATTTCATCAATTGCCTTATCAACCGGATCTTTTAGTTCTGCATGAGCGGGAAAATAGCGGCTGAAGTTACAGAGGCTTTCCTGATCTTTACGGTATTTTACCCCCCAGTTATATTCATAAAACCAGCGGTTGCTCTCTCCGGCAACTTCACCCCGTGATCCTTTGAGGTACTGGGTTAAAAAACCCTGGAATTCGGCAACAAGTTCTCCCTGTTCATCAAAAATCCAGAGGTCACCCATGGCATTCTGATCATCCTGAAGCAGCAGTTTTGCGTAAGTATACAGGCGGAATGATCCGGGCCGTTTGTGAAATTTTACTTTGTCTATGTGAACTGGAATGTAAACGCCCATTTTACCCGTGTGTTCATCACTACCAAAAAACGCACCGAATAGTGTCTGGAAACAGCTGTCAAGAACAGAGGGATGAAGGTTATAGTAGTGAAAGTCGTGCTGTATCTCTTTGGGTACATCAATAACAGCAACAGCTTCCCGTTCGTTGCAATATAACTCTGAAATCGCCTTGAACGTCCGCCCCAGATTAAGTCCGCTTTTATCGAGATCCGCATGCAGTGATGCAATGTCAATGGGTTTCTTTATTTTTGCACGCTTCTCAGTGATGTTAATCGGTCGCGTTTCAAAGGAATCCTGAATATGGTTGATCATTCCTTCAGAACACATCTCCCATTGAGAGTCTTTTCTTCGGTCTTTTGTGTAAAGGTAATAATTACCGCTGTCATTCATGATCTCCAGATGAATAACAGGGGGTTCTCCTTCGTCAGGTAGAAACATTGCTCGTTTGAAATTGATATTTTCAAGAAAACAGAATGAATCACTGAAAGAATTAAGTGCTGCAGAGATGCCAAGTTCCACATGGCCTGCTCCCGGAAACACAATTGGTCCCTGGACACGGTGGTCCCTGATATATGGATCGATACGGTGATCAAGTGATATCTCCCAGATACGTGTATTCTTTTCACGGGCAACAAATGTTTCCCGCAACAGATGCGGGTGGGCTTTTTTACCAATACGTGTTTTGATGGATTCATCCGATTCGAGCCAGAAACGTTCTTTCTGGTAGGGATATACCGGCAGCTTGACATACTTCTGATCGTTACCGAAAAGGGCTGTCATATCCCATGAAGCGCCCGAGAGATAGATCATGCCCAGTGAGTTGAGAATGGTAAACCATTCGTTTTCATTACGCCTGAGAGAGGGTACAACAGTACCGGTAAATTTCTTCTCCGTAAAAATTTCAGAAATTCCGCTTGAAAGAATGGGGTGGGGGCTTATTTCAACAAATAATTCGTACCCGTCGCTGATCATCAATTCTATTGCGCTTGTAAAATAAACAGGTTCTCTGACATTCCTGTACCAGTAGCGTCCCTTAAGCTCTGAACCTTTAACCCCTCTGCCTGTAACTGTAGAGTAGAGGGGAATCGAAGCCTTTTTCGGGGCAAGAGTTTCTAACGATGTGATAAGATCCTCTTTCAACGGTTCCATATAATGGCTGTGAAATGGTACATCTACCTTCAAAAATTTACAGAAGGTATCGTTGCTTTCAAGTGATTTTTGAATTGTTTCAAGTACCTCTGTAGCTCCGGAAAGCGTTACCATTTTCGGACTATTGATTGCTGCAACAGAAACATCTTTTTTGTAGGGTTTGATCAGTTTTTCAGCATCCTTGAGCCCCATACCGACTGCAAGCATTTTCCCTTTACCTTCGGCCTGTGCCTGAACGCGGCTGCGGTGATAGATCAGTTTCACGGCATCCTGCAGAGACAGAACTCCAGCAATATGCGCAGCGGCAACTTCACCGATGCTGTGTCCGACGATACCATCGGGTTCTATACCAATTGATCTCCACAATCTGGCCAGTCCGACCTGAACGGCAAAAATCGCAGGTTGTGTAATTTTTGTTTTGTAAATTTGTGAATTCTGTTCATCCCTTGTGAGCTCATCAATTAATGACCATCCGGAATGCTCCATGAATATCTGGTCAATCTCAACGATAGTAGATCTGAACAGTGGTTCATTTTCATAAAGCTGCCGGCCCATTGCCCACCACTGTGGTCCCTGACCGGAAAATACAAAAGCCCGTTTGACATCTGGTTTGTGTTTTCCTCTTCCCTGAATCATACCCGGCTGAGGTGTACCGTCAAGGAATGCTGCAAGTTTATTTTTAAGATCGTTCTTATCTGATGCTACAACAGACAACCGTAAAGAATGATGCGAACGTCGCAGGGATGCAGAGTAACATATCTGTTCGAAAGACGCGTTACTTCCCTCTGCTGAGATGTAATCTATATACCGCTGTACCAGTGTTTTGAGAGCTTCTTCATTGCGTGCGGAGATACAGAACAGGTTATGTTCAGATTGTTCTTTCGGTCTGTTCACTACAGGTGATACAGCTTCACAGTTCGATTCATAACCCTGCAAAATGATATGAGCATTTGCACCACCAAATCCGAATGAATTTACGCCTCCAAACCGCTCTGCCGGGTTTTTATTCCAGGGAGTCAGCTCGACGGGAACCGAAATTTTCAACTGATCAAAAGGTATCTTAGGATTTGGTGTCTTGAAATGGATATTCGGAAGGATATAGCCCTTATATAAACTCAATGCAACTTTAATGAAACCAGCTACTCCCGATGCTGGCTCCAGATGACCTATATTGCTCTTAATGGAGCCTATATGACAATACTCTCCATCAGGTTTTGCAACGCCATAAACATTTCCAATAGTATTTCCTTCAATGGGATCACCAACAGCTGTACCGGTACCGTGTGCTTCTACATAGTTTATATCATTTGCTGCAAGTCCGGCATCATTCAGCGCGGCAAGGATAACATCACGCTGGGCATCTGGATTGGGCACTGTAATTCCGCCGGTTCTTCCATCCTGATTGATTGCGGATCCCCGAACTACCGCATATATCTGATCACCGTCTTCGATAGCTTTTGATAATGGTTTCAGAAGTACCATCCCGGCACCTTCACTGCGGATATAACCGTTTGCTGATGCATCAAATGTTCTGCAATGACCATCCGGTGAAAGGAATCCTCCCTTACTGAAACCCATTTCAACTTCCGGCTTTACTATAACACTGACACCACCAGCCAGAGCCAGCGAAGATTCGCCATTCCATATACTTCTGCAGGCAAGATGAATCGCTGTTAATGAAGATGAACACGCGGTATCAACAATAAATGAAGGCCCTTTAAGGTTAAAAGTATAGGAGATTCTGTTTGCGGCAATGCTTTGAGCACCACCGCTGTTTGTATGGCCTCCAATAAGGCTACGTTCCGAAATGGCATTCTGAATATCGCCGTAATCATGGGAGGAGATACCGACAAACACACCAGTTGTGCTTCCGTTAAGATCTTCAAGGCGTAACCCGGCATCTTCAATTGCGTTATAAGAAACCTCAAGAAGCAGCCGGTGCTGTGGATCGATACGTGTCGCTTCAAGGGGTGAAACATTAAAAAACGCTGCATCCCATTTGTCGATTTCATCTATGAAACCGCCATTCTGAACACTGATTTTTCCGGAAGTCGTGTAGTCCGGATGATACATTGCATCAGCGTCCCAGCGGTCAGCGGGTATTTTTGTTATCGCATCGGTTTTGTTGACGAGCATCTGCCATAGTTCCTCAGCACTGTTCGCACCGCCGGGGAATCTGCATCCCATACCAATAATTGCAATAGGATCTTTTTTGCTGTTATGCTTACGTTTACTGTTCTTTACAGTTCCATTAGTTTTATTTGTAGTAGCCATAGTGTAAAATAAGCCATTTCTTTTTTCGGGAGTTAACAGTTATAGACGTTGTTTTTTTAATTAAATAAATTGATGCAGGTTTTATCAGGTTAGCTGTGACATGTTTTTCACCTCTGTGTTTTAAAATTTTATTTCCAAAAATTACAAACCATTCCTTGATGAATTTATCTGTTATCAGAATAACTTTTCAGGTATGATGATGTTTTTTTAGTACCAAAGGTGATAATAGCACACTCTTGTACAAATGCAGCGTCTTCAGGCAGGTCTCCTGGCTTTCTCGGTACCATCGATCGGCCTTCCTATCCTAAACCCCTGAGCTAATTCGAAAGGCGGCTGAAGATATTGGCCTGGATTGGCAGTCCTTTGTTGCCGGTCACTTCAACAACTTGTCCCAAAGTATGATATCAGCACAATTAACTGCTTGGTACAGCAAAAAAATGGGACTTATTGTCTGGACCGCTTCGGATTCTCACCGAAATTCCCTGGCTCCTGAAATGCCAAAAACCTAAGATACATAAAACATTTATAGGTATGCAATACTATTTTTCGACATGCAGAGTTGAATGGGATTCTATGAATGATGAATATAGGACTCTATTTAAACCGAATGCCTCTACTACCCGCTCACGAAAAGAATCACCAAAATACACAATCCTGCGGTGAAAAATGCGCTGAATGCATAGACTCCGGATCTTGAAAAAGGCAGCTTATCCACAGCGTACCCGATTCGAACCATCACTCTCCGACTACAACGATCGGATCATTTCCACAAACAAAAGAGATTCGTAGCTCCAGTGTACGTTACAAAAAGGTGAGTTTAAACGATTGTAACCGGTTTTTTACTCAGCCTTTTCAAATTATGAAAAAAGAACAACTTATGCAATTCATCACACAAAATCAGGCTGGAAGAAGGGTGTACTTTTATGTTTAGTAATGTATAATAGCCTTTAATGTTCAGAAAAAAGGAGGAGCAATGAGAACAGAAGGAACAATGACCGACCTTGGTTTTGCAAGTGATGAGCTACCGATTGGAACTCACATGTGTCTTATTTACACTTCAGAGGACGAGCGCAGGGATACTCTTCTGAAATTTCTTCTCTCGGGACTCAGACGTGATGAACGTTCTGCCTGCTTCTCTGATAAAATTACTGAAGCTGAGCTACGCTTCTTTTTCAAAGAAAACAATATTTTATACGATGAAAGAAAAGAGAGTGGACAGATTACGCTTTCAAGCCCCGGAGAAGTGTACTTTAAAGGTGGCTTTTTTGATCCGGACAGAATAATTGAAACACTCAGGAAATTTTATCTGGATGCCAGAGATGCTGGGCTTCCTGCCACACGCATCATTGGAGAAATGGTCCCTGAGATCAAAACTACTCCGGGTGGAGAACGGTTACTTGAATATGAATCTCGGATAACTATTCTGGTAAGAACGCACCCGGTCACAGCTATATGTCAATACAACGAGAATAACTTTGATGGTAAAACTATTATGGAAATCCTTAAAGTGCACCCCAGAATGATCGTGAATGGTAATGTCATACAAAATCCATTTTTTATAGAGCCGGAAGAATATTTAAAAGGATTGAATTGTTAATGAATCAGGATTCAATATCAATAGAAACACTTGGAAAAATAAGCCTGTTACAAAACATGGTAATTCATCTTCATGACAATGAGAAAATAGTTGAAGCTGTCTGCCATGAATTTGAAGAACTTCCGGGTGTCGATTCTGTAAAGTACTCTCCTGCTTTATCAATTAATGATACCACTTCAGAAATGGCTTCACCGACCGCTATTCTAACGATCCGGTACAAGAACATATCTTTTGGAGTTTTTAAACTGTCAATATCTGATGCCCAAAAATTTGAAGCGTATCTGCCTTTTTTACAAAATTTTATGAACATGCTCGGCGTTGTTTTTGAAGAGCGTCATCAGAGGAGAGTAAATAACGAACTTACAGAAGAACTTGAATTACGGGTGCGTAAGCGGACTGAAGAACTTTATGAACAGACTGAAAACCTTCGGATTACATTTAACTCAATAGGTGATGCAATTCTTGTTACTGATGTTGCGGGAATAATAACAGGAATCAATCCCGTCGCTGAAAAGCTTACGGGATGGTGCAGAGAGGATGCTATAGGACAGGGGGCTGCTGATGTATTCAAGATTATTAATGCTGACAGTAGACAAATAGTTAAAAGCCCGATAGGTCAGGTACTTGTGAGTGGTAAGAAGGTCAACCTTGCAAACCATACAGTTCTCATCTCTAAAGAGGGAAAGGAGTTCCAGATAGCGGATTCGGCGGCACCAATTCGCGCCCGGGATGGCAATGTTACTGGTGTGGTACTGGTATTTCGGGATGTTACTGAAGAGTACCGGATACATAAAGAACTTGAAGAAAGTGAAGAAAAGTATCGGAGGCTTATTGAAGGGATCGGACCACGTTATTGCGTAATAAGTCAGACTCCTGACGGTGTGTTTACATATGCAGGCAAAAATTTTGAACAGCTCTTTGGAGTGCCTGTCCAGAGCGTTATTGGTAAGACCTGGAGCGTCATAAAGATGCCACAGCAGATTATCAGGACTGGAAGAGGTGCTGATAAGCGTCTTAAAAACCAGAATGTATTTCAGCGTATGGAAATGACGGTGATACATCCGGATAATCAGCAGAAAATGATCGAGATTTACTTTGGACCAGTATTTGAAAATGGAATTCTTACGCGGATTGAAGGTATTTGCACCGATATCACCGATCAGAAGAAATCTGAAGAGATGTTGTTGCGTACTCAGAGGCTGGATTCTCTTGGAATACTTGCTGGAGGCATTGCTCACGATTTTAATAATCTTCTTTCCGGTATTTATGGTTTTATAACATTAGCTTATGGTTCATCACTGGAGAGTGCGGTGAAAAGGTATCTTTCAAAGACGCTCGAAACCATAGATCGTGCCCGTTCGCTAACAAATCAGCTACTTACATTTGCCAAGGGCGGAGAACCCCGGAAAACAACAGGCTCCCTTGTACCATTTCTACCCGATACTGTCCGTTTTGCTCTGAGTGGTTCAACTATTTCATGTGAATTCAACATCGCCGATGACCTGTCACTTTGCGAATTCGATAAGAATCAGATCAGCCAGGTAATTGACAATGTGGTTATTAATGCAAAGCAGGCAATGCCATCAGGGGGCACCATTAACATAACCGCTCAAAATGTTACAATAAGAGAAAAAGAGAGAGGGGTCGTTCCAGGCGGAAGATGGGTAAAAATTGAGGTGATCGATCATGGTATCGGTATTTCACCAGAGAACCTCTCCCATATTTTCGATCCGTTTTTTACAACAAAGTCAAAAGGTCACGGCCTGGGGCTTGCAACATGCCACTCAATTATCACCAGACATGGCGGATATATGGAAGTTGAATCAATCCTCAATCAAGGTACTACGTTCAGTATTTATCTTCCGGTATCAGAAAATAGTATCACTTCTGAGGTAAAAATTGAAATGCCCGAAACTGAAGGCGGTGGAACCATTTTATTGCTGGACGATGAAGATTTCATGCTCGCGACAACATCAATGATACTGGAGTCTGCAGGATATGATACGATCTGTAAACGTTGTGGAGAAGAAGTTATTGCGTTTTTAAACAATGGTGACAATAAACTCGAAGAAATTACGGGAATGATTTTCGACCTTACGATTCCAGGAAAGATGGGCGGAAAAGAAATTGTTGATATTGTACGTAGTGCTCTACCATCAGTACCAATCTTTGTGGTAAGTGGGTATGCAGATGATCCGGTTATTGCTAATCCATCAGATTACGGGTTTACTGCAAGTCTCTGTAAACCATACCGGAAACATGAACTTCTCGGGATGCTTTCGCGCTATATTCCTGCAGCTCCCGAAAATAAGATGAATGCACCCCCTCAAGAGCCCTCAAGAGGGGTGCCAGAATTCAATTAATTGCCTCTGCCAAAGAAAAACGAATTGAACTTATCACTCCACTCCTCAAAAATGATGTACATAACCGGTATGAATACCAGCGTGAGTACTGTGGTTGCAAACAGACCACCGATAACAACCCGTGCAAGTGGCGCCCACGTTTCAGATCCATCACCGATTCCCAGTGCCATGGGTATCATACCGATCATTGTTGTCAATGCAGTCATCAGAACCGGTCGAAGGCGGATGATTCCGCTCTCTTCAGCAGCTTTGTAAAGATCAATACCCTTATGGCGCTGCTGGTTCATATAGTCAACGAGCACAATACCATTGTTAACAGCGATACCGACAAGCATAACCACTCCGACAAGTGCCATAACACTTAATGACGTATTAGTGACAAAGAGAATCGCCAGCACACCGATCAGAGAGAGCGGTACGGTGAACATGATGATAAATGGATCGAGTAACGACTCAAACTGTGATGCCATCACCATGTATACAAGAATTATCGCGACAACAAATGCAATCAGGAGGTAGAAATTGGATTCCTGCTGATCTTCAGCGTTTCCACCCATGACAAACAGCATATCGGGTGGCAGTACTGTTTCGGCCTGAATCTTCTCCATCTCTCTACGTGCAGTGCTCAGGTCAAGTCCAGCAAGGTTACAGCTTACCGAGATGTACCGTTCCTGGTTTTCCCGGTAAATGGTTACCGGTGACTGTGATTCAACGATTTCAGCTATCTCACGTAAGGGAATGGTGCCCCCTGTAGGAAGTGTGAAGAGAACATTACCAAGAGCGTCGCGGTCGCGTCGATATTTTTTGTCTAGTTGAACATAAATATCGTATTCATCTCCGGATTCCCGCAGTTGCGCGGATGTTCTTCCCTGGATCGAGGTTGAAATGATCGAAGCAACCTGAAGCCCGGAAAGGCTGAGGTCATTCATAACTTCCTGTTTTAAATGAACGTCAAGCTGTGGGACATATTCACTGACATTGAGTTTCACATCAACCATTCCTTTGATTTTTTCCATGCGTGCTTTGATACCATCAGCAACTGCTTTGGTCTTCGAAAGATCATCTCCAATGATTTTCAGTTCGATTGCACCCTCTGAGCCGCCCATCATACCACCGGATCTTAAGGAATAACTGATACCGGCAATCTGATCGAGTCGTTCCCTGACAACATTCTCGATCTCTTTCTGGGAACGGTTACGTTCTTTAAGAGGAAGCAGCTTTATTGTTACCGAAATTGTATTACTTTTTGAGCCCATCGGGTTAAAACCGCTCTGTGCTCCAAACTGAAAAAGTGTTGTAGTGATTTCGGGTAAATCGTCCTTGAATAACTCTTCAATGTCAAGCACAATTTTTCTCATTTGTGTAAGCGGGATACCCGAAGCGCACTCTACAGTAAGGTTGATTCTTCCTTCATCGCTCTCGGGCATGAACTCCCCTTTGATCATCGGAGTAAGAGCCAGAGAACCGATAAACATGAGGCTTACAATTGCAATGACTGATTTTTTATGGTAAATAGACCAGTGAAGCAGGTTGCGGTAAGAGTTCATGAATCTCCCGGAACCCTGCTTCTTATTGACAACACTTTTATTAACAGTTTTTACCTTTTTTCTCTTTTTCAGGAGTACTGCAGACATCATTGGAACAATAGTGAGTGCTACAAAAAGTGATACAGAGAGGCTGAAAGTAATGGTGAGCACCATCTCTTTGAACAGTTGTCCGGTGATACCAGGAACGAAGAGAACCGGAACAAACACCGCAAGAGTAGTTAGTGTTGATGCTATGATCGGAGTTCCCATTTCCGATGCACCTATATCCGCGGCGACATCCATATCTTCATGGTCAAGATTGCGATGTCTGAATATATTCTCAAGCACTACAATCGAATTGTCAACAAGCATACCTATGGCCAGCGCGAGTCCTGCCATCGAGATAACATTGAGAGTAAGATTACTGAGGTACAGCACTGCAAACGTAGTAATGATCGAGATCGGCATTGAAACAGCCATGATCAGACTGCTGCGCCAGTTACGTAAAAAGAGATATATGACAAACATAACAATGATAAAAGACATGAGTGCCGTAGAACTAAGATTGTTAATAGACTTTTCAGTAAATTCCGCAGAATCAAAAATAGGGGTAAACTTTACTCCCGATGGCAGAATTTTTTGAATCGCAGGAAGTGCTTTACGGATGGCCTGAGCGGTCTGGACCGTGTTTGCGTCTGATTGTTTGCTGATAACAATTGCAACGCCCTGACCACCATTGATTCTGACATCGGAGGTCTGTTCTTCGAAACCATCTTCAACTGTTGCGATATCCGTAAGGCGCACAGGAACAGCCCCAGGCTTTACTATGAGGTTTCTGATCTGGTTTATGTATCTGTATTCGCTGTAAATACGAAGATTGTATTCCTTGACGTCAGTTCTGATATTACCTGCAGCAACAAGACCTGCACTGCTCTGGATTGCAGCAGTTACCGCTGAAGGTGACAGCCCATGGGATGCAAGCAGTACCGGATCGAGCTTTACATTGATACGTCGTTTCAATCCTCCCTGAACCGACACTGATGCAACACCTTTGACACGCTCAAGAAGAGGCGTTACCTTATCATCGCCCAGAGTACGTAATGCGGCCGGGCTGAGATTTTTTGCGTTCATCGACATCATCATAATTGGCATCATCGAGGGGTTAAGGGCCACAACGATCGGTTCCTGGGCATCATCGGGGAGATAATCACTAATCAGATCGAGATTGGTACGTACGTCATTTTTAGCCTTTTCCATGTCGGAACCCCAGTCAAATTCAAGAGTTACCATCGACATGCCGTTAGAAGACTGTGATGATATTTTCTTGACATTTTCTGTTGCTGACACACCTTCCTCGATAGGCCTGGTAACAAGATTCTCAATATCCTCGGGACTTGTTCCGCTGTAACTGGTTATTACAAGTACAATTGGAAAGTCAAGATCCGGGGTCATCGCCACTTTTAATTGTGTCAGCGAGAACAAGCCGAATCCGATAATGAGGATATAAACCATAGTCATGGTTATTTTTCGTTTTATCGAAAAACTGGATAATTTCATGGTTATTTCTCCGTTCTGTTGACTACTCTAAGTGAGTCATTATCTTTTACTGCATTCTGTCCGGCAACGATGATACTGTCACCGATCAAAACTCCTGATGTCAGTTCTACAAGGCCACCCGAAATGATTCCGGGGGTAACCAGACGGCGGACAGCTTTACCGGAGTTGACAATGTAAACAAAATACTCGGGTTTCTCAGTTTGTATACCGAGTGCGTCTGTGTTGATTTCGGTGCGCGTCAGTAGTGTCATTTCACTTACAACAATTGTTTCTGTACGGTGTTCCGTTTCAACGCGGAATTCACCAAAAAGCCCCGACCGCAATAAATTGCCAGCGTTTGATAATCGCACTTCCGCAAGAAGCGAACGTGTATGCGGATCGATCGACTCATCCATGCGATAGACTATTCCGGAAAATACGGTATCGGGAAGTGCCGGAAATACTGCAGTTACTTTTTCACCGATCGATATTTTTGAAATGTCTGTTGATGGAACGTTGAGTTTTGCCTTGACTGTTTGCGCGTTGATAATTTTAAGCACAGGCTGTCCCATGCTGACAGTCTGGTTCACCTCATAATTGACTGTGGCAACTGTACCGTCAAAGGGCGCGCGGAGAATAGCGTTTTCAACCTGTACGGTAGCCTGTCGCAATGATGCCTGTGCCTGTTCAAATGTCGCCTGGGCAATATCATACCTGCTTTTTGACTGATCGTACTGTTGTCGTGATATTGCTTTTTTATCATAAAGGTTTTTCATACGATTGTAATCGTCGCTTGCAGTCTGCAGTTGAATCTGTGCGCTTTTGAGTCCTGCAGCAGCAGCAGATTTTCCCTGAAGGGCAGCTTCGTGGTATTGTGTTCCAAGAAGTTGCCCGGCTTTTACGCGATCTCCTGTCTTTACGTTTAAAGAGATGAGCTTTTCGGACAGCTTGCTGTAAACGACAGCATCATTCTGAGCTTCAATACTGCCGGTAAGGGTGATATATGATGAAATGTCGCCGGGCTGAACTTTATACACCTGCACCGGGAGCACTCGCTGCACAGTGGGTAATTGGGGACGCTGGCATCCGGCAATTAACAGAAGGACGCTCAGACTTGCAATCTTTTTTAAAGTTTTTTTTCTAGTCATATGTATTCCTTATTATTGATTCTATTTAAATTATTAATATGTTCTGTGTTAAGATGATAGTTTATTGTGATAATCCCGATCCGATTCCACCCATTTCGAGATTGATCCGCGCAAGTTCAAGATTTGCTGACGCTTCGAGTACTTTGTATTTTGCGCCTATATAGTTACTGTGAATATTAAGAAGCTCATAGAGTGGTATTACCCCTTCTTCGTACTTAGCAACAGTTGCCTCGTATGATCGTTTTTGCGCTTCCTGAAGCTTGAGTGTTACGTCGAGTGTTTTTGCATTCTGTACAACCGATTCGTTTGCGTCAAGCACTTCTTTCTTTACCATTTCGCGTTTCTGTTCAACCTGCTCGATAAGTGAGAGGTGCTGTGACTGAGCCTTCTTAACTTTGAAGATACGGTCACCCCAGTCAAAGATATTGAAATTCAATGCTGCATACAAATACCAGGAGTTTCCCCACGTATCATTATAACTCTGGTCGGGACGGGTTTCTGAAAATGAAAAACCAGCTGCCAGTGTCGGATAATAGGCTGCACGGGATAGTTTGATTCCTGTTTCACTCAATGATAGCTGAAGATTGGCCTCTTTTAGATCGGGTCTGTTCTGAAGCGCTGTCTGCAGTAACGAATCACTATTAAATGTAGTGGTTTCTGAAGTTGCTGAAAGTGAGTCAGAGAGAACAATCTCAGATTCAACTGGAAGCCCAAGATAAATGGAAAATTGTCTCTGGGTTGATTTAAGCGATTTTTCGACAGTTAAAACGTTGAGGCGAGCCTGTTCGAGGGATGCCTCTGTCAGGAGAACATCATGCTCTGCAGCCATCCCCTGTTCCAGTAACGCCTTCTGGTTCGCGGTAAGTTCTTCGAGCTGTTTTACCGCTTCATCGGCCACATCACCAGATTTTCGCAAACTCACCAGGCCCCAGTATATCCGGGTCACCGCATAACGGATTGATTGCTGTGTTTTTTCGCTGGTCGCCTCCTGGAGAGCGTATGATGTTTTTGCACTTCGAAGTGCGTTGAGAGTTGCAAATCCAGTAAAGATTGGCTGTTGAATTTCGAGACCTATACTATAAGAATTATCCAGTTTCTTTCTTAGCAATTGACTTATCATGTCATTACCGCTCTGATGCCTGGCGGTAACAGTCGTCGCAACTTTTGGCAAAAAGCCTGTAACGGCACTCTTTATTCCGTATTTTGCTGCGGTGATCTGGTGCTCCATCGCTTTGATCGAAGCATTATTTTTCATCGTAAGATCGATAGCCTGCTGTAACGAGAGCTCAACAGTATCGGCGTAGGGGATTGCAACCAGTAAGGCGGTGATTACCGATGTAAAAATCGGCATTCGTACCCTTTCTGAGTTCATGGCGTGTCCTTTCATTGTATAGTAATTTTTTAATTTATATCAGGGTTACTAAAGTATACCTCTGCTGCGTAACATCAGTTTGTCGAAAATGTAACAACATGTAACGCTTTAAAAATGAGGAATGAGGAATTAAGAATGAGGAATGGTGGTAGAAATTTCTTTTCAATTCTTCATTCTTCATTCCTAATTCCTAATTCCTAACTCTTTAACCTTGGTAGTTGGACAATGATACATGTTCCTTTGTCAGCAAAACTTTCAGCTTTTATTGTTCCGTTATGTGCTTCAATGATTTTCTTCGTCAAGTGTAAACCAAGGCCGTAACCACCTGTTGCATGACGGCGTGCTTTGTCTACCCGGTAAAATGGTTCAAAAATAAAGGGTATCTCTTCTGGTGGAATACCTATACCTGTGTCCTGTACGGCAACTGTTGTATGTTCATTATCGCTTGCGCAGGTAATGGTCACTTTCGCTGCTCCGCTTTCCGGTCGGGAATACTTGAGAGCGTTTTCGATGATATTTGAGAATGCCATACGTATTCTTTCGGGATCTGCAGAGATGGTAACACCGTTTCCGATGTGCAGATGTATCGGCACACATTCTGATTTTTTATTGTCTGCAATTTCTGTGAGGAGCTTTTTCAGATCGACCGGAACCAGTTTAACTTTGCCAAAAGGACTGTCAAGACGCTCATCCTCAAGGATGCTTGCGGTCATTGTTTCCAGCGCTGTTATATTACGTTTAAACGTTTGACGAATGTTTCCTTCTGGGATAAATTCAAGCGCTACAAGCATCCGCGCAAGAGGGGAGCGGAGCTCATGGCTTATATCCCGCAGCAGCTGATCCCGTGATTTCATATCATGCTGAATACGCTGCGCCATGGTGTTGAACAGACAAACCAGTTGACCAAGCTCATCGCTGGATGTTTGTTCAACCCGGATATTAAAGTTGCCTTCACTGACCTGTTTCACTCCATGTTGCAGCACCCGAACAGGGTTCATCCATTTTCGAATAAGTAAATGAACTATTCCAAAAACCATTATAATAACGAAAAGAAGACTGAGAAGAATATCCCATGGAAAGGTGATGTCATGCAATGGACTCTTGCCCAGGACAACATATGATCCGTTATCGCTGATAATATGCATACCCAGGCGTTTATCATACCAGAAAACATGCTTCCCTTCAGAAAGACGTTGCGCTTTTAGCATATCGGGAACATTATTGTCGCTGCTCCATTCCTTATTACCGTTTTTATAGCGGAGGCTTAACCCCATAGGGGTGAGTTCTTTTAAGACGGCAGCGGTATCATCTATGTCGATATTATCAACGATAAACTGTACACTGTTTTTGAAATAATGGAAAGAGTCAGGATTGTCGAGAATTCGTTTGAAATTCATATGCACTGCGAAATTAGTCAGGATAGCGATAGCAACCGCTGCCGCAATGATCAACATCGTAAGTTTTTTGAACAATGATTTTTTTTTCATGGGTGTCTTCTGTTTATCGCATTAATGCTTTTAATTTCACTCTTCACTCTTCATCCTTCACCCTTCACCCTTCTTCTTACCGTTTCCCTATAAAAACATACCCCGTTCCTGTAACTGTCCTGATATACAAAGGATGACGGGAATCATCATGCAGTTTCTGGCGTATGCGGCTTATCAACATGTCGATTGCACGGTTTGATGACTCCCAGTCGATGCCACGAAGATAATCTACCAGCTGGTTTCTATCGAGTACGCGACCTTTGTTATGGATAAGATGTTCGAGCAGGAGATATTCATTTGTTGTCAGATTTGCATCATCACCTTTAATGGTAACATTTCTTGCAGAAAAATCGATACCAAGATCACCGAAGTGTTCGATCTGGTCATTACTGTTATTGTCGGACAAACGTCTAAGAATAGATCGTAGTCGCGCGACAAGTTCACGCGGTTCAAACGGTTTGGCCAGGTAGTCATCAGCGCCGATCTCGAGACCAACGATACGATCCTGCACATCACCTTTCGCTGTAAGCATAAGTATAGGAACTGTATACTTTTTTCTGATCTCTTTGCAAACAGTGAATCCGTCCATGTCCGGGAGCATCACATCGAGGATAACAGCATCAGGCATCTCCTTTTCTAATAGAATAAGGCCATCTTCAGGGTGTTCTACTGCCTTGACAACAAAACCATTATTGCCAAGATAGTCATGAAGAAGTTCTGTCAGTTCGGTATCATCATCAATAACCAGTATCTTTTCATTCATAGTACTGTTGCCCTTGCCGATAAAAACAGTTGGTACATGGTAGATTAATTTACCTGGTAATGTATCATGGTTCGACCGGGTTCTCTGCATTATATCATCCTCATGGTTCGGGAACGATATTTTTTCTGGAAACCCTGCTGAACGTTTCTATAGTATTCTAATGATAAGTTTTTGATTTAACGGAGTTGTGTCGGTTGTGTAACAAGTTGTAACCGGCAGCTGTTTTTCTTCTGCTTGTTAGCTAAAGGTAATGCCGGTGAGAAAAAATAATATTTTTTGCGGATTGTGCAGGGCGGAAGATAATAAGATAGTATCAGGCATTCAATCTGGAGTAACCACACAAATAGTTTCAAATTAACCTGTACAGAAATCAAAAATTGAAAAAAATGATCACTGAATATTAACATATAAAAATATCTGACAGAACGTTGGAATCACACAATTAATTCCAAAATTCCCAAATAAATATTAATTAAGCTTTAAAAATACGAGAAATAACTGTACGCTAAAATGAAAAGTGCTCACTAAAATAAAATTATTTCATAAATTAAAAGCTATAGGATACCAATTTTGAATGTATACTTATGGTGTGTGGTGGTATCAATGGATGCTGGATTTTTCAATGGCCTGAAGAAAAGGCCTGGAGTGGAAATGAATCCTATATTTGAATATACAGATTATCGGGAATACCTGCAGGATCTGATCAGGAATAAAAAAGAGAAGCTGGGTTCATATTCAATACGTTTATTGTCTATGAAAGCCGGTATTAAATCTCCGGGGTTTCTCTCCATGGTTTTAAACAATAAAAGAAATATTACCACAGAGCTTGCTGAAAGAATTGCAGATGCCCTTGGGCTGAGCAAAAAAGAGCGCCAATACTTTTTATTGATGGTTGAGTATACACACACTAAAAGAATCGATTCCAAACATGAAATTCTACAACAGATGCTAATGTTGTCCCGATCCAGCCCGGTTCGAAATCTTTTGCCTGAGCAATTTGAGTTTTATGATAGGTGGTATTATTCAGTGGTGCGGGAACTCGTAGAAGTTATTGATGTTACTGATTCAAACACTGATCAGATTGCTGAGTGTTTTGATCCGGTACTCAAAACAAGAGAAGTTCGCCAGGCTCTTGAAATTTTAACTAAATTGAAATTAATTCACAAGAATGACCAGGGAAAATATAAAAGAAATGACACACTGATTACATGCGGTGATGGTGTGCGTTCTGTAGTGATACCGAAATACCAGAGTGAGATGATGGGACTGGCTGATACCGCACTTAAGCGATTGCCGCGCGAACAGCGGGATTATTCAACGGTTACTTTGTCTATCGATTATAATGCATTTGTTAAAATAAAAGAGAGTTGCAACCGTTTCAGAAAAGAGATCCTTGATATTGCAAGTAAGGTTGATGCTCCTGACCGTATTATACAGGTCAATATCCAGTGCTTTCCTGTTTCAAAGGTTGTACAGAAAGGTAGCATTGGCAAAGGTGACGATGTTTCAGCTATCAATAGAGGTGTTTTACCATGAAATGGACTATCCTTGCAATACTGTTGAGTTTTTTTCTCTTTATATGCCAGATCAATTGTACAACGAATATTAGTGGTGGCGGTGGCTCTGAAACGACAAACAACATTACTGTCTGTATCAGAAACAACCACATTTCCGGTAAAGCTGCACCAGGAGCTCACGTGGAAGTGTATTGTGATACATTCAATCCTGTTAAACAAATTCTACCAGATTCATTAAAGATTGTTGCTGATTCGTCAGGAAGGTTTAGTTTTTCAATGATTGAAGATGGTAAATACAACATATACTCATATTATGACAGTGTTGATACATTTTTTCGGACCCTGTTTATAAGCACCTTACCTGTCCCATCAGATACAACTGTACAAAAGACCTATGAACAAGCACATTCACTATCAATCATTTTAAAAGAAGAAACCAAAGTCCAATATCCTGCATCGCTTTCTACAGTCAATTTATATTTAAAGGGATCGCCATTTTATATTAATCAGGATCTCAGAGCAGAAAGTATGTTTGCGATTAATCAGATACCTGAAGGCGTCTATGAGTGCCATATCAGTTATTCAGAAATGAATTCTCCCTCTGGTATCGTATATATTTTACCAGATTCTATAGAGGTAAATGCTGATACCACAAAATATTCAAATCACAGTGATTCATTAATTATAAAAGTAAAACAATGGTAAAACCAAAATTTCCCATAGTTATTAACACAAACAGGAGGTAAAGTATGGAGCTCAAAAAAGTTTTACTTGCAATTCCGATTTTAGCTGTATCTAGTACATTTTCATTCGATCTGGATTCCTACGGTACATTTATTGAACAGAATAAAAACCTTGAAGCCGGGGCGATGGTCGAAAAAGCAAAACCAGCAAAACCTTATTTTTCAGAAATCGCACTCGATAAAAATTACCTGTTTCTTGATTCAATACAGAAAAAATATGGGTTAACCAGTGCTGAACTTGATATGATGAAGCGGAACAATTTTGTTGTAACCGAGCGACAATCGTTTGAAACGTTTGGACATGCGCTTCGGGATATATTCAATAAAGATCTTCCTGTGTTTCTGACATCTGACGCAATACTGTATACACTGCATTTATCTTATGATGCTATCCTTGCCGAAATAGAAAAAGCTTATTTTGAACCTAAAATCAATGAAATCATCTCTGGCATGCGAACCTCGTTCGATGATCTTAAAACGAAATATGCCGATAGTGGGATTGATGTGAATCTTGCGGATGTAGATCTGTATCTTGCGATAGCTCAGTCATTGATAGATGGGGAAAAAGTGCCTCCCACCGTTGCAACAATCGAATCATTCAATTCTGTATATAATGCAATTCAGGAAGAAAAAATGGTGGAAATGCCACTTTTCAGTGATGATGCGCGTAAGCTGGATTTCAGCCAGTTTACAGTGAGAGGACACTACATTCGCGAGAGTCTTCAGAACTACTTCAAAACGTTAATGTGGCTGGGAAGAACCGAACTGATAATTATTCCTCCAAAACAAGGAGACGTAAATATCGGAATGGAAAAAGATACCAGGCGAATGGCTATCGATGCGATCCTCCTTTCCGAGCTGCTTGGTTTATCAGGAAAGAAAAATCTATATGACGAAGTGGATCAGTTGCTCTCCTATTTTATAGGAGAGTGTGATAATCTGACCATTGATGAATTTCTTGCCACTCTGAATAAATGCAACATCAGCAGAGCAGAAAAATTACTTTCGGATTCTGTTTTTAAATCTCTTACCAGTGAACTGTCCGTTATGCCTGAGGCTGGGCAGAAAATACTATCACAGATAATAATTACCGATGTAGAAAATCCTGATACCCTTCAATTACCGGTATCGTACTTTTTCTTCGGTCAACGTTTTATAGTCGATTCCTATGTGTTTGGTAGTGTTATTTACGATAAGATATTTCACAACGGTCAAAAAATCAAACGGATGATGCCTGATCCTCTTGATGCGATGTATGCACTTGGTAATAATGATGCTGCACCTCTTCTTAAACCCGAACTTGAAAAATATTTCTATACACCACATCTTCAGAAAATGCGCTACCTCCTTGATTCTTATGAGACCAGTTTCTGGAGAGGTACAATGTATAACTCCTGGCTGAATGTCCTCAAGCAACTTAATCCGGATGCTTATCCTGAAATCGAAAAACTGCCACTGTTTATGCGTTCAGCTGCCTGGCACCAGAAAAAACTTAACACACAATTGGCATCATGGTCCCAATTACGCCATGATAATGTCTTGTATGCAAAACAATCCTACACACCAGGGATTTCGTGCTCATATCCGCATGGATATGTGGAACCATACCCGGCTTTTTATGATGAAATCGCAACGCTTGCACGAACAGCTTCAGAGAAGTTGAAAAATTTGTCAAATATTCCAAGAGCCAGCTATCATTTTAAACGGGTAGCTGGATTGATGGACACACTGAAAACACTTGCAGAAAAGGAACTTGCGAAACAGGCGTTTACACAGCAGGATTCAGCCTTTATGGCAAGAATGCTGGTCGTTGATCATATGTGTGGTGCTCCGGTTACAATCGGGTGGTATGGAGATTTGATATACGATAACAGCTTTGCTGAAGAAGCTGATTACACAATAGTTGATGTCCATACACAGCCAACTGATGAAGATGGTGGTATTGTTGGAAATGTACTTCATGCAGGAGTTGGAAAAATTAATCTTGGTGTTTTCCTTGCAGAATCTCCATCTGCGCAATATAAACCGATGGCGTATGCAGGCCCGGTCGTATCTTACTACCAGAAAATTGAAGATAATTTCAAAAGACTTACCGATGAAGAATGGGCTAAAATGGTGAAAAAAGATTCTGTTCCTGCACGACCCGATTGGGTAAACTGTTTTCTCGCTGACAATAAAGGGGTTAAATTGCCAGAAGGAAGATTACTTGATGGAATCAAATACACAACAAGTACTATTCCAAATATTGTAAAGCCTGAGATACACTCAATAAATGCAAAGATAAACGGTAACAGTGTCACAATTATGCTTCCATCAGCCTCCGATGTGCAGATTTCTCTTTTCGATCTGCGCGGTAAATCTCTTGGAAAGGTACATAAAACCTTCAACCGGGGAGCACATACAATCACCTTCCCTGCAGCATCAGGGATGTATACAGCGGTGGTGAAATGTAATGGAAAAACGGTGACTCTTCCTGTGAGTAAGATAGAAATGTAAAATAGCTGGTTAGCCCGGGTGAAATGGTTTTTACCCGGGTAATTTTTTATTTACTATTGTCAGCGTGGGTGTATATTTGAGGTAATTGCAAAAGTCATACACGCCTCAGTTCGACAGGCTCACTGCAACGCTTAAATCCCCCGCCAATGCGGGGAACTTTTTAAAAATAAATCAATGTTTTACAAGTTCCCCTGCGAAGGATTAGAGGGCGTGAGAATAAGGAGCGTTATACATGACGACATAAATAGTTACGATTATTTATACCCTTACATTTTTACAACCCCTATCCCATCCTTCCCCCGTTAACGGGGGAAGGTGCCGAAGGCGGATGGGGGAAA
>JAFGIN010000163.1 GCA_016929595.1 Chitinispirillaceae bacterium
ACAATAGCATCATATCCAAAATACTGATTTCTCACAATGCCGGAGTCAAGTATGGGTAAAGACCTCCCACTTGTGAAGAGGGGGAGAAATACGTTCAGCGCAATTTAACGCGTATACCTTCCCTCGCCATGTTGGAAAGGGGCCGGAGGTGAGGTTTACATTACGGAGATCCTCGCAGACCTGCCTCCCCATAAACACACACTCTCTATAAGATTGTAAATGTCTGGACACAATCCGTGTGGCACTGTCAGCCTTTACAGTGAATTTATACTTAAGTTAACTCCGTTATTAATAGTTTTTGAATAGCGAATCCTGATGAATCGGGACTTGACTAATAGATTTTTGATTGTACCAGCGGCGAACTGCGAACTTACAATGAGAACCATACAAAAAAACTTACCCCCCGCAAATCTCTCAACAGTGCCGGTTGAACAGCTTACATTTCCTGTACACTCTACCAGACCGGCTACTCGCCTGCCCTCTGAAGTTTAAACGAAAGAGGGTGAAAATCCCAAATGGTCTGTTTTATTACTTAGAATGGTGTATGCCCTGGTTGTCATAGATACACTGCGGGTGAAAAATCCCAGAGGAACAGTATTCTGATCCCGGCAACCCACCCGACTCCAGTAATTTCAGACCATTTAAAACATATATACATATCTTTATGCTTGCCTTTTCTGCGCTCAAAAACCAGATTTAGGTATCCCACAGAGTCTGATAATTCCCGGATTTTTGTGATTTATAAAATTGTCATACTTTTTGGAATGGTTATACGTAATCACTTAAATTTTAATATCAAACAATAAAAACTGGTAGAATATGAAAAAAAGCATAACCAAACTTCTTACTCTCACTGTTTGTATCCTGCTGCCTGTATCAGCGATCGGAAAACCTAAAAAGTCCAAAGATCGGACAGTCGATTGTTCAAGAAAGTTAAACGAATCCATTCAACTTTATAAAAAAGGACACTTTTCAAAAGCGCAGCTCAGACTTACCGATATGAAAATGCAATGCAATGGATCACCGGTTATGGATTCGGTACTGTACTACCTTGGCATGTCCAATATTCAAACGAAAAAATATATTGAAGGCCGCACAGAGATGGAGCTGCTGGTCCAGGACTTCCCGAATTCTGTGTTTTTTAATGAAGCAAAGTTCAGGATTCCATTCTGCGTCTACAAACAATCTCACTCCTATGAACGTGATCAGGAGGAAACCCATGAAGCGATACGATTGTTTCGTGACTACCTCAACGAATCACCTTCAGATGGATGGGAGATGGACAGTGCCCGTTTTTATTACAAAGAAGCGATCGAAAAACTCGCAAAAAAACAGTTTCAGGCTGCACGATTTTATGAACGCGTTGAGAGGTATGAAGCGGCTATAGTCTATTACAGGACATTTTTAAGTGAATTCCCGGAATCGAAATTTTCTGATGAGGCTCGTCTGAATGTACTGGCACTTCTTGTGCGCCTTGAACGCACTGCCGAAGCACAGGAAGCTCTTGAGGAGATTGTTTCTCAAAATCCAAATAAAGAAACGGTCCAGAAAGCAAAAGAGATCGTTCAAAATGGTTCTGTTAAAAAGTAGGTAAACAGATTACCCCGGAAACAGGCCCGGGTCTCTTCAGGGACAGGAGTTTTACTAATGAGCACACCGCTGGGTATCTTAGGTGGAGTGTTTGACCCTATCCACTCCGGCCACCTTGCCGTTGCCACAATGGCAAAAGAGTTTTTCAAACTTGAAACAGTGTTGTTCATACCATCGGGCACTCCACCTCATAAAAATTCTGTTTCAGCATCTTCAAACCAGCGCCTTGAAATGTTGAAAATCGCAGTAAGCGACCTCCCCTGGGCACAGATCTGGGATAAAGAGATTGCAAAAAATGGCTATTCCTATTCTTTCGACACAATTACCGAACTCCAGACCGTTTTCAAAAAACCGTTGTATTTTATTGTCGGAGCTGATAATCTTAATGAGATCCCTGCCTGGTATCGTTTCCAGGAACTGTTGTCAATGATTACTCTCTGTGTTACCAGACGCCCTGGGTATGATGAAACCCGGATACCGGAAAGTTTGAAAATGGCAACATTCAAGTGGTTTCCATCACCGGAATGGGGAATAAGTTCATCAATGATTCGTACATTACTTCTGGAAGGATTTTCCTGCAGGTATCTTATTCCCGACAAGGTAATCGATTACATCAGGGAATATCAGTTATACTGCAGTGGAACAATTACCTGTGATGAACAAACAAAAGTCATCAAGTGAATCAGTGGCATCAAAAAAGTTTCTTGGTGTTCGATTCAGATGCTGTAATCTCTATTCCAGGATCTATATTAACAGTAGCGCAACAGCCTATGAAGGACATTGCCCGCGTTGCAGAAGAAAAGTAATCATTGCCATAGGTAAAGGTGGAACTTCATCACGTTTTTTTGAAGTTTTTTAGAAAACACTCATATTTTCGTAACCCAATGCTGCATGCAGACAGCCGGACGACCTGTATCTTTAACCTGATACGACGACCGGATTTATTTTATGTCAATATATTACCATTTACTTTTTAACCATTCGCTATCTCTGATCCAATCTATTTTTACACTTTTTACACCGGGGTTCATTGTTATGAATGAATTTACATTTAACACAAAAGATGCTTCATCGGAAAGACCCGCAGCTGTTGCCGGGACCTTTTATCCTGGAGATAAAACAGAGCTGAAGGATCTTATTGACAGTTTATTTAAAAACTCAACAATTATTACTGAAGAGGTTCCCCGCCTTATTATCAGCCCGCATGCCGGATATGTATTCTCAGGTCCTGTGGCGGCTCAGGGATACGCGCATATCGACAAAAGTGTTAAAAAAGTGATCATTCTAGGCCCTTCACACTATCAGGCATTCTCTGGCATTGCCTATCCTGAAGTTACATCATTTGTCACCCCACTTGGAAAAGTGCCTGTTGACGCAAAGGCTATCGATCAACTGAAGAAACATCCCAAAACCAGGCCGACTGCTGGAATGGATGCAAAGGAACACTGCCTTGAGGTACAACTTCCTTTTCTTCAGGTGAAACTCGACCATTTTACAATTGTACCACTGCTTACCGGGCGCATCGAACCTGAAGAAGCAGCAATGATTCTGTTGCCGTTGATCGATGAATCGACCATCGTAGTTGCATCGTCAGATCTTTCACATTACCACACTCAGAAGGATGCCCGTAAAATAGATGACCTTAGCATAAAAGCCATACTGGAAGATAAACCGGATCAGAACATCGATGGATGCGGTGACCTGCCGATCAAAACGGTCATGGCACTTTCGCGAAAGCTCAATCTTAAACCCCTCCTTCTTGATTCCAAAACGTCCCACGAAACAGCACCTCATTTTTGTAAAAACGACAGGGTTGTCGGGTACGGTTCCGTTATATATGTAAGTAAGCTTCCGAAAAAAGCTCTGATCGATAGTACATCTGAAAAGACAGACTTCAGCGAAGAATCCAAAGTACATCTTTTAAAAATCGCACGAAGCAGTCTTTCCGCTGCCGTAAAGGATCTGCCCCTGCCCCACCCCGGTGAATTATCTGAATCCTTCAGAGAACACCGGGGATGTTTTATCACATTGACTAAAAACAAACAGCTGCGGGGTTGTATCGGGTATATTGAACCGATCAGACCTCTTTATCAGGCAATTATCGAAAATGCGCGCAATGCAGCTCTGCATGATCACCGGTTTTCACCGGTCCGGGCTGATGAAGCTGACTCGCTCGTAATCGAAATTTCGGTTTTAAGTAAGCCAGTTCCCCTGACATTCAAAAACCCCGATGAACTGCTGCAACTGCTGCGCCCCGGTATTGACGGAGTTATTCTGACCAACGGATCGCATCAATCAACCTTTCTGCCCCAGGTGTGGGAACAGCTGCCGGATAAGATTCAGTTCCTTGAGCATCTGTCATCAAAAAGCGGCCAGCCCAGAGACGGATGGAAATCATCAGTGGTAAAAGTCTATTCGGTAGAGCATTTTTCTGAAGCTCATTGACTTTTCTTGCAGCTTTTCTTAGAATTCTCTAAATGTCATTGCACTATGCTTACTTTTACGTAATACACTCATGGTGAGCCTGTCGAAACAAATAATATGGGGCTAAAAGTATTAGCCTGAATCATCCCGAGGACAGGAGCAGTGATGTTTGAAGGGCCGAAGAATATTCAGGGAAGACCCGCGTGGTAGTTGTCTGGCAGTTTGGTGAGATCTCCCCCCTCCAGGCAATGCGGCCCCCTCTCCACAGAAAAGAATATCTTTAACCTGCGATATCTTGCGGCTAAAAGTCCCGATACACTTGTACCGAATCGGACGATTCCTTTACGCGATCTGCTTCGCATCTTTGGTATCTTGAATGCTCGTTGGCTTCGAGAGCCTCAGCCAACGATCCTGAGATTCTCGAAGGGACAAGTGCCTCAGCCAACGATCCTGAGATTCTCGAAGGGACAAGTGCCTCAGCCAACGATCCTGAGATTCTCGAAGGGACAAGTGCCTCAACCAAACGGTCCCTGAGGCTCTCGAAGGGCACCGTACAGGTTTAATAAAATTCAAAACATATTCTAATCTTTTTCTAATCTTGAAATGCGATATTTATATACATGACGATATCAATAGTTGCGATTATTTATACCCTTACATTTTTACTACCCCTATCCCATCCTTCCCCCGTTAACGGGGGAAGGTGCCGAAGGCGGATGGGGGAAA
>JAFGIN010000164.1 GCA_016929595.1 Chitinispirillaceae bacterium
AGGTGCCGAAGGCGGATGGGGGAACGCGAAAACTGGGAAATATGTAATGCAACAAAAATATTCACTTTTGACCCGTCTGCAGTATATATCTGCCTCAAGTAACTTGAAACGTAGTTGTCCTCTTTGATATTTTCCATAAAGGGTACGGGAAATGGTTACCACTCCGGTAATACACTCTACTCCGGCTTACGAAAGGTATCAGATATGAAAGCATCTGCACCTGATGCAGGCAGATTTTCCACCTCTTTTATCGAGAAGTTCCTATCCGCTTTGATCCTTATTTCCGGAATACTCCTGTCTGTCTATTTAATCAATTATAAAACCGGGATAATAAAGAGTGAGATAATCGACTACTGCAAATCTGTCCAGAAGATAATTACCTCAAATGGTTATACATTGCAGGATTTTCATAATCTTGACGGTTCAAAAAAAGCACTCCTCCAGTCACAGCTCAATGGCTGTTATAAGACATTCCATTTCAGTCCGGATCTTGTCTATGATTTCAAAACGATCTCTCTTCTGATTCAAACTCCCGATTCTGTTATTTACATCTCTGCTACAGCTGCACCACATTCAGAAAAATGTTCCCTCGTATCTAACTCAATCAAAGCAGTCAGTCAACCATTACCAGAACCGCTTTTTTCATTTCCATTTTCGTTTAATCCCGATACGCCTGGCTCTGTGCTCTATCCCATTTCGCAGTACAGAAACACAGTTATCCTTATACTGACCATCACAAGTACAGAATGGTTTCTGAAGATTTTGAATGTTCTTTTTTTCCCGTTTGTCATTACTGTGTTTCTTCTTTTTCTTATAGCCTATTTTTCGGGATTAAATAAAACGAAGAAAAAGTATTCTGAGATACTCTACCCGGAGGCATTTTTTGGGATAATAATCGGGCTGTTAGTCACGTTCCTGCTGAGCACAATCTCATACATGAATGAATACAATAACCGACTTATGTCATTCAATCAGCTCTCGGTATCGGTTCTCACACCAATTTTCAATGAGATAAATGATGTTGAAAATCTCCGTTTCGAAGGATTCAACCGTTTTTTTGAAAACAGTGAGAATGTGGAACGGTCAGAATTTTACGATTATGCATCATATCTATCAACAGATAATAATATCAAGGCCTGGGGATTTATATCAGTTGTAGACACATCGGAAAGAATTACATTCGAATATTCAATGATAGTTGACGGTTCGAAATCATTTAAAATCATGGACAACACATTGACAACACCGAATCCGTTTTCAGAAAAAAAGTACCTGTATCCGGTCTGTTATATCGAACCACTGAAACCAAATGAAAAATTTATTGGTATCGATATAAGCTCAGATACGTCCATATTACAGATCATCAACAATGCAATACAATACAACCAGGCTTGCGCAACAGCGCCCTTCCAATTTACAGACTCCAACGATTCTGCATTTCATGCATTTGTTTTTAACCCTGTATTCCCCAGAGACAGCACCGCAAGGCTTAAAGGACTCACTTTTTTACTTATTGATTACTCATCACTTTTTGACATTCAACCGACAGCCGGTGGATCACTGCCGATAACCCTGTCGGTGTACGAATTGTTAAAAGATGATTCAGTGCGCCTGATTGCGCCATATTATTCATCAACAGCTAAGAGAGAGATTTTTCACAAGTCATTTCTTGATCATCCACTGATATATGTCCGGCCATTTACTGCCTTCGGTAAATTCTATACATTTGTTGCATCTGCCCGGAAATCCTTTTATATACAACATCCGATGCTGAATTATAAAATTATTCTTATTTCGGGGCTACTTCTTACAGCTATCCTTAGTCTGCTTTTCGCGCTGTTTAAATATCACAAATTATCGCTTGAATTACTGGTGAGAAAAAGAACCTCAGAACTGAGGGAAAGTGAAGAACGGTTTTCCCAGATTGCTGAACAGAGCGGTGAGATGATCTGGGAAACCGATTCATCAGGGTTGTACACCTATGTCAGCCATGCCTGTACGACGCTCCTTGGGTATCGTGAGGATGAAATAATCGGAAAAATGCACATCTGCGACCTTCATCCTGCAGAGGAAAGGAACTCCTGCCGCAAACGCCTGTCAGAAATTTATACATCAAGACGACCTGTTGTTGCCAGTAATAACACAGCTGTAAGCAAAGATGGAAGCCTTGTTTTCTTTTTAACAAATGCAGTGCCTGTCATAGGTACTGATAATACCTTGAAAGGATACAGAGGATCCGATCTGGATGTCACTGCACAGAAAGCGGCAGAAAAAGAGAAAGAGAAGCTTCAGAAGGAGCTCATTCAGGCGCAGAAGATGGACTCTATTGGAAGACTTGCCGGCGGCATAGCGCATGATTTCAACAATATGCTCTGTGCTATTCAATGTAATGCAGATGTAGCTATTGCAAGGGCATCAGGCCGGGATGATATTACTGAATCACTCAAGGAGGTCATTAATGCCACAGAGCGTTCATCAGACCTTACACGCCAGCTGTTGGCATTTGCCAGAAAACAGGAGATCAGCCCCTCCGTCCTGAACCTTAACGATACAATTTCGGCAATGCTGAAAATGCTCAAGCGATTGATAGGTGAAAACATTACATTATCATGGACACCGGCACCGGAATTATGGCATGTCCGTATCGATAAATCTCAGGTCGATCAGCTGCTTGCTAATCTTGTTGTAAACGCCAGAGATGCGATCGATGGAATCGGTACTGTCACTATAGAAACAGCCAACACTGAATTTGACGAGCATTATTGTTCCTCAAACATAGAATCAAGGCCGGGAAATTTTGTTGCGCTGTCAGTCACTGATACCGGTAGCGGTATGGATAAACAGTTATTAGCACACATTTTTGAACCGTTCTTTACAACCAAAGCACTGGACCAGGGTACAGGTCTGGGGCTTGCAACCGTCTATGGAATAGTCAAGCAAAACGGCGGTTTTATTCATGTATACAGCGAGCTCTCGAAAGGTACATCATTCCAGATATATCTTCCCCGCTACGAGGATGACTCAATCAGTGATGAAAAACCGGCAACAGAAAAAAAGAGTTTGGGAGGAAGCGAGACGATATTAATAGTTGAGGATGAAGAAGCTATATTATTTGCGGCAAAAGCGATCCTGCAGCACGCGGGATATACAGTTTTGACCGCCAATTCACCTTCTGAGGCTCTATCTGCTATTAAGAATCATACCACCGTGCATGCACTGCTGACAGATGTCATATTACCTCAGATGAACGGAAAGGAGCTACACAATCAGATCAGAGAACATTTTAAAGATATCAAAACAGTATTCATGTCCGGATATACTGCAAATGTAATTTCTCACCATGGTATCCTTGAAGAAGGAATTGCATTTTTACAGAAACCATTCACTAGACAGAAATTACTTGAAAAAATCCGCGCAGCTATTGACTCTTGAAATTTACCCGAAACATACACTAAAGTACATGCCACACCTGAATATTTTTTATGTGCTATTTAATTCTACATTGTTAGAATTACACACCGGTCGTTGATCCCGGGCTCGGGACGAGACGACCGCATCTTAAGCAAATCCCGCTTGTCATTTCGACTCCGCTCAATGACCGGGTGATGCTATTTTGGTATTC
>JAFGIN010000165.1 GCA_016929595.1 Chitinispirillaceae bacterium
AAAAGCGTTATGTGCGACAAACCAAATTCAGAAAAAGAACTACCAATAAGAATCCGACCACGCAGTAAACTGTCAAGTGGGCTCACCGGATTGCAACTGGTAAGTACGGAAATAAAAGAGTATCCGGCTTCTTACAAGCTATAGCATTGATTAACCAATGCATTATATCATGCTGAGCAGGTTCATTGCAGAAAACTACTGAATTATAAGGCTTCTATTTAAGGGGAGCTGTTTCGATTCCAATCGGGACTGGGACTGAGAGGTTCACTTTCCTAAAAAGAAAAAAATTGTCTGTACATCCAAGGATCATTTTCAAGTCCCCTCTAACACCGTTTTTCCTTTTCTTCTCCGTCAAACAAAGAAGGGGCTGGGGGATGAGGCGGCAATGTTGCTCGGGGAAAAAAGTTTGATCGATTTACGTGAGACAAATAGTTTTTACCACAAAAAAACACGCTATCGATTTCCATCAATAGCGTGTTTTTTAAGTTTTCTTTAATAAAGTTAAGTTTTCCGATTTGGTGTCCCCTGCGAGGAACCTCAGGGAGGGTGATTACTTATCAATATCTACCAGTTCATATTCTATTTTGCCTAAACCAATCTCCTGGCCGTACTTCAAACCGTCTAATCCTTTAAATTGTGTGCTTTTGATCCGGTCTTTGAGTGCTTGCCCTCCGCTTGCAGCCAAAACGAGATCGCAGGAAGCCTGGTCTATCGCTATGGGATCCAGTGATCCCAGCATACCGATATCATCCATCAACGGATTTCCCTGCCCTTTCCCCATATTCGCATCGCAGTCACATTCCAACACCAGATTGTCTACTGTGTTGATGTACACGAGATTTCCCTCAAGTGCATCGTGAACAGCTTTTGAAGCTTCGACCATTCCTTTCTGAAATTTATCACCTTGGAGAAACGAGAACGTTTTCTTTTGTTCGCCACCGCTGTGAATCCAGCGTTTTCCATTTGGTGATGCAAATCCGAATGATACGTTTTTAATGGCTCCTCCAAATCCGGCTATTCCGTGTCCCTTGAAATGTGATATAACGAGACTGGACTGATAATTTTTAAAATTGGCACCAACATCGATTGAACCTTTAAGCTGTGAGCCACCTTTCACAGGGAGAGTAATTTCACCATCGGTGTCAAGAATATCTACACCCTGACCAATGGTATCAAATCCATGATCCTTGGAAACCTGCAGGTTTCTTGCGGGGGTATCTCTAACAACGGATCCTTCCATGCTGAAACCAAGGCAGGTTTCAACGATTGTTCCATTCACCTGATTCACAAGGCTTGCCATTCTGCCTGATGATATAAAATATTTGCCGCCTGGTTCTCCATTATGCACTTTGACCATAATTTCGCCGGGCAGGTCGTAACCGATAGCTTCGTAAATAGCTAAAAACCCCTCAGGACCAAGTTTTTTTGTCATGTAGACAACAGGCTTTTCACCAGGGGCTCTCAGCACCATTCTGATATTTTCCCTGGAAAGACGGTTTAGAGGCCATCGCTGGGTAATGTAACCATCTTTCGAAAAAATAAGTGTATCAGCAACCGTTTTTGCAACTCTTTTTTTCATCGTGAACGATCTGGTGCCTTCGACCTTCTCTGGTGCATCTTTACTTTTAAGCTGTTCATTTCCGGTGCAAATCAGTGAACGGGTAAATGATTTGCCGTTTATGATTCCAGCAAGCAGATATGAACCGGAACTCAACCTTGAAGGCAGTGCGAGCGCCCGCTCTCCGACAGGAAGATTGTCCAGAGTGACCGAGGTAATAAGCCTTCCGTTAATCGAATAGAGCGAAAGTTTTCCTGAAACCTTTTCCGAAACGGAGGAGAAAACAATAGTATTGTTTCTAAAAGTAAGCCCATATGATGTTTTGAGATCATTTGGCAGAAGTACGTTGGTTACGTTGGAGAGGGTAAACGCACCGTCAGTATTGGTTACTGCTGAGAGATTGTTCAATTTGGCAAGTGTTACCTTTACACCTTCCAGTGATTTGCCATCAGTACTTTTCACCGTACCGGAAAGCACAACATCTTCCGCGTGCAGTATACTGCAGAGCGCCACAACAATCATCATAAAACGTATCATGTTTTTCTCCCCCCACCTGAGATGAACCCATACCGTTGTTTTTTTGATGGGTGTATAAGTTTATACACTACCAATCAGTAGCAGGTTCAATCTCATTATCAATTAAAAATTATTAGATTGGCAAGTCAGGTTTTAAGTTTACAGCTTAATTATAAGACCTGGTAACTCATACCTGAACCACCATAGTTTCAAAATATGGCAAAAAAGTAACTTTATCAATAACTTATAACTGTTATTAATAGAAACTACCTGAATAGTAACGAAAAAAAATACAATAGTTCTATGTTATTTCTGCAATAATGAGGCATATTTTGGGGCCGGATAGTCGATTAGACAGGTATCACTGAAAGGTATATATAAGATTGGTTGTTATTCAGGAGTCAGAATACAGAATGCAGAATGCAGTAGAAAAACCAAATCAAGCGAGCTTATATTTCTTCAATGTAATGATTTGATACACTTATTCATGTTTTTTTCTATTATTCTGATTACTGACTACCTGCGGAGTCGTAAGTTTCAGATTTTACATTTGTATCTTACGATGTCTACTTTACACATATCTGATGCATACTTGATTGCAATTGATTTGAAACATTTAAGAGATAAACACCCGATATAATTTTATCCGGTAACAGGCTGACTTTACTATTACCATCAGATATGTCCAATACCTTATTCATTATCATTGCTCCATTGAGCGAGTATAATGCAACATGGATCAACCGGTCAGCAGATGCTTTTACTAACAGTGAACTGCTGCCTGCAATTAATGTAATCATTTCCCGCTGCAATCCAGGTTCAATAACTGATGTTGGTGTCTGTACTGAAATCGCAAGTTTTAAAGTATCAAAACCGTTTTTACCATCTGATGCAACGATTTGAATTGAACTGTTCTTACTTCCGCTCACCGGTTTCAATACAAGATTGGGGCTTGTGAAATCGACCCATCCGGGCTTATTCCCACTTAAAGTAAATGTAACCGGATCCTTATCCTTATCATTAGCAGTTACTTTATATATAAGAGATTTTCCCGTAGTACACACTACAGCACTGGCACTGGTAATTTCTGGTGGATTGTTTACAGAAACACTACCGCTACTGGTTTTAAACGTAGACCTGGTGTACGGGTATGTTCTTCCCTTCCAAAGGCCGGTAACGTTGTAATAGTAGGTTGTACTCGGATTCAACCCTGTTAATTTAACAGGATTACTGCTGTAAACGCTCTTTGAGTTTCCATATGAAGTCGATGTTCCCCATTCAATAGTCATCGTTCCGTTATTTTCTTTATAAGACCATTTCAAATTTGCATGCGTACTGCAGGCTTCGCCACCGGTTATTCTAAACGATGCAGCCGTAATAGCATCAATGGTGTTACACTGGGCATTTGATCTTGTACTTAAAAACAGTATAAATATTAAAAGAGAAAAAAGTGCTTTTTTAAATCTCATAATCACTCCGTATGATGTTGTTTCATTGCAAAACATTTTGATAATATACAGAAATCCCGGTTCAGAATCATGATATTGTCCTGTTTCCCGAAAATTCCATTCTCAATTGAGAATGATTATAATATACACATTTTTGATAAAGCGATTGGCGTCTGGCTGTTAGCTATTTGGGAAAGATGCTGTGTTCTATTCCTTGCCAATAGCCAACAGCTAAAAGCAAATAGCGGTGCAGATCAGGTTGAATTCATGTTGAAATCCAGGATCATGGACCATTACAATTAAGTAGAATCACTGATTCGGGCCTGATGCTGCATAATTTTCAATAGAAACCGGAGTATAACCGGGTATTGAGCTTCTGTGAAAGAAGCGGGAATCGGTGTAGTCGTCAGTGAAACCATTACAAAAAAATTAAAAAAAGGTACGTTTATGAAACCGTTATTGCAGGGTATTCTGTTTTTCGCTCTTTTAATACAGTGCGGTATCCCTGGTGTATCCGAACCGGAAACCAAAACAGAAATCAACGATTCTTCATTTACCCCTCTTTCCGTCTTTGCCGATGCATTCAGTAAGCACCGGAGTGATTTTCAAGTCAAACAGGAGGAGTGATCACCCGTATACTCCCGGATGATACGGTAGGTGATCGTCATCAGCGGATGATTGTGCGTCTGGGTAACAATCAGACACTGCTCATTGCCCATAATATCGACCTGGCTTTCCGCGTTCCGAATCCCGCAACGGGAAAAAAACTGCGGTTCTGCGGTGAATATGCGTGGAACGATGAGGGGGGCGTTGTTCACTGGACCCATAAAGACCCCGCTGGTGTGCACGATGACGGCTACCTGGAGTATCAGGGGAAACGGTATGAGTGATTGCGGGTAATTACTCCGCAGCACCCGCTTCTTTCACCTGCAAGTAGTATATTACGCCTGAGGAATTTAAATTTTAGGGAGATAGTTATGGATGGAAAATCAAGATCCGATATTCAAGCGGGCAAAAAAGTGTTAATTGTTCTGAAAGAAGACCAGCGAACTGGAAAAACAACCGAAGGAATCGTTAAGGATATTCTGACAAATTCATCTAGCCATCCCCATGGGATAAAGGTACGCTTAACAAGTGGACTGGTGGGGCGTGTTGCAAAAATACTGCAATAAATTTACAGGTGATTTAATGGATGCTAAAAAAAAAGTCAGTGTGTTTGTCGATGTTCAGAATATCTATTATACCACAAAACAGGCTTATAATGCCCATTTTGATTATAACAAGTTCTGGAATATTGTTACAGCAGGCAGAGAGGTGGTCAAAGCTTTTGCGTATGCTGTTGATAGAAATGACCAGAAGCAGAAACAGTTTCAGAACATCTTGCGGGGGATTGGTTTTGAGGTCAAATTAAAACCATTTCTGCAACGATCAGATGGATCCGCCAAAGCTGACTGGGATGTTGGAATAACGCTGGATATGATGGAATATGCAGGGAAAAGTGACATAGTTGTATTAGCATCGGGGGATGGGGACTTTGATATTCTGCTTACCACTATCAGAACTAAATTTGGTACCGTTTCAGAGGTTTACGGAGTACCAGAGCTGACATCGATTACTTTGGTTAATGCAGCATCATTTTTTATACCTGTCAGAGATGAATTGCTGCTGAAGAAAATTTGAGAGATAGTAGTTATCGTGGGCGCTGTCGGCATCGGTATCGATCCTTAATTACTGCATTTTACGATGCCGATACCGATTCCGACCCCGACTGCGAAATAAAACTGATTTTAGAATCTGCAAAAAAATGCTACATTTTATTACACTTCCGGTAATGTTATCTCTCAGCCCACGCGGGCATTGCTTTCATATAAAATTCAGCTCTTTTATCCGCGATCTCCTGCGAAATTCCCGGTTCTACCATCAGGAAAAACTGTGTAATTCCAGCTTTGACATGTTCCCGGGATTGAAGAGACCCGTCCGGTTTTGTGCAATGTTTGCAATATTTATCAGATGGGCCAGCCATATCGGGGGTAAGAGGGATAACACAGGACTGACAATACTTCATCTCCATTATGGATACTCCTTTTGATTTTGAATAATTGTATGTATCTATTGAAAGAACTTTCCGGAAGGTCTGTCAAATTTCATAACAATAGTAATATACCATGCAGTTGTGACAGCAGTATGTCAGTTGGTGTAGAGAGTGGTGGCTTTTTTTCGGGCGGGTACTGATACTGGAAGTTATTTAAACGGTGGATTATCAGTATTCATAACACAAAACGAGAGGTCATTTAAGTATTCTCTTCTCCTTTGATACCAGAGCATTATGAATCGCCATAAGTAGTGCTTTTGATGAGGTTGTCGCTCCTGAAACTGCATCAACGGTAGTATTTTGTGCTTCGATAACTCTGCTTACCACACCTTCTGACATTTTAAACCACTTACGACGATATCTTTTTGTAATTTCAATGTGCCTGATCTGCTGGTTTTTTACCGTTACAACAGATTCCTGATCTTTTGCATTGTATTGAAATAAGAGGTGTTCGCTGCGGTGCGCATCCCCAGTCCGGAGAATAAAGCCGGAATTTCCAGACGCCTGCGTATTTTGATAAAAGACCGTTCGTGCTGAATCCTTCAGACGATTCTGTTAAAAGATGAGATTCAGATATTTCGGGATAGTTTTACTTGTTAATCCTGACAACAATGTCATCAAATCCATCTGGCTGAAAACAATAATAAAGAATCTGGTGTTTACCGCATAGAAGAAATTCATCAACAGCGCGGATTACGCCGTAAGGCACTCCTGTCATCCAGTCAAAGTGAGTATAATCATTAAACTGAAGTATTCCGCCGTTTTTTATTTTATTGTAAAGGATTGCAATGTCTTTCTTTACACTGTCATAATCATGGCCGGCATCCAGATATACATAATCAAAATAATTATCATCAAATGTCTCTAACACTTTCCACGATAAGCCTTGTTTGATAAAAAAAGATCCTTTGTCTATTTCAGGTAGAAATTTTTGTTCAATGAATTCAAGGTGTTTGAGGTTGCTGTCTGATATGTCGGTTCTTCCAAACTCAATTCCAGGACCGTTGGGAAAAAGGTCGATAGCGTAAAATTTTTCGGGTTTTACAATATCGATAATTTTTCTGCTGAAATCACCGTATGCTACACCAACTTCAGCTGCGATTCCACCTTGAGGTAGTAATGGCAATACATGATCACGATCTGGAAGTAGTTTGCAAACAGACATGATGGGAAGAGGAAGTTTCAGCCCGGATAAAACTTGCGGGCGCTTCCATTGAGATTGTTTGTGATATCGATAGACATCATATCCCAGTTGCCTCAAAATAGTTCTGATGAATTGTTTGATGCGCATGCATGAACTCCGGGAGGTTTAATTTTTACAGAGCATCGGATCTGGAAATATACATGATTACACAAAACAAGGCTGAGGGATTTGAAGTTTCAAATGGTACAATTTTTGCCCATTTATCTCATACATACTGTTTTAACAAAAACAGTTATTGTTCATGGTAACAGGTATAGTAATTCAGACTTGGCAACATTAACAATTGAAACTACTGCACGCGGACCATGGCGAAATACATCTGTTCTTCGTGTGGAGGGATTTCCAGTATTGTAAATGTGAAATGTCTGTTATGTTATGGTGGGTGTGAAAAACATTTCTACTACGAAACCTGAATGAATATTATCTCTTCAGTGGTGCATAATTCAGAATAAAGTAGATGGGACAATTGCATGATAATCCCTCTGTTATGGTTCATGAGAGCGTCATCAAAAAGTCTGGCAGTTTGGTTAAATATAGAATTACCGGGTGATGAGAATTTAGAAGGAAGCGCAGTTGATCGTACTTTTTATATGGTCCTGATGTCATCAGGTATTCTCATTCTGCTCATTAGGCGAATTGAGTGGTATCGGTTAATCAAAAGTAATTCTGTTATATTTCTATTTTTCACATACATGGGAATCAGCATTTTCTGGTCGGAATTTCCTGCAATATCATTCCGTCGATGGATGCATACAATCGGTGACTTGATAATGATACTGGTTATCATTACAGAATACAATCCGGCCGATTCACTCGCTAAAATGTTAAAGATAAGTTCTTTACTGCTTTTATTTATTTCGATACTACTTATTAAATATGTCAGGTACCTTGGTGTGCAATGGGATTATTCTGGTCAGGTTGAGATGTGGACAGGAGTAGCAACACATAAAAACACTCTGGGACAGCTGTCTCTGTTTGCAGGTCTCTATTGTATGTGGGATTTATTAAGAAAAAAAAGCGGCTTGTTTCATAAAGTAATCATTGCATTTATCTTCTCCATGGTTGTATATACATTAAACGGATCTAATGATTCTTTGAGTGCTACATCTCTGATTGTATTTATTGTTGGAAGTTTGGTCATTCTTCTTCTCTTTTCATTTCGTTCAAATTCCCGAAAAATGATAACTACAATGATGGTTCTGTTTTTTTTGACAGGAGGCTTTTCATTTTACTCTCAGATTTCAGAACAATCGGGAGGGCTTTTCACATTAGTCGCCGGTTCTGTAGGTAGAGATCCAAACTTAACCGGGCGTACCGATTTGTGGAATGAACTTATCAGGATTGGCTCTGAAAATCAACCTGCAGGAGTTGGATATGGAAGTTTCTGGATTGGTGATATCAGTAATAATTTATGGAAAAAATTCATATGGCGACCAGAACAAGGGCACAATGGGTATATTGACATATATGTAGAATTAGGCATTCTCGGTCTGGCTATTCTTTTTATCCTTGTTTTTAAAGCTGTAAAGGATATCAGGAATATGTTAAAGTACGATTTTTCCTATGGCGTTTTACGATTTACGTTTCTTATCGTATGTTTGATGCATAATTTGACCGAGAGCAGTTTTGGGAGACCATCACACTTAATGTGGTTGCTGTTTTTACTTTCAGTGTTTAACATTTCTGACTATATGGGGAAAAAAGTTGCGGATTAAAAATTATGCCAAGTGTTAAAAATATTTTTTCCAGGCTCCATGGGGTGCTGCAAAAAAAGTCAGTCCACCATGTTTTCTGGTCAATTTTTACTCAGGGTATGTTGAGTGTTGTCAGTTTTTTGATAAGTATCATTCTGGCTGTCAAAACAACAAAAAAAGAATATGGTTTGTATATTCTTTTGTTTTCAATAATAAGTATTTTCGGAAATTATCATAATGCTGTCATCAACACACCACTTACAATACTTTTACGAACCCAGAAATGCAGAAATGCCTTCATCAGCAGCTTTGCTTTTGGACAATGGATATTGATTGCCCCCCTTATCTTCGTTCTAATAACGGTAGCTTTTTCCTGGTCGTTTTTCCACCACGAATTTACACAATTGAAAATTGCTGCGGTATTGGCAACCGGAATAGCCGGGTATACCTGGAGAGAGTTCGTTCGCAATGTCAGCTATAGTTTATTAAAGGTCGGTTTAGTGATGAAAATGGATTTTATTTTCATTACAGTGGTTCTGTTATCATTCGGAATATTGATTTATACAAAAATAATTTCGTCGTACATAGCTTTGCTTGTTCTTGCAGCTGGATATTTTGTTTCAGCCTTTTTTGGACATTATAACATCGGGGAACATTTCACAATCGATTGGCAGGTAATCAAATCAACTGCAATTCATTCCTGGAAGCTTAGCAGATGGGCACTTGTTGGTGTGACAAGCAGTATACTTCAACACAGCGGTTACCTTTACGTACTTTCACTGTCGCTGGGGCTGGAGACAGTGGGTGATACATCTGCAGCAAAATTATTAATGATGCCTGTTGGCTTCCTGGTTCAAAGCAGTGGAAGGATCTCTTTGGCTAAATCAGCAGAAATACTTGCAAAAAGTGGATTAAAAAAATTAAAAAACTTTAGTATCGCATTAGCTGGTGTTTTTGTAACATGTTGTCTTGCCTACGTTGTAATTTTGTCTGTCTTCTATGAGATGATTGCAGGCATTCTGGGTGAAAAATATCAATCAATAAAAGGGTATGCGTTTCTTTGGGCACTGTATTTTGCAGCCAACTGTGTCCGATTGCCCTTAAGTAATTCACTTTTAGCGTGTTCCCAGTTTAAATCAGTCGCAATTTTTGATGTTGTAAGTGGACTTGCAACAATTATTGCATGTATTTTTCTGACAGGTTTTTTTTCCGGTTATGGAGCGCTGTTAGCAGTAGCTTCTGGTGAAGTGCTCCTTTGTTTTTTGACAATAAGAATGTTAATCTTATACAGAGACGACCCATCTCATGTGCAAATGTAGTAATTTTATCCGGAGGATTTTTATTCTTTACTTATATAGATAGACTCATAATCCACAGATAACGGTAACATGCACCCGGTAAATCCACACACGACAACAGTGATTGTGTTGTGATAAAAAGCCGCACAGACATCTGTTCAGGTTGAATGAAGGCATAACATATACATAGCGACATAGTATATCGCGAATAGATCTGATTTTCCCCCATCCGCCTTCGGCACCTTCCCCCGTTAACGGGGGGAAGGATGGGATAGGGGTTGTAAAAATGTAAGGGTATAAATAATCGCAACTATTGATGTCGTCATGCATAACAATGTTACCAGCTGAAGCTGTGCAGATGGATTGTTGAAAAATGATCCGGTTCAAAAAGAGTATTCAATCACTCGATAATGTAATGCAAGAATAATTGAGACTATTACAAATGAACGATCTATAATTAAAAGTAAGGAAGAGGGGTAATAATCATGAAAATCATTTTTCCCTATTTTCATATCGTGTCTGATGAGGATGTACTTCATGTTAAGCATCTGTATGCTTATAAAAATATAAAACAATTTAAAAAGGACATTCAGACATTATGTCGGCATTACAGACCCGTAAGTCTGAATGATGTGATAGAGAAACGGAAAAATGAACGGGAATTTGTTAAAAATTCCTTTATGCTGACCTTTGATGATGGTTTTAGAGAAATTCATGATATCATAGCACCTATACTTATCGAAGAAGGGGTTCCGGCAACGTTCTTTCTTGTACAAAGTTTTTTGGACAATAAAGAAATGTTCTATGGTAATAAAACAAGCCTGTTGATCGAACTATGTAAAAATAATGATAAGCTGAAAGAAAAAACAGAATCTTTTTTGAAAAGCTCGGAATATTTCATGACAACTGTATTCGACACTTTGAAATCAATTGACTATCACAATAGGAAAATTCTTGATACGGTGGCTCAACAGATAGGATATGATTTTGCAGAGTATGCCCTGTGTAAAAAGCCATACTTAACAACAGACCAGGTATCGAATCTTTTGAAAATGGGATTTACCGTTGGAGGTCATAGTATTGATCATCCATATTATTCAAACCTCTCTCTTTCAGAACAACTACATCAAACTATTTCAAGTGTTCAATATCTTCGTGATCGTCATTCACTGAATTACGGAGTTTTCGCATTTCCCCATTCTGATGCAGGAGTAACCAAAGAATTATTCAACCAAATTTTTTCCAGTGGAATAGTAGATATCACTTTTGGTACTGCTGGAATGACCCATAGTTGTATACCGCAACATCTCCAGCGATTTAGCGCAGAAAAGCCAATCTGGCCAATTTATATGATTATTCAAAAACAGAAATTCAGAAAAATTATACGAAATCTACATGCGAGAAAATCAACTTGAGTTAGTAAAGGTGATGTATTCCATATTTAAGGCTTCATTTGAGCGACCTTAGAATTATTTAGATTCCCATATGGCACTTTTTTAATTCCCATAGATTTTTTTGAAAATTCCCATTTGGTATTGAATTGTTTGTTCCGAAATGTTATGTTTTGATCAAGCAGCTGCATAATTATCTTGCCGAATGAAAATTCTGCATAAAAAACAACTTTGAACTACTTTTCTTCATTTTGAAAGGCAAAATAAACCTATGCGCTTGAATGTTGTTCATTCCCGTATGTTAACTCTATTAACTCTGCTATTCTGGTGTATTCCTTCAGCTTTCGGGGAAATCATCCCTCCGGAAAGGCGGATCAACTGGTCTCCGGGAATTCCCGGAGGAATACCGGATTATAAGGTCAGCGTTAATGTTAAAGACTTTGGAGCCAGGGGAAATGGCAGTACTGATGACTCAAAGGCTTTTAAAGATGCAATTTCAGCGGCTCCAAATCATACTGCCATTTTTGTACCTGCCGGAACATACAGATTGAATTCTGAAGTAAGAATTACAAAGCCGGTTGTTCTTCGCGGTGAGGGAGCCAATAAAACAACGTTAGTTGGTTATATGACTTCCGGCAATGCAGATATCATTGAATTATCTGCAAGTAGCGAAGGAAATAACATTAACATTACAAGTGGGTATACAAAAGGATCTACCAGTATAATGCTTGCGAGCACTTCCGGGCTCAAATCAGGGGATTATATTGTTGTGTTTCAGGATAACAATTCACTGGTTGACAATCGTGGACGCAGTTGGCTGGGAGTTGACGGAGACGAAAATCATTGCATGTCTCAAATCGTTAAAATAACTGCCATAAAAGGTAATCTGGTAACAATTAGTCGTCCTTTATATTATACATTCGAATCCGGAAACGATCCTGAGGCTAAAAAGCTGGACATGCTTGAAGGTGCCGGAATTGAGAATCTGTGCGTCTCGATGAATGGAACTGGTAGCAAGCGGTATAACATTTTTATGACCCAATGTGCAAACTGCTGGGTGAAAAATGTAGAAAGTAAATACGCTGATTGCGGACATGTCAAACTTGATGAGAGTTATGCATGTGAAGTTCGAGGTGGTTACTTTCACCACGGGCATTCATACGGCAGTGATAGAGCTTATGGCATATTTCTCTTTGGCCCCAACTCTGATCATTTGGTCGAAGACAATATTATGCGCGTATGCCGGCATTCAATGATATTTGAAGGTGGTGGAAGCGGCTGTGTTTTTGGATATAATTATTCCGATGCCTCTCAGGGAAATGTGGGTGATCGTTTCTTGTTTTCAGATATTGCGACACATGGTGCACATCCATACATGAATCTATTCGAAGGAAATTTCGCCTGTCATGTTGACTTTGATTATACTCATGGAAGTGATTCGTATAATTCTTTATTCCGAAATCATATCAGCGGAATATCAACACCTCCGAATGACAATATTATCTATGGCATGCGTTGTATTGAAATGTGTAAAAGAAACTGGTATGCTAATATTGTAGGCAATGTGATAGGAGTAAATGGACAGAAATATAATGCTTATGAAGATAATGGCTCAAGATCAACCAATTCAAAATATATTTATAACTTTGGTTATTCCGGTGATGGGGACCAGAGCTCGGATGATGTCAGGTCTAAATCAACAGCATTAAGACATGGAAATTATGATTTCTTTGGTAACGATGTAAAATGGGATCCCGGAATAAAGGATTGTACTATTCCAAACTCCTTGTATTTGACATCAAAACCCTCATTTTTCGGAGATCTGCAATGGCCTGCGACAGGTCCTGACTTAAACCCGTTAATCGGCACTATACCAGCTAAAAAACGATATGATAACGGCACTTTTATCGGTCCGGATAAGCCTGATGACTCCGGCAAAACTTCCTCACTGATTAATGCTCGGGAAGGACGTGCTGGACGTAATAGCAGCTTGTTGGAGATTTCGCAGAGAGACATTAAATACGTTTTGTTAAACGCTTCAACTGTTCACATCAGCATTCATGATGTTTCTGGTAAATGTATCCAGGAGCTGGTAAATAAAAAACAAGCAGCAGGCACATACCAGACCAGGTGGGAATTGGATAACAACTTAGGTAACGGTTTTTATCTATGCCGTATGCAGACGGTGGATGGTCTTTTGGTGAAGAAAATATTCTTGATACGCTAACAAATCCGGCACCAGATGCCTGATTAAGTAATTCAGAATAATTTACAGTCCCATCGAAAAGTGCTTCACGCAACGATGGGACTTTTTGTTTCATCGAAATTAGTACTTCAACACTCGCGTGTGATGGGCTGCTCATCTTAGGGACTGGGCAGAAATAACTTGAACATCTTCGCTGGTCTTTTCGTAAAATTCCTGCGTTGCGATCCTCGGAATCCCGACTATCGGGACCCACTGCGGTCGCGCCTTGGACTTTTACGAAAATCCTGCGCGCCGACTTGTTCAACTTATTTCTGCACAGTCCCTTAATTTCAAAAATTTCCTAACAACCATTACAGAATGCAGGTTCGAATTTTGCATTTTTTTAGACCTCTGATAAAGTTTGTAAAAAACTTCGAAATCGATAAAAAATATTTGCGTTTTCAGGATTGCAGCATTAAATTATTTGCATAACGGTAACATACCATAATGTCCCAGCATATTAGTCTCAGATAAATTGACAACTTCGGGAATAGACCTTTGTTTTTTTGAAATACAATATGAAAAAGCTACTGATTCTCATTATTGCAATTACCTGTATCCGTTCGGACACCCTAACATTGAAAAATGGTGAAATATTAAGTTGCACAAAATTCGAGTTAAAATTAACTCCGGAAAAACGTTTCTACTTATGTGATGGTGTTACTATTTATCCGGAAAAAATTAAGTCAATTCAGAATTCAGATGGATACTTTATCTATTTTGATTATTCATTTCTGAAGAGGGAATGTGTTGGCAAGCTTTCGTTATATTCCGGTGAAAAAAAATCTTTGGATTATGAAACAATAGATAATGGAATGCGAGAATATCCGGCATTTGATTATGTTGAAAATACAACCAGAGTTAATTATTATACATTTGATGATTCTTTGTTTTTTAGATATTATAATTTGGGACCTAACGAAGAGCTTACGGGAAGTTTGAAATCGAACCCGGCTTCATTCCGGTATTATAAAGCTGCTGTCACGGTAAAGTGGTTAAGCGGAATTTCACAGTTAGGCTTTGTTCTTCCTGTAATTTTAGGTTTTGATAAACTCGTGGACAAGAAAAAGTCAATCCCCCTTCTTGTAATAGGGTGTTCAGGGCTTGTAACCAGTTCTGTTATTTCTTCTAAAATACCAAACAATTTATTCAGTAAAGCTGTAGCAACGTACAATTTGAAATAATTAAAAGAATGCCTGGGTAGAGTGCAACTATAAGCCGCTGGGCTTGGGTTTGTTTTAAACTCCGTACCACATTTTTTTCTTCCAACATCACAACGCAATCTTATCCTTTTTAGATTACTGATGGTCTGCAGAAGATGACATTTGACGGTACAACATTTCCTGCATCCAACATTACTATTTACGAATTGACAACATCTCCGACCGCAAATGCTTAATAAGGTAACTGCCTCGCCAAAGCCATCACGCAATAGTTAAATTGAATGCCGCCGAATTTGCTGTTCTGTTTCCCGTACGATACTGCGCTCGTCCGACATATTATCTTGCATTCTAACTTTGTTCCATTCGGGACGACATGCATACTGCATACACCGAATGCGTCGAATCATTGCAGATGAAGGTATTATTCCTCCATATTCAGTTCCCGAGAAAAAATGCAAAAATTTTTACCTTCGACTGCAATTCCTTAGCTAATCTATCAAAATCGGTAACTGTTGGCCAGAATAAAAATAACTTGCACTTGATGTAAGTTTTATGTATCTTCTATAATTAGAATTATCTAATTAGTAATTTTGAAAGAACCATTATGCCAACCGAAGTACTTACATTAACATTCGAAGGCTACCTTGAGATAGTTTTTAATATCATTGCCACGAGTAAGGTTGTCCGTTCGATGGAATTGCTGATAAGCTCAATGTTTAAAAGAGAACTGGAAGTGGTTAGTGTTTTCCGGTCTGTTACCGGCTTCGGCTTGCTTTTACATCAGCAATTGTTGTTTTCCAGATAGGGAAGCTGTTCGGTATGCAATAAAAAAAGATGTCCGCTTATGGTCCGGACATTAAATCTATGCCAATGTTAGAAAGATCTAATTATATTAATTGAAGCTACTTAAGGAGAGAGCGTATGACAATGAACAGATGGGTTTTTGGGAATGTACTCATTTCCCTTTTAACACTTGCAGCCACTGGTATTTCAAGGGGAAATGATTCCGATACTTTAAAATCACTTGAAAATGTTGTAGTTACCGGTACCAAGACAGAAAAGAATATATCTTTTTCAGCGATAAAGACCGATCTGGTCAGCCGGGAGGATATTGAACGTTTTGCATCATGTAATCTCTATCAGATCCTTAATGGCACACCGGGTATTCGTGTGGAACAGCAATGCAACAACTGCAATTTTTCATTATTGCGTATGAGTGGTCTGGAAGGTGGTTACGCTAAAATTCTTATTGACGGTATGCCGGTATATTCCGGACTTGCCGGGGTTTACGGTATGCAGCAGATACAGGCTAGCCTTATTGAACGTATCGAAATTGTCAGAGGTGCAGGATCAGCGCTTTATGGCAGTGATGCTATTGCCGGAGTGATCAATGTCATTACACGTAAACCTTCACCACAGCCATCGATGGATATCGGGGTTTCTGTCGGAGGTAATCCGATCGATGAAAAAAACCGTAAAGGTGGAATACCTAAAATGTCAAACGTCAGCTTTTCCGCAAGTCAGCGAAAGGGTGATTTTGCAGCAGTTATTGCTGGTCAAAGCAACACTGCCGATGAAATTGACAATAATGGAGATTACGCCACAGATAACGTGCAGAGTAAAAATCTTGGAGGTACCGCGAAGCTGTTCTGGTATAATCTGCTGGGTGATAAAAGTACTATCGGTCTTATGGGGCGGGCAATGTATGAGCAGCGAAAAGGCGGCGGACTTCAAAAAGATGAAAAAGGAAATTACTTCATTGATGATCCTCTCAGTCCTGAGGGGCCTGGATCGGAGCATATCATAACCGAGCGGTTCGAAGCGGGGTTGAATATTGAGAAGGAGTTTACGACATCAACTATTCTCAATGTCTTTTTAAACGTTGTATCGCACGAGAGAAGTGCGACAAATGCTGCAGCCTGGGAGAAGATGCTCGAAGAAGCTGTCAATATGCCATCAATAACCGAAGATGATATCAAAATACTATCCAAAATGTCCCCAAAACCTTTTCTGACCAGCGAACGTACGGTTGTTGGAGAGATAAACGCCGCACAACAGTTATTCAGTAACAATACGCTTCTGGCAGGTGTACAGGTAAAGCGAACCAATGTCAATGAGAATATCAATGGGGATGGCTGGTTTGAACGCTACTTTCAGGACATTGGTATTTTTATTCAGGATGAGTGGGATATTATCGACAAATTTGGTGTTGTAGCCGGGTTACGCTATGATATGCATAAGTCTGAAGATGAATTCACCAGCAACGTTTATGATGAAAATGCGGTCAATCCAAGAATTTCCCTCAGGGTTACACCCATCAAAGAGGTTGTAACCCGTCTTTCATGGGGAACCGGTTTCCGTGTACCTGGTGACTTTTCTGAAGATGCTCATCTGTGTGCTTCAGCACCACGTATTATGAAAAGTCAATCACTTGAACCCGAACGTTCGATGGGGTTGAACGCTTCGGTTGATTATACCAAAAACGGTGTCCGTGCCGGCCTAAACCTATTTAGAACAGATATTGAGAATAAGGTTGTGCTTGGTGAATATTCGGGTGATGGCGGTGCTTACGATCTGGAGTGGGAAAATGCCGATGGAAAAGCGTTTACTCAGGGTTTTGAACTAAGTGGCGGATATGAAAAATCTTTTTACAAGTTTGAGGCCGGCTATAACTTTAATGATGCAAGATATGAGGACAAACAGATTCCCGGTAATGACAGAAGTAAATATATTCCCCGTTCTCCCCGTCACAACGCTCATTTGGACATCGGGTTATTTTCTGACCGTACCGGCAGGGGTTTTACCGATGGGTGGAGTTTCGATCTGGGTATGAGATTTATCGGTTTCATGTATATTGAGCGGGATGCAGGTGTTGTTGAGGAATATGCTGATCAGAACCTCGAGGCGATAGTCGAAACCGATCCCTATGTCCTTGCAGATGCCCGTATCAACAAGCGGATCAACTCCGCAGATCTGGACATTTACATCGCCGCTGAAAATCTCACCAACACAGTACAGAAACGTAAAAAATGGGATATCGACGACGCTGCAATGGTATATGCGCCGTTATATGGGACAACTATTTCCGTAGGCATAAAGAAACAGTTCTAATTTTCCGAAAGGTAATTGCAATGAAAGTTTTTCTTCATCATATTTACGAATACAAAAAGAGACTGCGCAGGATGGTATTGCATACTGCCCCGTCCGTATACAAAGAAAGAATTGCACAGAAACTCCGTACTCTTGACATCGGTTATCTAATAACTAAAGTTAATGAAAAAAAGATCAACGTCTTTTTCGGGGATACCGATTGCATACAGGTTATCCGCTCCTTTGGAGAACCGGACTTGTCAAAACTGACCGATGAGCAGGATTTCATTCTCGGAACACTTCTTGGATATGATATATCAGGACAATGTAAAAGATACATAAAAAGAAGGAATTCTTCGGATTCTGCAACTCCCGACAATGTTATTGAATTTCCTCTAAGTCAATCTTTGCCGGAGAATCTTAATGCATGTATTTAAAAAAGCTGTTATGTCGATACTGTTTTTTTTCATGATCGCAGGAACACCACTGGCTCATGACAAGACTGAAGAAGTTAAAACGTTGAAAAGTGAAATTGCGGTCTATCAATCGAAAATTGATGAAACACGCAAGAATACTGATCTTATGAGGAGCAAAGCAACTGCGGACAGCCTGTCCTATGTGCGATATCTTCAGGAATCGCAGGAGCGCTCACGCAAGTTAGCTGCGGAACGGGACTCGCTTACTGTCCTTGCGGGATTTCTTCAGAACAAGCGTGACTCTCTGATCGCAGTAGCTGAAGCGTCTGCTCTTCTCATTGATTCGTACAAACGTCAGACTGGTACTGCGCTCGGAGAGCTCCGTGCTTCATGTCGCAACCTTACAGCACTTCTGGAACCATTTGCAGTGTTCAATATCAGTAAGCAGATCAGCGCGCTTCGGTTTCTTGATGGGGAGCTGTCAGCAGGAACGATTGAAGCAACTGAAGGGCTTGAGCGATACTGGCAGATTGTTTCACAGATAGAAAAATCTTCACAGAAGATTGAAATGTGGACCGCACCTTCCCCGGTCCGGTCAATCAAAGGTGAAGCCAGATTTCTCCGTCTTGGATTTGTCTGGCTTGCCTGCATTGATAACAGCAGTACACACGCACTGTTGTGGAATCCAGCCTGCGGCGTCTGGGACTCTGTCAACCATGAAGAACAGGTTAACGCTATCAATAAAGCTGTTCAACTCTGCACCGGTATGGCAGCACCGCAGCTGGTTGCATTACCCGTATCTCTGAAAATTTTACCGAATAAAAAAGGCAATTAACAATGAAACTCTTGGTTTTAACGTTTTTGATTTTGCCGGTTACCCTTTTAGCGGCGAAATCTCAACAAAATCCTGAGCAACAGGCACTAATTAATGAACTTCAGCAGATTAAGACAAAATATGAATCTGGTCAGGCAAATTTGAGGAGGATTACCGATAACAGGTGGACACAACGTCAGGAGCAGATCGATCGTAAGCAGCAAATCCAGCAATCCATTGAAAACACCCAGGCAGCGATTGAGAGGATATATACCGAAGTTGCCCGTATCAGGGAGGAGATCCTTTTTCGTGATAACAATGTGACAACGATCAAATCCGAATCGGATAATGAAAAGGAAAGGTATCAGAATATCACAACGACCATTGAAGGGTTACTTCAGAAGGAGGAAGATGTTGCCCGTTCCGGATTTCCTGTAGGTCAGCAGGAACGCGCTCTGGAGATTCAGAATGCGCGCAGGGATATAAAAAATGCACGTGGATCAGCTGTCAGCAAGATCCGGATTTTACAGAAGTATATTACAGATATTATTACAGGGTTTACCACAACCACGGTGAGCCGTGAAACCGTTGTGCTTCCGGACCATTCTCTTAATGAAATTCCGGTGGTTCGTCTGGGTTCTGTTCTGGCAATCGGGGCCAGCGACACCGGGGATGTTTTTTATCTGTGTAATACAGGCAATGTATTGTCTCCGTTTGAATGGGTAAAGATTACTGAACATAATGCAGCCGCAAATATTCAGGCTTCGCTTCCCCGGTGGCTCGCAGACAGTACACTAAGTGGAAGTCTGTTTGTTGATGTTCTTCAGAACTCTTTTTCCAGTGATCTGATCGGGATCGGGAAGAAGACATGGCAGGAAAAAGTAGTATCATTTGTCCGTTCCGGGGGCGTTGTAATGTACCCGCTGGGATTGATTTGTCTATGGGCGCTGGTTCTTCTGTTAAACCGTCTTTTTGTCTATTCGGCATCTCACTCGCGTGGTAACCGTTTTATCGATCAGGCTATCGAATTTCTGAATCAGAAAAAATTCATTGATGCGGAGAGATTTGCAGGGCGTTCAAGGGGGGTACTCGCACGGATTCTGATCACCTGTCTGGATCATTCAAGATGGAAACGTCCGGCAGCTGAAAAAGCGGTAAAAGAGCTGCTGCTTGCCGAAGTTCCGGCTCTTGACAAACATCTCGATACGCTTGCAGTACTTGCAGGCGCGGCACCTCTCCTGGGGCTTCTTGGTACCGTTACCGGAATGATCGGTATGTTTGAGTCAATCACCCGGTTCGGAACAGGTGATCCAAAACTTATGGCCGGTGGAATATCTGAGGCTCTCGTTACCACTGAAGTTGGCCTTGCAATAGCTATTCCACTCCTTCTGATTCACAACTTTCTGCGTAATCGAAGAAACCATATTCAGGCTGATATGGAGATGTACGCGATGAGGATTTTTAACCGGCTCTGGCCTGAGGAGTGAGGCATATGTACAAAATCTATGATTATTATGCTTCAAACGGAGGATTTATCAATGGTGCCATTTTCATTGTGGCAGTTTCCGTATTGTATATCGGACTTGGAAAGCTTATTCAGTTCAGAAGTATTGCGAAAAAAACATCATTCTGCGAAGTTGACGGTACGGTGCCCCGTTGCTATTGCATTCTCCATGAACTATTCTTCTGCAAAGAACAGCACTCTCCCTCATTTTATAAAAATGCGTTTCGGGAAAAACTTCTTCAGGTAGTTCCACGACTCGAATCCGGACTTGATACTATGGCGACTCTCATCCAGACAGCTCCCTACCTTGGTCTCTTTGGAACCGTAGCCGGTATGATAGAGACATTTTCTCTTATCACTACTTATGGAACAGCAAATCCAGTCATTCTGACCGAAGGAATTACCGTTTCTCTTTTAACGACACAGGCAGGATTACTGGTCGCATTTCCCTGCATGCTTTTTCATAACTTTCTTGCGAATAAAAAGGATGCATTGCTCTATGATATTCTGGCGCAGGGTGAAGCGATGATTTCACGGGCAGGAAAAGAGAATGGAGATTATGATGTTTGATGATTACGGTCTGATCGGCAGAAAGAGCGCTTCAGCAGAAGTCAATATGGGTCCGTTACTGGACATGGTATTCATTCTCCTTATCTTTTTTGTCATTACGACAAATTTCAACCGGGAAACAGGTGTTGATGTCACCAAACCAACATCACAGAGCGCTGTTTCTCTCGGACAGAAGACTATTCTGATAGGCATCTCCCGTGAAGGAACACTTCATATACATGGCCGGCAGGTTACACCGGAAGGGTTGACCGGAGTTCTGACACGTGAGATTCAGCAGCGTCCAGATGCACAGGTAGTTATAGTCGGTGACGAAGGCTCCACACTTGGGCGGTCGGTTGAAGTAATGGACATATGCACCCGTGCCGGTGTATCAAAGGTTTCAGTTTCAGCGGAGCAGAAATAATATATATGATGTTCGATTCCGAGAAAATTAACGAAACTTTGTTCAGACAGGGGATGCGGATTGTACGGCTGCTGCTTTCTTTTGGGGCAGCTGCGGTGCTTTTTGCGATTCTTCCGTTTACCCGCACTATTATTACTATGGCCAAAGGTGAACAGACTCCAAAACATGGACCTGTTCTGGTGATGCAGCAGATGCCAAAAAAGAAAGAGCCTTCCCTGAAAAATCAGCATCCGATCCGTTCCATGGCATCCAGGACTTCTGCTGACAGGAGCAGTCGCAGCATGGGCTTGTCGACAAGATTTGCACCGGATCTGAGCGTAGGTTCCTCAGGAGACGGTGTCGGACTGACAGGAGGATCCGGCGGAGGTGATGCTGTCTTCGATGAAAACAGCGTTGACGAACCACCCAAACCGGTTTCACGTGAACCGGTTGAATATCCGCGTAGAGCAAGAGACGCGGGCATTGAGGGTACCGTTTCACTGATTCTTGTGATCGACAGAAATGGAAAAGTTCTCACTATCACCATAGAATCATCGCCAAGCCCCCTTTTCAACAGAGCAGTCGAACAGACGGTGAGCAGGTGGAAGTTCACTCCCGCAAAAAACCAGGGAGTTCCCGTACAGGTGCGAATGCGCCAGAATATAACATTCAAACTGGATTCCTGATATGAAAGCAAGAATTTTACTACAGTCTGCTGAAACAAAAATACTGGTGGCATTCCAAAAAGGTCACAAATTTTGCGATCTCCATCCCATCCATCCTTCGTTAACGTGGGAAGGTGCCGAAAGGGGAGGGGAAAACGCTTGTAAGGCGATAAATACAATATCTGTAACATGTTCAGTATTGCCACTGGGACAGTTTTTATCCCATATAATTACCTTGTTTATACTAATCGTTTTCAATACGAATGGAACATCATACCTTGAGGAAGGAAACCAGTTATACCGTGACGGTAACTATGAAAAAGCAGTTACTTCATTTCACAAGGCAATCAGCAACAATGAAAATGCTGCTTTATCTTGGTTCAATCTCGGTAACGCACTCTACCAGACGGGAAAAATACAAAAATCGATATCGTGCTATGAATCAGCAGTCGAATACGCTCCTGATTTCATGAAAGGCTGGCAGAACCTTGGAATCCTCTACTATGAGCTTCAGGATTATGGAGCGTGCATTTCCGCGCTTGAACATATTCTTGCACATGATAGCGCAAACAGCATGGTGTATTCACTGCTTGCCGCATCACACAAAGCGCTGGAGCACTACAGCAGTGCAACACTTTACCTTGAAAAGGTACTTGAAAAAGATAGCACATTCGTTGATGCAATACTTATGCTCTATGATATTTCCCGTTCGACAGGTGATATCACTGAAGCGCTTTCCTGGCTGTCGCGGTATCCACCGGATGGATCACGCTACAATGATATCCTTCTTATTACCGGTGAATTAAAACTTGAACAGGGAGACACAACAGGTGCGCTGGCTTTATTCCGACAGTTTACACGCCAGTCACCCGGAACAATGCGCGGATGGATCGAACTGGTGAATATACTGCACGGAATGAACGCGCATTATGCGGCTGTCAGTGAAGCTCTGGAGGCAGTTGAGCATCATCAGTCATTTACCGAACTGGCACAACTTGGCGGACGCATTGCTTTTGAGGCTGGTTATTATGACAAAGCAGAATATTTCTTTTCTGTACTCTATAAAAACAGACATCCCGATGGCGTGGTCGGACTTGGGAATCTTTACAATATTTACACTCGTCAGGGCGAACCGAACAGTATTTCAAGAACAACAGCATTATTAAATGGAGGTAGTAATGGAAAAAAGTAATGACACAATTCAATTAACACAGGTAGATTCAAGAACACAAAAGGAAATAATCGATTCAATTAAAAGTGTTTCCTACGGTGAAGTTGTAATAACGGTTCATGATAAACGTGTCGTGCAGATTGAGAAGAAAGAGAAGAAACGATTGTAATTACAGGAATTGAAAAATTATTTTCTCGTTTCAGGAATTTCAATTACACTCAATGTAACACTCTGTTCCATGAGTTTTTCGGGCTATTCCGGCAATACTAAGGTTTTGTTATTAAAATAGCACAAAAGGAAGGTTGTAAAATTGAATAAATGTAATTACGGGCACCTGAAGGAAACATGTGATGTTCACCAAAAAGGTTCAAGCAGTTATTTTATGCATGACAATAATAGACTATTTCAGTCAATTGGGCTGAAAGAAGGCTTTTCAATCCTTGACCTTGGATGTGGACCGGGTGATTATTCGATTGAAGCAGCAGCGAGAATCGGGCCATCCGGAACAGTATATGCAATGGACAAGGAACAGGAGCTTCTTGACCATGTAAAAGAACGATCAAAAAACGAAAACCTCCATAACATTAAAACCATCACAGGAAGTATCGCTGAGCATTTGCCGCTTGAGAATGAGAGTATCGATGTGTGCCTGGCAGTGACAGTATTACATATTCCCGGTGTTTCAGAAAAAAAAGTGCACATTTTTTCTGAGGTAATGAGAGTTCTTAAAAGTGGCGGTAAACTATTCACAATTGATGTGAAAAAGGAGGACTCATCATTCGGTCCACCAATGTATATGAGATTATCTCCTGATGATATTGAATCGGCAGCAAGAAATGCCGGTTTACATAATACAGTTATCGATGATCTGGGATATTGTTTTTTAATGTGTTTTCAAAAGGGGGTACATCCTTAAATGGTCCAATAGAAATAAATATGCATTCTCAAAAACTTGACCGAAACCAACTCGATTCGCTGAAGTACATCTAATGGTTAAAAACTCGTTTGTTACGTGACAAACTGTTGAGGTGAACCGGTGTTTGTGTAAATCCCTATATAATCGAAAATTTAAAGGCACTGTAACTGACCGGTATTCCGGAAGTCAGTCCTGAAGTCAATTTATACCATAATCATTACAACAGAAAAGCCGACTGGATCACCAGAGGAACTGGAAATCCGGTCGGCTTTTTCATTTTTATGTTTACAAATAGAAGGAGTGGAACCAAATGAACGTACGAAACATCGTATGCTGTACCGGTATTGTTTTAATGGCACTGCCGGGTGCTGCAGATGTGCAGCGGGATTCAACAAAAGCGGAAAAAAAGTGGGTTGAGATCGTGAAACCGGAGCTGGTATAATGTGCGGAGAGATCCCGTCAAATCTGAACCGGATTCTTTACAAGAACAGTGATACTGCATATGTCGCTTTGCAGGGGAAAGACCTCATTCTCCTGCAATTTGGTAAAATAGGCCTGACCCTTTCAGCTGAAGAGATACGTCTGTTTGCCACAATGATGAAAAAAACGGAAAGCGCACTTCATGATAGCTCCAGAGTCGATCCGGTCATTGCATTTGTTGGAATCGGGGAAGTCCAGGAGTTCAGCGAAGAGTTTTTTCTTGTGCGTTTTTTCAATGTCCCCTTTTCAATTTGTAAGAAAATGCTGCTGGTGCTTATAGAATTGTGTATTGCTGCAGGAGACTATCTTGAGAGATCAGATTCGAAAAAGAGGACTTCCCCTGTTGATCCTGATAGTATAGATTTTCTTGAGACTATCAGGGCAATTAATAACTGACTGGAATTTTCTGAATGACCATGATCTTTATTTATCACTGTAAAACTATTATATTAAGTTTATATTAGCTGATAATTTATGGGATTAAACAATTGTCAGCAGAAGTTGTTTTTATCTAATGAGTTTTTGGTTATAGAACAGTCTTTTTTTGCAATTTAAGAGGAACTATGTATTCTGAGAAGTTTAACATCGAAAATTATTTCTTTATTTGCAGCATCAGCATTTTTTTCCTGGGCACTCTTTCGAAACTATTTGCGGACACATCCATTCCGCTTACCCTACTGTTGCCTGAAAATGGTTCTGTAACGTCTGATACACGTCCTGCAAAAGATCCTTTTGTTAAGCATTCATCAGACTCAAGTTTGCCCGCTCCAACCCGATTTTTGTGGAACACGATTAATGCAACAGGCCCACATACCTATAACTTTTTACTAGCAGAAGATACTGCTTTCACCAATAATAGAATATCCTGCACTGGAATTACCGATACACAATGTGCAGTCTGGAATCTCAAGATCAATACAAATTATTTTTGGATGGTTTCTGCCACAGATAGCAGTGGCACTGTTGTAAACTCGGCAATCTACGTATTTAAAACCCCTGATCTGTGGCCGCGAATGATCTTTATTGAAGGCACTACTAATGTACGCGATATTGGGGGAAGAGTCACCATGGATGGGAAAGTAGTGGCTCAGGGGTTATTTTACAGAAGTGCCGAATTTAATCAGACATATACAGTAACCACCAGAGGACTTGATCAGTTGCGACAGCTTGGAATTGTCAGTGAAATTGACCTTAGAAATAGTAGTGAAAACCCTCAAATTGTAATGCCATGGTTACGTAATTTCATTCGGCCTGTCACCGACAATGGGGGTGGTATGGATTCATACAGTTCAGGGTTGCTCTATACATCAGGTACAATTTGCACAGTTTTTAAAGCACTGGCAGATAAACGGAATTACCCCTTGATTCTTCACTGCAGAATCGGTGCTGACCGTACAGGTACAATTGCTGCACTATTGGAAGCGCTCCTGGGGATGTCTGAATTGCAAATGGGCCAGGATTATATCTGGACATCATTATCGGTGAATGGAATCAGAGACACTGCAAGTGTTGAATGGAAAGATCTGATGACAAACCTCCGATCTTTTGATAAGGAACATGGTACTATTCACCAGGGATGCTGGAACTATCTGCAGACAATTGGTGTTTCTGTAAAAGAATTAATCGCAATCAGAAAAATCTTTATCAATGATGATCATCAGCCATTTCCTGAACTTTCTGTGAGAGATCGTCATAACCGGAAATCAATATCACCTTGCAAATCAAAATATTGTCTGACACTCTCTGAATTAGCGTTAACGAACCGTAAACAATTGAATGTTTCAGATATTTTTGATCTAACCGGTAAAAAAGTTTTCTTTGCAGGAAAAACAGATCCTGAAGACAACAGCATTTTAAAATCAGCTCAAAGAATACATGTTGTCAAGTATAAAGAATAGAATGTAATTATCCTTCAGCGCATTCCACCTTTTTCTGTAACAAGGAGGCAAAGTTTAATTATGTAAAGAATTTGCCAAATTGTTGCTGCTACCGCATCGCCTGCAGGATGTGCTCTCCGCTGATTATCTGTACACCATTGACCTCCTGCATTCCTTCGGGTATCGGTGATGGCACAAACAACACATGATGCACCAAAGAGTATGAATGCCGCCCGCAAGGGACACCTTTTGCAATTAACTGATGCGTCCATTGCTCAAGATTAGACTTCTTGATTGCTGCGCGACTCCATTTTACTTCCCCTAAAAGCAACGCAGAACCATCAAGTGACTCTGCAACGATATCCCACTCAGGGCTGTTGGGGCTCCAATAGCGTGATGCAACGCTCCATTGAGTAGCAAAAAGGCTATCGGTGTGATGGGGAGAGAAGAATGGAACGGAATCCCGGCACAAAGATTCCCACGAATGCGCAAGTACCCGATCTTTTTGTTCGCACCACAGGGCGATACGGGCATCTGAAGGTGCTTTTGTCAAAAACGACTTCCGTGGTCCTACAACTTGAAACCACAGGTGAAAAAATGGATCAGTAATTTGGTAAAGACTCTTTTTAGATGATTTTTCTGATTCACCGAAAGGTATTTGACGCTCAATCAGGCCGAGTTCCACTAGCATGTGAAGCACTTTGGAGAGCGTTGTTGCCGGCTTTCCAACCCGCGCGGCGATTTCCGATATCCGATGGGCACCAAAGCCAATTGCGTCAAGTACCTGTCGCACCATGATATGGCTGGGTGCATTCTCCATAATAAGTTTTTCAGGTTCGTTGTGTAACGGTCCAAGGGGGTTGAGAATCAGATAATCGACGAGTTGGTCAATCGGCGCATTATGTTGCTGAGCAAGCTCCCAGTAGTAGGGAGTGCCACCCAGGCATAAATACCGTTCCAGGTTTTCAAGCACCGAAGCACCATTAAAAGCCTTCTGGATAAAATGGGGCTTCAATTGCTCTATTCGCATTAATTCACGCGCTCGGCCATAAAGTGGTGCTCCAGCATCGAGCACGATACCTTGCATCATGCGCTGGTTCGAACCCGCAATGGCAACTATCAGCCCACTCTGAGTAACTTCGTGATCAATCCAGCGCTGCATAATACTTGGCAGCTCAGGTGTTTGCTCTACCAAGTAGGGAAATTCATCAAAAATGCATGGCCCACGCCATCCTCTGCGATGCGATTCAGCACTGATAAATTCAAGAAGCGACTGCCAATCGGGGAATTCAACCTTTGCAAATTCGGGAAATGCATCCTGCAAAGCGATCGCCATCACTTTACGCTGAATTTTCGCTGACGATTGATCAGCTACCGTATAAACGCCATTATGTCGCCGACACCACTCCAGCAATACCCGCGTTTTGCCCTGACGCCGTCGCCCCCAGAGAGCCGCCATAGAACCCGAAGTACCCGAAAAAAGCGACTCAAGCCGCGACATTTCTTCATTACGATTAAGGAATTCCATAAAAATTATCCCTTTAAAGATTATCTTAAAAAGAATTATCTTTTTTTAGATAATTATACATTCTATACCGGTGTCCGGTCAATCCAGAAGTCATAATGCATAAATATAGTCAGAGAGGGTGCTCACAAAAGAAAACGAATCGCTCAGCAAATCGCCGAAAAACCCTGTCGTAGGTCAGTGGCGAGCATTTTCTTTGCAAGGTGCTTTAATTCTAAAACGTTAGAGTTATCTCATTTATTCTTCTGAAGGATAATAATATGCGGAACTACTTTGTTCTCCAGTAGCTGCAGTTGCCCGGCACTTACAGAACGCCCATCAAGAGTTTGATTTAACCGGTAAAAAAGAGTTTCTTCGGCATACAAAGCAGATCATAAAAATAATATGTTGCTGCAATCGGCTTTGGTCACCCCTGAAGAGCGCCGCACAAGACAGAAGTGAATAAAGACAGAAAGAAATTAAGATGGCGGTGGCGAAGACAGTAGACAAAGAAATGAAGACGGCAGCCCAAGAAATGAATGGCTGAATGACCGGAGCTTTGTTTTTTTTTCTTTAGTGCATTTCGTGTTTTTCGTGGTTTATATCTTCATTTTTCTGATTCGCAGCCCATCCTGCATGCAACTGCCGGACCTCTTTTTGACATTCAGAGCTCCTTTTATCACTATATATTCCTCTGCGAACCACAGCGTCTTTTCTTTACGCTCTTTGCGTTTAATCCAAACCGCACTATTCATAAATTCTTTCTGGGATTTTCACAGTACCCCCCTTGTGAGGTTCGGTGATCAAAATGAAATGGTTCAGGGGGGACTGCCGGTAGATCTTCAGTAAATTAATCTGTTATAGCAGGCAGGTATTCTTGTATTTTGACTACTGAGTAGTAATAACATTTTTTACCTTTATTTTAAAACAGATACTATTTAGTCACCCAAGTATCATCAACAGTCCGACAAGGATTATTATTAAAGCAGCCAGATACCTGATCAGTGTACCGATACGATGCCAGATATGGTGATCTCCACCTTTGCCTGTAACGGCTTTGCCAAGGCTGCTTCCAGCCATACCTGCAAAACTCACCGTAATTGCCATACCAATTGACACTGCAGCAACCGCCGCAATACCAACCGGGAGTAGATGGATGATACTCGAGAACGTCAGGATTAGAAAGGCACCGGGACAGGGGGCCAATCCTGCGACAATTGCAACCGGGATAATCCCTGATGACCGATGAAGGATGGTTCCAGCTGTATTTTGAGCTTTCTTTTCGAGTATCGATGAGATGAATATCATACTACCGGCCACGATAATTAAAATGCCACTCATCGTTATCATATCCTGCGAGAATGCATCACTGTGGCTCTGCCCCAACCCCAGCAGCTTTCTGAAAACGATAAACAGCACAATCGCAGACCCTGCATGTGTCAAAGAAAAAAGAGCCCCTGCAAGCCACATTGTACGAAATGGGGAAGCCCGTGAAAGGCCATGGGAAATAAAAAGCATTTTGGCATGTCCTGGCCCGAGACTGTGAAGTATTCCGTAAAGAAACGCGAAGAAAAGCAGTGTTGCAACGGTTACCGGACCGGGTTTTGCCTTTATTGCACGAAGCGTTGAGGAAAGTTTACCGGAAAGGGTACGCTGGGCGGAAAGAAGTTCCCGGCTGAAAGGAATTAAACCCCAGAGCCTGGTATTGCTGCCGGTTTTTTTTGCCGAAGTTTCAGTCTTATTTCTCCCCCGTGAATAAGTAGAATCATTTGAAGCGGCAGCAGAATTGCGAAATGCAAGTTGTGAATTACCCGTTTCAAAACACAGCAGAAGAAGTCCGAAAAAAAAGTATAATTTCATTGCTGTTTCTTCTCCACTTTAAGCACAATCAGATAATAATATTCCTCTTTCTCGAAGGAAATAACACCCTTCCATTCACTATTCATCCCTGCACTTATCATCTCTTTCTTAAGTTCAAATGCAGCAAACATGGAGGGATCTTCAAAGAGCACTCTAAGCTTTTTGTTAATAAGATCCGTGATTTTGATGTTAAAGGGGATAAAAAAGGCGTAGCGGACTTTGAGATCCGGAAGGATCGAAGCAACAAAACGCTCAGATTTAGTGAGTTTTACCATACTGTTACCACAGGTAACTTCCATATAATAATTGGTCTTTGCAACCCAGGAAAAAACATCCCGATAAAGACTGTCATACTCATTTTTTTCGAAACTGCCATTATGGTTGAAATCAAAATCCTCGATTAGCGAAGCTCCGGACATTTCATCAATGTCCCAGAAAACATTCACACCAGTGAGTGTAGAATCAGAAAACATGAATTTTGCCATAACATCAATAAAGAGGTGCGGATGCGCACCTGTGGTCATTATCATTCCACCCACCAGAAGAGACATCATCATCGATTTATACTTCAATTTTTTTCCCTCAAGTTACAAAAATAGCCTGGTAAAATGCACTATGTAATTCGATGGATAGGGTAATACTTAATCGAAATGCTGATTATAAAATTTTTACTCCGCATTTTTCTGCAGCTTCAATGATCTGTATCAATATAGATTCTTTATTAAAAAATGGCAACCTCGTGATTTGTGCAGGACCAGGAAAAAAAGTATTAAAGTGTGATTACTTTCATATTGACAGAATGTGGAGATTGAAGTTAAGGAAGAAGATAGGTTCAAAGTAGTCATTCTTCTCAGTAATCAATAATTAGATATCAAAAAACCTCTCTACTTCGCTATTTGCACTTTTCTTTATTACACATCACAATAATACTTATTATGCTTCCTTGTGTCACTGATTAAACAAAAAAATGTTTCTTGCAGTTAGAATCTTCTAATACTATTTTGTAGATGTTATTCAATGCAGGCTTCTGTATCAACAGCGTCTGTGCTCAGGCAATAAGAATTTCGATATCAATATACTAAGCCGACTGGACCACCAGAGGAAATTTGAGTCCGGCAGGCTTTTTTATCTGGTATAAAAAGGTATTGGCTCCTAATGATTAATCAGAGGAGTAACAAACCATTTCGGAAAGGAGCATCACAATGCAGTACGATCAAATTATAATCATTGGTATGTTCTCCGTCACGTTCGTTCAAATGGTTGGGTTCGGTCTGTTCCTGCGAATCAACAAGCTGTCCATGGGCGGTACGCCTCCGATCAATCCACTGGTATTTAAAAATGCAAAAGCGGCTATGATGTTTACCTGGATTGCACTTATTGTACAGGCGGTTGGAGTATTTGATTTCCGGATGTATAGCCGATCAAATGTCGTTACCGTCCTTGCGGTTGTATCCTTTTTCATCGGAGCTCTGTTGCAGTTTGTTTCATACATCTATCTGGGAAAAAATTTAAAATTTGGTATTCCAGATCAGAATGAAGCACGGTTGTCATCATTACGTACAAATGGCTTGTATAAATTCAGCAGAAATCCCATGTATGTCGGATTCTTTCTGATGATTGCAGGCTCATCACTTTACACATTGAATCCGTTAATCTGGGTGCTATCACTTTTTGCTATTGTCGTTCATCATTTAATTGTCCTTAGAGAAGAGCAATTTCTGCTGGAAAGGTTCGGAAACGAATGGAAACACTATGCCTCACATGTCAGGAGGTATATCTGAGCGTGAAAACGGCATCTCTTAACATACAAAAGGTCTGTTAGATGTTACAACGCTTTGGTATTGATGATCTCTGAAAGAATATTTCTCTGAAAGAATATTTACTATCTGGCTGTATCTTGAACGGATCAGCTTACATTATGATGTGCAATCAAACGTATTGGCCCTGCCGCTCTGGCTTGAAAAAATAAGGTATGTTTTTCGTTATTAACAATACATTTATGCAAAGGATTTTACTGTGAGAAAAAACACTTCCTTATGCACCATAAAAAAGGTACTCTTCGTCTGCATACTATCGATCTTTCATTTCAAAACCTCCATACGTTCTGAAGAACCAGCTGCTGTGGAATATGACTGGTTATCACAAATATCGATTTCAATGGAAACCAAAGCCGGCTACGATTTCACAAACAAGTTCCCATACGGAGAAAATGAATTGATTGTGGAAAAACGGTTCTCAACAGTCGACGCATTATCTGCTGTTGTGGAAAACCTTTTAAGCTATGATGATGGTACTTTTACTGATGAAATCACTGTTGGTGCTATTGGGGTACCTTTGAGATTTCTTTCAGTCTGTGCGGCATGCAAGTTTTTTATAATAAAAGATGACATTGGTTTTGGCATAGATGGGAAAATTGTGATCGGCCATGATTTTCAAACTGTCGGATTCAATTTTGAAGATGAAAACGAATTTCTTTATGATATTACTGGAAAGCGATTTGAGTATGTTAACACATTTTACGCTGAAAAGTCATTTAATGTGACCGCAAATACGTCCGTCGGGATTCTACTTGAGCATGAGGTAACCATATCTGAATGTGATTTTGAAAGTCTATTGCTCATGGGGCCAATGTATTCTATTAAATGTTTCAGTCTTTACGTAAATTATGCAGTAGGTATCAAACCTTGTATTACGCATGGAACAGAGCTTGGATGTGTTTTCGGGTTCTGAGCTACGCTTTCCTGAAAATTTGCGTGAACAAGCATTCGGCTTCACTAGATGTATCCAGCCCCCGGGAGAATCCTTACACTGCATTTCTCGAAAAGAACTTTCAGGTAACTGCGAAAAATATAAAATAATGTCGGACTATTATTGCCGACACCTTCTGCCACCCGAGTGCAGGCCATTCATATTTTAAGTCGTTATTGAACAAGAACTTTTCTGGAAATATGCTTCCCGTCAATTTTAACATTAACGATATAAAGACCCGGTGAAGATACAGAATACTGATACGTACAGGTAAATCCGTTTCCGGAGTGGACAGGTTTTATCATAACTTCTTTCTGCTGCGCACAACCGTTTAATCTGAAAATGGTCACTGAAACAGGACTCATCACTGATGATGACGTAATAACAAGTTTGCGTGCTCCGAAGGATAGTGCATCGGGAGTGAGAGGACTGTTTTTCAACATGTTAAACCCTGTGATTGATGGATCGGATGAGACAATGAAAGCCTGTTTGACATCCTGCATCGGCAGGACAACTGTAGCAAGTTTTTTGTCACTGTTCCAGACCAGTCCGGTTTCATTACCGGAAATTTCAGAAAGCGATGAATAGGACTTGATCGCTTTGCCACAGAAATACAGCGTAGGTGCATCTGACAATCCGTGATAAATAATGTTGTATGCCCGGGTTGCTGGAGTACCGTCGTAAGAGCCGCTTACCCCGGAAACGGTCACGCTCTTATCAGCATCTTTGTAACTCAGATTCGTCGTGCAGAATTTCTCTTCAGTACGGTACTTTTCAGAAACACCATCATCTTCGTAGAGGCTTAATTTACCGTCTGCACCGGTATAGACATGGATATTCAACGAGTCCTTCGGAATCCAGAATGTTGACAGCGCGTACGGTGCTTTAGGAATAATTGCTCCGGCCTTTACAAAAACAGGCGTGACACCGGTTGCTGCATAATAGTTGATTGTTTTATTCCCTTCCATTTTGTCATCATTCCAGTAGTCATACCAGTTGCCTTTTGGGAGCCATACGGAGACATTGTTGTTACCATTGGAACAGTTCGGTGCAACCAGCATTTCCCTTCCCCAGTAGTACTGCATATCCTTTTGCCATGCAGTTTCATTTTCCGGATCTTCAAAAAACATTGAACGCACCATGGGTACACCTGTGCGGGCTGCAAGATGAGCATAGGAGTAGATATACGGCATCATCTCATAACGGGTTCTGCAGTATTTCATAGCATCATCTTTGCTTGCCTGGTTGTTCTGCTGCAACGGCCAGCGTCGGTGAGACGGTCCATGCGGCTTCCAGATCGGAGTGAAACTTCCGAAACCAAAATCCCATTGTCGCATCAGTTTGTCGATGTCTTCAGAAGCACCACAGGTATTTTCACCGTAACCGCCGTAGTGGCCGCCGGCATCATGATTGAAATAGGGAAAACCGGAGAGACCGGCAGCCTGCATCGCACGAACCTGATATACCATATCACTCCAGGTGTGACACAGGTCGCCAGTCCAGTACGTGCCGTATCGCTGCGCGCCGGCAGTTATCCCGCGGACCCAGTAGTAAGGCCGTTTCGCATCACCGAATCTCTTATCCCAACCGTCCTCAACACAAACTTTCATAAGGTTGAAATGGTAATTGATCGACTCTTCCGCCCACTTTTTTCCGTTGTGCAGTGTTGTCGAATGTGAATGATCGGGATAGTCAAATTCGTCAAGCCATATCGCATCACCGGGAGTACCGAGTGCCGGACTGTATGCCACATCATTAAAAAGATCGGTGAGCCATTTTACTGTAGCCGGATTGGTGAAGTCAGGACAATTTTCGGTACCGGGAATGCCATACTCACTTTTCCAGCTTGGGATCATATCTATTCCTGGTCTGTTAAGATCAAGCGTCATGGTCATCCCGTTCTCATCAAGCCACTCACTGTATGCTTTAGGATCGGGGTAGCGGTCTTTTGTACGCCATGCGAACCATGAATTGCTCTGCGCGGAGTATTGTGCATTTGATTGCCGCCAGGCGTTATCATTGACCTGATGGTCGAGTGGATATTGAGCCTTGCGGTGATCGGTAATCATTTTTTTCCACCACTGTTCACCGTTATTTTCCGGATCACCTTTATCGGACAGGTGGAGCCCGAAAATCGACTTCGTTGGCATCCGGGGACGCCCGGTAAGTTGGGTGTATCTGTCAATTATTGTCGGAAGCTCAGGACCAGCGATAAAAAAGAAATCCATTCTACCCCCGTAACCTTCGCCGTCGATCGTCATGGAGTACACGTTATCTTTACATAGAGTAAAAGTGTGTTTGAATGTGGTATTCAAAAAAACGCCGTATCCTTTTGAAGATAGAAAAAACGGTACCACACACGCACCTTCGCTACCGCTCTTTACCGTAAAAGCCGTCCCCTTCCGGTCCAGTTTATCGAGACGACCGTACTTTGGATGTCCGAGACCGGCAAAATGCTCATTGGAATTCGCGGCAAAAGATTGGGTAACGGTGTTGCCATTCCATACGGTTCCGTCTTTTTCTTCAAGCACCGGCACAGTTCTCACTTTAAGTAAAAAGGAGAGACGGAGCGGTTTTTTCGTTACTGCGACAACGAAACCATCACTGGCGGCGGTAGACATGGTTAATGATGAAGCGCTTGTCTCAACATTGAGTGTGCCGTCCCAATCGTGTCGTTCAACAAGATCATACCGGTCGTCAGGATAAAATTCCTCCGTACTCCGTATTGTCTGAATACGCACGATATAATCACCATAAGGGGTTATTCGCATCTTGCCGCCTGAATCATCAGTAATGATAACACTCCTTCCCGAAGTCTCATGAGAAGAGTAATCACCCATCTCTCCAGAGGATTGTGCAACCAGGAATGATACCAGCAAGAGTGCTGAAACCACTGTTTTTATTAAATTAATTTTGTAGTGAAAAATAGTTGGAATCACATTTTGCTCCTGCTTCATGTAGTATTTGTAGTACTGATAATATACATACTTTAGGCACTATAATAAATATCTAATATATTTTACTTTGTTATGGTTATACACGGTCTGAATCTGTTCAAATCACTCGTGATTATTATTTTCGGTATTTGCCTCTGGAAGATTTTTGGTTCATTGTTAATCGAAATACACCGTCCATTAAGGTCAAAATAATGGGTTTTGGTTATCGGACTGCGCTTGGCGGTTAGGACATGATCTGGACAATTTTTAATGACTCCAGTCGTCAGTGTATCTGAAAAGTATTGGTAAACGGCTGCGGAAGCCCATAGAAAGGCGGCGGTGCCATGGGAGTCGCCAGGACTTCCCTTACTTGCATTAAGGTAATCGGATGCTGTTCCGGTACTCGGCCAGAATCCTGCAGCGACATCAGCCAATTTTGCTCCCTGCAGGTGACCGATAAGTGCAGACCACCCTTTTTCAGCTGGTTCGAGATACGTTTTTTTGTCAAGCCAACCGTTTTTCAGGCCGGTAAAAATAGCAAAGAGAAACATTGCTGTGCCTGATGTTTCTTCCCAGTTTCTGGGGTCATTGGAACCAAGCAGCTGCATCCAGATACCATTATTTTTTTGTACCTCAAGCAAACCGGCCATATGATTCTGGTACCCTTTGAGTACATCAGCATATTTTGCGTGTGTATGAGGTAATTCCATCAGTAATTCCGTTGCACCTGCAGCTCCCCATCCATTACCCCGCCCCCAGTAGTTTCTGGAATCAAGCTTATGCCAGTAAAGCCCGTCGGACTGTTGGAGTTTGTCCATGTAGGTGAGGAGATACTCTGCAAAGAAATCAAGATATTTCATCCCCTGGGTCGCACGGTATGCCTGAACCATTAAAGAGCCAGTCATATACACATCATCAATGGCTGTTCGGGGATACCCTTTATGCTGGAGTGAATTGTCAGCTGCAGCCTTTCCGAGTTTAAGTAACGATGAGTCTTTTGTGGATATGAAGAGGTAGAGTGGAAGCAGTCCACTTGAATTTTTATCGACATCACCCGTTGGAATAGATGATGGTTTGTTACTCTTGTATTTATCGTAAATCGTTTCGAATAATACCTTATCGTTAATGGCCTCACTGAGAAGGCAGATACCGTAGTATGAGCAGGCGTCGAAATAATTGAAACTCGATGAATTGGGTAATCTGTTACGGGATATGTAATCATTGGCAACCATCCTACCTTTTTCCATGGCAACATCAGAGATATCTGCATTGAGGGCAAATACAGCCAATGTTGTACAGAAAAAGATTTTGGTATATCGGGGAACAGTGTTCTTTCCTGGTTTAAATAAATTCATATTCTTTATAACTTTCCTTCCAGATAAGCGTTGATAGAAGTTACCAGTAAAAGTAGTACAGTATCGTAAAATTCCCATTGAAATTACGTAGCGTTTTTATATACACCGACATAAATAGTACCCTATCCCATCCTTCCCCCGTTAACGGGAGAAGGTGCCGAAGGCGGATGGGGGGACCACGCATAACAAGTCAGAAAAAAATATCTGTTCGCAATTTATTATGTCGCTGTGTTCAGGTCCACTTTGTTAAAATACTGAAATTACATCGCTCCGCCCGACGACCGGTAAGTAATTTTAACATAGTAGAATTACTTAATGTTGCACAATTAACTGTTTAACAAAATACTGACCGTTAATGGACATGCTGGCTATATAGATTCCCGTCGGAACGACAGCTGTATTCCAGTCAGCGGTGTGTCGTCCTTTTGGTAACCTGTTATTGACCAATGTCGTCATTTTTCTGCCGGAAGCAGAAAACACTTCAATGGATACTTGTGCTGGTGCCCTTACAGTGTATTGCAGGCTAATTGTGTTTGAATATGTCAACCTGTTGAGCGCTTCAAAGCTCAATGTTGATTCTGTAGCGGGCTTGGGATTTATAGTGTGCACCGGAAGGTCATAATCATAAAAGGTTCCTACCACTTCGGACTTTATGATCTGTGCTGATGTGTAAACCCCACGAAACCATAAAACAGCTTCTTTTCCCGTTTTCCACTTCGGAACAACAGGACGAAAGTTGTCAACCGACGAGTTGGCGGTAACCGGTTCCCATTTCCATGTCATTCCCTTGTCTTTTGTAGTCCCCCGCCAGATCTCCCTTTTTGATGAAGGTGCTTCATTATCATTACCGGGATTAAATGCAGTACACATATAGATGCGATCAGGATCATCCGGGTTCACTGAACCAAGACCTACGTAATCATGCTCATTTCCATAAATGTGTTTACCTGCTTTCCCAAGGTAAGTGATGCTCCATTTCGTACCGTCATAACGTGCATAAAAGTTTCGATGATCATCAATAGCGTCATTGGCCCGTGCCTTGAATAGAATGACAATCGTTCCATCGTCATATCGGGCGATGTCGTGTTGCCAGCAGCGACCCATGGTCACGCCATTGACTTTAGTACCGTGTACAAATACTTTTGTAAATTTATCGAATGTGGGAATTTTACTGAGGTCGTAAATATTGTCATCGGCCAGTTTACCTTCGGTATTGTATGTTTTTCCATCAGTGATATAACCATGATAGATACTCGTTGTAAAATCACGCGGATGCTGTTCGGTAAAAACCATGTCGATCCGATCCACTCCGTTACCCCAGTATTTATAATACCCCTTGTTGTAACTGCTGCTGCTGTTGGTGGTAAGTTGCCCTCCGAATTCCCACGTTTCACCATTGTCATCAGAGAAAAGAAAATTGGGTGCCCTGTCGTTGGCACGAGCAAAGTTCAGCATTCGTTTTTCATTGGCCAGGTAATAAACATTAGAGTAGGCAATCGTATAATCGGTTCCCCCCGGAATCTTCGTCCAGTCATACTTTTTTTCAGCGGACCATCCGCTTCCGTTATAAATACTATAGCGACTATTATATTTATCATAATGGTGAGCCCAGATCGCTACATAATTCCCGTTGGGAGCGATGCAAATTCCGGGAGCATTATGATCATCGGAGTATTCCAGTTTACCGAAACGTTTGCTACTCTCCACCTTTTTAGTTTGAAGGTTGAAAATGGTTACATCACAACTGCTTTGCATATTCGTGGAACCTATAACCAGTTTGTTTTTAACTGTATCAATTACCGCGCGCTCATCCTGAAACCAGCACCAGCACCCGTCACTGACATATTTATAGACTGTTTGATCAACGTAATCTTTTGTTGATTGAGAAAACGACTGTAAATGCAAGGCAATCAAACACAATGTGATGCTTGCAAAACCAGAAATTAACTTATTCATACTATCCCCTTTACATAATTACTGCACACTCATCCAATACTGCCTCATTATTCATCCCACAGAATGGTATTAGTCTTTAATGGTTCACCTTCCAGTTCAGGCACCTCACCATCCTGCCATTTCGATTTGTCAAATGTGAAAGACTCGCTGAACATACCACTTGTTGGAACATCTTTATTGAGCAGAAAACGATCAACGAATGCATTCAAAATTTTCATCTGTCCGGCATTACCACTCTGCGCACAGTGACCATGGTTTCCGTGTCCCCATCCGAAGTTGTCGGGTACTCCAAGAGCTTCAAAAACAAAAGAGGCATATTTTGCTGCGTGGTAACAACAGGTCGGGCAATTCCAGCTGTCATTGGTACCTTCCAGAAGAACAATGGGTCGAGGTGCGCGCATGGCAATAACCTCATGCTGGTCAATTGGCAGTTTATTGACGTTACTGCCTCCGAACTTTTGAAATACCGCACCCATCCAGGTGCATTCACCATAAATCTGGCTCGCCTTCTGCACGTTACCCTGTGTCTCAGCGACTCGCCAGGTACTGGAAAAGCCCGATCCCGGTGAAAGGACAATGGGAAGCACGATGCGATCATCAAATACTGCCATGCCGGCTCCTTTACCCCAGCGTGAACATCCCATTGTTCCGAGCCGTTTCGGATCAATTTTAGTCGCCTGTTGAATTTCCGGTAATTCAAGCGCATCAACAATCCTGCTCAAACCCCACGCCCAACCAATAAGTGCCCCCTGATTATTTTTAAGGTTCGGATATAAATCATTGAAAACTCCCTTCGCCGGTCGGGGATTCCTTTCACTGGCAACATTGTCCTGAGGATACTCTATTTTCGCGACACCGCTTGGGATACTCGGTCCCATGCTCATACCACCGGCACCAAAATTAATGATAGCGGGATGAGGACCTTCACCCGATGGTACTCCGGAAATTGTAACTGAAAAACTTTTGCTGTTTGAACCGACTGTACTGGTGATGGTTAATTTTCCGTTGCTGAAGCTGGCTGCGACTTTATCAGGTTTTGGCGGTTTGGTTCCATAAATAGTCGCCTCCGCAAGTGCCCTGATCTCATTGCGCCGGCAGAGCCATTCCTCTTTTTTACTCAGGCGTGTCCCATTGATAAAACGAAATGGATCCGGCATTTTTGCATTTGATACATTGAAACTTGAAGGCACTTCGTAATCAGCACATTCAATGTTGGTTTTATTCTCTTTTTTCAGGATAACAGTAATATCCTTCTTTTCATATGAGTCAATAGCCATATTAGTTGTTACATAACCGCTTTTTGAAGTCTTCAGGGTATCAACAGCATTTGCACTTGCCGCGAAAGTTATCTTTTTATGTAAAGATCCATGCCGGGTTCCCTTCAAATAATATCTCTGACCGTCGGCAATCATGTCATACGTGGTTTTGACACCGTCCAACTCAAGCTGCACCATATAGTACCCTGGCGAAAGTTCAGGTAAGATTTGCTGCAATACCCCTGCCCGCTGTTGTCCCATGTTAAGAGCGGTTACCTGTCTGCCATTGCCTGAATACAGGGTAACGGAAGCATTCTTACAATCTACACTATTTGTAAATAGTAGTGTCTTTCCATGAAGGCTGATGCGCAGGTCATTACCTGTCAAATCAGGTGTATGCTTCAATATGTCGCTACCCGAAACGGTAATGGTGAACATACCTGCATCATCAGTCGTGTCCTTAAGCTCTGCCAGATTAGCAAGACCTACTATTGCAGCAGGCACAGCCGCTCCGTTTTCATCTTTTACTGTACCGCTTAAGGTTGCAGCATAAGAAAATGAACACCACACTGCTATAAATGCAGCTATCATTTGTTTTATCATAAATCCTCCAATTAAAAAATGAACTGTTCACATTGAGTTTAAATGCCCGTTTTTCTGTAAGAAAATGTATATTCATTAAAGACAAAAGAACTCCACCTGGCCATTTTTGAATGGCAACAGTGGTCTCTTTTAGTATGCTGTCCGTGTCTCCTTGCAGGGATCGCCACGGACAGCCTTTTTTGTCTTTCAATTTTTTTAAATCGGAATAACGTATCGTCGTTTCACTATCACGGTACTACAGTTATCCAGCTTAAGTAGTTCTATTCAAATACGACCAGTTTATCATCCTTCCTCTGATTCATATAAGAGAGTTTTATCCAGTCGGGACCAGGGGCGATACTCATTATGCACACCTCATCAAGCATTCCATTCCAGTATCCGTAATCACTTTCGGTTCGTTTACCTATCATTACATCGAAAGTGTCATTCCTGACTACTCCTTTCTTGATCACAATAGTACTGTCCATGCAGATGCCGTCTACATAAAGACGCATTTTTTCGCCGTTGCGTACACCGGTCAGGAGTTTCCACTCCTTTAGCGACGGCTGAGTATATATTGACTGAAGGCCTGATCCGTCAACAATGTCATAAATCTCCCACAGATCAAATCCGCTGAGGTCCAGATTGTAACTTCTGTCCCCTTTGGAGATTATATAATGCCCTGAGGAATCAATTACTTCCGTATAAACCCATGCGGAAAGCGCATATGTCCCTTTTTGTGGAAAGTTCAGTCTCCCGTCTGCCGTACCGGATAGAGCAAAATAGCTGGAGTCACCATCAAAGCGCTGTGCACGACCAATCATCCCATCTACTGATGAAGCCTCATTCATATGAATGGGAGTACCATCAAAACCATTGGCTGTGGCATCAAAAGCGGTCGTATTACCATCCTGTCCCATATGCCACACCCCCTGGAAACCTGCAGCAGTATCGAATACCATGCTGCTGCTTGACATGTCTGATGCGTAGGGGTTTCCCCAGTACATGATAACATTCTGTAAATTATTACCACCAAAAACCGTATCGACTTTCACCCATATTTCTGCATGTCCGTTTTCAGGAACCCACCGCTCAATTTCATAAGAAAGCGATCTCCCCCCGGAGGTGACAAAGCGGATATCCTCACCATGTTTTTTTGCGTGTAAAAAATTGAAATTCTGAGTATTGAGTCGAATTAGCACCGGAAAATTGTAGACGTTTCCCGGTACATTGGCACCAGTCGTACTTGTATTGAGAGTAAGTTTTCGGTTGTATTTCCAGAGTGGAAATTCGACTGTAGCTGTATCACCGGCAGGCACAGTGATTTGGTTGCTGAGTATGTTATGAGTGGCAGTGTCATCTTTGACAAGTACAATTTCACTAAGAGTACCGGGCGGTATATCGGCTAAAAATAGTGATCCGTTATTTCCGACTGACGAAGAAATATCTGTACCGGGAATATACATGTACTCTCCTTGTATTACGTCAACCGAAGATGCATTCATTACTATAGAACCGGAACGGTTCAGAGTTGCTGCAGGAGCGGTTGTTATTGAATCATTACTGACGATAATGTCTCTGCTGAGAGCGCTTGACATTGTTTCCGGGCTGCGGGATAAAATGGTGTAGTTTCCTGAATCGATGGAGCTGAAAAAGTATTTCCCTTCCGCATCAGAGGTATCGATAAAATTGAGAGGCAATGGATTATCGCTTACGGGGTCGTAATCATCAGGAAAAAGCTTCACAATCGTATTTGCTGCCGGAGAGTCATCAGTATTACGAACTACACCGACAATTCCGTTGGTCGTTTCTCCGCCTGCCCCTCCAACTATCTGTTCAGTGCAGGAGGTGAAGAAGATGAGGATTATAGCTGTAACAAGACCACGCACCATTACTTCTCCTTCTTCCATGTACAGGAAGCCACAGGAAACAGTTGTATATTTAACTGTACAACTGCATCATCATTCTCTTCGTTTTGAGAAATGAGGAGCAGTTCCTGTCTGAATTGTTGAATTTTTTTTCGCAGAACATCGATATTTTCCATTCGCATGGTCATTGTAACAGAGGAGATATCGCGAAGTTCCTTATTGTACATATCGATGGCAGAAAGAGAAAGTTCTACATTCTTTTTCTGATAATTTCGTATCACCGCCGCTGCCCATTTTTCACCAGTTGATATAAACTGTTCGGTCACACGGTAGAGGCCGTCTTCATTTTTTTTGATCATATTGAGTTGTTCAAGCAGCTCGATGGATTCCCGTGCCTCTTGTGCGGTAATTTTTGGTGAGAGCATTGAAGCCAGTTTTCGATAATCTTTTCCGTCGAATGGATAAATGCTGATAAGTGAACGGATTGCCATGTGGTACCATTGTGTGAAAAATTCTGATTTATTGTCGGCAACAGTCCGGAATGTAACACCTTTTATTGATTGTAATCGCTCAAAACGTTGTTCAATTTCATCTTCATTTTTTGCTCGTCCGAAATGAAGTAACTCGCCAAAGTATTCTCGTTCCTTTTCTGATAGCATCATCAAATCCGCAAACGAACCGATATTCTTTATTCCAAGGTGTACCTTGCCCTGAAAAACTTTTACAATATATCCCGGATTAAGTTTCACTTTGGATGATATATATCTGTAGGAAAACCAGGGCTTGTTCTTCCTTTCATTGTCATAGAAGTCTTTGAGGTATTGCCGGTAATCGAGATATTCATAAATATTGAGCATAGAGTAAAATTCCATTTCTATGAGACAATATAATCAAAATATTGAACAATATCTTACGGCTGATGAAAAAAGTGTTGCATTGTTATGCAACACTTTTTTGAATTAAATATACTTATCCCTTTGATATATAAGGATAAGAGTTATTATGCCTGACTTTAGTATCATTGAAATTAAGGACAATTTGTGCAACACCGGTCAGGAAAGTTAAGTTACTTATTTATATACTATTTCTACAACGTTAAAATACCTGAATCGCATCAAAAAGGTCATTGAGTGCAAGCGGTGCATTGAGCGAAGTCGATATGTCGAAATGACAAGCGTGATTTGCTTAAAACGCGTCGTCTCGACTCCGCACGACGACCGGAACAGTAATGTTAACGTTGTAGAACTATAACCATAGATAGGGAATTTTTATTTCCTCATAATTTGAAGTTGTATAAAAAGATCGCTCATGCTGATCCTGAGCCCGGGATGTGTTTATAGTCGGCAGGATGTACGACTTGCAGGAGTGTTTCTATTTCATGTCAGCTATTTCATTAAAAGATCTCCTGCGTTACTCATCAGGTCAGCAATATTTAATGATTATCTTTTGTTAAATTCAAGACATAGTACTGCGTTGAAACCACCAAAACTCTTTTTAGTGTTAACCTGACCGTTTGAACTTTTACCTGCGAATTTTTTTTTCAACTCAATAGGAACAAACTGCCGGAGTTTTAAAAATGCTGTACAATGCGTAGTAGTATGTGTATATACCAGTTCGGGATAGAGGGTGATATAATTTTTTTTAACGCTATGTATTGTAAGGTTCTGGTATAACGGCAGCAGACCCATATAGCGCACAAGTTCCTGCGAAGTGTAGTGACCATCAATTATTGCGTACGATAGTGAACCCTGCATCAAGAGTGCATGTTTTGGTGTAAATGTTTTGTTATAATGAACAGTTACTCCGGTATTGTGTAACGACATGGCGAGATCCGATATTTTGTACCTGTCGGGGATATCCAGGATGATACCCCAAGATGTAAATGGGTATACTTCAAAAAATCCGTCATCGCCAGTGCAGTTAATCCTTTCGAAAAAGAGGGATAGTCCGGTTTTCCGGGAGAGTGTGAGAGATGTCATTGCGTTTATTGTTGTCGATGCAATATCATTCACCTGCGAAAAACGTTCTCCTGTACTTTCCATGGCCCGGAATAGAAGCTCTTTCCTGTTGATTCCCAATTGTAGTGATGGTGTATACTGAAGTCTCCTGATACGCACGCCGGTGATACATCCGTAACTGGTACCATCTATTGATAAAAGAAGTCTGGAGCCATACTGCATATCGCATGTCTGGAATACCTCTGCAATGAGATTGCACTCGAGTGCCATAGGCCCAAAATCGTATACTCCTTTGAAACAAAGGCTATCCTTGTTTATGTCGATATCGGTAAAACGGTAATTGTTATTTGACCTGTTTTTTATTTGTATAGTTCCGGCAATGACCGATCTGTTGGTGAGGGTCGTCTGGAGATAGAGCGGTTTGACAGCTGCGGAACAGAAAAGAGTATAGTCAATAGCTGGAGTTAACCGAAGGTGTTTCAGTAAAGAAAACCCTTTCAGTCCCGGGACCTGATCTGTCTGTCTGAGGTCTGTTGCAAGTAGAGCACCAAGTTTGTAATAACTGGCATTGTAAATATATCCGAAATAAAGATCGGTTGAGGACAGATCTGCATCAACCGATGCGTGGTACTTTGAATGAGAATACTTGTATTCGTATAGGTTTACTTTTCCACCTGCAACTATCGCAAATCCTGGATTTTGTGCGATGATCAACTCTAAAGACTGACTTTTGTTGTCTCCGCCATTGGAAACTGCATTATTCCATTCCCTGTAAAGACAATTGTATTCTGTTATTGTGCGAATGGAAAGGAGAGAACAGGGGTTCGAGCAGGGATCAAATGAAGAGGGGAATCTCTCAGGTGCTGCAGTGTGCAAAAAAGATTGTGTACCGTTTCCGACGGGAAATACTATCACTGAAGGAGTGGCGGGTGGTATAGGGTGTGATTCACTGCAAATGGCACTGCTGCAAAATAGAAAACAATATGCCATTGTGAGGCACAACAGAAGATTAAAAAGGCCGGCAAGATCGATCACCGGCCCGAATTTGAATTTTTCAGGTTTCATCAGCCTGATCACTAATATATAAGGTCGAGCCATTTCTGACGTGTCATGTCTGGAAACAGTCCGTTAACTGTGTAATCGTTAAAATAAGGAAAGAATGTATTGCTGTCAATGAGATCTTCAATTTCATCAAAAGAAATCGGTTTCCCACTGTCATCGACAAGTCTGACCGGTTCAATGCTGTATGTGGAATCGATAGTGACAGTGTATTTGACTGGATGTGAAATGGTGTATTGTGTGTACCATTCGTAATATGCTGTGGAGTCTATCATGGATGGGTCTATTACCAGCGAGTCATCTTCATATAGATTGATACATGTCAGAGTATCATATTTCTGAGTTGAAGTATTCCAGCGAATTTTATAATTGGAGTATTGATACGAGTCCTGCCAGACATCGGTTGTCATCCATTTTGCCTCGTCAACCCAGGTGTATTTTGGAAGCAATGAGCGAAGGTCGGTCACCGGATTTGTAAAGAAAGAAGAAAGGTTGATTGTAAGAGACCTGTTTTTCCCGTCGATAGTTTCGTTAAATGCATAAGGACCCTCTAACAGTTTTGTTACAAAATCAGCCAGTCTCTCTACGGAAGAAAAATTCTGAGCGAATGATTGGGATGCGCCGTCATCGATCAATTCCTGTGAAATGTCAAGTAAATCCTCGTCGCAGCTGAGAACGTCAGAGATCCTGACAAGGTCATCTTCCTGGTCATCAGTCTCGTTGCGAATCGAGCTCATACCTGTTTTAACTTTCTGAGGAACAATACGCAGATCTGCAAGCATACCCTCATGATTCTGTTTCCTGATTGACATGAACTGTGGCCGTTGTTCAAGATTGTATTTGAATGTTTTTAAAAGTGTCGTCAGTATTTTTGAATCATCATAACGGTAGATATGTAAAAGAGTGTCACCTTTTATTGTAAATATATTCTTACTGGTCTCATATTCTTTTACATTAACTATCATTGAATCGATCCATGTGTAGCCTAAGTCTGATGCAGATGTAGACAGATTGAGATCGTAAGCGCAGTACATGCGTACACATGCTCTGAGCAGGTGCATGGAAGCATCGAAGAGGTAGATTTCACCTTTGTCTAATTCATAAGTATCTCCATCTACATCGACTTTCATGGCGTCTGTCTGCAACCCTTCTATTCTTGCTGCCGTGGCAATTACTTTGTCAATTATCGGGATCATTTCTGATTCCATGATACCTTGAATGTAACTCAATGTAATGAACTTCGGGAAGCTCGGTTTACGTACCATGCCGGTTAAAATTACCGGGGTCTGAGAAAGCATCGTTTTTCCCAAAGTTAAAACGCCACCTTTTTTCATCGCTTTTTTAAAAAGTCCATTCCGTGGTGCAGGTTCAGGATCATTTTCGAGATAAGTATCGACACCTTCTACCCAGGATTCAATGGAATCAATCATTTTCCAGATTTTCTGGTTACTATTAAGTGACATTATTGAAGACAAAATAAGTCCAACATTTGATTTAAAGCGGCTGCTGTCGATTCCAAGCAGCTCCTCAAAACTACTTCTGATAGAGATGTAGTCGATGGCTTTGAGCTCATCAGCATCCTCAATGAATTCGACTTCTTCAACCCGTTCAATCAGCAGTCTAATGAGAGAATCTTCAACACTGCTTATCACTTGAGCAGTGTTCAGGTCAAAGGATTTAGTCGCTTCAACATTGCCGACAGCAGTTTCATAGCTTGTTAAATCTATCGTAATCGGGGTCATGCCAAGTTTCGTAATAATTAAACGATCGATGACTCCGGTCTGAGCTGTTTTCATAATTGGAGAGAATGATCCAATGTTTTTAATTGCAATCGGTACTGGTCGTGATGAAGTTTTAGTGAGCGATGTCGCAAATTGCTGTTTTCCTAGCAATCCCTTAACAATAAATGTTCCGCTTCCAAGATTACCGGTAAGAAGCGATTGAAGATTCACGCTGTAAGAGCCCCGACCAACCTCACCAGCATCAATCGTTTTGCAGAGGCGTCCCTGCAGGGAGTACACTTTAAAGGACAGTTTTGAGAGCACATCTGATGAGAAGAAGAGAGTGTTACTTTTTATCAATGGAACACTGACACCACCCTGTTTTGTGTTTCGGGGCTGGATCGGAGATGTATTATCAATATTAAAATTTCCCTGTTGATCTGTAATGGAAATGTAACCGAGAGATTCAAGCCGGGCAACAGCATTTGCTACAGGCTGACCGTTTTTATCCTTAACAGTTCCACTGATCGAGACTTTCGACTGTGAATAAACGGTGCTGGCAACAACAGTTGCCATGAGAAGTGTGGGAATAAACCTTCGCATACAGGATCCTCCATAAAAAAGGGTTTTTGCACGATAATTAAGTATATAAAGCCAAGCTAATAAATATCAATAATAAAACTTTAACTAAATGGCGCTGAGTATAAGGTCTCTGAAAAACTGCCTTTTCAAAAACTATACAGGATAAAACAGTTTTGAGCCAACCTTGCGGTTAGTACAAAGCTTATCAAGCTCATAAAATATAATTCTCTTCATGATTAAACATTGTGAAAATGAATAAATATTGGAACTATTTTAAAAATGTTGTCATAAATAATGAACTGATTGAATCATAGAATGTACATTTTCAAAATACATGGTCAAAGAAGGATCTCTTTGTTCAGGTCTTTTACCCGAAGTGCGAAGATGGTGAGTATGATCAGAGTAAAGATTTTGAGGACTCGACCAGCATATTGTCTCCCGGGTGTGTCACATTTATGTAAAAGACTCATAAGTGTTGTTTTTGGAATTGATAAACCATGGTGATTAGTTTTCAGGCCGGTACAATATTTTATCTTAGAATAATTACGTAAAACTGCTGGAATTCTACTTCCGGTAATTTCAAGTTGAATCTATCGGCAAAGGTGGTGTATATTGAATTGTCTGGTAAAGTTGTTTGATAAAAAGATATCATTCATCGGGATGATGCTTTACTATATCGTTGCTGTTGTGACCGCTGAAGTTGACCCCGATTTTCATCTATATCTTTTGTTTGGTCAATCAAACATGGCGGGGGCATGTAATGGATGGACTGCGACCACCACGGATTATAAGGCTCAGGATTGTGATACCTCTTCCCGAATTAAAGTGATGGCTTTCACAAATTGCTCTGGTAATAAATCAAATCCCTGCGGTTCCTTTACGGTGAACCGCAGGCATAATCAGTGGTATACAGCTGTGCCTCCTCTGCATAACTGCAATGAGGGAATCGGTCCGGCGGATTACTTCGGAAAAACACTTCTGGATTCGATTCGTGAGGATATACGTATCGGCTTTATTCCCTGTGCACTTTCGGGACAATCGATTACCATGTTCAAGAAAGGTCAGATGTCTCAGGTACCGGATTGGTGCAACCAGTATCTTTCTCAGCAGGGATCGGTATCTGTTTACAACTGGATGAAAGAACGTTGCCAGATCGCACAGCAATCAGGAGTGATCAAAGGTATACTTTTTCATCAGGGTGAGTCAGATGCTGGCAATCCAAATAACTGGGTCAGAGATGTGAAATCTGTTTTTGACAATCTCAAAAAAGACCTCAATCTCAGTGATACCCTGCCGGTCATTGTTGGAGAGTTGCTGTATTCTGAAGCTGGCGGCACCTGTGCATCAATGAATCCCAGAGTTAAGCAACTTGCATCCGAGTATCCAAAATGTAAAGTTGCATCTGCAGAAGGTTTGACTATGCTTGAAGGTGACAGTTATAAGGTGCATTTCGGTTGCAAGGCACTGCGGGAATTCGGCTATCGTTACGCAAAAGCATTTTTATCACTTACGGATGATTCCTGGGTACCAAGGAAGGGTAATGTCAATACGAGTTTTAAACGTATATTAAAATATACAGCTGCTCCGGAGAAGGCACAAACAGAGGTAACCGTTTTTTCACTGAATGGCCAGATGATATTTAAAGCTCTCCCAGGTGATGTTACTCATGTCTTCAATGCCAGGCTCTTAAAGGGTGTTTATATAGTAAAAAAAGAATTTTCAGACGGGGCGACAGAGATGTCATCTTTTATGAAAGAGTAATGGATTTTTTCAGGCTACTCTTTTAGAGCTCACCTTTATCGAATTTGCTGATCATCTCTCCTGAAATGCCCAGGCCAGGTGGATAGTTCGGCAGATTACCTCGTGTAAACCAGGCTGCTTCGGTGAGTTCCTTTGTTTCAAGAATGATCGGTTGTGTGTCATCAGCTTCGGCAATAAATCCAACCATCAGAGAACCAGTAAGGGGCCAAGGTTGACTTTTGTAATACCGGATATTCCTGACATCCAAACCAACTTCTTCTTTAGTTTCCCGTCGCACCGTTTCCTCAAGAGGTTCTCCAATGTCCACGTACCCTGCAATCAGTGAATACCATCGGGCGGGAAAATTGGAATTGCAGGCAAGCAGTATCTTATCGTTGCAGATTATAGCCACTATAATAGCAGGGGAAATTTTTGGATAAAAGATGGTGTCACATGATGAACAGTTAACCGCCCGTTCATCTGTTTTGTGTATTGTAGCACTACCGCATTTACCGCAGAATCTGTTTTGTGCGTACCAGTTCGCAAGGTGGTAACCTGCAATAACTGCCCATGCTATTTCCTGTTGATTGAGATTACGAAAGATTTTGATTTCTTTATAAATAAGATCGGATTTTTCCGTGTTTACTTCGCCGTTAATCAGAAAACATGGAGTGTTGTCGAGTGTAAATAAAAAAGTAACGTTGGTATCATCCGGTATTCCGGAGAGATCTTTTTTTTGTGGAAAAGTAAGCCCATCTCCGTTGGCCTTGAACAAAAGAGTATTTTGATTGTAATGAAAAATAAAATCGTCTTCTCCAATTTTCTGATTAGCAACATAACTATTATTGAAACTGTGTGGAAAAATTTCATGTATCATAATTAACCTTAAAGGTATTGATCGATAAGAAAAACATTAAACAACTACTGACTAGTTACGCCCTGAATCAGTATGCCGTGCTATTCATAAATATAATTCCTGAAATTCACTAAGATTTAATTGCCTTAATAATAATGCTGAGTACTTCTTACATTTTAGTGATTTCCGCTTTTACAGCATCAAAATGTGTTTTTTAGAAACATTTTGAACTATATTATTTCATAGATTGACTATACCATAGAAATTCCCCAATTTTTCATTAAAGAAGTACTGGTTTTAGAGTGAAGAGGCGATCGATTTTCATTGGGATGATTGAATTTTTATCTGCCAGAGGTTTTTTTGTACTAGTTACGTTATTAATTTCCGGTGTAGTAATTACAGATTTATCAGCGGGCACAGCCGATAAAAATCGATTGGATCTGTTGAATGATTGTAAACTTTTCATTGATAGCGGCAATACACTGTCTCCTGAGTCGGTTTTTATTACATTTTTCAGTGATAAAAGCTCATTTGTCTCACTGCCGGCAAATTTTGGATACAGATCTTTTACGGCATGGGTTCTGATTCCATCAGGAAAATTCCATGAGGATGTAATTTTAAGACTTAAACATTCCTTACTGGATAGTGTAGATGTCTATATGGCAGATTCTGCAAATTGTTCGCATTATACGTCTTGTGGTTTTCTCCAGCCCAGAAGCTATCCTGCGATTTCTGATGTATTTCCCTGTTTTGAAATTCCAGTAAGATATACATGCAAATATATATTGCTGAAGATCAGAACCACTGATGTATGTGCTGTTGATATTGAAACATTTGTTCCATCATCATTTATTTCGGAGGTACGATCTGCATTTACATTTTTTGGATTATATTTCGGGGCTGTTTTAATTCTCGCCGCAATCAATTTTTTTCTCTTTGTTTCTGCAAAATTTATTTCATCATTGTGGTATTCCCTTTACATACTATTTTATGCAAGTTTTCAGCTGTTTGCTCTTGGATTTATTGAATTGTCGATGGTTTTGAATAACCCTTTCATTTTAAAAGTAGGGACACCTTTTTTTGCGAATTTGTGTATCGTTTGCAGCTCTTTATTTGCGATAGAATTTCTGTCTCTTAAAAATGTCAATCAAACACTAAAAATATTGTCGCATGTATTTGGAGGATTTGCTCTCGCGGGTGCATTCCTTTCTTTAGTTGCAATAACAGGAAATGTAACATTTTCTTCAATGGCTGCAAGTATACTTGCACCAGGATATCTTGCACTGTCCTTGAGTGTGGGTATCTTTCGGATTAAATCGATTGGACGTCCAGCATTTTTTTATACTTCAGCGATTTTGGTGATTCTTTCGGGAATAGTGGTTAATTGTCTGAGAAACTTCGGTGTTGTTTCAAATTCATTTTTTGCTTCGCATGCAAATATTATCAGCTCAGTACTTGAGTTTATTATTATTGCCATTGCTCTGGTTGATCATATCTCTTCAATTGAAAAAAGAAAAAATGATGCTTATCGGGAAGTGCAGCATAGCAAGCAGATTGTTATTGAAAACCGTTTAAAAGCGCTTCAGGCTCAGATAAATCCACACTTTTTATTTAATGCTTTAAATACAATTGCAGAACTTATAAGAATATTTCCAGCAAAAGCTGAACAGCTAACGTTATCACTGTCTCATTTTTTCAGATATACCCTTGAAGCATCAGATAAAAAGATATGCAGACTGGAGACAGAGCTTAAGATTGTTAACAATTTCCTGTCGATTCAGAAATTTCGTTATGGAGAACGTTTACATTACGAAGTCAAGACAGAGGGTGAAGTTGACAATGTCTACGTTCCATCATTACTGCTGCAACCAATTATTGAAAATAGTATAAAATATGGCATTGCAACATTACCCGAAGGTGGGAAAATTTCACTTAGAACGACTATTAGTGAAGATAGTATTAATTTTATGATACACGATAGTGGGCCTGGATTCGATTTTGAAAAAAAATCGGACAGTACTGCACATGGTCTTTACAATATAACTGAACGCCTGAAAATGATTTATGGTGATAGTGCAAAATTCAATTGTGCGAATAAAAATGGAGCGCAGGTTGAGATAACGATTCCTAATCGGAGGTTTGAAGATGTATAGTGTCATTGTCGTTGATGATGAGGAAATAGCCCGTCTTCGGCTTCGCAGATTGCTGCTTGAAAATTTTGGTGATTTCAAAATAGTAGCAGAGGTGGCAAATGGTAATGCTGCAGCAGAGATAATACGCACTACAAAACCCGATCTTGTATTTCTTGATATTGAGATGCCTGGGATCTCAGGCGTTGAAATAGCGCGAACTTACTGCGAAGATATTTTTGTTGTTTTTATAACAGCACACAATCAGTATGTTTTTGATGCATTTAAGACACTTGCAGTTGCGTATATACTCAAACCACTTGAACTTGAAGAGCTGCGTGAAGCGATTGGAAAATTTAAAAAAATTGTTACGCCTGCCATTTCAAAAACGGTTGCTGGACCTGCGGTAAAACAGGATTTCCCTTCTGTGAGAAGTGAACATATCAAGGTTTCGATCGGGAACACTACAAAATTCATCTTATTTAACGATATCATTTACTTTGAGGCTAGTCAGAAATACACTATCACCTTTACAAGTGATTTAAAAAACTACATTGTTGATCGGACACTGCTGGAGCTTGAAGATGCTTCGTGGGGCAGAATTTATCCGTATTCACCGAAAGTACATTGTAAATAGAACCTACATCAGCGAGATCAGGAGAATCGGAGACAGAAAATTCAAAGTTCTGCTGAAAATGAGTGTTGAAAAAGAACTTTTGGCTGGACGGCATTATCTGGGGAACCTTAAGTATTTGCAGTGAACTGTAGTTCATACTATATTACCAATCATTAGCCGCTTTTACAATGCATATTATGATAAGTATTACTACTTACCGCTTTATCTTTATTGCCGTATACAAAAAAAGATCCCAACTTGAATGTCAGGACCTTTAAAAAGTACTCATTTAATTGTTTTGATAACACTTTTACAGAATACAGATTGATTGATGTATGTATTTAGTCAATATTATTAATATGTAATTCTCTTTGCTCTTTCATCTGGACCGATGTAATAAATGTAGGAACCATCCATTCCCATTGACCATTCTGTACCATCTGTTGCAACAGGACCACTATAAGATCCATTGACGATACCAGTATAAATACGATACCTTGGTAGATCTTCTTTATAAGCATGATAAGCTATTTTTGTCCCACGGATAGCCACTTCTACAACTCGACTTGGAGTACTCTGTGATACCCAGCTTCCATTTAAGCTGGTCAACACATACACCCTTCCATCATTCTTTTTCACTGCAACAGTATTACCGTTGTATGGATCAACACTCAGACGATGAAGGTAGCTGCCTGAATTATTAAGGTCTTTTGTCATGTTTGTCCATTGCGGAGTACCATTTACATATTGGTATACGTATATGTAATATGTACTTGAACCATTTCCAAAGATAGCCCATATATGATCTTTCATACCAACGCGTCCCGCTCCAATATCCATTATCGTAGTCATGCCGGCAGGCGTTGGAATCTGACCATTACTATTCATAGTTCCCCACCAGATCTGATGGATTCCGCTACCAAGGCCGTTATTGGTATGATATACTCTTCCTGATGGTGTGGTGGCGATTTCCATGCCAAAATGGGTTGACTTAGTCCATTTTTGCGTATTTGTATTATATTGATATATACACCAGTTAGCCTGGCTGCCAGATGGTCTTTCCTGACTCAACCCCCAAACAGAGCTTCCACAAGCTTTAACTTCCCATAGTTTGATATCGCTGAGAGCGGCCACTGTTTCTGCTGTATTTTCTGTTATTGAAACAGGTGAACTATCATTAGAACAACCAACAAACCATACAAACGAGCTTAATACAATAGTCATAAAAACAATTTTTTTATTAATCATAACACTTCCTTTTAGTTAAATTTAAATGTGATGTATACTTGTCACTGACTTATAATTATTTCTGACAGCAACAAACGGCATTTCTTAATTAAAGAAACTGAAATTGAATTCTTATTATGCAAACTTTATTTTAATTTTTATGACAAAGGCTTCTTCTTACAATCGAGGTACGGATAAATTAAAAGAAATTTGCAAAATAGTTAAGAGAGGATTTAATTTTATATATTCTACCTCCATGTTAAAAGTTCTTTAATCGATACAATTCAAAAATACATGCAATAAGTTACAATGCAAAAACACACAGAATGAAATCCCGCTTTTTCACGACAGACAGCCGAATCAACACAAATACTACTTTTCAGTAGGTATATTTACAACTTTACGTGAACAATTTAGTATCCTCAAACGCAACTCTTTTTTTAAACTCTACAGCACCACCGCAGAGCATGCAATCCAGAACCTATCGGTTTTGACTGATACTGGTCGGATAAAATCAACTGTCTGCAAGCTCAAAATTTCTTTCGGCTCTCATTTATTGAACTGCAGGCGAATGTAATTTTCCTGGGAAACGTTGGAATAGGTAAACCACATCTGAGCTGTGCATTAGCATATCAGGCCTGCCTCAATGGCTATATAATTAAAGATAATGACATTACATAAAGTTAAGAGATAACATGATGCGGGAACCGATTTAATGCTACTCTGGTTTGTTCAACTGCGGAAGCTGCAAGAGTATCCTTGCACATTATTCATAGTTCAATGAATTTGTGGTTGTCCTATACATGACGACATCAATAGTTGCGATTATTTATACCCTTACATTTTTACAACCCCTACTCCATCCTTCCCCCGTTAATGGGGGAAGGTGCCGAAGGCGGATGGGGGAAAATCAGATCTATTCGCGATATACTATGTCGCTATGTATAACGCACTTTTTTAATACAGGAAGGAGCTGCGGTGATTTGAGTGTAAATGTTTTGATTGTTGACGTATTATCTATTAAAAACCAAGAGGACCGTTATAGCAGGAATAATTTCCGCTTTTGTTGCCTTCTTCATATTGTAATTCAAACAGTGTGCAAAACGGAAGGAAAGCTCAATGATCAAAATTTTATGGATAAAAAGCGAACCAGAAAAATCAGTGAAGTGTAAGGTGAAGCATACTTACAGAAGTTAACCCCCTGGGTTGGGGGCTAACGGTTATTACATCAACAAATTATTCTCCCGGAGGCGGTATCTCATCTGGAGTTGATGGCGGTGCTGTTGCGGTATCTTTTGATGTTGTATCAGTTCCGGAACCGTCTCCATCTGTGGCTGCCGGTTCAATGCGGGTGGCAACTTTCTTTTCCCCTTCTGTTATGTAATCTATCTGGATTCGGGTATCCGGTCGAAGCACTTTTGACGGGTCACCTAAGGCGAATTTAGTCTTTGAGTTAAAGTACACAGTGTCTTTTCCTTCATCAGTGTTCACGACAAACATGCTGTCCCTTATGCGTACTGATTCTATGATACCTGTAGATTGCATAGTATCAGACCCGCCGCTGGTACCATTACCATCTCCGCCGCATGCTGAATCATTCTTCGCAAAGCCGGTTTCTGTTATTGTTAAAAGCAGCAGGGCTGATATGGTGAAAAAGATATTTCGAAAAATCATTGTGGAACTCCTTTTTTGGTCATCTTAAGAGCTAACCAGGTCAAATAAGAGCCGGAATTTAAATTCCATTCTATCGAAGGTAACAAAAGGACGTTCCGATAAATTTTGGTTGATTCACTGTCATGGGTCCACCTTCGTTGAAACTATGGAGAACAGGTGACAGTGCCACACGAACTGTAATAATTTCGGAATCTGATTTTGTTACACCCTGTATATAGAAATTCGGGCTGCCTGAAAAAAAGTTTCTGGTAAAATCGATGAAAATTTTTTATATACAGTACAGACAATAAATGAAAATTCCCCAACGAAGTAACAAATCATAGGGTAGTAACGTTCATTGGTTCCACTCTCATATAGTTTATATTACCATCATTATACCCATCAGGAGAGAAAAATGATCCGATCTGTCGTTGCAATCGCTGTGCTGTTTTTTATCAGAAATCTAATCGCTTCAACTAATTGTTCGCTGCCATTTACTATAAACGACGCTCGAAACAGACAACCGGTAGCAGATGCATCAGTGTGTATCGAGCCATCCGGAAAGTGTGCACTATCAGATGCGCAGGGGAGAGGTGTTATTGATTCAATAGAACCAGGTCTTTACAGCGTAATAGTAGCAGCAGCCGGTTACGACACGGTTGTTGAACCGAATCTGTTGATTAAATCAGGAATAAATACTTCTGTGAACCTGATTTTGAACCAGTCTATAAAGAATCTGAAAAAAATAACGGTAACAGCGCACAAATCAGTTTCAAAATCGCCTTCGCAGAGTACATCGGTTACACGCATTACCTCATATGAATTATCTAATACGCCTGGAACTGCCAATGATTTAAACAGAGTACTTGGAACACATCCATCGGTTGTAAGCGGAGGGGCGGATTTTGATAACACATTATATGTCCGGGGAGGGCAATCATGTGAAAATGTGTTTATTGTCGATGGTATTGAGTTTGAGAATACCAGCCATTTTGGCGGTATATGGCAATCTGGTGGCTCGATCGGTTTTATCAATAGTGCGCTTGTCCGTGATCTGGAGTTCTACACGGGGGGCTTTCCTGCAAGCATGCCACCTCGGCTTTCCTCCGTAATAGCAGTAAACTTGCGAAATGGATCGATGAGCACATTCAAAACGCAGATCGATCTGAACATGTCTGGTCTTGGGTTGACATTAGAAAGCCCTTTGCCTAACCTGAATGGATCATGGATTGCCAATGCACGTTTTCTCGACTTGCGGCTGTTAAAGTCGTTTGTTACGCTTGAAGGTGTTCCCAGATTCGGGGATGGATTCCTTAAATTGACATTTCTTCCTTCTGAGAATTCCACGGTATCTGCTACAGCTGTAACCTCCATGGATACGTATGTTGAAGAGGAAGACTTGACAGATTATCCAATTCCTACAACATATAGAGAGACTATCCGGCAGTATGGCGGGATACTGTCATGGAATTACGCAAAAAATAGATTTCAGAATACTATGAGTATATCAGGTACACGTACGGATCGAAAATTTTATGATGATGCTATTCATTTCAATGGACCGATGCTCGTTGATTCAGGAGTTATAAACCTGACAGAATATTCCCGGACCAATACGATTGTGGATACGCTTGTATACCCATCAGATACAATGCAACATAATAGAACAACCTATGTAAAGAAAAGATTGAACGGCGGTACAGACAAACGATGGCAGGCGTCATTGAAAGATGATGCAACATTGTCAGTTGGTGATATTCACCGGATTGGGTTCGGTTTTAATGCAAATTACCGGCGGTATAACATTTCAAATGAAAGATCTCTTGATTATCAGCAGTATACTATGACTTATAATAATGGTGTGGATATACTTTCTTCATATCACTACAAAGCCTGGTATTCAGATTCGATTATTGATATCGCAAGTGCAGGGGGGTATGCTGAATATGTACTGGAATCCGGACCTGTCAAGGCTATTGCAGGTGTCCGAGGTGATTATTACGATGTTATTACCGATTACGGTATTTCACCTCGACTGGGTTTTCGTTTTGATGCTGGCTCTCTGGGGGTTCTGTCGTTGAGTGCAGGATTATACTACCAGTTTCCAGCAGATTTCAGCGGATTGATAAATGAAATAATAGCGGATGATTTGAACGATCGGATAATTGGTGGAGTACCACTTGGGAAAGCACGACTTCAACGCAACTGGCAGGCTGTTGCCGGCTACGAGCGAATGATCGGAAAAGAGCATCTTCTGTCATGTGAAACCTATTTAAAATGGTATGACCGTGAATATCCATTTATCTCTCCGGAAAAACGCCAATATGCTACTTACAGCTACAATACGGCTATAGACGATTATGAATATACCTGGAAACTTTCAAATCCTGCTGGTAAAAAACGCAGCTATGGTATGGAGTTACTGTTCCAGAAAAAACAGTATGATAATTTTTACTATTCTGCATCTTATGCCCTTTTTAATGTCGAAAACAGGTATTTAAATGGTAAGTGGTATCATGATCAGATGGATATTGGACAGGTGCTTAACGTTTCTGTCGGTACCAATGTCCTGAAACATCATGGATTTGCCTTGCGTACGCTGATTGCAGGCGGGCGTCGCTATACACCTGTTACCTATCATCCGCTTGAGAACTGGTATGTCTTTGATAGTACAGAAGAGTATTATAGTAAGCATCTACCGATGAATGCATCACTCAATTTTCGTTATACGTTCAAATCATTTCTTGCCTGGGGAAATATCACCGGATATGTAGAAGTGATGAATCTGCTTAACTATACACCTCTTGTTGAACGTTACTTTGATCCCTACCATAAGGATGGATACAGGGATTTCAGGTGCAATGGGATAGTACCGGTTGTCGGGATAATGGTTGATTTCTAAAAAACAGATACCAGCTGCAATGTATTCAGATCACTTCCATATACAGACTCCGGGGGCCTACTCCCTGATATAATCAGGCATAATAGTATATTATGTGCACAGATTGGTAAAACAATCACATAATATGTTAGATGGATGGTAAGGTATGAAAACCTGAATGTATAACGAGTTCAAACAGTGTGGTGTCGATTACCTTGAGGAGCACTGTGCTGCTACGTTTAATGAAAAAGCATCAGAAATTTCGCAACTATGAAAAGGAATTTATTGATGTACTGAACTTCATCAGTCTTAAAAATTCTCAGAATCTTGATTATGTTACCGAATATCTGAAAAAATAAGGAACGTTTAGTGTTAGAACCAGGTTTATTACGGTACAGGTCTTTTCGGTTGTCCTGTAAATCTGTGGCAGTTCTTATAATCTTTCTGTCATTTTTTACCGATGCAGCTTCCAGAACAATTCGTGTGGGGGTATACAATAATCCCCCCAAAGTCATGATTGATTCTACAGGCAAAGCGGGCGGAATTTTTATTGAATTACTTGAAGCGATTGCAAAAGAGGAACAGTGGAGTCTCAAATATGTCTATGGCAGCTGGGAGCGGTCTCTGAACCGACTCGAGAACGATAGTATCGATCTCATGCCGGATGTGGCATTTTCACCAGATCGAGGTGAGAGATTTCAGTTTAATCAAATAACTGTGCTTTCTTCATGGCTGCAGTTGTTCTGCAGAAAGGATGTGAACATAGAGTCGATGTCGGATCTTAACGGAAAAACGATTGCCGTTCTGGAGGGGTCTGTCCAACAGGAGGTGTTGCGCCGCGCCCGTGATCAGTTGTCACTAAGTTTTGATGTAGTTACTTTATCGGAAATTGAAGAGATCATCGATTTTATAAGAAACAGAAACGCGGATGCAATGATAAACAGCCGATTTTTCGGTTACAATAAAGGAAATAATGGGGTGTTGATTGCATCACCACTGGTGCTTTACCCTACAACTCTTCACTTCACTACCGCAAAAGGCCGGAATCTTGATTTGTTGAAATCAATTGACAAGCATCTTGCAGGTATGCTCAACAATCCAGGCTCGGCATATTACAACATTTTATTAAACTGGCTTCACGAAAAGCCAAGGACATTCATACCACGAATTGTTTTTTACATCATAATTTCCATATTTGTGGCTCTGCTCTTTTTTACCATAGTCAGTATTGTTTTAAAATGGAAAGTGAAACAACGTACAAGTGAATTGGCAAAGAAAAACAGTGAACTTTCCAGTGCACTCAATGAATTGAAAAATGCTCAGGAGGAAGCGATAAAACGCGAAAAACTTCACGCATTCGGACAGTTATCATGTGGTATTGCACACGATTTCAATAATCTGCTTACTCCAATCCTGACGTATTCTGATATATTGATCAATGATTTGCAAATGTTAAAAAATACAGAATTGTTAAAACAATATCTTACACAGATCAATAATGCTGCTGTTCATGGAAGGGATATTGTACATAGATTACAGGATTTTTACCGATCCGCCCGATATACAGAGAATCCGGAGGTTATCGATATTAACCAGATTATCAGAGATGTTGTTAATCTTACCAGAATACGCTGGACTCATCATACGACAGACAATGAAGTATCCAGGATTCACGTAGTGTTCAATCTTACCGATGGCGCTTTAATAACAGGGAAAAAGAGCGAAATCCATGAGATTCTTCTCAACCTCGTGCTTAACGCAGCTGATGCCATGCCCGAAGGGGGAACGCTGACTATCACTACAGAAGTAAATAATGGTCTGGAGATTATCGTTAAAGATACCGGCATTGGAATGCCTGAGGAGGTAGTTACAAAATGCATGCAGCCATTCTTTACTACCAAGGGAGAGATGGGTACCGGCATGGGATTGACAATGACCCAAAGTGTTGTGAAAGAACATAATGGTACTGTTCAAATAAAAAGCCAACCTGGTGAGGGAACCGAAATAAGGCTTCAGTTCCCCGAGTTATCGGAAGATATCCTGTAGTATCTGAGATATTCATCTACGTCGGATTGATCTCAAACGTTTGTAAACGTTACCTATCTCGTAAATAAAACAACGTCTGCCGGATCAAGTTCAAACGCGTGAGGCATCTCCTGGGCTTCGATCGTATCACCAAGTAAAGAATATACTGATTTGCTGGTTTTAACTTCAGGCGGTATCATCCATTCTTCAACCATGGTGGTTTTATCAGTGCGTTTATTAATACAGACAAATATCGGTGGTTTTCCTGTAGTTGACGATTTTTTCAAAAACAGATACGGCAGATTATAATCGCAGAGCGGATGCCAGCTGCCTTCCTCTCCGGAAACCGGTATTGTACACTTGAGCTCATTTATTTGAGTAATCCAATTCGAAAGATCCCACAAACCTTTTGTTGCATGCCCGGGATTGCCACCGACAACATCCATTTTAACCGTATTGCCATATTCATATCCCATTGTCATCATGAGGCCTTTGGAGAACAGTGATGAAAATGCATAACGGCACTTCTGAATTTCGACAGTACCAGGTTTTTCTGATGCAAGCCGTTCGGTATCATGTGATTCCGCGAAACTGATCGAAGGAGCGATTACTCTGTTTTGTTCATGCTGCTCCAGGGCCCATGGTTGATCAAAATTCCACCACTTTGATGAATTGAAAAGATAATCGAAACCAACATCTGCAAGAGCTTCAATCTGGGCAAGAGTGCATCCCAGTGTTTCAGCATAAAACACCGTTGCTCCATCCCGTTTTTTAGCGGCAGGGATTAGATATTTCCATAGTGGCGCCGGTACCTGATACGCAGCATCACAGCGAAACCCATGGATACCAAGTTTCTGATAATGGGCGATCAGACTATCCCAGTACTTCCATAATTCATCTCTTCCTGCACTGTTTTCATTGTCGATAACAGCCAGATCTCCCCATACGGTAACATTTGAGGGGTTTGCAGGATCAACTGCAAAGGGATTCATGATGTTACCGTTTGTGTCATATTTATACCACTGAGGATACTGGCTTATCAGATCTGAATCAATTGCGGTGTGATTAATGACAAGATCCATGATCAGACCAAGTTTCTCTTTTTGACAAGCCTTGATGAAATCAACAAGTGGTTCGTCATCGGAGGGGTCTTCATCTGGTTTTAAAAAAAGTGGATTAAGACGATAGTAATTTTTTACCGAATAGAGACTTCCTGAGAATCCTGTTTCATGAAAAGGATTTACGAATATATGGTTGAAATTCATTTTCGATACATGAGGCAGTATCGATTTCCATTCGTGTATTGTAGGGAAATGGCGGGGGAAAAGGTTGTAGATTACGGGAATATCACATTTTTTTTTCATATCGAGCCTCCGGCAATGACATTATCGATCAGTCTTGTTTTACTTTGAGTTGTTCGGCATGCAACCGCAATCAGGGCTGGTGATGGGACCGTGTCTACGGGGCGCACCGTTCTGGTATCAACAATCTCAATATATTCCATTGATAAAAAATCCGTTCTGCTCAGTATCGAGGTGATCTCATTTTTGATCACTGCAGCATTCCGCTCACCTTTTTCATAACATTTCAAACCCTGGTCCAGGGAACGTTTGATGGTCCCGGCTTCCGCACGCTCCTCTTTTGTAAGATAGGCGTTTCGTGAACTCATCGCAAGCCCATCATTTTCACGAATAATTGGAGCCACAGCAATTTTTACCGGGTGGTTCAAATCCTCAACCATTCGTTTAATCACCAGAACCTGCTGTGCATCCTTCTGCCCGAACAGTGCTACATGTGGGTTGACAATGTTGAAGAATTTCAGTACAACAGTTGCAACACCACGAAAATGTCCCGGACGACTTGCGCCACACAGTCGTTCCGTGATATTCTCTACTGATACAAATGTGTTGTAATTATCAGGGTACATCATTTCCCGGGTTGGAGCGAAAACCACATCGCACAGAGCCATTTCGGCCTTTCTGCAATCTTCTTCAAATGGGCGGGGATATTCATTAAAATCCTCTCTCGGCCCGAATTGTGTCGGATTTACAAAAATGCTCATCACGGTGACATCGGCTTGACGTCGAGCAATATCAAGAAGAGAAATATGACCCCGGTGAAGAGCTCCCATTGTCGGAACAAGAGCGACCCGCTGCCCTCTGCTCCGGCACTGTTCTGAAAATTCATACATTCTTTCAGGAGAAATAATTATTTCCACTTCAGACTCCAGTTTATAATATCACAACCCAATGACTGATACTGTTTTTTACACAGCAAGTCAGGATACTTGATTAAGCATCTTGGAATATTGACGGGAATAAAATTGTAGAAAAAAATCAGTCCACATCAAAATACATTCGGGCACAAGGTAACAGATACTAAATTACGTTCACTCTTCTGCATCGTTTTTCTTCGATAATAGTTTACCGCCAAGAAGCTGCCTGTCCCGTGATCCCATTGGCTGATAATAGTTGGTTCCAGTTCCGGCATGCTGTATCTGTTCAATAATTTCCTCAAAATCGGAACTGTTTTTAACAAAATCTATGTTGTTTGTATTGATTATCAGAAGTGGGGCACTGGAATAATGAAAGAAAAAGTGATTGTAAGCCTGATTGAGCAATTCAAGATAATCAACATCCATATTGAACTCATATGGCCGTGCTCTCTGCTCGATACGTTTCAGCAGTACATCGGTTGATGCCTGAAGATAGACGACAAGATCGGGAGGTGTAATAGACGACTCCATAACCTGTGCAATATGATTGTATAGCCCCAGTTCATCATCATCCAGATTAATGTTGGCAAAAATCCGATCCTTGGCGAAAATATAATCACAAACGGTTAATTGATGAAACAGGTCCTGCTGAGCGACCATCATTGATAACTGCCTGAACCGCGAAACAAGAAACCACAACTGAGTCTGAAACGCAAACATCCGCCGCTCAGTGTAAAATCTTGGAAGGAATGGGTTGTCTTCAGCTTCTTCTAGAATTATACGGGCATTGAATTGTCTGGACAGCATATTGCACAAAGTAGTTTTACCTGCACCGATAACTCCTTCGATACAGAGATAATTTATATGTGACGGTAAATTCTGCTTATTTTCACTCATTATGTAATGCCTGTCCTGTCTCTTCTGCTGAGCATCTGTTGTTGCGGTTCATATCATTTCTGATAATACACAGATCACGCAGTAATTTTATCGACTTTCTGGTTTTTGACCGCAAGCCTGATTGTATCATAAAGTTCCATGACTGTAAAGCCGGTCCCCGGAATATTCCACTCCGGTACAATTTCATGTAATCCCTCAATACAAAATCTCCGGGTGAAAAGTTGAGGATGCGGGATAGTAAGTTTTTCACCGGATATTTTCAAATCTCCGAATAAAACAATATCGATATCAGCAGTCCTCGCAAGTTTCGTCCCTTTTTCTATCCTTCCCAGTTCACGTTCAATCTGAAAGCATTGTTCCAGAAGTTTTTCTGCGTCATGTGCATACCCACCACAAAAAATCCTGTTTAAATACGGTGGCTGCCGTTCTGCGACATCCACAGGTTCAGTCTCCATTAAGGAGGATCTTTTAAACGGGGGCACAAGTATCCCGGAGAGCCGGTTTTCCATCTCAGTGATATAAAATGTGCGATCTCCAAGGTTGCTTCCCAAGCTTAAGGCAATCTGAAAATTCGGGTTGTATCGCAATGCCTACCTCAAAGGGGATCTCTGAAATGAAACACCTTAAATGTGCCAAGCGTACTCAATTGCGGTAAAATTTCATTCCTTTTTCCGACAACGACCACTTTAAGGTTATCCGGCTTGAAAATATTTCTAATGACTTCATTAACTTTATCTAAAGTAATAGCATTAAGTAATGTATCATAATTTTCGATATACGATTCAGAGAGCCCATTGCTGCGCAGCCACAGAACCTTCTCTGCTACATTACTGATTCCTTCAAGCTGAAATGCCATATTCCCGATGTAATATTTTCTTGCGTTATCAAGCTCCTCCTGCGTGATTCCATCTCCGGCAAATTCTTTGAGTGTGTCAAGAATACCTTTGATAACTGTTCGGGCCTGATTATTCTGTGTCGAGGTTGCGATAGTGAACATACCCATCTGCTTTTGCATTACAATCTGAGAGTGAATACCATACGTTTTTCCACTCTCAGAACGTATACGGGACATCAGTCGTGAAGAAAAATTTCCACCGCCGAGAGTGTAATTAGCCAGAATAAGGGCGTTTCGTTCAGGGTATTTCTCACCTGGTGCTTCATGCCCGATAATAAGCGTCGCCTGTGTTGAATCGGTCTTTTCGACAAATCTCAATCCGGATGGTTTCAATTCGAGCGCAGGCGCATACTCGCTGTTTACAGAGAGTCCGGTGTTCCATTGTCCAATATGTGATTCTATCATTTTTTTCAATTCAGATTCATCGAATTTACCTGCTGCGACAATGATCGATCGGGCTGGCTGAACGTATGTACTAAAAAAGGTTTTGATATCGTTCAAACGGATACTGCCGGCAGATTTTACGGAATGAAATCGTCCGGCCGGATGCTGCTTCCCGGCGATTTCGGCATTGAAATGGTGGTGTGCGATCACTGATGGCTCAACCTGCTCCGCTTGTATCGCTGTTACCATTTCACGCTGCAGTCGTGACAGTTCACTTTGCATAAAGGATGGTCTGGTCAACATTCCAAAAAACAGGGGAAGTAATTTTTCCCAAAAACCGCTGAGCATCCTGACTCCCAGAACCGAGTACTCTTCAGATACATCAGAGAATAACGTCGCACCGGCATGTTCGAAAATTTCCGGGAATTTTTCTGGATCAACCCCATCTATACCTTTCTGCATAAGACCGAATGTCAAATCTGCACACCCTTCCTTGCCTTCAGGGTCAGAAAATCTTCCAAATGGAAACTGGTGCATTATAACAAAACCGTCCTGCTCACCATCAGGTATGCAAATAAGATTAATTCCGTTTGCAAGAACCTGTTCTGTAAATGGCGGGAATCTGTACAGTGAACTCATATCTCTTCCTATTTCCCGATTCTGAAAATTCTTCGTAAAATTCCTCCGATATACAGCATCGGATTGATCCGCTTTGGTTGCAGATGCAATAGTGACATATTAGCTTCGTCCCAGTATTTTTTTGCTACAGTTGTCAACGTAGAGGTGTCAAGGTCACGCAGAATATTCAAACGCTCAACCCAGAGTTTATAGTCACCCTCGATACATTCCGCAAAACCGATACGGTTACAGATATGCTCAGCGCTATAGAGTTCAAAAGTTCTGCTGGTAAGCGTGGTGTTCTTCACCATGTCCAGTTCCTGGGCACTGATCCCCTCATTCTTGATTTTTCTTATCTGATTAAGCAGCGATTTTTCAACCCTCGCAACTGAAACATCGGGTGTAAAGATCGCGAAAAACATCGAGAGCCCGGCTTTTTTCATCAGATGATTCATTCCACCGGCCATTACAGCTGCAGATTCTTTTCTGACAACAGACCGGTGAAGTCTGGAACTTTCTCCACCAGAAAGAACCATCTGAACTATCTCAAGTGCTGATACATCTTTACTTGATGATGCAGGGGCTGGAAAACCTGCAATTAATACCGGTACATCAAACTCAACTTTCCGGTGCATGCGATGCGCAGAAACATCGGGCGTAACAGTAATCGACAGGTTGTTTTTTTCACCACGTACGGCTTTTGCACTGAAACGTTTTGCGATCTCTTCAACAGCATACGATTCATCAAGATCACCAACTATTACTATGACTGTATTTACCGGAGAATACCAGGTTTCATAAAACTTCCGGCAATCCTCAGACGTAACCTTTTGAAGATCTTCAATAAGTCCTATTGGACTCAGTGCGTAAGGGTGCCCCTTAAAAAATTCCTGCCTGAATTCCAGAAACGCTTTTGCGACGGGATTGTTCATGTACGTGTGATATTCCTCGATCACGACATTACGTTCGACCGCAAAAAGCTCAGGATCGATTGTCAGCTTATCCATCCGGTCAGCTTCAAGGTCAAGCACCATTTCAAAAGAATCAACGGGAACACTGTTGGTATATGCGGTAACATCCTCAGTTGTAAATGCGTTGCAGTGTCCGCCAATATCGTTTATCCGACGGGCATGCTCTTCGGATTTCACATTTGCACTTCCCCGAAACATCATATGCTCAAGAAGATGCGCTATTCCCCGGATTCCATCATGCTCCTGTACGCTGCCAACATTGTACCAGACCTGAACCGATACAATTGGAGCACCTTTTTTTCTAAGAGCAATTATCTTGAGCCCGTTATCAAGTGTCCGGGTAACGATGTTATTGAGCAGCATTTATAGTATTCCGTTTCAGGAAATCTGAATAGTCTGAGATCATACATTCCAAAATATATTGAAAAAGTCTGTTTCCCAAATCACTTGAAGGTTGTACAGAATCTTTTTTTGAGGTCAGACCTGATGGAAACAGTTTCCTGAACTTATCCGGATCTGCACCACGTATCCTCCATGATCGGTATTGAGTCTGTGTGATATCTCCTGATGCTCCGGAAAATTCTGAACTCCGAAGATATTCCGGCTCAATGAATGCAGCAAGGCTGAGCAGTCCTGTTTCCAGCCGTTCTAAATTTGAAGATACATATTCTTTTTTCAGAAATTCTATTATCCTCGTATCATTCTGCCAGCTGTAGAGCTTAATCTCACCCTCATTGTTAAACTGTTCAACCCTTTTAAGTACGGAAATAAGAGCGTGGTCTGGCATTAACGCAGAATGTACCAGAAGAACACGTTTAAATCCCTGATATAAGAAACCCCTGCAAAGATACGACAGCACATTTTCATAGCCGCTGCTTCCCAGGGATACACAACCCGGAAATGATCTGAAAAGAGGTGACGATGCAAAAGGCAGAAGCGGGGCGGCCAGAGAGTTACACATACCCGCAAGCGTAGCGGCAAGAGTATCACTACACAACCCTGGAATGCCGATGGCCCCTGATGAACCAAAAGGTTCAAGTCCTCCAAGTGGGACGATTATTGACTGATTTGTAGTCAGATACTCCTCAATCTCAGAAAGACTCAAATTCGAGAGTCTGTTTCTTTTGGCTGATTGTTGTTGAAAAATCATGCGAGAATTTGATGCTCCACATTAAAAATCAAGTCATAGTATGGTCAATACCTTAAAATACTTTACCACCACATGGCAATGAAGGTTTAAAAACAGGCAAACTATTTTCGAAATAAGGAAAATAAGAAATCGGAGTGAGAGGATTTGAACCTCCGACCACTTGGTCCCGAACCAAGTGCGCTACCAGGCTGCGCTACACTCCGAAATAAAAAGCGGAACCGACTGATCACGAAGATCGATCGTTTAAGATTTCATAAAATAGCACATCGCTTGTGAAAGAGCAAGAGGGATTTGTGGTAAAAAAACGTTACTGCTCAGAAGGTATTCATCCCGAGTCCGGGGAGTAGCCGGAAGAAAAACAAGATAAAAGCAAGAAAAAGTGTATTAATTCTACAACGTTAAAATACCTGAATCGCATCAAAAAGGTCATTGA
>JAFGIN010000018.1 GCA_016929595.1 Chitinispirillaceae bacterium
ATCCCCGGCCGAAAACTGGTTGCGGCGGCAGATAAACTACCGCCCTACAATTTTTTTCTATCAATTTCGACTTTGCGATTGCCCTGGCTTCGTGGCTGAAATAATTGCATTTGGTTGAGAATCGGTATACATATATTTTTTTTTGAGAAGTGGCATAATACCTTTTCGGGGTATTGTGATTGCGTTGATTCCGGCATTGATAATAGGAGATTTTGCTTTATGAAGGTAACCGTTTTTGGAATAGGGTACGTCGGTTTGGTACAGGCCGCAGTATTGGCCTCTGTCGGGCACGATGTGATGTGCGTCGATGTGGACGAAAAAAAGGTTGAAAACCTGAAAAAAGGAATCATTCCCATTTACGAACCCGGGCTGACACCCATGGTGGTTGAGAACTTTGAAGCAGGCCATCTGAAATTCACGACTGATGCGAAAGAAGGCGTGGCGCATGGTGATATTCAGTTTATCGCAGTGGGCACGCCGCCCGATGAAGATGGTTCTGCAGATTTGCAATATGTGCTGGCTGTTGCGGGCAGTATTGCGGAATTCATGACTTCGCCAAAGGTGGTGGTGGATAAATCCACAGTGCCTGTGGGAACCGCGAAAAAGGTGGCGGATCACATGCAGCGTATTCTGGACAAACGTGGCGCAAATATTAAGTTTGATGTGGCGTCCAATCCGGAATTTCTTAAAGAAGGCGCTGCGGTCAACGACTGCTTGAAACCGGACCGCATTGTGGTGGGAACCGACAATGAAAAAGTGAAAAAAATGATGCGGGAGCTGTATGGCCCATTTAATCGAAATCACGACCGCATTATTTTTATGGATATCCCCTCCGCTGAGCTTACCAAATACGCGGCCAACTGCATGCTGGCTACTAAAATATCTTTCATGAACGAGATCTCCAATCTGGCTGAACTGCTCGGGGCGGATGTGGAAGCGGTGCGACAGGGTATCGGATCCGATACACGCATTGGATTTCAGTTTATTTATCCCGGATGCGGATACGGCGGATCCTGTTTTCCAAAAGATGTTCAGGCGCTGGTGCGCACGGCCCATGGCGTAAATTATAGGCCGGAATTGCTCGAAGCGGTGGAGTCTGTGAATTATCGTCAAAAGGAAAAGATGTTTGGCTACATCAGTAAATATTTCAATGGCGATTTGAAAGGGAAAACCATTGCGCTTTGGGGACTGTCCTTTAAACCCAAAACCGACGATATGCGTGAGGCCTCAAGCCGCGTGCTGATGGAAGCGCTATGGAAAGCCGGCGCCACTGTTCAGGCATATGACCCGGAAGCCATGGACGAAGCGCAGCGTATTTATGGCGACAATGACAACCTGAAATTGATGGGAACCAAAGAAGCCTGCCTGCAGGGCGCCGATCTGCTGGCCATCTGCACGGAATGGAGCCAGTTCCGTGCCCCGGATTTTGATTATATTGCCACAAAATTATCAAATAAAGTAATTGTGGATGGTCGGAATCTGTATGACCCGGCGTTGCTTAAGGATAAGGGATTTGTGTATTACGCCATCGGACGTGGGGAGAGTGTGAAGCAGGGGTAGTTGTGTCTGCATTCAGAAGTAAAGGTGACTTGTGCTGTCTTCTAATGATTCGGCTTGGCGTAGTCCTTTCGTAGGTGGATGAGTAGTATTTTCAACAGATGAGATGCTGTTTTCTGTCAATAATAGACAGCCAGATGCGAGCTGTTACCGCTTCATCCCTTTGAATACATCGTAGCCGCCGTGGACAATGAAAACGAAAAGGTACATGCTCCGTCAAACTGGCTTCCAAAAGATTATTGTTCGCTTAATTTTGGAAAAATATCCTTAATTTGGATTTTGCATGCTCACCGGAAACGCATTGGGTATATGTCATAGCGCCCCATATCAGGATATTAGCCAGATTGTGCAACGGCTTTAGGGATTAAATATCAACTGGTTAGCATCAGAAATTAAAACATTTGAAAAAGTAATTCTCGGGATAGCATTTATGGATACAAGTATACCTTATTGCGAATTCTGGAATAGCGCCCGATAATAAAATGACAACTGATTATAGATGAAAAGGATCAAGGACCCTTTCAGGACGAAAGTGTTTTTTTTTATCGCCGATGCTTAAATCCATCGAGCCAAAATCGAGTGTGATTCAGTTATTGGTTAAGCACAAATAAAGATAACTATTTTGATGCTACAAATGTTCATCGGAGGCAAAAATATTATGAAGAATGCTTTTATGATATCAGTTTATATGGATCCTGATCAGTTTTATCGATTAGTCGTTTCCTTGAATGAAAATGCTGATTTTTATGTTCACTGCGATAGCAAGACTGATCAGTCGATGTTTGAAGAGAAAGTATTGCAATTTGAAAATGTAACTTTTGTAAAAAAAAGATTTCATGTCAATTGGGGGGGATTTGCACAAGTGCAGTTGCAGAAAGAGTTGCTTAAAGCTGTGATAGAGAGTGGCCAGGAATATTTAAGAGTCATATGTTTGAGTGGCATGGATTACCCTATTTGGTCAAATAGGGAGATACACAAGTACTTTGTTTCTAATGAGAATACAGAATTTATTTCAGGAATGAATATTTCAAGATTTGTTACAGATCCAGAGCAAAGAAAAAAAATAGTTAAATATCATCTCTTACGTGATATCAAAATTAGTAACGCGAAATTGAAAAGAATATTTACAGGTTCAGCCAGGATCCTGATGACTGCAATACCGATTCGGAAAAATGATTACATATTGATTAACAATAAGAGATATTCAGTTTTTGTCGGTTCGGATTATTGGGCTTTGACATTCAAATGTGCAAAATATGTTTATAAATCAATGTGCGATGAACGAAAGCTAATGAATTACTTCAAAACCTCTTTTGTTCCAAGTGAAATGTGTACTCAAACCATAGTTTTCAATTCTGAATTCGGTAAAAATGCTCTGGAGTATAAAAGTCATATCTACGAGGGAATCGCCGCATTAACTCCTCTTCATTATATTGATTATAATGGTTTCATTAAGATATTTGACGAATGTGATTACAAATTGTTAAAAGAAAGTGGCAAGATGTTTTTTCGAAAGGCTAGCTCAAAAAAATCACAGAAGCTGATAAGTATGATAGATAAAGATCGCGGTGCTTCTGTGTGATTATTTTGAAACTATTCAGCGGAAGTAGTGAGATAAGAGTCGACATCCGGGAGTCTTCCTTAGAGAATCAAGGCCATGGTAACAGAACGGTGCTATTGATTTTTACCGATGATGTCGATAAGAGAACCGCGGGGTTTGTCGGCGAAATGAATCTTCCAGTTCACAGGGGTGAGGTGATGAATCTCTGACTTCGAATGGTCGGCGACGCACTGCAGTACATCGACCCAATAGGTGTATTTTTACGTGTGTTCGCATAATTGAGCGCTTTTCTCAGGCTGCTACCAGCTACTTATTTTAAAATAATTGCTAACTGTGATTATCCCTTCTTAAAATTGCTTTCCTTCCTAAAGCCATGCCAGGTTTTTCTACAAAAAGATAGGACAGCAATGATATTATCACTACTAGCACCGATGTGAGCGGCAGCCACAAAAGCAGGTATGTGCTGTAACTTATGGTCGCAATATCTACCACCTTTAGCCACGTGAAAAGAATGTACAAAACTATACCGTGAAGCAGATATGTACTGTAGCTGATTTCTCCCAATAGAACATTGGCAGGCGTTGCCAAAAATCCAAAAATGGTATTTCCATACACTACCCAAAAAAATACTCCAGAAATGAGCAACAGTTGAAATATGCGGAACTTCTCTCCGATGAAAAGTGCAGAAATGAAAAGAACTAATGTAAAAGCGGAGACATGGGTACTGGAAATCCATTTTTCAACAATGGTATACCGCTTGTATCCCCAGGCCACCACACCACCGATGCAAAACAGAATGAAGTATTGAGAATGTACAGAGTGAAAGGACAGTGGTTTTATTGTCAATACGACCGATACCAAAACCAGAACAATGCCCCCCGGCATTTTTAGCCATTTTATAGTGGCATAAATAAGGGGCAATGAAAGATAAAAAATACATTCGTAGCGAAGTGTCCAGTCTACTGATGCATTTATCAGACAGGGTGAGTGGGAGCCATTTAGGGTGGTTTTAGAGAAGACTAGCCATTCAAAGTATTCTTTGACAAGAGTGCATGTATCCACACGGAGCTGAAAATTGAACTCAGTGAATGCAATAAGACTGATGACAACGGTTTCAAAGATGTAGAGGGGATAAATTCGAAAAAAACGAGATTTAAAAAGACTGCCCCATTTTATACCAGATTTGTTGTTGAGCAGTTTGGAAGTGAATAAAAAGCCGGTGATTATAAAAAAAAGAAAAACACCGACTTTTCCCAGATTGTTAACAAAGAGTTCGGATGGAGCTGCCCATTTTCCGGTCTGCTTCCATTCCCAAGTGATAAACGCATGATGCATGTAAACAGAAAATGCGAGGATGCCCCGTAAACCATCAAGGGCGCCAAATCGATTTTTCCGGTTCTGTAGAAAGCCAAAAGCTCTATGTTTTACCGCAAGTCTGGCCGTGAAAAGTGCGATGCAGTAGCAAAAAACAGGTGTGCAATATTGCAACAATTTGATCATATTGTTGATAGCCGTATCCGTCCTTTCAATACAGCATTCTATGAAAGGCTCAATTTATTATGATTTTTTTTGGGTGGAATTTAGTCACTTCAAAGTCCAGTAAAATCGGTTACCGCTTTTAGGTGATTGCATCTTATTTCCAAAGGATTCTTTGAATCCGTATTTTTGTCTCTCCTGTTGACACCGAAAACTGCAGAGAAACAATGAGTTGCCGTTGAAAGTTCGCCCCTGTGCCCCACAAAATTAGAAAATATCAACACGCTGCGATATCCTTGCCGGTTATCCGTTGTGCGCCTTGGAAGGAATGAAGCGTTTGCCCAATACTTTGTGCGGTCTTTCATGATTGTAAAAGTGAACATACGTCGCCAGGTTCTGCCTAAGCGTTGTCACTGTGTCATAGCTCTTCAGACAAATCTCTTCATACTACTCGGTACGCCATAACCTCTCCATGTAAATGTTATCGGTTACGCGGCCTTTACCGTTCCGTCCATGGCGATGCGTATACCATGGGGTTTCAGCACGCCGATAAGCGGTTTGCCCGTGAACTGTGCGCTCTGTGATCCGTGTTGAAAATTTCTGGAGTACCATAGAGTACTTTTCAATCCCACTGGGGTCGTCATCTTATCGACCATAATTACGCAAATCCATAAAAAGTACTCAATTATGTGGATACAGGCAATGTTGTTTGAAAACTGTTTTTTGTTTGGCCCGGAATGCTGGATACAAACGAAATCGAATACGCGCTGCGTGTGATTTCGTTTGGCAGCAAGAACTGGCTATTCTGCAGGCCCGAGTGGCCGCCAAATAAGTAGTCATTTTTTAATGCGAGATTGTGACTCGCAAAATGAATGACATTTAGCCATACTCATGCCGGATTGAAGTACTTCAGCGAATCATCGACCACTCGAAATCAGAGATTCATCAACGCGTCCCTGTAAACTCGAAGATGCATTTGGTCTACAAACCGTGCCGCCCATTTAAGATATTATCGGCAAAAATCAATAATGCTGTTCTGTTACCGCTTACGACCTTCCACTATTACAGCATTTTGGGTGCGACCTTCTAATTCGATGACGTGAATATCTTCTATGTCGCTATCGAAGGCGTTTTTTTTATAAGCATCGAAACCAATCTCATTGAAAATCTCAATCAACCTTGAATTATCGTACATACATTTATGTGGAAACTGAAAAAATGTTGTCAGCTTACTTTTTAAAGTACGATTAGTCGTTCCATTGAGTACGCCAAGTCTTTCAATGAAGTCATCTGCAAGCGTACGACCTTCGATATATTCCGTAACCTCATACATCAGGTCAGGTACAACAATCCGAAGAATACCACCTTGACGAAGGACCCTTTGACACTCGGAGAGTAGTCGTCTGCCATCCTCCTTGTTAAAATGTTCCAAAGTATGCGAGCTGTACACTGTGTCAATACTTGAGTCCGCCCAAGGGAGTTTTCGTGTTAAATCATGGAGATATATTTTTTCATTCCAGTCCAGTTTAAAAAATTTTATCTTTTTATTTATAGTCCTAAAAAACGGCTTTTTTGCAAGTCGAGCACCAAGTGCATAATCGACATTTGTCCAGCCATCTGGTATATGTGAACCGCAGCCAAGATTTAGCTTCATTGTAATGCTCCTTTTTCCAGACTGCTCTGGGCGAAAAGTATCCCGTATGTCTGATCAAAGTTAGAGTAGGAACAGATTAAACGCTAAGGGACCTGAAAAGAGTTAATGGTATTTCTTGTAGACAATGATTGATTCGTTGTAAATGGTAACAATTCGAATTTTTGGTTTCGTAGAAAGAGCCTTTTTGAAAGTTCAACAAAAGAGAGTAGAAGAGTATCCGTTCTGTGAACACGCCGCCTTAGCGGGATGAAATTTTCCAGAACGGGTTGTGCTGCAGCAGA
>JAFGIN010000166.1 GCA_016929595.1 Chitinispirillaceae bacterium
AAGATCGATACCGCATACATATTTTGTAGATACAGTTAGATTCATTGAGGCCTCGCTGGAGACGTTAGTATGATTATTTTTTGGAATGGCTGTTTGTTGCAGCCATAGCCCTTAGATATAAAATTAATTAAAACTCGCTTCAGGGGTGGCCTTCTTACTAATATCACGCCCAAGCCAAAGTGTGTTAGTAAAGTGGCAAGTATACCGCTTTACTAACACACTTTGGCTTGGGCGGACTCGTTATTAGATCGTCATATCAGAAGAAATGTACGTTTTTGCATTGGGTTTTTCGTTTTCCTACTGAATTTAGAATTCTGTATTCTGACTCCTGAGTAGTATTTCTACAACGTTAAAATACCTAAATCGCATCAAAAAGGTCATTGAGCGGAGTCGAAATGACAAGCGTGATTTGCTTAAAAAGCGTCGTCTCGACTCCGCTCGACGACCGGAACAGTAATGTTAACGTTGTAGTATTAGTAACTTCCGTATTTTTTTATCTCCCAGCCACAACCTTTGCAAGATCATTGTCAATAACATAAATACAAACTTCTCCAGCTCCCTGTTCGGTGTAGTGAAATTTCTTCTGAAGATTTCGTAAAAGAAATCTGACATCAAGACGAATACGTCTATCGTAAGTTTTAAAATCTGCTGTGTTGTAATCCTTGATTGCCATACGAAAATTTTCGTTTTGCAGAAACGGGTCCAGAGCCTTCTCTTTAATATTCTGGACGTATCGATCTTTAAGACGGATAAATATTGCAGTATCTTTAATATTTTTCTGATCGAGCAGAATGTCACGTGTCAGGGTCTGAGAGGTATATTCCCATTGTATACTTTCACGAAACTCTCTCCGTCTGCTTAGTGTAGCATTTGCCCCAACAAGTCTCATTTCGATGTTACTGAAAAAATCTTCGGTAATTTTAATTTTTTCACCTGTAAAATTACACAGTTGTTCAACGTCAGGCTCGAAATTTACAGCGAAAATATAATGAAGGATGTCTTTGTTGATTTGAAGGTCATTATAGTAAAAAAGTGATTCTTTGACCTCCTGAAGGACATTGTAATTGTACATTCTTAGAAGTGAATCAATGAATCCAGATGGTATACTCTGAAGCAGTTCGCGCTTCTTTCTTGTAAAAAAGTCGCAGAGCATGGACATGTTAATAAGCTTACCATGTTTATTATATGTGGAGTAAAACTCATTAAATATTTTTATTGAGTCTCGTCCGGAGATACCACAGTTACCTTCACGGTCAGCTTCTGCAAGTATTTTCCTTCTTCGATTAGCTGAAAGGCGTTTACGGTCATCTTCCGAGAGCCATGCAGGAATCTTTCCCGAATAAATATCCATCTTGAGCAGTTGCAGATTCTCATCACAGTAAAGGTTGTATTTTCTAGGTTCTGTGATCCAGTCAAGCAATGCATCAGAGCGGGTGCTTAGCCTTGATGAAATAATTACCCTGGCGAAATTGTTCAGTACCCGTGGTAAAAAATAGTCTTGCACTGAGTGGCCAAACGTGTGTTTATATATTTTAATTTCGGTAGAAATGTCCATTACATAGGGAATGTTGATATATTCTATACGATCGGAAAACGACTTGAACTCTTTAATACATCGCTGGTCTTCAGGGTTCATTATGGCAAGCAGAAGAGAGTTGACTGTTTCTTCAACATTTTCAACTTTATGAACACCTTCACTGATAATGTTATGGAGCTCATTAAAACGATCGGTATTATAAGATTTAATATCCATAAGTGCATAGATACCATTGTTAGTTCTGGCATATGGCGAATATAGGTAGTAGATATCATTTGAACGCTGCATCAGTGCTGTTATTTTGTTTTGTATGGCTGGATTGTGACAAATAGAGTTTGTGGTCGGTTGATCACCAGGATTATATACAGCGATCCCTTCACCGATTCGTCTGTTAAAATGGTACGAATGTGCGTAGATCATTTTGTAAACATCTGATGGGTTCTGAAGGCGTGTAAGTAATGCATGGTACAATGTGCTGCAGAAAGTGCATGCATTGTCCCGGAAAACCCAGTGATACCCGCGGTTATGAAATAATGAGTCTTTGAAACTGTTTCCGTCAAAAAGATCAGAAAAAAATGCTCGGCGAAACTGAGTTGGAATTATCAATAAAGGGAAATCATGACTTGGACAGGAAATCTCGATAATTCCATCCTTAATTACCAGTGTGTGATTATGAAAATCTTTGTACTGCGCTGATGAATTTTTATCAATAGCGAGCATCGAAAACAGACGTTCGATAAGGTCTGATTGAGTTTGAATCTCAGTATCGCCAAGAAGTGAGGAGTCGAGGCGCCAGAGAAGTTCATAACGCATTCCGTCCCGTGAGTTGGCGTACTCCTCGAATTTCTGAAGTAAATTTGTCAGAAAGGTGCTTTTGCCGCATCCTGGCGGCCCATTGAATATGTAAATTTTATTCTGCTGCGTCCCGGTTTTCATTGTACTTACAAGGTTAACAAGTCTGTTGGCAAATAAACGGTCCGCAAAAAACGGTCGGTCGGAGTTCTCTTCAAAAAGTTTACTGCAATCGTAGTGAAGGTAATTAATAGATTCAGGATCATCAGGATATTCATCATATCCATCACCGAAAGAGGATTTAATCATATCGTGGAAAACCTGAAAAACATTGCGTACAATTTTTTCCGGGTTTCGCTGAACTTCAGAAAGAAACTCTTCAAATGTTAAAATATCTGAATGGGTACTGGCACTCAATTCCTGAGTAAGCTTATATAGTTTAGTCATTGATGAATTCATAACAGCCTTTTTTGGGGAGGTAATTATTACAAATCTCTTTTGGTCAGCTTGCGGTTGTCCATTGTATAGAGAACTCTTTTCCAATTCAACTCCCGATCAGATGATGTTTCTTTTCTGGAATAGGAGTTTGAAGGGGATTTGGATGGTGGTACCAGTTCATTGGTTTCCAGATGCACCGGGCCACCCCAGAGAAATTCTATTCCCAGCATGGTATTGGCAATGAACTCCTGTACAAGAGGTTTTTTCTCAAAATGATGTAACAGGTACAATGATGAGTCGTTTTTGTCATTTTCTACAACCGTAATAAAAGGTGGATGATACAGTTGTGCCTGAATCATCTCCCGGTATTGGGCGGCATCACGGCTTTTTACATAATATTCCCATACCATTTTACTCTCGTTGAGACGTTTGCCGGTAACAAAGAGGTCGTGTATCGACATAAAGTCCTGGTCGATATATTTGTTGATAAAAATTGTATCACAAAGTTCCTTTCTTATGGCAAAAATAAAATCGTTACCGCAAACAGCTTCATCCAGAAATTCAGCCCGGTCACTGTATCTGGTTAATTTCCGGAAATCCTTCGTATAGTGACCTACCTGAGCCTGCTCTTCGACATACTGGAACAGGCGCATTCCAAGGGCGTACGGGTTGAGACCAATACGAGGCAGTGATGCAACCATGGAGTGAGTGTAGGCAAAATCGATTTCGTGACCTTTGATGCGGTCGTCCTGAAGAAACAGTTTTTCGTGCCAGTAACTGGCCCATCCCTCATTCATAATTTTGGTTCGTATCTGAGGCTGGAAAAACAGCGATGTTTTTCGAACAATCTCCAATATAGAACGCATCCATCGATTTTTTTCAACACTGAGAAAAGGTGAATTATGGAGTATGTACTGAAATAGATCCGGCTTTGAAGCGGTATGATTTCTGACATGTTTTGCATAAAGGGAATTGAACTCGGGGTATCGGGTTCTTATGTCTGAAAAGAAAATCTGCTCACTGTTTTCTTTGTAAAGACGAATGTGCTCATTGTACTTCTCAAGATCCTTTAAATATTCAGTGATATGAACTTTTTTAATGCTCTGAAGAAAAACATCAAAATAAAAGTCAAGTTGTGACATTGTTGTAAAATTCGGGTGATCAGTATCTAGAAGATCACTGGTGTAACCGACGAGGTTATCAATGCCACGTGAAAATTCTATTACGTAGTCAACCCAACGGCCGTGTTCAGAACGAAGGCGCGCGATGAGGCGTTTATCAGAAAGTGCCTGGTTGGTAAAATCGAAATCCCAGGTGTTTCTGAAAAAGTTATTGTTCTGGAAAAAATCAATATGCGCCAGAACATGGTAGAAAATCATGACATTCATCCAGTCGGGATTATTGTCATTGTAAAATGAGATTGCCGGACGGGTATTGATAACTGTTTCGTATGGGTTTGACGGGTACAGTTCGTAGCGCCCTTTTTCTTTAAGAACCTCCAGGTCATGAACCCAGTAATCATACAACGTTGGGATCATGTATTTTGGTGTGAGTTCCAGAAGGTCTCTGTTGGTTACGATATATTCAAGAGTGTCGTTGGTAAAGCTCAAGCCTGCATCGCGTGCACGCTCTTTACACCCTTCCATGATTATTTTGGCTTTCTGGTCAAGTAATTCCATAACTACCTCTATTTCTTACAAAAAATTATTGAAGGTGTTCCTGTGATAGAAGTTTACGCATGCTTTCAATCAGCCTCGTTTCATCAGCTTCCTCATTCATTACATCAAGACGAAGTACATCTGATGAACTTTCTAGTAATCCGGAGCTTTCGAGATAGCGCTGCACTTCTGTACGGTCACCTGCTGAATAGGTGTGGTTAACGATTGTTATTCCAACTCTACTGGCGTACGCAATTATTTTTTTAAGTTCAGGAAGAGATTTTTCACCTGTTGTATCCCAGTCATCACCATCGGTTCCATGAAAAATATAGATGTTATACTGTTGTGCGAGATTTTCGGTTTCGACGATTGTATTAACAAGCTGATAGGCAGCACTGACCTGAGTTCCTCCAGCAACTTTGGAGTTGTAATAGGTAAAAAAATCCGGTACCTCCTTCGCCATGGTGTCGTGAACAATAAAACGTATGTTAACTCTTCGCTGATACTGATACAAAAGCCAGCTGTAGATCATGACATGCTGCGAAACAACCAGTTCAGTGCATCTGCCATCCATTGATCCACTGTAATCTCTGACAAAAAATACCAGCGCCTGAGATTCATAATCCTTTTCTGAAGACAGAATGCGATAGATATGATCCTGCGGCGAGACAATCAGATCTGATGAATCGAGTTTTGAAAAATCGGGTGGTACCCTGCCGAGATTGAAATTGGTCTGAAGAACTCTGCGCAGGGTTGCTTTTTTGTCCAGTACCTGACCAAACCCCCGGTTCTTATCGGTAATATCATAAGTATATTTGGTCAAAGAACGTTTTGTGCCCCGGTCCTTAAGGTTTGGAAGCTGAAACTTTTCGGTGAGCATCTTTCCAAGGTCATAGGTGTTTGACTGAACATCATGCATCCCGTCATCTCCCTCGCCGGCACCACTTTGCTGCCCATTTTCAGGGCGGACTGGCTGCTCTCCGATAACCTCTCCCTCTTCACCTTCACCGCTGCCGCCAGCCTCCTCCGAATTGGAATCACCAAAGCTGGTTTCGTGGATAAACTTCTCTTCAACCGTTGATGGAACAATGGTGATCGAGTTACCATCAACTTTTCCGGGCTTGATAAAGCGGCCAAGACGAATTTTGCGGGGGAACCCATCCTGTTCACGCATACGATCCCGATCGAGCAGTTCATCAAGCGATGAGAGTGCGTTAACAGGAGATAGTTTTCCTGGTTGTGAATGAAACTGTTCAAAAATATTCATTATCGATGTATTTCCATTTGTTGAATGTTTAATTCTCATCTTCCTGAGTGCAGAAATATTCGATAGTTTTCTGTGCACAGGTAGTGCAATAGGAAAGTTTATTAAGCATCGTCTGAATCATCCGGTCATAAAGCTTCTGGTTTTCTTCATTGGTCCTGTTTGCAAGAGCACCGATAAGACTTCCTGCCCCGGCGATGTCTGATTTCAGACGGACATCGGTGATCGCTTTGACAAGTTCAAGATTGTCCATGAAATCGTAATCGGGGTTTAGAGAAATCCTTTGTCCGTAAATTTTACGTATTGATGTCCTGAACATGTCGTGTTGTTCCCGGGTTTTAAGTCCCAGTCGTTCCTCAACACTTGAAATGTATCGCTCATCAATTTTAAGCGCACGCAGTTCGCCACTTTGAGGGTCCCGATATTTCCACATCCGGTCGGGTCCAAGATTTTCTGCATCGATACCGATGATCATATTGACATAGTTCATTACATCTTTTCGGATCGCAAGAGGTTCATCCATATAGGCGTTGAACATCTCGGTCATGATCCGTTCCCGATATAAACCGCGTGCAATCTTGAGATCTTCAAGATATTTTTTCCGGTCATTGGTGTCGGTAACATAATCAAGGATAATGCGCTCCAGTGCACGGAATATATCATAGGCAAACATGCATTTACCCTCATTGGTTTCAGAACTCTCGATAAGAAGCTGTATAGCTCTTCCAAGATTTCTCTGCCCCAGACCTTTCTGACCGAACCTGTTGACAATAACCGGATCCTGGTTGAGGCTATCAATTACTTCGGTGAGCGTTTTGATACTCTTTTCACCTGCAACTTCACCCGCACTGAGTTTCAGTGTTTCGATAGGCGTCAGTTTTTCCGATCTGGCAAGACGTGTAAGGACCGCTGCAATAGATGACGCGTAATTGAGGTTCGGGTCCTGATGAAGCATTTCACGGGTAAGAGTTGTGCGTGCTTCAGTACCAATAACATATTGTGTCAGATCTTTCTGAAGGTGGTAGTTTGTATTATGGGAAACGTAGCATATTCGACACCGATCGATAATAGGCGCCTCTTCTTTTTCAGAAAGGAACGAATTAAATTCTGAATTGTTACTTGTTGCAATGATGAGTGTATCGATAGGCCACTTGAAACCATCAATTTCTATGGTACGGTTTTGTATAACTCCAAGATAGACCTGCACAAGATCTTTTTTGTTTTTATAGATTTCATCACTGAAATGGATACCGCCGCCGGCAACACGTGCAAGAGCACCACGGCGAAGATCAAAGCGGTAGGGATTGTTAGTATCGCTTATGTGAAGAAGACGCTGTATGGATTCTTCACCAAGGAGGTCGACCGCTGATGAGGTCATCTTATCTTTGGCAGGATATTTTCCGGTTACAGTGCCAAGGCTTTCGGCCATAGGTATTGGTACAATGGTTACGAATTGAAGCATTTCATCGATGTTGCCGTTAGTGAATGTGCGTATGTCGTTCCAGATATATTCACTGCATGCGCCAAGCGGACGGTAATTATCGAAAAGTGTTTCAATCTCTGAATCCGTAAATCCGATTGTTTTTGTGAGATAATCACCTGTTGCATCAATGGTTTCCAGAAGGTTCATCGCAAGAATCGCAGGATCTTCATAGGTCTGGGATTCTATTGTTGTTATTTTTCCATAATTATGAAGTTTGTCGAGGTTGTTGAATCTGAACGTGTATTTTTTATTCCGCATCTCAGAAAGAAATTCACGGTATCGGTTACAGAGAAATTCAACGAAAAACGTTTTACCGTTACCGGGTTCACCGACAAGAACAAATGCCATTTCTGATGAGGATCCGCCTTCAGCGGCGTCTTTAACATATGAGACAAAACTGTTGATTTCATCATACATACCGATGACATGTTTTTTTCCAGTTCGGAAAATACTGAAATCATAGGTGGTTTTTCCATTGACAGAAACTTTTTCAATTGAGCTTTCAAGGATCATTCGCGCAACTCCCTGGAAAGCATTTTCAAAAACCCGGTCACCCTTTTTTATTGCTTTACAATGATAAAGAAGAGAGTTTTTATCCGGAGCCGAAGAAACCATTGCAACCTCCTGTGGGGTAAATCTGATTGTGTTTCGATCGACTACGTGAACTTTGAGGAAATATTTTTGAAAGATTTGGCGGCATTAAAAGATGAAGTTAACAGAGCGGAAGTCAGATTTTCGAGCATCCTGCTTTTCAATGCTTAGAGCTTAATAAACAGGATGGTTTGATTGCTTTTTAATCGAATTCTTAATTCTTTACCTTTGCGTTTTATCTTATCCCCCAACTCCAGGTTCGATCGTGACAAAACCGGGCATCAGTGCACCGCCTCTCCTATCAGAGATGGGGAGTTTAAAACTTCTGAATCTTTTCTTTCGCCCTTCCTCTTTTCGCGATAGAGAGAAAAACAGCTTGTGTTCTCGTGTGATCATAGTTAGAAGGGGGGTACTAATTCTACAACGTTAACATTACTGTTCCGGTCGTCGAGCGGAGTCGAGACGACGCGTTTTAAGCAAATCACGCTTGTCATTTCGAC
>JAFGIN010000019.1 GCA_016929595.1 Chitinispirillaceae bacterium
GGGGGGGTACAACTTGTACCACCCCTTATGCTGGCGATTGAAACAACCGGCGGAAAATAACAAAAACAAATGATACACATGGCTTTAATAATCTAAAAAAGGATGCAATGGAAGGTGGGAAAATAGCTGGTGATGCGAAAAAGGCTCTTGAAAAGAAAACAGGCAGGCCTGTCAGTACACCGGAAAATTATCTTACTGGACCTGAAAACAGAAAAAAACTTACAGTAGAATCAGACTGACAGACAAGCTGAACGCTCGGCCCCTCTTGTCCCGCTATCCTGTCAGGGGGTAGCTTTAGCGGAGGCTGAAGCCGAAAGACGACGGCGGATGAATCTTTTCGAAGATACCGTGTTAGCGTTTAGTGTACTGGGAATCTTGAATTTTTCACGCAGTTAAATCCGCATGGCGGGCTGCGAAGCATTATTTAACAGGGGTGAATTTTGAATCTTTAATCTTGGATCAAGATAGCCGAAGATGGTGCAAAATATGGTGAATAAGAATATAGTGATGAATGAGGAGTTATTTACTTATTTATGGATTGTCCTGGTATTCAATAACTACCTTAAAAGTCTTTTCATTTAACTGCTTCAGACCGACTACAAACTGCTTTACAAAAATTTATTACTGAGCGACTATCGGTTTAATGGCAAGAGACAAAGGCTCCTATATAGGGTGATATAAAATAATGCTCCTAACAATTTCAACAACACATCAACCGGCGACAGACCTAGGATATCTGTTTCATAAAAGTCCCTTCCGTTGTCAATCAACGAATCTTCCCTTTGGAATTGCTAACATTTTCTATCCGGAAGCTACAGAAGCAAAATGCACTCTCGCGCTTGTACTTGACATCGATACAATTGATTTGGTGCGTGGTAAAAATCGAAAAAACTCATCAATGCCCCTGGAGCAGTATGTTAACGATCGTCCTTATGTTTGCTCATCTTTTCTGAGCGTTGCTTTATCACAAGTGTTTGGGCAGACACTCAATGGGAAATGTAAACAACGCCCTGACTTAGTCGAAACGGCCATTCCACTGACCGCAAGGATGTCGGTGCTGCCATGCCGGGGTGGCGAACATTTTCTACGGAATCTTTTTGAACCGCTGGGATACAAGGTCAATGCAGAAAGATATCAACTTGACGTTAACTTCCCTGATTGGGGGGAAAGCTCGTACTTCACAGTGGAATTAAGCAAGACAACAACCGTAAAGGAATTGTTGAATCACCTTTATGTTCTTGTACCGGTTCTGGATAACCAGAAGCACTATTATATAGATGAAAACGAGATTGAAAAACTCATAAAAAGAGGGGAAGGATGGCTTGCAAAACATCCTGAGAGAGAAAATATAGCCAAGCGTTACTTGAAGTACAAATCAAGCTATTCCCGTGAGGCTCTCGAAAGACTCATGGAAATAAATCCTGTGGAAGTGGATAGTTATACCGAAGATAATGAACAGTCCGAAGATGAAGTCGAAAATACTCTCAACCTGAATGAGGAAAGGCTTGGGTCTGTTCTTTCTGCACTGAAAGTCTCCGGAGCGGAGACAGTTGTAGACCTTGGCTGTGGAGAAGGCAAGCTGCTTAGAATGCTTCTTAAGGATAAACAATTTAAAAAAATTCTTGGAGTTGATGTATCGATAAGATCTCTTGAGATCGCCTCAGAAAGATTACGATTGAATGATTTGCCCCCTGTGCAGAAGAATAGAATAAACCTGATCCATGGTTCATTGATGTACCGCGATGAACGGTTCAACAATTTTGATGCTGCTGCAGTTATTGAAGTTATAGAACACCTTGATAAACCACGATTAAAAGCATTCGAAAGAGTACTCTTCGAATTTTCAAGGCCAAACACTATTGTGCTTACAACTCCCAATAAAGAATATAACAAAGTATGGGAGAATATCGGGTCTGATAAACTTCGACACAAAGATCATCGTTTTGAATGGTCTCGGGAAGAATTTAAAACATGGGCGTCTAAAATAGGAGAGAAATTCGGGTATACTATACGTTTTCTTAATATTGGATTACGCGTGGATAATCTTGGTGGCCCCACTCAAATGGGTATTTTTACAAGGAATAACTGAGGAATAATGAAACAGATTGATATAAAACTTCCTAAACTATCACTTGTGGTTCTTGTTGGTGTTTCAGGGTCTGGCAAGTCAACATTTGCAAAGAAACATTTCAAATCTACGGAGATTGTTTCTTCAGATTATTGCCGTGCTTTGGTGTCTGATGATGAAAATGATTTAACGGCAACTTCCGATGCCTTTGATTTAGTCCATTTCATTGCTGCGAAACGTCTTGCTGCCGGAAAACTTACTGTTATTGATGCGACCAACGTACAGAACGACGCGCGAAAACCACTTGTCACTCTTGCCAGAAAGTATCATGCACTGCCCGTAGCAATTGTACTCGATCTGCCAGAAAAAGTGTGCCAGGCACGAAATGAAGTGAGGCCTGATAGAGATTTTGGAAGTCATGTGATTCGACAACAAGGGTCACAGCTGAAAAGATCATTAAAATTTTTGAAACAGGAAGGTTTTCGACACATCTGGAGGTTCCTGTCACAGGAAGAGGTTGATACAGCCACTTTAGAACGTGTACCGCTATGGAATGATAAGACTGATGTTACTGGCCCATTTGATATTATCGGAGATGTTCACGGATGTTATGATGAACTTGTATCGCTTTTGAAGAAGCTAGGCTATCAGGAAGGGCATCACAATGACGGTGCGATGACCGGGACAGTATTTTCCCATCCTGAAGGCCGTATAGCCGTATTTTTAGGTGATTTTGTTGATAGGGGTCCAAAGGTTATTGATACTATTCGGCTTGTGAATAACATGGTCAATTTGAACCATGCTCTCTGTGTTCCAGGGAACCATGACATCAAGCTCATGCGGAAACTTAGCGGAAAGGACGTCCAGATTGTTCATGGTTTGGCCGAAAGCCTTGAGCAGATAAACACTCTTCCTGATTCAATACGCAATGAATTCACAGAGAGGACAAAAAAATTAATTGATTCGCTTGTCAGTCACTATCTTTTGGATGGTGGAAGACTTGTTGTTGCGCATGCCGGTCTAAAGCAGGAAATGCAGGGCCGTGGCTCAGGAAAAGTTCGTGAATTTTGCCTTTACGGTGAGACAACAGGTGAAACTGATGAGTATGGGCTTCCAGTACGATACAATTGGGCAGCCGAATATCGCGGCCCGGCAACTGTTATTTATGGCCATACACCTATTCCCGAACCTGAATGGCTTAACCGTACTATTAATATTGACACTGGCTGTGTTTTTGGAGGAAAGTTATCTGCTTTTCGATATCCGGAAAAAGAGGTAATATCTATAGATGCAGAGAAAATCTATTCTGAACCTGTGCGACCTATGCAAACTGATGAACAACAGTCGGACAAGCTCTCTGCCCAACATAAGTACGATGATGTCCTGGATGCAGCGGATGTCATAGGAAAACGATTTATTACTACAAGGCTGCGGAGTAACGTAACAATTCGTGAAGAACATGCTATAGCTGCTCTTGAGGTAATGAGTCGCTTTGCCGCTAATCCAAAGTGGCTTATCTATTTGCCTCCCACCATGTCACCTACTGAGACAAGTAAAAGAGTCGGCTTTCTCGAATACCCTGAAGAAGGATTATTGCATTTTCGTTCAATGGGTATCCCAAAAGTTCTTTGTGAGGAAAAGCACATGGGATCAAGAGCGGTCGTTATTGTATGCAAAGATGAAAATGCAGCGACCAGAAGATTTGGTGTGGAAAATGAAGGTTTAGGAATTGTCTTCACCCGAACCGGTCGAAGATTTTTCAATAACTTAAGCATTGAGGCTGAATTTCTGAGTCGTATCCGATCCGCTTTGGACCTTTCAGGTTTCTGGAAGGAGTTTCAAACGGACTGGGTCTGCCTTGACTGTGAATTGATGCCATGGTCAGAAAAAGCTCAAGAACTTTTAAAATCGCAGTATTCGGCCGTAGGGGCAGCTGCGACGGCTTCTCTCACAGCAGTCATTAATGAGATTGAAAAAACTGCCACCAGAACAGACATAGAATCAGATTTCGAAATTCCAAAGGAAAGCAGTTCAAAAGAATTTGACATTAACAATTTACTGAACAAAATGATAAACAGAAAAGATTCTGTTTTACATTATATTGAATCATACAGACAGTATTGTTGGCCAGTAGAATCTTTGATCGACTTAAAACTTGCACCATTTCATATCCTTGCGACTGAAGGCAATGTGCATGTGGATAAAAATCACGAATGGCATATGAACACCATATCGGCTATTTGTGAAAAGGACGATGAAATTCTATTTGCCACCCCTTACATTCAGGTTGATGTAACTGATGAGGACAGTATATCGAGAGGATGCGAATGGTGGGATACTTTGACTGCTAAAGGTGGAGAAGGAATGGTTATCAAGCCTTATGATTTTATATCAAAAGGGAAAAAGGGACTTGTTCAGCCAGCAGTAAAATGCCGCGGACGCGAATACCTTAGAATCATTTATGGTCCTGAATACGCAAATAAGATGAACCTTGAAAGACTGCGTACAAGAAATCTTGGTACAAAAAGATCACTCGCACTAAGGGAATTTGCACTTGGTATTGAAGCATTGGAGAGATTTATAAGGAAAGAGCCGCTAAGAAGAGTACATGAATGCGTATTTGGAGTTCTCGCGCTTGAAAGTGAGCCGGTTGATCCAAGGCTTTAAGATATGAGGGGAGCTTTCATTCGAAGCTGGCTGGTTTTTACTAATTTTGAATCTGGAATATTGAATCATTTTTAAAAAAGATAAAAAATAATCGTATCTTTCCGGGTATAACAATAAAATTCTGCAAAAAAGCGCACATGCGCTTTATCATATTAAATTAACGAATTGTTTTTTTTCGTCA
>JAFGIN010000167.1 GCA_016929595.1 Chitinispirillaceae bacterium
AAATCCCGGCGTTTCCGCTTCACCCATATAGTTGCAAGGAGGGCCCTTGCGTAGTAGGAAAATAAGAGGTACTGTTAATATAACAAAATCCATCTCGAGAGTACAAGTATTTATATAAAAAAATTCAAAAAATTAGGGAATTCACTCATTGGTGTGAAAACGCAATATCCTCAAATCGCACTCATCTCTCCATAAAAACTGGCAGAGAGGGAAGAAAAAGAGAAAATATTCGATTTATCCTTTTCTCCACGAGTGGAGAGGCGATTTGCGAAATTCGGGTACATAAGAGTTTTAATGAAACTGCAGATAGTTTCGCGCAGCCTTTTTCAGTTACAATGGTATTTGAGAGGCTTTTTGTTTGAGCTGCGAGAGCTCGTTGAGTGCATCAATGGGAGTAAGACCATTGATATCGAGATTCTGGATATGATGAAGAATCTCTGAGTGGATTGAATCCATAGCGTTGAGCTGGACCCCTGATGAAAAAAGGTCGGTTTGAATACGCTCCACGCTGGCTTTTTCTTCACGGTGACGCGCTAAAACGGGTTTGTGATCAGGGGTGAGCTCCATATTTTCGAGATTGGCAAGAATTTCACGAGCACGGATAATTACTTTTCGTGGTACCCCGGCCAGACGCGCAACCTGAATACCATAGGAATGATCGCAACTGCCTGTATCGATTTTCCGTAAAAAGATGATCCGGTCGTTCCACTCTTTGACCTTAACATGAAGATTTTTAATACGGGGGTAGAGTAGAGACATCTCTGCGAGTTCGTGATAGTGTGTCGCAAAAAACGTTCGGCCACGCTTGCCTTGTGATTCATGAAGGTACTCGGCGACAGCCCAGGCGATCGAGATGCCATCAAAGGTTGATGTTCCCCGGCCGACCTCATCGAGGAGGATTAAACTGCTGTCGGTAGCATTATTAAGAATATTTGCGACTTCAATCATCTCTACTAAAAAGGTACTCTGGCCACGGGCGAGACGATCTGATGCGCCTACGCGGGTAAAGAATTTATCGACAACTCCTACCTGAGCAAAGGTGGCCGGGACAAAGGAGCCAAGCTGGGCCATGATCGCGATCAGGGCATTCTGGCGAAGGTAGGTAGATTTTCCTGCCATATTAGGACCGGTGATCAGCAGTATCTGAGATTCTTTTTTGATTATTTCCGTGTCATTTGGAATAAACTGTTCAGCAGGATTCATACGTTCGACTACCGGATGGCGCCCTTCTCTGATAACAAGGTCACCGCTGTCGGTGACTACCGGCCTGCAATAGCGATATTCAGCTGCAATTTTACCAAGCGATACAAATACATCAAGGGTTGCAATCGATTCTGCCGCTTTCTGAACGCGCAGACACTGTGCGGCAATTTGTTTGCGAATGCCAACAAATAGCTCATATTCCAGAGCACTGAGCCGTTCCTCTGCACCCAGTACTTTCGATTCCACTTCTTTAAGTTCCGGAGTGATAAAACGTTCGCCATTGACAAGAGTTTGCTTGCGGATGTAATCCTCTGGAACAGATTCGCGATTTGAATTTGAGACCTCTATGTAATAGCCGAAGACCTTGTTGTAGCCTACTTTCAGTGATGAGATTCCGGTGCGTTTCCGTTCTGTTTCCTGAAGTCGTGCGATCCACTGTTTTCCATTCACTGCTGCATCACGGATCTCATCGAGATCTGATGAAATTCCAGCCTTCATAATACCGCCTTCACGGATAGAGAGCGGTGGATTTTCTTCAATAGTGGAATCGATAAGGGAATAAAGCTCCTCAAAATTGGTAAGAGCGTTACTGAGAGATTCCAGAAGCGTGATGTGCAATGATGAAAGCGTTTTGACAATACGGGGGAATACGGTGAACGAGTTTTTTAGCGCTATGAGATCGCGGGCATTTGCACGTTCAAAGGTGATTTTCCCGATAAGACGCTCAAGGTCGGCAATTCGTTTGAGTTGCAGTTCGATTTCATTTCGGGAGAAAGAGTCTTTTTTAAGAGCTTCAACACAGTTGAGTCGTTCGGTGATAAGTGGAATTGATTTTAAAGGATGGGTGATCCATCGTTTAAGGAGTCGGGCGCCCATTGATGTTCCCGTCCGATCGAGGACTGAGATAAGCGTTCCTCCGACATCGTCGTTCTGAAGAGGCTTTAAAAGTTCGAGATTTCTTATCGTTGATGGGTCCAGTTCAGCATATTCGGTCTGGTTTCCGGGAACAATTGATGTAATATGCTGAAGGTCATTTTTTTTCTGTTCTTTGAGATACATCAGAAGTGCCCCTGCAGAACATATACCGAAGGTGTACCCTTCAAGGCCAAGTCCCTGAACAGAGACTACATGAAAGTGATTTTTAATTGCATCAAGAGCATTATCGAATGAGAATTTCCAGGCATCAAAGCGTGAAACAACAATCGAGCGATAACTTTGCGCAATGATAGCGAGTGCAGGGTGCTCCTCGGGTTCATCGGGGATAAGTATTTCGCTGGGTTCGATGCGGGCCAGTTCATTGTCAAGTTCACTCAATGGCAGTTCCCGTACCTGAAACAATCCTGTAGAAAGATCGCATACGGAAAGTCCTGCCTGATTGTTTTCACAATGGACACCGACTATGAAATTGTTAGCCTTTTCCTCGATAAAACACTCTTCAACCGCAGTACCGGCGGTAATTACCTCGATGACATCCCTTTTGACAATACCCTTTGCCTGTTTAGGGTCTTCAGTTTGTTCACAGATTGCGATTTTATATCCGGCGCGCACCAGTCGGTTTGCGTAGCGATCAAGAGCGTGGTGGGGAAATCCGGCAAGGGGCGTACTTTCTGCGCCGCCATGATTTCGGCTGGTGAGTGTGATACCGAGAACCTGTGATGCAATCTTGGCGTCGTCGTTGAACAGTTCGTAAAAATCACCCATGCGGTATAACAGTACAGTTTGTGGATTACGGGCTTTAATCTCGTTATACTGGCGCATCAGCGGGGTCGCGCCTTCAGCGGGTTTAATTTCCGAAATCGAATCAGATTCTTTTTCAGAGATAGTGGCCATGGGGTGGATTACCTGTTCTGCGGGTTATTGGTGGTTTGTTGAATGTTTTTTTATAAATATAAAATAATAAACGCCGCGTTGTGCAATGGCGGTGGTGGTGTGGCGTAGGGGGGGGAGAGACGCCATGGCATGGCGTCTGTACTTACGGGTCAATATTGCCCGATGTGGCATTTTTCAAATACACGTTTTTTCGATTCCCCAATTATCGTCCGAATGCAAATCTGATTGCAGCGCCACCCCCAAGGCGGAAATCCATATCGGGAATTACCTCCATGATTGGCACAATTTCGCCGGTCAATGTAATTGGAAATCCGGACAGAAGAAATTCTGCACCGATCGGAAATCGTACACCTAAGAACGAATCACCGTCACCGATTCTGAATGTAACACCGGCACCGATATAGGTTGGAAGATCACCGACATCCAGTGGAATATAGTAGGGGTGGAGAAGAATATCGCCAAGAATATCCAGTTTTCCGTCTTCAGAGAAAGACCATCCGGCACCCGCACCGATAGCAATCCGGTTACTGAGCCAGTATTTTGCGCTCAATGCCATCGGTTCACCGATTAAGACACCAATTTCGAATCGTGCGGGTGGATCACCGCCATTCATACCATCCCAGCCAAAGGCCGGATCGTCGTAGGATGTGTCGACTGTTGTGGTATCTTCCTGCTGGGTTTTAAGTGATGTTCCCTCCATAGATGAATCTTCTGTGGTGGTGTCCGGGGGAGGGGCAGTGTCTGATGGGACCGTGTCGGGATTTGTGATTGTGTCCTGAGGGATGGGGTCTGATGACTGGCTGTAAGCGACCACTGAAAACATTAAAACAGAAAATAAAGAAATTGTGAAGCAGCTTTTTTTCATATTCTCTCCATTTAAAAAAATTTGAAACGTTGGTTCGATGAAGCTGTTTTCTTGAGGAGAGAAACGCAATTTATGTACCAGCTATGAAGTTTTATAAATATTTTTTTTCGTGTATGTGAGCCTGAATGGTGGTAAATTCCGCTTGATATTGCAAACACGGTAGATTGTCAGTGCTTGACCTTGTTGTTCCGGCTTGGTTTAATCAGGATTTTGGGTTTCTGTTTAGATAATCAATGTAGGTGCTCTCCAAAATATCTGCATTTTTATCCCATGTATATTTTCCCTTGACCATAATTAATGCGTTGGTTGCCATTGTAGTACTGAGGGACTCATTTTCAAAGAGTGCAATTATTGCATCTGCAAGAGCTTCTGGATTTTTTGGAGGTACTACTATTCCTGCGTTGTGATCTTGTATGTCTCTGGCGCATCCAACAATATCCGATACAATAACAGGTTTCCTGCAGGCCATAGCTTCAATGGATACCATACCAAAACCTTCCTGCTCCGAAGATATCGAAGGTAGTACAAAAATCCCACACTTATTATACTGCAAAAGTACCTGCTCATCTGAAATACGTCCAAGAAAAGTAACGTCTTCTGTCAATCCGTATCTTGATACCAGCTCTTCGTAATAACTCCTGAGTTTTCCATCGCCACCAATGTTCAGTTTGAATGGATGCCGCTCTTTGGCAAGTTTAACCGCTCTCAATAGATACTCCAGTCCTTTATACTCGTGATACTCATCGAGGCAGCTTAAAAAGAAAACGGTATCTTTTTCAATGCCGGTCGTTATGGGCCTGAACTGTGCAGTGTCAACACCGGGAGGCGTCACAATAATTTTTTCCGTCCATGGAACAAGAAACCGGGATGATTGCAGATAGGATGGATTGATAATAAAGATTTTTATTGCCTTTTTCAGCAGAATGTTCAAGAAGATAAGATTGTAAATTCGTGCTATTATTTTGTTGATACCTGTTCCGGTGATGTCATTGTAATAAGTCAGGAATAGAGGTTTTTGTCTTATTATTGAGCATAATGCACTTATATCCGCACTCCATGGATGTGGAAGGTGAGCATGCAGGATATCATAACTTTCCTTTAGAAGGTGCAGGGGAAGTGAAGGGGTTATCTCTGAGTTAGCAACTTTTCCAGTATAAGAGAGGCGTTCAACTTTCAATGAATCATATTCAGAATTCCCTAATGGGGGGCGTTCATCTGCACAAATTACCCGGACCTGATGCCCCTTTCTTGACAGAGCGAGGCAGGTTTGATATGCAAATAGCTCAGTCCCTCCGATGTGGGGATAAAAGCGTGCCGGAGTTTGTAGTATTTTGAGCATTTTCGTGTTTTTGATTATGGTTTATATCTTAATTTTTTGAGAGAGGGTATATCCGGCATAATTCCAGGCACCCCTTACTTTTCTATACAAGTCAGACAATGATTTTGTTTCCAGCAGAAAATGGACCATATACCCGGGGTTAAGATAAAATTTTCGTAATCCTTCATCAACATAATGATTAATTGTATCCTGAGAAATTCCTGGATACCTGACAATACCACTCTGCTCTCCTGCACTGAGCCATTGTGACCAATCAGTGGTTTTAAGCCAGTGTTCTTCCTGTGCAATTTCAAAAAATCTGGTCCCAGGAAATGGTACGGCACCCGAAAGCTGTAATGTATGGCAACCAAGACTATGAGCGAATTCAACTGTTTTTTGGGCAGTATCCTCTGTTTCTCCAGGAAGACCTATTACAAAGCAACCGTGTACGTCCAGCCCGGCTTTTTTAGCTGTAGCCATAAAAATGCGTGACTGCTCGACAGTAATATTTTTATGTGCTGCATCGAGAATACTCTGTACTCCAGACTCAAATCCTGTAAGTAGTTCCCTGCATCCAGCTCGTTTCATGATCCGGAAAAGCTCAGGATCAGCAGTATCGACACGAGCATTCACTGAAAAGGTTACATTCAAATTACGCTGCAGTATACGCTCACAGATTTCAACTGCACGTTCCTTGTTTACTGTAAATGTATCATCTTCAAAAAAGAACTCACCGTTTTTGATAGAAGGGCATAAGGCAATATCCCGAAGCATCTCTTCGATTACATTCTCACTGCTCCTGAACCGGAATTTTGTTCCATGCATAACTTGAGGCCACAGGCAAAAGATGCAGGCATTCGGACAGCCTCTTCCACTGATAATGTCAATATAGGGAAATAGTTTTCCCCCATCGAAATACCGTTTCAGGTCCAGATGGTGCCATGCCGGGAAAGGTAATGAGTCAAGATTTTCAATCGGTGTGCGAGGATCTGTACGAATGATAACACCATTACTGTAACAGGCAATTCCCGGGACTGAAGCAAGTGAACTGAAATTGTTTATTACATCCCTCACTGTCAGATCGTACTCTCCAATGCATGCCACATCAACCGCCCCTTTTGCAAAGGAAAGTGTTTCTTCGGGCAGGGCTGTGATGTGTGGACCCACCATTACCACTTTGGCATCCGAATATTGTTTTACAATACGGGCACATTCTATGTCAGAAAAGATTGATGGAGTCGTGGAATCCAGAATGACAAAATCAGGTTTTTGTAACTTGATGATTTCTTTGAGCTTTTTCTTGTCCCAATTCATCGCAGGAAAATCGTAGAGTTGAACCATATTCCCGTTAGCTTCGAGAACCGCAGTTGCATATGCCAACCAGTCTGGTGCGCGCAAAACTCTTCCCCTGGTACGGGCTGCCCACCGCTGGGTGCGGCAGAAATTTTTCACAAATGGTTCGTTAATGACAAGCACTTTACTGTTCATGTGATCTCCTTATCAGATAATTTCATCAGGATCCCATTCCAGAAGCCGGCATTCCAGTATACCAGCGCGACAAAAAACAGTTTCAAAATTCCAGCATTCAATTCCAACCAGAATACAGACAACAGCAGACTGCCTGCTGCCAACATTATAAAAAAGTGCACTCGAAATATGGCCAGAGATGCCGTAATCGCCAACATTATCATGGTCAGAAACGGCATAAATTGAACGTTTCTGAACAATCCATACATTCTCACCAATTGTCCCTGCGCACGGCCATATCGGTACATCATTCGACTGAACTGCTGAACATTCCCGACCCGGTAATGATACACTATCGCCTGTGGGTTCCAAATAAGAAGGTAACCCGAGCGCACCAGGCGATAATCTAATTCGACATCCTCACCGGGCCAGAGATTTTCCTTAAATCCGCCAATTTCCAGAAATGCGTCTCTTTTGTATAGCGCATTACAGGACGGGTTATGGTGTACTTTTTTAGGGTTTTGCTTGTTATTGCTTGATCGTGAATATTCTGCTACGAATCCAAGCTTTTTTAAAAAGCGATATACCAGTTTCTGAAACGGGGTCGCATCTGAAGGTAGAAGCTGGATCCCGCCACTTCCTGCAGCATCGGGATACTTCTCCAACGCACAAACTAGCTCTGTCAGGCAGCATTTATCAACAATGCAATCAGCATCAAAAAATGCAACATAATCTGCACGACAGATTTTTACACCGCAATTTCGCGCCGAAGAGGGTCCTGCACCAGTGTTCTTAATGATATGAATTTTATCATTGTATTTATTTGTAATGGAACGCGCTTTGTCGTCCAGTCCGTCATCGACAAGAATAATTTCATAAGAAGGATAATCGATGGTAACTACCGATTGAAGGCATGCCTCCAGTGTTTCACCACTCCCCTTTGCGGCGATAATCACACAAACGGTCGAAAAGGTTTCTCTTTTCATCTGGCACACCGGCGTGGTACTTGAAGCAGGCTCAGAAAGAATGATGAAAAAATAAGCTCTATACCGATGAAAAGTGCAAGCAGACAACCCAGACAGAACGCAATTTCATCAAGAGCTCCCATTCCCGACCTCAGCCATTGCACTGCAATCCAGGCAGTACCACCCATGCCAGCTGTAAATAAACATAGACCAGTTATGATTGTACGTTCCAGATCGAGAATTTTTTCCAGAAAATCAATAAACATATCCTGCCTTATAAAACCAGTAATAAGAGCATACTTCTTCGCAAATATACCTATATTAAGTATCTGGTAACCAAGAATTGAAGAAAAGGTAAAAAATACCATTGCATGGATATCAAACCTGTGCCCTGCAAACACTAACCTTCCCTGCGCGGACAAGAGCATTGCGGCAATACCGCCAAAAAATAAAAGCATACCGGGAAAAAGGTAGAGCCAATCTGGACTGTACACGAGCAGGAATCTCACATGTCGCCATGCATCAATGAGGGGATTGAGTTTGGATTCACCCTCGCGCGGATAATAGGTAATGGGAATCTCCTTGATCTTGATTTTTTGTCGTATCGCGACTGCAATCATTTCAGAGGCGAATTCCATTCCGGTTGTATTTAATTCGAGTTGCTTGACAATATCTGCCCTTATTGCACGAAATCCGCTGTGACAATCCGACAGCCTTGTACCAAACAACAGGTTCAACATTGTTGTCAAAATCGGATTTCCAATATACCTGTGAGTGAAGGACATTGCTCTTTTTTCCATTTTACCCATAAAACGTGATCCGATAACCATATCACTGCCACGTTCCAGTTCATTGATCAATGCAGGCATTTCCTCGAAATCATAGGTGTTATCTGCATCACCCATCACTAAATAATCGCCCTTAGCTTCTGCTATTCCTTTTATATACGCTGCACCATATCCCCGAATCGGTTGATTCACCACTCTTGCACCAGAAGCTGCCGCTATTGCTGCGGATTGGTCAGTTGAGCAATTGTTTACTACAAGAACTTCGCCTGAAAGATTGTTGCCCCGCAATGTTTTCAATGCTTTATCTATACAAATACCAATGGTGTTTTCTTCATTATAGCAGGGCAGAATTACTGTTATCGATGGTTGTTTTTCATTCACAGGTTCACCTCATTGATAAGTGCACCCTTTTCAGGGAGCCAATTGACACGATATAGTAACACTGATTTGTCCTCGTTACAGTGGACCAGTTCAAAATGACTGAGCCCCGATCCGCCAAGAAACATTAACTTTGTAAATATGCTTTGTGCAAGTTTCAATGATGAAAATGATATCATCTCCCAGGAGCTGTCTGCATCCATTTTTGAAACAAGATACCCGAAAGGCATTGTGTCATTTTCCGAGCAGTAAGCCTTTTTTTGAGACAACGTGGCACTATCTGATCCCCATGTATTAACAAGTAGGGAATCCTTGTCGTAAACGTAAAGATACGACGGACGTTGAAAACCTTTTCCGGCAGGTTTTAACATTTTTGCCTCTATTTTTGATAGATCGCAAAAGAATCCTTCTCTGAACAGTACCAGATTTCCATCTTGAAATCCGCGTAATCGTGCTCCGTATCCATCTCTGCTAGACATAATTTCATTCTTATCTTTTTTTTCTGAAACCGATGCAACCTCTGTGTAAAGACGAGTGGCATCAGGCCGTGTCAGCGAAAAAAGATTGATTGCTGATGTAACAAGCTGATCCTTGGGTAGATGAAGATTTTGCATGTAATAGGCACGCGGAAATTCCCAGTTGCCAAGGAAAGAAATCTGGCTGATGATGTCGATCATCTTATTGTAAACAAGAACATAAACCGGATCACAAGGGGTTTCATACAGCGATGACAGCAGACTGGCATGCAACGAATCCGGCATTTTATAATTTTGTACAATCTTCTCAGCCTCCTCTTTTTTGGACCTGATAAGGCGATTCATAAGATTGATTGCAATGTAGGGATCATTAAAGTATGCGCTAAGAGTATCAAAAATCTTGTCAGAAGAGTGAGTCAACATCCTTAATATTGTAAGGGCTTCATCTTCATTTGTACTCATCAGAAAACGGGCAGTCCATTGTGTTGCAGGCCTTTCCTGGGAATGGCCATCTATAAAAACCTTATGCCTGCCGATCTGTTTGATCCATGACCCATAATCCCACCATGTCAATATAATGCCATTGGAAGGGATACTATCACGAATCACTTCCATCTCCCTGTGCCACATGTCATTCATCAGGGGTCGTGTCTTTTTCGCGACCATTCGCCCTTCATCAACAACATCACGATACACTGGCACAGCAAGAATAATTGCCGCAGCAACCGCACCATACCGAACATATTTATCAGTTGATCGTACGCAAAGCGAATGTATCTTTACTATGATGTCCACCATTGCAACTGAAAGAAAAATCGAGCAGGGTACACTCAGGAAAAATGTAAAACGAACGGCATTCATGGTAGCATAACTCATTGCAACAAACCAGAAAACAAGAAAAAGACAAATGTCAGCTATGTCGTTTCGTTTGTTTTTCCAGTATACCCATATCATACTGAACACCGCGCCAGTGAATAAAAGGGTACCATGCAGTTGTGCTGCAATTTTGTCAAAATCTCCAGGTTTCAATTCTGAAACAGTATAGTATGTCTGTGGCCAGATTGTCTGGTGGATTGAAGTTCCCAATTTCAGAGCAACCTTAACAGAGTGGTACAGGTGTTCGAAAATGTTGATTCTGGCAAATGTAAAACAGAAGATGATTCCCGCAAGAAAAAATGTGATCATGACAATCACATAGGGCAGACTTTCCTTCCAGAGCCTTTTTTTGTCCTTGAATCTTAGGTTAATAATATTTGCAAGAGATACGGCTATCGTACCCTGGACAAGAACAAAAATAAAAATCCAACCTACCCAATGCGAAGCAAACAGCCCCAGTAGCAGAGCCGCAAAAGATGAAAAAACCACTATTCCGCGAATGCTTTCCTTTCGCAATGCCTCGGCGACCAGCCAGATTATTGCTATTGGAAAAATGCAATTAAAGATATCATAATCATACCACCCCGCCATTGAATTTCTCATGACTAATCCTGAAAAACCAAAAAGTATGGTAGCAACCAGTCCTGTCTCAATTGAAAAGAACCGCGCACAGAAAAAGAATAGTAGAAGGAGGAGAATACTTACATGAAAAAGGGGGATGAAATAACAGAAATTATGAATAGAAATATCAGGTAGAAAAAAGCAATAAAGCTTATAAAGCCATGCAGTGGAATAAAAGAGAAAATGGTGAGAGGTTACTCTGCTTCCGTGAGGAGCAGTCATCAGAGTGTCCCAGGAAATCCCGTCTTTTTTGATGTCACCAGGATATCCATGGTCAACAATATTCTCCGTATATCTAAGCCATTGATACGTATCAAACTCACTTAAATAGGTTGAACCTGAAGAATCCTTATAGGAACCTGCAATTTTTTTTAGTTTTTCTTTAACCAATGCAGTATAGTTATCCGATTTTCTTGTTTCCCTCTCAAGGTTCTCAACCTGTAGTTTCCGCACTATCTGACTGTAACCAGCCAACTTTTGCTCCAGCAGAACTTCGGCAGCTTTTTTAATAGAGTCCTGAACTTGAAATTCAGCGGCTTTCTTTAAATGTGAAAACGTTGATGGGTACGTACGAAAGTATAGGTTTGCGCCAAGAATACCAGACAGGATTATAAAGCATATAAGATATTTTAGACTATTATTTGGAGATTCACATTCAGTCATAGAAAAATTTTCCCCCGCTATCCAATCCGACAATCATGATTAAAAAACGAGCTGCTGATTATCTTTGTCAACTAACAATAACTTTCTCTTTTTAAGAATAGCTCAATAATGATACAATATTGGTAGATGCAAGCCAACTAAAACAATCGCGGGACGAGGATACATTTTTTCCGTAAGCTGCAGTATTTATAAACAAGTGCTTAAAAGGATTCCAGACACAGAGCATCCTGCTTAATGCTTATTTGGATTATATTATTCAGTATTTAAAATCAGGGAGCGACATCTGTGTGTCGTTATTAAATTGAAAAAAAACTACAAACCGTTAGTTAGTTTATCTGATGTTGCATCTCGATTTGAAAATTTGATACCGTCCACCATACCACATAGCCTATTTTATTTCACAAAGCAAATTTGTCAGTTGAGAAAAAATATTCTGCAATAACAGTTAATGATACGTGCCAGCTTTATATTCCTGTAACATGGAATACCTTTAATTTTATTTTAAAAAATATTATTCTGAAATGTACTCCGATTTTCCTCAAAAACGGGTCAATGGATGCACGCTTATATCCCTAATTTGTGGATACATTTCTTTTTTGACAACAAATAAAAACATTATTGCACTACTGCCGGTACTGAACATATACTCCGGTTGAAAAACCTTTTTTAAAAAATCGTTCGGGAATTCTGTATTGGTTGAATCAAAGTGGGCGTAAACAAAATTTTCATAGCATTTTACCTCCAAAAATCATTTTCAAAATAGCAAGGTCTTTTTCATCAAACCAGTGCAATAAAAGTAAAAATAGAAAATACACACAGGCCAAAACTGAAATTGTTATTGGAAAAGACAGGTCTTTTAGAAATGGTATAACAACCATTGTCAATATACCTGTAGATACTAATCGCATAATGTTAATAAACAAGCTCATCGAAAAGGTAATTTGAAAACATCGAACTACAAACAGCAACGCTAACAAGCAACCAAAGGATTCAGTTATTAATCGTGCAAATGCTGCGCCGTTAAAACTGAACACGGGAATCAAAATTATATTGAGTAAAATACAAACTCCCATATTTGATATTGATAACCACATATTGATTTGTTGTTTGTTGATAGCTGTAATTGTAATACTCAAAATATTGCTGATAAAAATCACACCTGTAGCAATCGATAAAATTGATAGGGGTGCCGAAGCCTGGATAAAAGAATCACCCATTACCAATCTGATGACAGGGAGGGAAAAAGACCAGCCGGCAATTGCAAAAAAAAGGCCACCCGCAGACAGATATTTAAGAGATCGGGTAAAAATAAAAGTAGCGTTTTCTCGTTGGTCGTTAAAAAAGTTGGAAATAACAGGAAAAACCGATCGTGCATAAGAATCGGAAAAAACGATAGCACTAGCCATAACATTAGTGGCTCCACTATAATAACCAACCGCTGCGTCACCTTTGATAACAGATAGCAACACGGTATCAATTCGTAAATATACAACGGAAACCATTCCAAGGATCAGCATCGGGAAACAATTAATAAAAAGTGTTTTTAAAGCTTTAAAATCAAAGACTAATTTTGGTTTTACAAACTTTTTTGACAAAAACCAAATCATCAGAGAAGCTATGAACTCAGATAATAACAGTGCGGCTGCAGCATATAGCAGGTTAATTTTCAATATTCCACTTACACTTAAAAAAAGCACACCAAGCAATTTACTGATTACATCAACAAAAACTATGTAGCCGCCACGTAAATCAGCTTCAAAAATAATACGGGGTGTCTGAATAATATTAAATATCAGTGACAAAGAAAGTAATTGTATCAGGTAAGTATTACTGATGTATGATCGACTAAAAAAAACACTGATAAGTAATAAAAGTAATGCACTAAAGCACAAAATTGTTTTTAAAATGATAGCGTTCCCGATTATCGATGATGCGTTATCCCGATGTCTGGCAACATCGCGAACTACTATTGAGTCCATAAAAACACATAGCACATTAAAAAAAGTAACATAAGTAAGTGCAAATGCGTATTGTCCATATCCTGCTGCGCCAAAAAAACGAGCAAGCAATCCAATAATTATTATCTGTAATAATCCTGTTAATATTCTGCCTGAGCTCAATAATACTGTGTTTATGGCAATTTTTTTAATCAGTGTCATCAATTGATAACCTGGTATATAAAATTAACAAAGAGAATATCCAGTTTTTCAAAGATAAAATTTGAAACCAATATCAAAGTCGCCCCAAGCCCTATCCGCTCTACGTAATAAAACTTTTTTGCTATGCCCCCCAAAAAATCGTTTATTGTAAATAAGAACTGCGAAAGCTTGAGATTAAATATGTGGGTTAGCATTTAGACTCTTGTACGCGTTTAAGCGCAGGGATAAGCCAACATCCGTGCAAGCAATTACATTTTTCTTTTATTATTTTTTCCTGTAAGTTTTTAGCTTCCTCGGATTTTATGAGGCATGAAATATTGTTGTCATAATCTTTTAACTCTAAAAATTCAGATCTCATTTCACAAACAGGAACCTTACCGTCAGGATAAACCACAACAACATCTTTATAAACTCCGCAGTAGCTACCCCATGATTCATTATCTAAAATAATTCTTAACTGTTTTTGAATTCTTTTTGAAGTTTCCTTGCCGTGAAAGCCATATCTTTTTTTTAAATAACCACATATTTTTAAAACATTTGTTTTGAACAAATCTTTATTTTCGGAAAAACACTTCTTGCTCTCTGTCGAAAACCTATCAAATTCAAACGAATGAAAATCCGGTCTCATTTCATTATAAATTTTCGAAACGAACTCAAATGTATCTCGGAAGTTTGTTGAATTTATGACAGTGTTTACACCCACGCGTAGATTTGGATACACAGACCTCAAAGACATCAAACTACGAATCGAATCCAAAGCTTTAATATATGCCAAACTGTTTTTTCTTACAGAATTATGAACCTCTGGTAACCCGTCTAAGGAAATATTTACAACAATTGAATTTAATGTATTATTATTTTTTAAGGATGATAAGATAGACTTGTAAATTTTTTTGGTAAAAAACCCGTTTGTATTTATTTCAACACAGCACTTATTCAAACATGCGCAAATAATTTCAGATATTTTCGGATGTAAAAACGGCTCTCCACCTGTAATCGAAATTGCACCTGTGTTTATTCCGTTTGTAATACGGTTTACAATTTCTAACTTCATATCGGAAGATTTTTGTTCCACAAAACAAAATGAACACTTGAAGTTGCATCTCTTTGTTATAAAAAGGATTAAAAGCCCTATGTCAAGTTTGCTTTTGTTTAAATACAAAAATCTGCGCCTTGAATTATAAAAAATACGACTAACTATTAAAAAAAACTGCTTTCCAATTTTATTCCAAAATAACCTGAATCTCGTGGACAAGAAAACACCGTCATAAAAATTTCTGTACGATATCATTTTCGTTTTTATAAAATCGTAAAGGAAAAATCTATCTATGACCTGAGCATTCAACAAGTCATAATTAATTTTTTTTTCTACAATATTTTTGAATGTATAACTGTCTTTATGTAATCTATAATATGTTAATTTATTGGGTAAAAAGTAAAACTTTGATATAGCAGCGGCACTGAGCCAAAGTAACCGATCCTCTGCCTGATAATCTAAGGATTCATCGAATCCGCCTATAGTATCTATTATTTTTTTTGTAAACATGCATGACGAAAAACAAATCGGGCTTGAAACTTTCAGCATATTAAAATAGCTATTTCCGTGCTTTTTTACATCTTTTTCAACATTATTCAAAACATAAGAAAAAACATCTTCGTTTTTTATAAAAAACTTTTCTTTTTTCAGTATTAATTCTGTGTCTCTATCATAAACAGTAAAAACTCCAGTATGAACAACATCAACGTTTAAATCTCCGTTTTCCAATACTGCAACTTGTTTTTCTATTTTGGTCTTATCCCAGTAATCGTCTCCGTCAAGAAATGAAATATACTTGCCACAGACATAATTTAGTGCCAAATTCCTTGAAAAGGATACACCTCTGTTCTTTTCGTTAATAAAAAATTTAATCTTTTCAGGATGAAGATTTTTATAATATGCCATTATTTCCGCTGTTCCATCACTTGAACAGTCATCAACCAAAACAATTTCAATACTGCAATACGATTGTGAAAGGACAGACTCAAGGGATTGTCTTATTGTTTTTTCACAATTATATGCTGCAATAACTACAGAAACCAAACTATTCATACAGACCTTTCAGCTTATTATGAATATTCTCCGCTGAAGATGACCATTGAAAATTCCTTTTTACATATTCAATCCTGTTTTTACGGCAAGCCTCAGACATTGACATGCCAGCCAACCTATTTATAGTTTCGCACATATCGTCAATATCGTTCGGGTCGGCATAAAGAGAAAAACCTCGCAAAATTTCCCTGCAAACCCCGATATCGGAAGAAGCGACAGGAAGACCGTAAGACAATGCTTCGATATAAGAAATGCCAAACCCTTCATAAAAAGGAAACAAAACAAATCCAGTTGCGTTTGCATACAGTTCAGAAAGTTTCTTATCATCCACACTCTTTAAATAAATCAAATCACCTGTAATGCCTGCATTTCCTGCCTCTTCAATAAGTTTTATATTTCCCCACCCTTGCTTGCCCACGATAAGCAGTTTTCCGTTCCATAAGTATTTTCTTTTAAAAGCAACAAACGCCCGCAATAAGCCGATATAATTTTTTCTTGGTTCCACGGTAGATACAGCTAAAAAATACTTTTTATCCAAATTATTTTTTTTAAAAGAAAACTCAGCAGGTTGCAATCCGCAATAAGCCACATTGCAACAATCCTTTTTTTTAGGATATAGCTTGTGCAACGTATTTTGAGTTGTTTTTGATATGCAAAAAATAAAGTCCGATTGTTTTATTGACAAGGGAGCCAACAATGGCAATACTATTTTATTTATCGGACTTAGAGAGTCTGGATACAAATGCCAAACAAAATCATAAACAACAGAAAACAATTTTACATTTTTAGGCAAAAACAGCGGTGAAACCACTTCAAAAGACAAAACAATATCTATCTTATCTTTTCTAATCTGCCATGCCGAGAAAAACAGTGCCCATAAAGAGTTAGAAAAATTAATAAAGGGTTTTTTCCAACTAGAATTCTGATTAAGAAATATGTCCTTTGGTTTTTCATTGGCATATATTAAAAAGTAATTTTCCTTATCTTTTTTTAAAAGTTCGAATAACATTGACTGCGCGTAGCGAGGAATACCGCTTACCCCGTTTAATCCGAAAGATACAATCGCTATTCTCATGTAATCTTCTCGCACTTCATTATGTCCATTGAATGTTTACTCCAAAAGAACATAGCACGAACAAATATCATGGTCTGAGGGTACAAATACAACACTACATCATGCACAGTAATTATCTTTTTTATACTTTTTGCAACAGGAAATGGTGTTATACCTTGAATGCCCCAAAAAATATCGATATTATCTTTCTTCAGATCTCTTCCTGCCTGAAGAACCAACCAGGCGGTACTCAATTTTCTTATCAATTGAAACCCAGTGGCTACAATGGATTCCCAGCGGGGATTATAAAATGGCAAATCTGCTTTTTTCCCTGCATACAAGTAGTACTGGTTTATGGAATCTGCTTTTTGCAGATATTTTATCGATTCCTGTAAGTACACCCCAATGCCAGCCTTTTGTTTAAATAGAGAATATGCCTCAATCCCGATTCTCATAATTCTGTCACATTCAAAAACGTTCGGTTTCGTAAGATCTATACAAATTTTTAATTAAAACAATCAGGATAGAACTGTGGAAAGCATCTGCGATAACCATTCAATATCATATATTTCAACCACTAATGTCCAATTGTTGGTGTCTATTCAAATAACTTTAATATTATAGGGTTTCAATGTCAATAATTATTACAATTAGACATACGGGCAGTTTGTAATGAGGATATTAGAGTGGTGTTATTGATTATGTTCGATTTATGTTTAAAGAATTCCAGTGTTCAACAAAAGTGAAAGTGTTTTGTTACAGATCAGGCAGACAAGTCACAAAAGAGCACCTGGTGCGGGTATTTTTCTGATTGTAAGTTTTATTTCAGATTTATACGATATTGAAATAAAAGGGAGAGGAATCTCAAAAGTTTTTCAAACGTATATTACAATAATGCGACAAAAATAAAAAAAGCAGCCCAGCTGGGCTGCTAAATTAATTAACGATTGATGCCAGTAAATCATCTTATCCAGGATGATCATTAGTTAGTTAAAAAATTCGGGAGATATTTTGAAACTGCAGTTGTGGCAGATGACGCATGAGTGACTGTGCCATTATCAGCAACTGTGCTTGTTGCTGTCGCACCGGTTTCAAAAGACCCGATATCATTTCTAGCTTCTGCCTCGTATTCTCCTGCTGCAGGTTCAGTCCAATCGAACCATTTTGAGGCTGTTGGCGCATCGAATACGAGATCGGTAAGATTGCCGACAGCACCTGTTTCTGCAATACGTGCAAGTTGTGCATTATCGAAAGCCGCGATAACAGTAGGAATTTCGCTCATTTTTGCCTTAGCTGAAGCATCTGTGAACTTCGGAATAGCCAGAGCAGCAAGAATACCGATAATAAGAATAACGACCATGAGTTCGATAAGTGTAAAACCTTTAGAATTGCGTACCATAAAAAAATCCTCCGATAAAAAAGTTTTTTGTTGTTAGCAGTTAGTAACAGATTACCTCGAAAACCAGGACATCTTACATTGATTCATCGAACTCCTTTCCTGAATACCCTGTCGTTGTGAGGCATTCGCTCCTGAGAATTAGAATCTATTAAAAATTATAGCGGCCTCAGCACAGAATTTCAATAGTTAAATCGCTTAAATTGCATTTTTCTTAATTTTATTCCTTAATTCTTTTGGCAATAACATTCATATGTTCCACCGGAAGAGAACCGGTTCTGATAATTGTATGTGTTGATGTACTCACGACTTCCCACCCTTGCTCGCCTATTCTGGTCAGATAATTATATAGTGTTGTGTCGGTCCAGTTGGGAAAACTCTCTCCGTTCACGTAGTGAACTTTCCATGATGCCTCCTTGGGCAGGACATGTCCAAATATACCTTTTCCATACTTCTCTGCGATAATAAATTGATACTCCAACTTTTGCATTGATTGATCCTTGATTCAAAAAGAAAGATTTCAGTATCGGATTTCATTTGCACAAATCTGATCGGTTACCAATTGATCATTAGAGGCCGTGTACTTGTTCCTTTAAAAATCTCATTATGGATGATCAGAGATGTTGTTCTGTTTCATTTGATCATACAATTTCCGGTAACTTTCAGCAAGATACTTTTTAACTTCAGGATTGTCACTTGTTTCATACAGGAATGCACTCATTGCCAGGCTTTTGTCTGTGTTGTCAGCCTTGATCAGGAACGCATTTGTAAGGTTAATTAACTTTTCGGAAGGAGCGTTTTTTGCGTTTATGGCTATGGTAAAGTATTTGGCGGCAGTGATTTTGTCATGATAATACTTATAATAAATCATCCCCAGGTAGAATGCCGGGTTCCATTTTTTATCCCCTACATAAAAGATGCCCCGTTCAAGCATGATCCTCGTGAGGTCAATATTGCCGGTTACGTCAGGAAGTATCAGTCCGCTGAATTCATACACCGGATAAAAGTAGGGATTGAGTTTTGAAATGATATCGACCATATTGTCAAGCCACCTGAAATCGCGGTCTCCTGCATAATGGTGGCCGAAATAGACTACGGTCCGGATCCATAGGTAATTTGCAAAGGTTGTCTCGTAGCCCAGGAGAAACGGCTTTATACTTTTATCTGCCGGAAGGTATGTCAGGCTTTCTTCGCTCATTGTGTATCCGAACTTTTTAACAATAGAGTGCTGGAGTGCAATCGTGCTGCACAGTGCCGCTACAGGTATAAGCAGTATGAAAAGTTTTTTTTTCATAGATCTTTTTTCGAGAAAACAATCATTGAAAGAAAGAGCAGCAGTATGGTATAGCAGATACCATACAAAAACGTTTGCAGGATATATCCATCAGGAATTGGCAACTCATAGATAAGACGGGTGCGGACATTGAAATGCTCGAGATCCGGAAGTACATAATAGAGAAAGTTAAGGGTCGTTTTCCACAATGCGCTACTCTGCTGCTGTGCGCCGATACCTACAAGGTTATTGAGATGTCCTGCTATGTAGAATCCTATGGTAAATATTGCAGCAAGTGTTGGCGTTGTAAAGCTTGAGAACAGTATTGATGCCGAAATGATAATTGACATCTCCATCGCAAGCAGCAGTACAGCGGTAAATAGCGAATAGGAAGGGTTTACACCTAAAAGTTTGATGAAAACAAAAAAGAGCACCGCGATAAGAAAAAAATTGAGTAATAGTATTGATAATAACCCAAAGAATTTACCAGCGATGAACGATTCGCGGGAAACCTGTTTGGTAAGAACGCTATAGACGGTCTTTGATGAAATCTCACCGCCTAACATTCCAACTCCGATAAAAACTGCAAGCAGTAATCCGGTGATCGACATCGATGCCAGTCCAAAATCGGTGAGGACCTGGACTCTGGAGAATGGCGAGAGATCACCGAATGTTAATGTCAGGCCAAGAGCAGCTACTGCAACAAGCAGTATATTGTACAGTACGCTGTTTCTGATTGTTTCCCGGAACGTATTAAGTGCAATCGCCAGAGTTACCCGCATAGGTTACTGTTCCTGTAGAGTGGAGTTATTGTATAAGAGTTCCTCAAGTGACATCCGCCTGTCGGTGATCGCATGATAGTGAATCGGCTCGCCTCTGAGTTTTGTCTGAACAACTTGCGGGTCAATTCCTGATGGGACAAAAAGCAATGTCGTATCGGGTTGTGCATTCACGGTGCATCCGCATGCAATGAGCTGTTTTCTGATCTCATTAGTCATACCTGAGATAATAAATTCCTTTCCTTTATACCCCTTCTCCAGAAGCGAATCAACTCTTCCGCTATAGTGAAGGTTCCCTTTTGAGAGGACGATCACTTCATCACAGACCGCTTCTATGTCATCAATGACATGGGTACTGAAAAAGATCGTCGTACCATTTTCTGCAAGCTGCCTGAACAACCGACGAAACAGCCGACGGCCGGGAGGATCCATTCCGCTCATTGGTTCATCAAGGATCATAGTATGAGGCTTACCTAAAAGGGCCTGTGCCATATTCAGACGCTGTTGCATCCCTTTGGAGAGACTTTTCACTTTAGATCTGTTTTTGTCCTGAAGTTCAACACTTGTTAAAACACGGCTGATTTCTGATTTTACAGAATCTTTTGAAAGCTGGAGCAGCTCTGATGCAAACCGTAGGGATTCTTCGACTGTGAGATGGCTGTAAAAGTAGGGTTGCTCGGATAGGTAAGCGATACCTTTTCGGGAGTCAGGATCATCATTTCTCCTGCCGTAGAGCGTGATTGATCCTGAATCAGGACGGACAAGCCCCATAATCATCTTAATTGATGTAGTCTTTCCGGCACCGTTTGGGCCTGCAAAACCGGTTACGGCACCCTGCTTAACGGCAAGAGAGACATTTGAAACCGCACAACTTTTCTGGACCCAGAAATCTTTCCGGTACCACTTTGAAATGTTTATCAGTTCTATTGCATTCATAGATGTTTTACATAAAAAGAAGATTACAGTGTGTTTCAGAATATAAATATTACATAAGAGATGGCAGAGAATCAACCATTTATGCAAACTCTTTACCGAAAATGCTGCAATAGTATTATTTTATGTGTACAATTAATGATATGTCGAAAAAAAGAAAAACGCTCTACTATTGTAAAAATCATCCGCAAAAGCGCTCTATCGGTATATGCTCACAATGCGGTTCACCGTTGTGTGTTAACTGTCAGATAATTTTTGACGGAAAGACCTATTGCAGTGCGGCTTCATGCATTCCAAAAGAACTCACTGGTGCATCGAACGATTCACTTAAGCTGCACACGGAAACGGTGTTGTACAAACCTCTGATTCTGTGGTCTGCAGTAACGTTAGCTCTTTGTTCGATTGTTTTTGCGGCGTGGCTTTTCAGAGAATTTGAATTGCTTAAAAATGAGAACCTGGCTCTTCAGAATAATCGTTCAGTCCTTCTGGCGCAACTCAGTGCGCAAAAGGAGATCGAAACGGAACCGCTGATTCAAGAGCCGAACGATTCAACCGAAATTGTCAGCCAACCAAAACAACCTGTAGCTAACAGGCTGCAGGGTCTGCCTCCTGTATTCAAACCGCTATCTCCTTTGCCCCGGACCGGTTATAGTTTCAACAATGGTTCTGAGGACTTGAAAATGGTGAGCATTACCTTTGATGGGGGTTCGCTTGCCAATATCACCAATGAGATTCTCGACACATTGCAGTCGCGAAATGTGAAAAGTACAATGTTTCTGACCGGGTTTTTTATTAAAAAATACCCGGAGATTATCAAAAAACTTGTTGAACTGGGGCATGAACCTGCAAATCACACATTAACACATCCGCATTTAACTTCATATGGTAACAACCGGGTACAAGCGACACTCAGCACTGTTTCACAGAATTTTCTTTATAAGGAGCTCACAGAAAACAATCACCTTTTTTTCTCACTTACAGGAAAACACCTTGCTCCGTTATGGCGTGCTCCTTACGGGGAGTACAACAAACAGTTGTGTTGCTGGGCTCGTACTGCCGGATATTTTCATATCGGGTGGCGTCAGGGGAGATCGTGGCGTGAAGGGTTTGATACCAATGACTGGGTTCCCGATCGGGAGACGCCTGGTTTTAAAACGCCTGATGAAGTTTTTACGAAAATAGTGACCCTGGCGAATACGAAACCATATGGGATCAACGGAGGAATTATATTAATGCACCTTGGTACCGAGCGGAAAAATCGAGAGGATCAGGTCCATCTGAAGCTTGGTATGATGATAGATTCATTAAGATCACTGGGATATTCCATTGTTCCGGTATCCGAAATGATGAATCAATCGGGGGTGGACAGCGGCCGATGGGCAATGGCCAGTGGCCAGTTAGCACCGGAACAAATGGACGGTGGGCAGAAGGTGGAAGGCGGTGAATAGGTGAATGGTGAATGGTGAATAGGTGAATGGTGAATGGTGAATGATGAATGATGAATGATGAATGATGAATGATGAATGATGAATGATAAATGATAAATGGTGAATGGTGAATGGTGAATGGTGAATGGTGAATGGTGAATGGTGAATGGTGAATGGTGAATGGTGAATGGTGAATGGTGAA